>NZ_JBELMO010000006.1:0-72352 GCF_042095715.1 Qipengyuania sp. | reverse complement strand
GGTGTGATCGTCGCTGGCGCGCTGATCCTGCTATACGATCTCTACCTCGCGGATCTGATCATCACCCTGATCATCGCCGGTTATGTCATCTGGCAGGGGGTGACCCTGATGCCGAGGACCGTACGGCTCTTGATGGGCGCGGTTCCCGACGAGCTGGAGTTTGATCGGATCGTTTCGGCACTCGAAAATTTGGATGGGATCGACGGAGTACATCATGTTCATGTCTGGTCGATCGGCGAGCATCACCGGGCGCTGGAAACGCATGTAACCCCTGAAGGCGCTTCACTTGAGCAATTCGAGAAAGTGAAGGGCCGGGCTAGGTCGATGTTGAAAGAAGAATTTCAAATTGAGCATGCGACATTCGAAGCGTGCTTTGAAACGGACTGCGAAGCCGATCTCGTTCCCGCGCATCAAACCGCACATCCGCATGAAGTTGGCGGACCCCATCAGCCTTAGATTTGTGTGCGTATTCGATGACGTCTGCAGACCACGATAATTGCTGAAAAACCGGAAACCCGGGCCGTCAAAGCTCGGCCGCAAGGTTTGGGTGCGTACGAGTGTTCGTTGAACAACCCTAACTCAGGCTTGCGAGGATTGTCGGGCTTGCCATCGGCCTGGCCCTGCTCGTGCAAAAAGGACCGCGCTGCGCAAGGTGTTAAATGCGTTGCAGTTGCTCGGTTACAAAGGAAAACAGCCGACCGCAGGCTTACTCTTTGAAGCTCAGGTAAATCACCACATCCTTGCCTCATCGGTGTCGCAAATCCCCCGCGCTGCGCTGCACAGCTACGCGCACGAGCGCTACCGAGAAGTTTTCCCAAAGCGTGTTTTTGCTCTTGCGAGGCAATCGCAATAAGGTTAGGGCCCGGATTTCCACACTCGGAGAACAGGAAGTTTTTATGTATCGTACTACCGTCTCGTCCCTCGCAATCGCTTTGTCCGCACCGGCGGTGGCACAAGAGACTACCGGGCCTGATGACGGAGAGGTGCGCGCCGAACAGATTGCAGACGAGCGCCGGGAGAATCCGGTGGATTCGATCATCGTGGTCGGCGGCCGGATCGATCCCTACCGTATCGCGGGATCGGCCGATCTTATCGACAGCGAGGATCTGCGCCGGTTCGATTACGGGGATGTAAATCGCGTCCTGCGGCAGGTCCCCGGCATCAACACGCAGGAGGAAGACGGGTTCGGCTTGTTCCCGAATATCGGTCTGCGCGGCAGTCCGGTCGAACGTTCGAGCAACATCACGCTCATGGAAGACGGCGTGCTGATCGCGCCTGCTCCCTATGCCGCGCCGGCAGCGTATTATTTCCCGGCCATCGGGCGCATGCAGGCGGTCGAAGTCACGAAAGGGGCCGCCGCCATTCGCTATGGGCCCCGTACGATCGGCGGGGCGGTCAATCTTCGGTCGACCGACATTCCGGCCGACGGGCTGGCTGGCTACGCTTTCGGGCAATACGGGTCGCGCGACTATTATCAGGGACAGGCCTGGGTCGGTGGAGACACGGACTACGTCGGCGCGCTGCTTGAAACCTACCAGCAGGGCAGCGACGGCTTCAAGACGATTGATGGGCTTCCCGACGCCGACACCGGTTTCGAGCGACAGGATTACCGTGGACGCTTGGCTGTTCACACAGCACCGGACGCGCCTGTCGAGGCGCGACTGGAATTCGTCTATGGCCGATCGGACCTTGAAGCCAACGAGACGTACCTTGGACTTGCCGACACCGATTTCGCCGCGGAGCCCTATCGTCGCTATGCGGCAAGCCAGCGCGACGCTTTTTCCGGTGAGCACGATCAATATCGCGTTACCGGCAGCTTGGCATTTTCTGACGGAACGAGGATCACAGCTACGCTGTACCGGAACGACTTTGCCCGCAGCTGGTCCAAGCTCCAGGATATCGACTTCGACGGCGATGGCAGCTTCGATTCAATTAGCTCGGTTTTCGTTAATCCAGAGGACAATGCCGGGGCGCTTAGCATCTTGCGCGGGGCGGATAGCTTCGAGGGCGCGGTTCGCATACGGAACAACAACCGCGTCTATCGCAGCGAAGGCGCTCAGATTTCGCTTGAGCGCCCCTTCGAGATGGGCGGCGCGAGGCACAACCTTGCCGTATCTGTCCGCTACCACGAGGATGAGGAAGACAGGCTGCAAAACGAGGAATTCTACTCACAGATCGGGGGTGATCTCGTCTTCGAACGGCAGACCGATCTTGGTCAGCAAGCCAACCGGGAAGCGAAAGCAAAGGCGATCGCGTTCTATATCGAGGACCGGATCGAGATCGGTGCCCTGACACTGACTCCCGGCTTGAGGTATGAAGGGATTGACCTGACCCGGCTCGACTATGCCGGGTCGGACCCGGATCGCTCAAATGGGCCGACACGTGTCCGTCAGACCAATATCGATCAGTGGTTGCCAGGTCTTGGCGCCACCTACGAGTTGGGTGATGCCATATTGCTGGCAGGTGTGTCGCGCGGTTTCTCACCTCCCGGTCCAGGCAATCCTGATGCACGGGCCGAGGAAAGCTGGAACTACGAAGCCGGGGTCCGCTATCGGAGCGACAAGGTCCAGGTCTCCGCGATCGGCTTCTACAACGACTACTCGAACCTTCTGGGCAACTGCACTCAATCCGTGGGCTGCAGCGTCGGTGATATTGGCGATCAGTTCAATGGCGGCGCGGTTACGGTCAAAGGGCTGGAACTGTCGGCGGCGGTTGAACCTCGCCTTTCCAATTCGGTCTCGTTCCCGCTCTCGCTTGCCTACACGTTCACGGATGCAGAATTCGACAGCAGCTTCGACAGCGAATTTTTTGGCGACGTAAACGAAGGCGATGACCTGCCGTGCATCGCGCGCCATCAGCTCTATGTCGAAGCGGGGGTAAACATGGGACGTGCGGCGGCTACCGTTGGCGCCAACTACGTTTCCGAGTTGCGCGACAATCCAGGAAGCGGAGCCGTTGCTGAAAACGAGAGGATCGATGATCGCATCGTCTTCGATATTGCGGGAAGTTACGCGCTGACTGACAAATTCTCCCTGTTTGCGCGCGTCGACAATGTTCTCGACAATCAATACGCCGTGAGCAGGCGCCCGTTCGGTCTGCGACCAGGGGTTCCGCGGCGCATTGTGGGTGGTGCTCGGGTCAGTTTTTAAACTCCGCGTGAGGCTTTTGGCGTTGATGTTCGCGCCCCCTTCATTTTGCGTGCTTGGAGGCGAGAACTGAGATGAAAGCTGACCCTAGATCGAATGCCAGACGGGATTGGGCAGGGCGGAACTCCCCACCAAGACTGTTGCGGACGCCTGGGGGTGAGCTCGTCCGCGAATCCTGGTTCTCGAACGACAATCGTATCCCTGAAAAGTCGACCGGTGTTTTCAGTATCAGGGATTCGTCGCGATCTTTCAGGCCACGCGTGGCGCGAAAAGGATGACTGTGGCACCGCCGAGGCAGATCAATGCTCCTAGCAGATCCCAGCGATCCGGCTGTGTATCTTCGACGAGCCAGAGCCAGCCAAGCGACGCGGTGATATAGACGCCGCCATAGGCGGCGAAGGCTCGCCCTGCAGCATCCGCCTCAATGCGAGCAAGGAGATAGGCGAACAACACGAGCGCCAATACTCCGGGAAGGAGCCACCAGGCGCTCCTGTCCATTCTGAACCAGGCCCAGAACGCAAAGCACCCCGCAATCTCGGCGAGCGCGGCAAGGGGATAGATCCATATCGCGTTCACGCTTCAGTCCCCTCGGCGAGCGCTTCAATGACCAGACAGGTGCCGACCGTTCCTTGCTCGCAGTTTTCCAGCATCCGGCGCAGTTCCCTTCGGAGAGCCTCCAGATCGGCAATCTTGCGGTTGACTTCGCCCAGGTGCGCTCGTGCCAGCGTGTCGACCGCATGGCAGGCCCGCGACCGGTCGTCGGCCAGTTCGAGAAGTTCGCGAATGCGCGTCATGGAAAACCCCAGGTCGCGCGCGCGGCGAATGAAATTCAGTCTCCGGGCGTGCTCGGGACCGTAGTCGCGATAGTTGGCCTGTGTGCGGGGCGGGGACGCGAGAACGCCCTCGCGTTCATAGTAACGGATGGTTTCCGCTTTTACGCCCGCCGCGCGGGCGAGTTCACCGATCCGCATAGGCTTCCCTCGATCGCTTGACCTTGTAGCGACTACAAGGTGTATAAATCGATTCGACACAAGGAGTCGAGCGAATGGGAAAAAATTGCTGCGGTCCTGTCGAGGACGTCGAGGCGAATAATGATCCGCTGTGGCGCCGTATCCTGTGGATCGCTCTCATTCTCAATGCGGTTATGTTCAGCGTCGAAATCGTGGCGGGCCTTGCTGCTGATTCGCGTGCATTGCAGGCTGACGCACTCGATTTTCTGGGCGATGCGGCAAATTACGCCATAAGTCTCTGCGTTGCCGGAATGGCGCTTGCGTGGCGCGCTTGCGCAGCCATTGCCAAAGCAGCGACCATGCTGGCGTTCGGGCTATGGGTGCTTGGCTCCGCGATCTGGGGTTTCTTTGTCGGTGCCTCGCCGGACGCCGGGACCATGGGCATTATCGGAACCGTCGCGCTTGCGGTGAATCTCGCAGTTGCCGCGATGTTGTTCCGGTTTCGCACGGGTGATGCCAACATGCGCTCGGTGTGGATTTGCTCGCGCAACGACGCGATCGGCAATGTAGCGGTTCTGGGCGCGGCGCTGGGTGTCTTCGGAACCGGGCGCGCGTGGCCCGACCTGGTCGTGGCCGCCATTATGGCCAGCCTAGCAATTTGGGGCAGTATTGAGGTATTCGGTCAAGCGCGCGGTGAGTTGCGCTCTGCTTGAGAAGGGACTCCGACAGGCAGTTACGTGATAGCACGACCTCTGCTGGCTTACGCTAACTTCCTTTCAAAGCCCATTGAAGGCCAACCGCTTTCAATTATTGCAGGTGACCGCATGAGTACTGGTCCATCAAAACCATCCTTGCGGTGGACTCCGGAGACGGTGATGTTTTCGGCGGCCGGGTAACGATTGTCTCTCCTGATGGTGACAGTCTTGATGCAATTCGTCGCGCTGCTCATCCCGGCGACCGCTGCTCATTAGGAATCACTTTCGCTCGCTTCGACTAGGCTGACCCAAGTCCCATTTTTCGTGAGAGCCAAAGGGTCGCGGTCGGGACAAGAACCCACATGATTATGGGAACGAGTCCGATCTTTGTCCCAGGGACTAGCGGCATAGTGGGACTGTAGGTCCAGCCCCAGGCAGCCCCAACGGCCAATATTTCGACCACGGATGTTATCGCGAGACCGATGGCGAGATAGATAAGGAAGCGGGATATTGGCCAGTCGACAAGCCAAGGTGTTCGGCGGTTTCCCAACGAGGCGCCCAGATAGGCCGCCACCATGATACCCGCGTCACCGAACGATGCCAGACCACATCGGTATGCGGCTTCAACAGGACCAAGCCCGTCAGTGCTGTAGAACGGGAGCTGGAACATTTCCCAGGCGAAGGCAATCAGTCCGCCGAAAATGGCGATCCACAGGGCGGGATGCGCGCCCCGCCACACTGCTTCGGGCCTACCCGTATTAATAGGCTCCAAAGCTCACCATCCTATTGCATTGGCTCCGCCATCGCCATGCCGATCCGCTAAACAACGAACCGGTCCCAGCTTCCGTAATGTTCGTCGCTCCGATGCCCTCTTGGCAGGCTCAGTACAATCAGAAGCGCTCCGAGCATCGTACCGACAACGTTGCCAACAGTACTGGCGCCTCCGTCCATAAGCCACGGAGCCACGATGAGCCAGGCACCGAACGCGACGTTGAGAAAGCGCAATGGCCTTGCGACCTCCGCCATGGCAATTACCGATACCGTGATGACCAGCGCGCCGACCAGATGGTCGCTGTCAGCAAGAGGCGGTACATTCCCAAGAACGAGCCTGGAGAACATCAGGAAAGCACCGATCAGCACACTGATGGCCAATGTCCATGGGACCGTGACCCCGCGCGCCGCCGAACCGCCGATCGCCGCGAGCGGAGCATCGAAACCGGGATGTGAGTCCTTGCTGCCGCCTGGCAGCGCGTCGCCGCGGAAGAACGAGCGCCAGAACGGTCGCCCGCGCCGCGTGTTGAGAACCAGGAACTGGCCCATCGCGACCAGCTCGTCGAGCGAATAGGGGATCATGATCAGCATCGCGGCCGCCGCCATGAGGCAGATCGTGCAATAGGTGCCGATCATGATCGGCTGGATGATGATGAAGTAGATGCTGATCACGCCGAGGGGCACGACGACGATGCCGAACAGTGTCACCATCCAGGGCATGGTCCGCCAGCGGGCCCTGCCGCCCATGACGCCCATCAGGATCTCGAACATGTAGCTCATCGCACCGATGCCGCCATCGGCCACCGGCCAGGCCTTGGAGACATCGGAGGTAATGATGTATTCGGTCCCGTTGAGCGCGCTTGGCGAAGCGAAGAACGGCTCCCACACGCCGTCGATATGGCCGAGCTGATATGCCGTGAGGATACGTGAAAGAAAGAAACCGACGGCGCCGAGAATAATGATCGGCATGCGCTGGACATAGGTCGAGGGCGAATAGGTCCAACCCGGCGGCACGTCGCTGTCGTCCATCATGCCTTCCGGAGCCATGCCCGGCATCATGGGCACCAGGATGGTGAAAGCGATCACCAGTGCGCCGATGAAAGTGTCGTTGGCATAGACGGCAGCATCGGGCGTCCAGAACAGCAACGGGGCGCCGAGCAGCCAGATGCCGATACAGGTGTTCGCCCATTGCGCCCAGCCTCCGCGCGGCGAAAGGGAAATGGCCGCGAAGATCATGATCAGCACGCCGCTCACCAAATCGTTCCAGGCTGTCAGCCAGCTTCGTAGCGCGGGATCCCAGAGATCGCGATCCTCGGTTATGCGCGTGACTGCAGCGGTAAATTCGCTCTGGTCGAAGGTCCCGAAGACAAACGGTGTGGTCGCGAGCCATAGGCCGAGCAACATCGTAAACCAATGAACCCAGAGCATGTTGAAATGCATCTTGCGCATGTGACCGGCGTGGTCCGCCAGAGCATCTTCGCTTAGCGGGGCAGGCTCTGCCTCATCGGCTTCATCGAAATTGCTGCCGGCCACCCGCGCGGCATTGAGCTTGTTCTCAGCGTACCAGGCCGAAGGATCGGCTTTCAGACCTTCGACGATCCGCGGGAGGGCGGTCCTCAGCCTGTGCTGCGGCGTCCAGTCCAGCCTTTCCCGCGCATTGCTGAGATCGAGTTCGTAGTGGTCGTCCGAAATGTCCACCATCCACGGCCGGATGAAAGTCTCTTCGCCAAGCACTTCGTTTTCGACCCAGGCGCCGGTCTTGGCGAGGCCCTTCGGCACCGTGCGCGTCGTCCAGTCCTCATCGTGGATCAGGCGTCCAAGCGACTTTTGCAGTTCGCCATAGGACATCACGTCATCTTCGCCGAGAAGAACCGGCCATTCACTGGGAAGCTCGCTCCGCCGGTCGACGATTCGCTCGATCCCGTCGAGCAAATCCTCAAGGTGCAAATATGGCTGTCCGGTGTCGAGGTCACCGGGATAGACGCGGGCGCTCGGCCGCTTCTCGTAAATTCGCGCGACCTGCTGTGCCAGAAACGCCGAATGGCCTTCATCGTCGTATACGCCCGCAGGCCGCACGAAGACCGCATCGATGTCGCCGCGCTTCTCGCGGATCAACTGCTCGGTGCGGACCTTCGATTCGCGGTAGGGCAGATCCGTGTCCAGCGGCGAGGTCTCGTCGATCAGCCCGCCGCCCTTGATGGGGGCATGGGCCAGCATCGTGCTCACGAACACGAACTGGTCGATTTCGAAATCCTGAAGTGCGTCGAGCAATCGACCGGTTCCCTTGACCGTCACCGCGTCATATTTGGGGTTCGGTTCACCGGTAAGATCGAAATAGGCAGCAAGGTGGACGAAGGAGGCGATCCTTTTGCCATAGGCGGTTCGAACGCGTTCGAAGGCGGCATCGATGCTCGCCTGGTCGGTGACATCGACACAGACGCATTCGGCCTCTGCCGGGGGATGGGGAGCGGCGTCGCGGTCGAATCCGATCACGCGGTATCTCGCTGCAAGCTTCTTTACGATGGCTGAGCCGATATAGCCGCTCGAGCCAGTAACGATCACGACAGGTTTATCGGAGTTGTCAGTCAAGATATGATCCTTGCTTCGACTTTGAACGACCTCACGACCCTTGAGCGGTGCCTAAAAACCTCAATCTAACAGAGTTTCCAACCCGAAAGCGTGCGGGAAAACGCAGTCCTTCTCCCTGTTACGAAATAACGATCGATTTCCCTCACATCGAGAGCAATTTCCGCAGCGAGCGGGCATTGGATTTAACTAACGGCACCCTTCCTGCCGAGCCTCGGGTTTCCTCGGCAGCCGATAATACGGACCAGCGCGAAAGACCAACGAGTCGGCTTTGAAATAGGAACACATGGTAAGGGGAGACCGTAGTTCTGTCATATCAAACTACAATTTTCGAAGAGTAGGAGGCGACATGAAGGCCCAAGACGTAATGACATCGAACCCCGCATGCTGCAATCCATCGAGCACCGTGCAAGAGGCAGCTTTACTGATGGTCGATAATGATTGCGGCCAAATCCCCGTTGTCGATGATTCCGGTGCGTTGGTGGGCGTGGTGACCGACAGGGACATCGCCTGCCGCTGTGTTGCCAAAGGCAATTCCTCCGACCAACGCGTTGAGGAGGTGATGACATCATCACCTGTTACTGTCACCGCCGATGCAAGCGTCGACGAATGCTGCACCAAGATGGAAGACAATCAGGTTCGGCGGCTTCCGGTGGTCGATGACGAAGGCAAATGCTGCGGCATCGTTGCGCAGGCCGATATCGCCAGAAGCGCAGCTGAGAAGGAAACCGGCGACCTCGTGCGCGAGGTATCGGAGGCCAGTTCGGAGCCAGCTTCGGCGGGATGCTGCTAGTCGCACAAGACTATTGATTTTACGCGGATAAAGCGGACGGGGCGATCTGATCGGTCCCCGTCCGCAATCGCTCGTTACTTGTCAATCGCCTCGCCCCCGACTATCTCGGGCCGGTGAAGTTCATTCGTACCTTGACCTTGATCCTTTTTGGCTTCGGACTCTTTGTCCAGGTTGGAGCGAATGCGGCAGCCCTTCCTCAGATCGAGGCGGCGGAGATGAGCGACTGTGCCGAGATGGCCGATAACGATACATCCACCGATCCGGCAGGACCATGTTCCAGCATGACGCTCGATTGCGTGATTGCCATGAATTGCTTGCCGCCTTTGGCTCTGTCGAATGCGACTGAAATGGAGGGTGCGCCCCTTCGTTTGGTACCGAGCTACCTTGTTTCTGCGGCCCCGTGGTTTGAAACAGATCCACCGCGACCGGAATCGCCTCCTCCAAAACCAATCCTCACCGTCTAGTTTTCCCTGAAGGCGCGTTGCGACTTTTGCGAGACTGACGAACGATGCAGCCGCACGAACCGGTCTTCGCCGGTGCGGCATGTTATGTCGTCAGCTCGCTCTGCACGAGTGAGATTTATGAACTGGCGAATTGGTTGGGTGCCGTTTTCGGCCCTGCTGGTCGCGCAGGCTGCCCAAGCGCAGTCGGTCGGCTATGAAGAAACCCTTGCGGCGGCGCGGGCGGAACAGCCCATGCTTGAAGCGGGCGCTTTGCGTGTACAGGCGAGGCGCGATGCTGCGGACGCAGCGGACGAATTGCCCGATCCACGCGTTCGTGCAGGCGTGATGAACTTGCCGGTCACCGGACCCGCTGCATTTAATCCGTATGCGCAATTGCCGACGCAGCTCGCGGTGGGCATCGAGCAGGAAATTCCCAATCTTGCCAGGCGGCGAGCACGATACGGCCTTGCCGGATCCGAAATCGGTATTGCCGAAGCCCGTCTTGGCTTGTCCGAACGTTCCATCCTCGCCGAGGCCGGGACGGCTTGGATTGGCCTGTATTATGCTCAGCAGCGCCTCGCTCTTGCGCGCGACTCTCTGGACAGCTTAAGGGACTTCGTTCCGGTCGCAGTCAGTGCCGTCGCTTCGGGATCGGCCAGACCTGCCGAAAGCCTTGCGATCCGGCGCGAGCTTCTCGAAATCGAGGATGCCATTACCCGGATCGAGGCCGCGCGCGCAGCCGCGCGTGCCCGGCTGCAGCGATATATCGCCGGAAGCGAGCCCGTCGCTGCGGGGGGCGCTCCCCAAGTTACCGTGGACCCGGAAGAGCTTCGGTTCGCGTTGGAGGCCAATCCGGAATTGCGTCTGGCGGATGCCGAGCAGCGACGTGCCGAAGCTGCAGCCGATCTGGCACGCGCTGAAAAGCGACCTGATTTCGGCGTCAGCGTGACTTATGGACACCGTAATCCTGATTTTGGCAGTGTCATATCGGTCATGGGATCGGTCACTTTGCCAATCTTCACTGACAGGCGGCAGAATCCGCGCATCGCGGCGGCCGAAGCAGACGCTGCTGCCGCCTCGGCCGAGCGCGTCGACCGCCTGAGGGCGATCAGGGCCCGGTTCGAAACCGATCTTGCTGAATGGCGCAGCGCGCTACAGCAATGGGAACGTGCGCGTGACCAGCTTCTCCCGCTCGCGCGCGACCGTGCCGACCTAGAAACCGCCAGCTTCGCTGCTGGACGCGCCGACCTCGTTGAAGTGATCGCGGCCAAATCTGCGCTGGCATTGCTCGAACTCGAGATTCTCGAACGCGAACAGATGGCTGTCGAAGCCGCTGCAACTCTACGACTTACATATGGGGAGGACAGGCCATGAAAGCCGTGTTCGAACGTCTTTCGCCGCGCCAGCGTTCTTATGCAGCGGCGGCGGGTATAGCCCTGATCAGCCTGGGGGCTGGCTACGGTCTGTCGATGCTCGGCGGCGGCAGCGATGGCGGTGACGCCGCTGCCGATGCCGGCTGCGAAGAAGTGCTCTACTGGTACGATCCGATGGTGCCGGATCAGCGCTTCGACGAGCCGGGCAAGTCGCCATTCATGGACATGCAGCTGGTTCCCAAATGCGCGGGCGGCGATGCGCAGGCTGGCGAAGGGGTCAGCATCGATTCCGGAATGGTCCAGAACTTCGGGATCCGCACTGCCGAGGCCGAATACGGCGTGCTGGAACCGGAAACGACGGTGACCGGCACGCTTGCCTACAATGGCAGCGAGGTAGCGATCGTCCAGCCACGCGCGGGCGGCTATGTTCAGCGAACATACGGCCACGCCCCGCAGGATCTGATCGCGAAAGGCGCGCCGGTCGTCGATTTGCTGGTGCCCGAATGGGGCGGCGCCCAGCAGGAATTTCTTGCCGTGGCGGCCACTGGCGACGCGGCGCTTACCAGTGCAGCCCGCCAGCGCCTTCGATTGCTCGGGATGCCGGAAGGCGTGATCTCCTCGGTGGCTCGAAGCGGGAGACCCCAATCGACGATCACCGTCACCGCGCCGCAATCGGGCGCGATTACCTCGCTCGGTGTAAGGCCGGGCATGACCGTCATGGCAGGCCAAAGCCTCGCCGAAATCAGCGGCTACAGTCCGATCTGGCTCGAGGCCGCTGTGCCCGAGGCCCTTGCGGGAAGCGCCCGCGTGGGACAGCCGGTAAGCGTGACGCTCACCGCTTTTCCTGGCGAGCGATTTGCAGGGCGGATCATTGCCATCCTGCCGAGTGCACAGGAGGCAAGCCGGACGATTACCGTGCGCGCGGCGATGCCCAACCCCGGCCTTCGCCTGAAACCGGGCATGTTTGCGCAGGTCACGATCGCTCCTGAACGGCGTGAAGCATTGCTCATCCCGTCGGAGGCCGTGATCCGCACCGGCGAACGCACGCTGGTGATGATCACTCAGGAAAGCGGAGGATACCGACCTGTCGAAGTCCGGATCGGGCGAGAAGCAGGCGGCCGCACCGAAGTTCTCGCGGGCCTCGCGGCAGGCGAGGAGGTGGTTACCTCCGGCCAGTTCCTGCTCGATTCCGAAGCCAGCCTTGCGGGTATCGATGTACGTCCCATCGATGATGCACCGACGGCTGCCGGTGAAGAAGGCGCACAGGCGCAGGCGGATGCGGACGAGCCGCGCACCTATCGAGCCACAGGTACGATCGAACGCATCACTTCCCGCAGCATTACCTTGCGGCACGGGCCGGTCGAAGCTCTGGAATGGCCAGCCATGACGATGGGTTTTGCCACTGAAGGTCCGGCCCAGGTTCGCGGTTTCCAACGCGGCGACCGGGTGACCTTTACCTTCGTTCAGGCAAGCACCGGTCCGCGCATCGTCTCGATCCGGAAGACCGGCCAATGATCGCGCGGATCATTGACAGTTCGATCGCCAACCGCCTTTTCGTGGTTCTGGCGGCGATCGGCCTGGCGCTCGCCGGCTTCTGGGCAGTGCGGACCACCCCTGTCGATGCGCTTCCCGATTTGTCCGACGTGCAGGTGGTTATCCGCTCCAACTATGCCGGGCAGGCCCCGCGTATCGTGGAGGACCAGGTTACCTATCCACTGGCGACGACCATGCTCTCGGTGCCGGGAGCAAAGACCGTGCGAGGCTATTCGTTTTTCGGCGATAGCTATGTCTATGTGATTTTCGAGGACGGGACCGATCTCTACTGGGCGCGCTCGCGCGTGCTCGAATACCTCAACCAGGTCCAGAACCGCTTGCCTGACGGAGTCGAAAGTACTCTCGGCCCTGACGCGACCGGCGTGGGATGGATCTACGAATACGCCTTGGTCGACCGCAGCGGCGGCCACGATCTGGCCGGACTGCGCAGCCTGCAGGACTGGTTCCTGCGCTACGAGCTGAAGACTATACCTGGGATCGCCGAGGTCGCCAGTGTGGGCGGCATGGTCAAGCAGTACCAGATCGTGCTCGACCCCTACCGCATGGCTTCCTTCGGAGTGACCCACGGCCAAATCGTGAGCGCGATCCAGGCAGGCAACCAGGAGGCAGGCGGTTCCATCGTCGAGATGGGCGAAGCGGAATTCATGGTGCGTTCGTCGGGCTATCTCGGCAGTCTCGATGATTTCCGCTCGATCCCTTTGCGCGCCGAAGCGGGCGGTGTGCCGGTGACGCTTGGCGATGTCGCCAATGTGCAAATCGGCCCCGAACTGCGCCGCGGTATCGCCGAGCTGAACGGCCAGGGCGAAGTCGCAGGCGGCATCGTCATTCTGCGGCAAGGCGCCGACGCGCGCGGTGCGATCGAGGCGGTCGAAGCGAAGCTCGACCAGTTGCAGGCAAGCCTGCCCGAAGGGGTCGAGATCGTCACCACCTATGACCGATCGCAGTTGATCGATGCCTCAGTCGATAACCTCACCACCAAGCTGATCGAGGAATTCGTCGTCGTTGCGCTCGTGTGCCTGCTGTTTCTGTGGCACGCCCGCTCTGCGCTGGTCGCCGTGGTGACCTTGCCGCTGGGTGTTCTGGCAGCCTTTCTGGTGATGCGCTTCCAGGGCGTGAACGCCAACATCATGTCGCTTGGCGGGATCGCCATTGCGATCGGCGCGATGGTCGATGCGGCGGTCGTGATGATCGAGAACGCGCACAAGCACATCGAGCGATGGACCGAGGAAAATCCCGATACGGTCATGTCGGGTGAGGAGCGTTGGCGGATCGTCGCGGATGCTTCCAAGGAAGTCGGTCCGGCGCTGTTTTTCAGCCTGCTGATTATCACCCTTTCGTTCCTGCCGGTCTTCACTTTGCAGGCACAGGAGGGACGGCTCTTCGCTCCGCTGGCCTTCACCAAGACCTACGCGATGGCAGCGGCTGCAATCCTCTCGATCACGCTGGTTCCGGTCCTCATGGGATGGCTGATCCGCGGCAAGATACCGCGGGAAGACAGCAACCCGATCAACAAGGCGCTGACCCGTGCCTATCGTCCGGGGCTCGACTGGGTGATGCGGCGTCCGAAGGCGACGCTGGTCATCGCAGGACTGATATTCGCGACGACGCTGGTGCCTTTTACGCGGCTGGGCGGCGAGTTTCTCCCGCCGCTCGACGAGGGCGATCTTCTCTACATGCCGAGCGCGCTTCCCGGACTTTCACCGGGGGAAGCCTCGGCCCTGCTTCAGCGGACCGACCGCCTGATCAAAACGGTGCCCGAAGTCGATACCGTTTTCGGCAAGGCGGGCCGCGCTGATACGGCCACCGATCCCGCGCCGCTGACGATGTTCGAGACGACGATCAGCTTCAAGCCGCGCGAGGAATGGCGCGAAGGGATGACGCCTGACAAGCTGGTGGAAGAACTCGATCGCGTGGTCCGGGTTCCGGGCCTCGCCAATGTCTGGGTGCCCCCAATCCGCAACCGCATCGACATGCTCGCCACCGGCATAAAGAGCCCCATCGGGGTCAAGGTCTCGGGCGAAGATTTGGGCGAAATCGAACGAGTGGCGCTACAGGTCGAACAGATTGCGAAGGAGGTGCCGGGCGTCAGTTCGGCCCTGGCCGAAAGGCTTTCAGGCGGGCGCTATGTCGATGTCGATATCAATCGTCTGGAAGCAGCCCGCTACGGGCTCAACATCGCCGATGTGCAGCAGATTGTATCGGGCGCGATCGGCGGCGCAAATGTCGCGCGTACGGTGGAGGGGTTGGCCCGTTATCCGGTCAATGTCCGCTATCCGCGCGAGATTCGCGACAGCGTCGATGAGCTGCGCAATCTTCCGGTTCTAACCCCCGCGGGACAGCAGATTACGCTTGGTACAGTGGCGGACGTCCGCGTGACCAGCGGGCCGCCCATGCTCAAGAGCGAGCAAGGCCGGCCGACGAGCTATGTCTATGTCGATGTACGCGGGCGCGACCTCACCTCGGTGGTGGGCGATTTGCAGGAGGCAATCGGTGCCGAGGTCGATCTGCCCGCCGGCGTCAGCCTGTCCTATGCTGGGCAGTTCGAATATTTGACGCGCGCTTACGAGCGGTTGCAGATCGTCGTACCGGCGACGCTGGCGATCATTTTCCTGCTACTTTACCTGATCTTCCGCCGCTTCGACGAGGCGCTGCTGATCATGGGCACGCTGCCATTCGCGCTGACCGGCGGGTTCTGGTTACTTTACCTGATGGGATACAACCAATCCGTCGCCACCGCCGTCGGGTTCATTGCGCTGGCAGGCGTGTCAGCGGAATTCGGAGTGGTCATGCTGATCTACCTGAAGGCCGCGCTGGAACGGCGGGAGGGCGATCTCGATGCCGAGGAGGTATCGGCAGCCATCCGCGAAGGCGCGCTGCTGCGCGTCCGGCCCAAGGCGATGACCGTCGCCGTGATCCTCGCTGGACTTTTTCCGATCCTGATCGGCACTGGCGCCGGATCCGAGGTGATGAGCCGTATCGCGGCCCCGATGATCGGCGGGATGATCACCGCCCCGCTGCTTTCAATGTTCGTACTTCCCGCCGCCTTTCTGATGATGCGGCGGCCCAGGGCCAAACGGTCCAAACCCCTCGAAGGAGAAGAAGAATGCGTATTACAACCCTCGTGACCCTATTGGCAGCGCCGCTGGCTCTCGCCGCGTGCGACTCGGGCGACGATACCGAAGCGATGGACGACACGGCCATGGCAGACGTTCAGATGCCGATGGACGATAGCGACATGCCGATGATGGGATCGGATGGCGCGATGCGGACCGCCAGCGCCGAAGGGATCGTCACCGCCATCGACGCCGATGCGGGAACGATCACAGTCGATCACGGCGCTGTCCCCGCGATCGAATGGCCCGCCATGACGATGGGGTTCCAAGCCGACGAACAGCTGCGTCAGGACGTGGCGGTTGGCGACACGATCTCGTTCGACTTCACAACCGGCGAAGGCGGCAACACGATCACTTCGATCACCAAGAAGTAATTGTGAACCGGCCCCGGATCATTTTCGGGGTCGGCACAATAGGAGAAGTACGATGATGAACGGTGACATGCCAGCGGCCATGATGGGGATCATGGGCCTGTTCTGCTTATTGCTGACCATCCTCATGGTGTTGGGCATCGCTGCACTGATCAAATATCTCCGGAGCAAGTAAGATGGACCAGTGGTCGATTGCATCCAGCCTCAACCGTCGTGCCTTGCTGCGACGGGCTGGCACAGCGGCTGCCGGCCTCGTGGCACTTCCCTTGTCTGCATGCGAAGCGCAAAATTCGCTGTTTAGTGCGGATGGAGCCGGCGCCAATCCGCTCGCCATTCCCGAGCTCAATCAGGGAATTGTCGAACAAGGCGAACGGGTCTTTCGACTGTCGATATCCGCGGGGCAGAAGGAATTCGTTCCCGGGGTCGTTTCGCCTACGATCGGTATAAACGCGCCTTATCTTGGTCCGACATTGGAGATGCGCCGCGGCGAGCGGGTCCGGTTGCATGTCGACAACGGCTTGGACGACGGCGCGACAGTCCACTGGCACGGGTTCGAGCTTCCCGCCGCTGCGGATGGCGGACCGCACCAGCTTATCCGCCCCGGCGCGCGCTGGAGCCCGTCTTTCGAAGTTCGCCAGCGTGCCTCTCTCTATTGGTATCATTCGCACCTGCATCGCGGCACGGGACCGCAGGTCTATGCTGGTCTTGCCGCGCCGATCTATGTCCGTGATGATGAAGAGGACGCGCTGGACCTGCCGAGCGAATACGGCGTGGATGATATTCCGCTTATCGTTCAGGACCGCGTGCTCGATAACTCCGGCAAGCTCCTCTATCCGCAGAATATGCATGCGCAAATGATGGGCGTGCGCGGGGATCGACTCTACGTCAATGGCACGCAAAACGCGGTGTTTGACGCTCGGACCGGTCAGTTACGCTTGCGGATCCTCAATGGATCGAACGCACGCTTCTACGATTTCTCGCTGTCCGGTGGTCAGACCATGGAGCTCATCGCGAGCGATGGCGGCTTGCTGGATCGCCCGCATGCAGTCCGCTCGCTCAGGCTCGCACCGGGTGAGCGGGCGCAGATCCTCGTCGATCTTTCCGAGGGGCGCCCACTCAGCCTTCTGGCGACCAGTCCGGACAATTCGATGGGCATGATGGGCAACGGCGGCGGCATGATGGGCGGCGGTATGATGGGCCGACGCCGCGACGATGCCCGGACGGACGAGCCGTTCCGGATCCTCGATATCAGACCCTCTGGCTCCTCGCCGAGAAGGAATCTGCCGCCGCAGCTTGCCGCGCTACCAGCACTCGACCCTTCACTTGCAGTGCGAACCCGGAGGTTCGTGCTCGATATGGGCATGATGGGCGGCGGGATGTCTATCAATGGTGCCAGCATGGACATGAATGTCATCAACGAGCGGGTGCCCGTCGGCCAGTGGGAAATCTGGGAAATCGCCAACGCTTCGATGATGGCCCACCCTTTTCATATTCATAACGTCCAGTTTCGTGTGATCGACCGCGATGGCCACGCGCCCCCGCCACTGGAAACCGGTTTCAAGGACACGGTTATTGTCAATCCGCGCGAGCAGGTGCGCGTGCTGCTGCGCTTCGAGGAACATAGCGACCCGGACACGCCCTACATGTATCACTGCCACATCCTCGAACACGAGGATGCGGGCATGATGGGGCAGTTCGTCGTGGTGAACAGCTAGGAAGGAATGGTCATGAGCAGGGATGAAAGCGTGATCAAGGGAACCGCGATCGATCCGGTCTGCGGGATGAGCGTCGAGATCGACGGCGCGAAACACAAGGCCAAGCATGAGGGGGCGGAGCACTATTTCTGTTCTTCGCGCTGCCACGACAAATTCCTCCTGGACCCCCAGCTCTATCTGTCGAACGCGCATCTCGATGCTGTTGAGGACGTGCCGGAAGGCACTATCTACACCTGTCCGATGCACCCGGAGATCCGCCAGCCCGGTCCCGGCTCATGCCCGATCTGCGGAATGGCGCTCGAACCCGAGACTGTCAGCCTGGATGAAGGGCCCGATCCGGAACTGGTCGACATGCGCCGCCGGTTCTGGTGGAGCGCGCTCCTGACGCTGCCGCTGTTTGTCTATGCAATGGGAGACATGATCCCGGGGATCAGCTTCGACCGCCTGATTGAGCCTGCCAGGGCGCAATGGGCGCAGTTCCTCCTTGCCACGCCGGTGGTCCTGTGGGGCGGCTGGCCCTTCTTCGTCCGGGCCTGGCAATCGCTCAAGACCCGCAATCTCAACATGTTTACGCTGATCGGGATCGGCGTGGGCATTGCCTATGTGTTCAGCCTCGTGGCAACGGCGCTGCCGGATCTGTTCCCGCCTGCCTTCCGCGACCACTCGGGGCGCGTGGGCGTTTATTACGAGGCGGCGGCGGTTATCACCACGCTCGTGCTTCTGGGCCAGGTACTCGAACTCAAGGCGCGCGGTTCGACTTCCAGCGCCCTGAGGGCGCTGCTCGAACTCGCACCTCCCTCGGCGGTGAAGATATTCGGCAATGGCGACGAACGCGAAGTGCCGCTTGACGAATTGGCGACCGGCAACCGCTTGCGAGTGCGGCCCGGCGATAAAGTGCCGGTCGATGGCGAAATCGAGGAGGGTTCAAGCGCGATCGACGAATCCATGGTCAGCGGCGAGCCTCTGCCCGTGACCAAGCGCGCGGGCGATACGGTTATCGGCGGGACCGTGAACCAGACCGGCGGCTTCATCATGCGTGCCACCAATGTCGGCAAGGACACGATGCTGTCCAAGATCGTCCAGATGGTTGCCGAGGCGCAGCGCAGCCGCGCGCCGATCCAGCGGCTCGCGGACCAGGTCGCGGGCTGGTTCGTTCCTGCGGTCGTGGTTGTTGCGATCGTCACCTTTGCGGTGTGGGCCATCTGGGGTCCCGCGCCAGCGCTTGCCTATGCGTTGGTCAATGCGATTGCTGTTCTGATTATCGCCTGTCCCTGCGCGCTGGGGCTTGCCACGCCGATGTCGGTGATGACCGGCACAGGCAAGGGCGCGCAGCATGGCATCCTGATCCGCAATGCCGAAGCACTGGAGACATTGGAGAAGATCGATACGTTGGTGGTCGACAAGACCGGCACGTTGACGATGGGTAAGCCTGACCTGGTTGCGGTCGACCCGGTCGAGGGTATCAACGAAACCGAATTCCTTGCCGCGGTCGCGGGCGTCGAGATGGGCAGCGAACACCCGCTCGCGCACGCCATAGTAGAAGGCGCGCGGGCCCGCGGTGTTTCGCCTGCCGAAGCCACAGACCTGGCTTCGACCACGGGGGAAGGCGTCGAGGCGAATGTACAGAATCGTCGCATCGCCATCGGCAATGAAAAGATGATGCGGCGGGTGGGGATCGATGACGATGTCTGGCTGGGCTCTGCGGAAAGCGGTCGCTCGCAAGGACAAACAGTGATGTTTGTCGCATTCGATGGGCACCCTGCGGGGATGATCGCGGTGGCCGATCCGATCAAGCCGACCAGCGCGGCAGCCATCGCCGCTTTGCACGCTCGCGATATCCGCGTGGTCATGCTGACCGGCGATAGCCGAGCAACGGCTGAAGCGGTCGCGCGGGAAATGGGCATCGACGAGGTGCACGCCAATGTCTCGCCCGAGGACAAGCACCGCGAGATTGAAAGGCTGAAGAGTGAAGGACGCCGCGTCGCCATGGCGGGCGATGGTATAAACGATGCGCCGGCTCTGGCAGCCGCCGATGTCGGCATTGCCATGGGAACGGGCACGGATGTAGCGATCGAAAGCGCCGGTGTAACATTGGTGCGTGGTGATCTGACCGGGGTAGTGCAGGCAATCATCCTGTCGCGCGCGACCATGCGCAACATCCGCCAGAACCTGTTCTTCGCCTTTGCCTATAACACGCTCGGGATACCGGTTGCCGCAGGGGTGCTGTTCCCGGCGTTTGGACTGCTGCTCAACCCGATGATTGCGGCAGCGGCGATGAGCCTATCATCGGTTTCGGTTATTGCCAATGCTTTGCGATTGCGGGGGGTGAAGCTTCCGGTTTTCGAAATGCAAGTGCAGGATCGAAATAATCGCTAGAAAACCGGGGTGTCACGAAGCGGCAAATGGCCTTATTTGTGATGACGGACACGAAGCTTGAAGCGATCAATGCCGGTTCTGCCTAGGAACGCTGGCAGGCAATCCCTCTGCCCAGTGATTTCTCCTTAGCTAGTTCCAGGGCAGCGCGTAGGCTACTATTGCGTCGCTGACAGGTGTCTTCATGAAATGATGCCCGCCTGCCATAACCACGACATACTGGCGGCCGTCCTGGGAGTAGGTCATCACGTTGGCTTGGCCGCCGCCCGGCAGGACGTCGGTCCAGACGGTTTCACCGGTTTCTACGTCGATCGCGCGGATCAGATTGTCGGTCGTCGCGGCAATGAACAGCAGTCCTCCTGCCGTCACGACACCGCCGCCATTGTTGGGCGTACCGATCGTGAACGGAATGCCAAGAGCAAGACCCCAGGGACCGTTTGCGCGTGCCGAACCGAAGGGCCGGTCCCATAGCGTCTCGCCGCTACTCATGTCGATCGCACGAATGCCGCCATAAGGCGGCTCTTTACACAGAAGGCCGGTCAGCCCGAGCCGCCAGCCCGCGTTGACGTCGATGGCGAACGGCGTACCGGTCTGGGGCGAGCCTTCACCTTCAGAACCACCGCCACCTTGATTGCCCTGCGGGCCGCGCGGCTCCCATCCCTTTTCGTCCGCCACTGCGCGAGGGACGAGGCGGTTGTGGTTGGGCATGTCGTTATAGTTGGCGTAGATCACTCCGCGGCGCGGATCGATCGCCACCGATCCCCAGTCGGATCCACCATTGTAACCGGGATACTGGATCCACCGGCGATCTGACGTGGGAGGCGTATAGTAGCCATCATAGGCCGACTGCCGATACTGGATGCGGCAGATCATCTGGTCGATTGGCGTCATGCCCCACATGTCGCGTTCTTCGAGAGAGGGTCTGCGCAGCGTCGCAAAGCCCGAATAGGGCTGCGTGGCGGTGCGCTCGGCGGGCTCCACACCACCTTGCGGCACGGCGCGCTCGATCACGGTGTGCAGCGGTCGACCGGTACGTCGGTCGAGAATGTAGATCTCGCCCTGCTTCGACGGGAGAATAATCGCCGGCGTTCCGCCCGGCAGATCGACAAGCGTTGCCTGGCTCCCGAGGTCGTAGTCCCAGACGTCCTTGTATACGGTCTGGAAACGCCAGCGTGGCTCGCCCGTCTCGCCGTCCAATGCCACGAGCGCCGTCGAGAATTCGTTTTCCTGTGGACTGCGATCCGAACTCCAGTAATCGACCGCGCTGTTGCCCATGGGAAGGTAGACGAGACCGAATTCCTCGTCCGCCGAAGCCGTCGTCCACATATTGGGCGTCCCGCGCGTGAATTGCTCGCCTGGAGCAGGTTCGCCAAATTCTCCCGGACGCCCCATATCCCATGCCCAGGCGCGCTCCCCGGTAACGGCGTCAAACGCCTGGATTACGCCCGACGGTGCGCTGTTGCGCTGCCCGTCGAGAACCTGATGGCCCGTCACGATGTTGCCGCGCACGATCACCGGAGGAGCCGTGATCGCCACCATGCCTGGATATGTCTGGCCCATGCCCTCTTTGATATCGACCTCGCCGTTGACGCCAAAGTCGGCGCAGGGGCGGCCGGTTTCGGCATCGACGGCGATGAGACGGCCATCGAGCGTCCCTTCAATAATGCGCATCGCGCAATTCGCTGCAGCTCTCGAAGGTACGAGCGGCGCGCCTCCATTCTGGGAAGGAGAGCCTTGGGCGCCTCCGGAAAGCTGTGTGCCGCTGTCCCGTGGGCGGGTGTAGGCGGTCACGCCGCGGCAGGAGGCCGAATAGGGAATGGCGGCGGTGGAGACTTGTGGATCGTGGCGCCAGATTTCCGCGCCGGTTTGCGCGTCGAGCGCGATGAGAATATTCATCGCCGAGCACAGATACAAACGGTCGCCGATCTTCAGCGGGGTCGTTTCTGGGGCGTATTTGCCTTCACCCGCACCTAGGGGCAGATCGCCGGTATGTGCTATCCATGCGCGCTTCAGGCCGCCGACATTGGCCGGTGTGATCTGATCCAACTGCGAATAACGCTGACCTGAATGGGTTCCTCCCCAGGCTGGCCAGTCAACGCCCACATCCTCGAACTCTATCCCGGCCTGGGCTATCGGGAGTTCCCCCCTCACCGGATCGGGGCCCGATGCCGATGCAACCCAGAGTGCAACCGCAAGGAACACCACCGCTCCCCCAGCCCCTGCAAGTGCAACTGGCCATCTTGTCGGCCGATAAAGGCGGGGTGAAACCAAAGCGACCAGAGCGAGGAGAACGGTCGGACCAACAAGCCGCGGCACGAGCGCCCACGGATCATTGCCGCTCTCCCATAATGCCCAGGGCACGGTCACCATATAGATGCCGACGTAAATCCACGCGCCCAAGGCTTTCCCGCGAAAGATGAAATAGGCGGAAGCAAGCAGCGCCGCGCCGGTCAGCCCATAGTAAAGCGAGCCGCCAAGGATTGCGAGCCAGATGCCACCGGCAAACAGTGTTGCACCGATGAGTCCGATCAGAATCGCGACTATCCGCGGTAGAATCGAAACCTTTCGATGAGGTGCGGTTTGTTCGGAACTGTTCATGACGGGCCTCGCTGTTTTGATCTTGGCAAACTTTCCCGATACTTCTGGGCAGGGATGACATTGCGCCTTTCTATCATTAGCGCGATTATTGGATACCTTGGATAGATCACCGGACCTTTCTGCGGCGCAGTTTCGGGAACCGGTTCGCCAGCAGTACAAAGCCCGACAACGCGATGACCGTTCCACCGATTCCGAAAAGCAGCAGCCACCAGCTGTTGATCCGGTCGCGCTGGGTCCAGTCCATGATGTGCAAGCCCCAGACGAAGTCGAAGAAGCGCCAGGTATCGCTTCGAGCGGCGAGAATCGCGCCGCTCGACGCATCGATGTAGAGCCTCGTCGCGTCTGGATCGGAGAAGGTGATTTGCCACGCCGGAAACGGACCTCGGAACTCTGTTCCTATCGGGCGCTCGATCAGCTTAGCACCGGTGATCGAGGTCTCGGGACCGGTCCAGGCCCGCGAAGCGATGGCCTGGGCATCGGCGAGTGGGAGGGGAGATACCCTCGTTCCGGTCTCGGTCTCATGAAGCGTCATCGAGCCATCGCTACGCTCGACTTGAACGAGGGGACGGCCAGCTACGGACTTGGTCGTCACGGCAACGATGCCCTGTCGATCCACCAACCATTGCGGCGCCGGAAACTCAGGATCGAGTGTTTCGGCCTCGCGCGATATGACGTGCTCGGACCGTACCTGCTCGATCTTGAGAAAGGACATGATAGCGCCGGTTCCCATCCACAACAGCACCTGCACGCCGACAACAAGCGCGAGCCACTTATGCAGCTTGCTGCCGAATATGTGCAGCCGCAGCTTGCGTGACGGCTTTCGTAGAGCTGGAACCGACGCCATGAGGTCTTATTGGTTGCGGGGAGGACGCGACGATGAATGGTATTGCACGATCTTCCAGCCATTGGCGTCGTGCGTGAGTACCGACGTTGCCACGCCTTCGCGATCGATCACGCGTCCATCCGCCAGTTCAATCCGGTAGGTATAGGTTTCCCGGCCGTAAGCCATGTGTCCCATCCGGGTGACTGCAACGGTCGGCTCACCGAAGGTGAAACTGGTGATCGCGTCCAGTTCAGGCCCCAGGTGATGCGCCATGTAGTTCGTGAAGCTGCCTTCATCCTTTCCGTTCTCGTAAACGAAGGATTCTTCCGCAAACAAGGCTGTCATGGCCTCAGCATCGCGCGCCGTCAGCGCGTTACGATACGCTGTGAGAGCAGCCTCCGCCCCCGCGACGTCGTCGTTCATGGCCGCCATATGATCCGCCTGGTTCATGCCCTGCGCCGAATGGTCCATCTGCTTCGATTGCGAATGCTCCCCATGCGCGGAATGGTCCATGTCCTGGGCCAACGCCGGTGCCGCGGATAAAGCAAGCGCCGCAGCGGCCACGCCCCGAATGATTGTAGTGTGCATCGAACTTTCCTTGTTACTCAGAACCAGAACCGTATGCCGACGACATAATTCGTCACGCTGGGATCTTCTCCTTCGGCGCGTGCGTAGTCGGCGCTCTGACCGATCCTCCATTCCTGATCGATCCCGATATAGGGCGCGAACTCACGCGCGAAATGATAACGCAGGCGAAGGCCGGCTTCGACTGTATCCAAGCCCGCACCGATGCCCAGTTCAGGCACGTCCTGCGCCGAAAAGGACGCTTCCACACGGGGTTGAAGGACCAGGCGCTGGGTAATTCGCTGGTCGAGCTCGGCCTCAATGCGCGCCGTCAGGTCGCCTTTGTCGGACAGGAATGCGGCGGCATCCACCTCGAACAGATAGGGTGCGAGGCCCTGGATGCCGACCACCGCATAGGTGCGGTCCAATGGCGCGAAATCCTGCCGGATACCGGCCTGGAAATCGAAAAACGGCGCGATAGCGCGACTGTAGAGCGCCTGGACTTCGGCGCTTTCGATCTTCTCGCCGAAACTGCCTTCACCTTCCGATTTGAACCAGAATTTGTCGAGATCGCCACCGTAATACCCCTGAAGGTCGAACAGATAGCCGTCGGATCCTTCGCGCGCGCGGTATTCGACGCGGTCACCCTGGAACCAGAAATATGTCTGGCCGCCCTGTTCATCGCGCAACTGCTCACGGCTCTCGCGCATTGCCTCAACACCCCATATGGCATCTGCGGCGCGTGCAGGGCCCGAACCCGCGGAAGCGGGCGGCGGACCCGAGGGAATGTCCATCGCCATCGCCTCATGACCCATGGCGGAATGGTCCATTTCTCCGCCCGCTTGGTCGTCGACCACTCCGGACTGATCCATCGACCCATGGCCCATTTGCGAATGATCCATCTGTGAGTGGTCTACAGGTGACTGGCCCATGGGTTGCGGCATCTCGGGGCTACCTTCACCTTGCGGCTGCATGGATTGGTGATCCATTGCACCATGGTCCATTTGCGAATGGTCCATGGGCATTGCGGAGGATGGCGGCGAAGCATCCTCTCCGCTGCCTTCCTCTTCGGCGGCCTCCTCTGCGTCCTGCGGGTCGGCAGGCTGCATCGGCATGGAATGGTTATGGCCATGGTCTTGCGCGAAGGCGGGCGTTGCCGTTCCGGCGAGCATGAGCGCGATCATATACTTCATCCGCTCTCTCCCACGCGCTGTACGTCTGGTTGCCCTGCTTCCTGCGCGACCGTTACGATCTGGAACATGCCGGCATGCATGTGATAGAGAAGATGGCAGTGAAACGCCCAGTCTCCTGGCTCGTCGGCGGTGAGATCGAACTGGGCGAAGCCGCCGGGCTGCACGACCACCGTGTGCTTTTGTGGTTGGCGATCGGCAGGTGCGCCGTTGACGAGCTCGAAGAAATGACCGTGAAGGTGGATCGGGTGCGCCATCATGGTGTTGTTGACCAGCTTGACCCGAACCCGTTCGTTATAGGCAAAGCGGATCGGCTCGTCGCTGACGGCCGAGAACTTCTCGCCGTCGAACGACCACATGTAGCGTTCCATGTTCCCGGTGAGATGAATTTCCATCTGGCGCGACGGCGTGCGCAGATCGTCATTCGGTTCGAGCGCGACCAGATCCTTGTAGTTCAGCACCTTATGCGGAACCTTGTCGAGGCCGATACCAGGATCGCCCATCCGGTCCTGCGGGTTCATGGCAACCATGTCTATGCCTGGACTGACCTTCACATCGGGTGGCAGCCTGGACGTGTCGCGCATGTCCATGCCGCCCATCGACATTCCAGCCATTCCGGCCATCGCTCCCTCGCTTGACCCGTCGCCGCTGTCGCTCATGTCCATACCGTCCGGCGGCGAGGTTCCATGTCCCATCGCGCTATGATCCATGCCTGACATGTCACCTTCCATTCCAGCCATGCCACCCATACCCGCCATGCCCATATCGGCCATCGTCAGGAGCGGCGGATCGCGCAGCGCGGGGACAGGCGCGCGGGCACCGGGGCGGCTGGCAAGCGTCGCGACCGCCATGCCCGAGCGATCCATGCTTTCCGCGACGATGGTATGCGCTTCGCCGGTCGGTTCGACGACTATATCGTAGGTCTCGGCGGTGCCGATCTGGAACTCTTCGACCTCGACCGGCCTCACGTTGAGACCGTCGGCCGCTACGACCCAGAATTTCAGCCCGGGAATACGGACGTTGTAAAAGGACATGGCGCTGCCATTGATCACCCGGATGCGGACCCGCTTGCCGCGCGAAAACAGATATTCCAGCCCTTCTTCGGGACCGTGTCCATTGGCGAGGTAAGTGTAGGTCGAGCCCGTGACGTCGAGGATATCTGTCGGCATCATGCGCATTTCTGCCCACATCCGGCGCTCTTCTCCGGTCAGCGGATAATCATCGGTCAACGTGCGTTGCTGGTAATTGAAGTACCCCTCGCCCTTCTTCAGCTTCGACATGATTGTGTGGGGATGCATCGGCGTAAATTCGCTGAGCAGCATCACGTAATCGTAGTCGGCCTGCACCGGATCGGGTCCGGTAGGATCGACGATGATGGGCCCGTAATGCCCGGCCTGTTCCTGCAGGCCGGAATGGCTATGCCACCAATAGGTGCCAGCCTGCCGTATGGCGGGCATTTCGTAGGTGAATGTCTGCCGCGGCCGGATTCCGGGAAAGCTCACACCGGGCACACCATCGAACTGAAACGGCACAAGCAGTCCGTGCCAGTGGATCGAACTGTCTTCGTCCAGCGCATTTGTCACATTGAGATTGACAGGATCGCCTTCTTTCAGCCGCACCAGCGGACCGGGAACGCTACCGTTCACCGCCACTCCCATACCGCTACGGCCCTGAACAATTCGCGGGCCGCGCGCGATGGTTAGATCGATATTGCGGCCGGATACTTCATCGAAACCCTGGCGGATCGTCGCGCCATTCATGTTGCCGCCGCGCGCCCAGGCGGGCATCGCGGCGGTGGCACCAAACAGGCCGCCGGCGACGATACTCGAGCCCAGGAATTTGCGTCGATTGATTGCTTGCATGAGAAAGTCCTGTTCGAAGGAGGTTTGCCCTATCCTACGCGGCTGGAGGCGCTTCCCCTCACGCGCGCGAAATTTTTTCCTTCAGAGCCTTTCGGGCACGGTAGACCAGCGATTCCACCGCCTTCTCCGAAACACCCATTATATCGGCAACCTCGTTCTGGCTTCGCCCATCGATGGCAACGAGAATCAGCGCCTCGCGCAGCCGCACGGGAAGCCGTTGAATTTCGGCATGGGTCTTTTGCAGAAGCTGCCGATCGACTGTCTCGGATTCCGGCGAGGGCGCAGGATCGGAGGCAAGTTCCGGCATGGAAGCCTTTCCGAACCCCAGGAACTGCGCTGCCTTCCGCCTGCGGAGTTTGTCGCGGCATTTGTTGAGTGTGATCGTCGTGAGGAACGGGAGAACGGGCCGCGCCGGATCGAGGCGCTTGCGGGCGATCCACGCCGAAGCAAGGGCATTCTGCACAACGTCTTCGGCTTCATCATGTGAGCCAACCATTCGCAATGAGGTTGCAAGCAGGCGGGGTATGAGCGGTTCTACAAGTTCCGTGAATGCGCGGCGGTCACCGGCGGCAACTTTTGCAACAAGCGCCTGCTCCTGACTATCCGGCTGCCCCTGCACTCCGCGATCATTCCGAAGGCGAACCGGTCAGTGACCGGGCAACCTGCTGATCGAATTCGCGTTGCTGCTCTTGGTCGAGAATGCGGCGCATCGCGAAAACATGCCGGACCGTCGCCTTCTGCAATTCGCCCATGCTCTGGTGGACCTCGTCGATGGCTAGACTGACCTCGGGGCCGTATTCATGCTCCTTGTCCATCGCGGCGGCCAGATTGGCGTTAGCACGCCGAACCGCCAGTTCGCGCTGGGCGTTCTCGATTGCGTAGCGCTCCTCGAGACGGTCGAGCCGATCTTCCTGTTGGGCGGTGAGGTCGAGCTGTTCGTGAACGAATTCGTGGAGACTGCCCGGCTGGGTTGGCGCGAACCATCGCTCTGCTGCGACCGCGCCCAGAAATCCCGCAAGAGCAGCGAGTAGGACGGCAAGCGCGATATACAGTTTGGGACTTTTCATCAATCGACGTGTAGCAGCGCGGCGGGAGAAAGGCGGGCGTCGCTAAATAGCGGGTAGGCGGGTTCCTGAGCATAGACAGGAGCCTGAACCGTGAGGGCACCCGCGCCGAGTCCAACTGCGAACAGGCCGGCAAACAGCATGCTGCGCATGGCCCCGTCCCGCCGCGCACTCATATCGCCGACACGTTCCCAGACGCCTTCCATGAAGCCGCCGAGCACGCTCGGTGCAATATCGTGGGCAAGAGCGCTCAGAATAGGGTCCAGGTCCTGTTCCATCGGTGCGGGTCGATCCTTCAACTGCTGTTCGTTCTTCCCATACGCGCGGCGCGTCCGCTCCCCGCAAAGATATTTAATGAGGGGAGGCGGCTCGGGATGCGTAACAGGCAGCATAGCTCTCGTTAATCTGCGGTGAAAGGGCACGCGCCACCATGAAAGCAGTCCATTTTTTGATACTTGTTTGCGCGGTGATCCTGCCGCTCGGTCCTGTTTATGCGCACGGCGACGAAGCGCATGATCCCGCTACGAACGCTGCCGCCTCTTCCGAGCCAAGTCAGGAAGCGACTGGCATGAGCGGGATGCAAAGCGCCTCGGGTCAGTCTGCCGAAGCCGGCCACGGCTCCGACGGCCATGATGACGCATCCGGCGGACACGAGAGCGTCAGTGAGGGTGACTTTGTCACTGTCCTCAAGAAGCTGCATCCCGCGACGATCCATTTCCCGATTGCACTGTTCCTGCTGGCAGCCTTGGCCGAATTGTTCGTCATGGCCGGGAGAGGCGCTGCAGCCGAACCCGCTGTCCGCGTGCTGATCTATGGCGGTGCGGGCGGTGCCGTCGTCGCAGCCCTGTTCGGCTGGATTCATACCGGCCTCTGGTTTGGCGGCGATACGGTCATGCATCTCCACCGCTGGAACGGAATGCTGATCGCCGCGCTCGGTCTCGCTCTTGCCGCCCTTGCTTACAGGCCGCGTAAAGACAGAGTCCTTCTGCGCACCGGACTTTTCGCGATGGCCGCGCTCATTCTGCTTCAGGGTTTTCTCGGCGGAGAGCTTGCGCACGGCCCCGATCACCTTGGCCTCTCCTGGATCTGAAGGATAAACATGATGCAGCATTTCAAGACGAAGAAGATGATTGGAACGCTTTTCCTCGGGACCGCGCTGGCGGGCTTGGCGGCGTGCGATCAACAACCCGAGCCTATGGCGGATGACGGAAATACGGCTGCCATCGAGACAGCACCGGCGAGCGCGCCGTCGCCAGTTGAGGCCGCTTCCGTAAATTCGACCGAGACCGGCGTAGAAACCGCGCCCGTCGCCAGCGTACCCGCGACCGAGCGCAAGCCGGCTGGTCCGGCCGAAGCGCCACCACCGCGCACGCCGACAACTGGTTTGACGCCGGCACCCGCTCCAACGACCTCGGATGTTCCGGAACCGGTCGACCCGCATGCAGGGCACAACATGGAGACCATGTCCGATCACGACATGGAAGGAATGTAGGAGATTTGAGCATGAAATTCATAGTTACTGGCTTGGGCATACGCCGCGCGCGCGCGGCACTCGCTACTTTCGGCGTGATCCTCCTTGCAGCCTGCACGAGCGCCGCACAGGCAAGCCCCTATGTAATGTTCCGCGATCCGCAATGCGGATGCTGCGGGGAATGGGCGAAGCATGTTCGCACCGGTCTGGATCACGAGGTCATGGTTCGCGAAGACCGTCCCATGGCCGAGGTAAAGGCCGAAGCAGGCGTGCCTGACGGCTTGGTCTCCTGCCACACGATGGAAGTCGATGGCTATGTGATTGAGGGTCATGTTCCCGCACGCGAGATCGCGCGCCTTCTCGAAGAACGACCCGACGGCGTGACTGGCCTCGCCGTTGCGGGAATGCCCCTTGGCTCCCCCGGCATGGAAGTTGGCGGGAGGGTGCAGCCCTACCAGGTCATCGCTTTCGGACCTGCGGGCGAGCGCGTATTTGCAAGCTATCCATGACCCGCTGGAGCGGGCTGGAGTGAAAGCATTCGATTGAAAGGAAAGCCGATATGACCCATCGATCGATTCGCCCGGAAATCTTGCGATGGGGCTGGACGCTCAGCAGCTTTCTGCTTCTCAGCTATTTTCTCTGTGTGGGTTTCGGCCTCCTTTTCCCTGAGCGGTTTCACATGCACGAGGCCTGGGCGCCTCTCCTGCCAGGCTTCGAATGGCTAACCTGGCGCGGCTTCCTTGCCGGAGCCGTCGGCAGCTTCCTTTATGGCTGGTACATTGGCGTTATCGTGGTGCCGCTTTACGCCGTGTTTGGTCGAGAAAAACGCGGATGACGATACACCTCATACTCCACAGGACCTGTCTTCATCGACGCGTTCCCGGCATTCCGGACGGGGGAGTTCGAGCCTTATGACGGCGACGAAGCATGGCACACATACCGCGATGGAAAGTGCGCCCGACGCCGCTGGTAAGGGGACAATAAGTCTCGCCGGGGGTGTGGCTATGGGTACCGGCGTGATGATCGGCGCTGGGATCTTCGCTCTCACCGGTCAGATCGCGGAACTTGCCGGCCCGCTGTTCCCGCTATCGTTCGTTCTGGGCGCACTCGTCACATCGCTGGCCGCCTATAGCTACATCAAGATGTCCAATGCGTGGCCATCGTCGGGCGGCATCGCGATGATTCTGCAGAAAGCCTATGGTCCTGGCGTCGTTGCGGCCTCGGCTTCCCTGCTCATGGCGCTTTCGATGGTTATCAACGAAAGCCTCGTTGCGCGAACCTTTGCTACCTACGCCCTGCGACCGTTCGGGCTTGAGGAGAACAGTCTCCTGCTGTCAGCCCTGGCTCTTGGGTTGATCGTATTCGCCTATATCGTGAACAAGGCGGGCAATCGATCGGTGAGCGGCTTCTCGCTTGTCATGTCGGCGATCAAGATCGGCGGGATCGCTCTGTTCGCCGTGGCCGCAATCGCCGCGAGCGGATTTTTCTCCGGCGCGTTTGCCGAGCCTGCGTCTATGACGAGCGGCGGCGCGTTCCTGGCGTCGGTCGCGTTCTCGATCCTGGCGTTCAAGGGCTTTACCACGATCACCAATAGCGGCGGAGAGATCGTCGATCCGCATCGCAATGTAGGCCGCACGATCATGATCTCGATCGCGATCTGCGTCGTCACCTACCTGCTCGTCGCGTTCGCGGTCGGGTCCAGTCTGACGATCGGCCAGATCGTCGAGGCGCGCGATTATTCGCTCGCTGCCGCCGCCCGGCCGGCGCTTGGAGAGCTCGGGTTCTGGTTTACCATCGTCATTGCGATTGCGGCGACCACTTCGGGCGTGATCGCCAGCGTATTTGCAGTCTCGCGGATGCTCACCATGCTGACCGAGATGAAGATGATCCCGCACAGTCACTTCGGCATGAAGGGTCCGATCCGCGGTCACTTGCTGGTCTATACGGTGGTGATCGCGGGCACGCTCGCGGTGCTGTTCGACCTGTCGCGGATCGCTTCGCTCGGGGCGTTCTTCTATCTCGTCATGGACATGCTGGTCCATTGGGGCGTGTACCGCCATCTGCGCAAGGAGATCGGGGCCAAGGGTTCGGTCCTGCTTGCGGCAATCGCTGCCGACGGCGTAATTCTTGTCGCCTTTGCGGGGGTGAAGCTCGATTCCGACCCCGCCATCGTGGTGATCGGGGCGGTCCTCATAGCTGCGGTATTTGGTCTCGAAGCCCTGTTCCTGCGCCGGAGACGTGCGGAGGATGGGAACGCGCATGCGGACGCCGGCGTCAATGGAAGCAGCCAAGACCATCAAAACGAGGCAGAAAAACAATGAAGCAGGCAAAAGTATACCGGATGGTGATGGACAAGCACATCTGTCCATACGGCCTGAAAACGGTCGACCTGCTCGAACGGCAGGGTTTTGCGGTCGAGGACAATCACCTCTCCTCGCGCGAAGAAACCGACGCGTTCAAGCAAGAGCATGGCGTCGAGACGACACCGCAGACCTTTATCGATGGCAAGCGGATCGGCGGATACGACGATGTCCGCGCCCATTTCGGCAAGAAGAGAACGCAGACCGGCGACGACACGATCAGCTATCAACCCGTCATCGCCATCTTCGCGATCGCGGCGCTGCTTGGCCTCGCCATCAGCTGGTACGCGCTTGGCGAGCTGCTCACCGTGCAAGCTGCCGAATGGTTTGTCAGTCTGTCAATGTGCTTGCTCGCGGTGCAGAAGCTGCAGGACGTCCGCAGCTTCTCGACCATGTTCCTCAATTACGATCTGCTGGCGCAGCGCTGGGTGCGCTACGGTTTCGTCTATCCCTTCGGCGAGGCGCTGGCTGGTATCCTGATGACCGCGCATGCGCTGCCGATCATCTCGGTACCGGTCTCACTGTTCATAGGCACGATTGGTGCCGTCAGCGTGTTCTACGCGGTCTACATCCAGAAGCGTGAGCTCAAATGCGCCTGCGTGGGCGGCAGTTCCAACGTGCCGCTGGGGTTCGTGTCGCTGACCGAGAACCTGTTCATGATCGGTATGGGCCTCTGGATGGGAGCAAAGGCGCTGGGCTGGATCACTTTATGATCGCGGCTCTGCTCCTCGGCTTCGTCCTATTTGCGGTCTCGCTCTATTTTCATATGTGGATGCTGCGCGGCGCCAAGGCCCTTTCCCCGCCCGGGAAGGAGCCAAGGCATCTTCGGGTCCTTGCCGGCTCGTCCCTGGTTCTTGCCAGCCATCTCGTCATCGCCGGTATCTTTGCAGGCGGTATGTATCTCGCCAGTGTTTGGGGACTTGGAGCGCTGGAGCAGGACGTCATCGATAGCTGGATGGACTATTATTACTTCGCGCTGATTACGATATCGACTGTCGGACTGGGCGATATTCTGCCCGCCGGTCACATGCGCGCTATTTCCGGAATAGCCGCACTGACCGGGTTCCTGATGATCAGCTGCACCGCCCAATATGTCTACCAGACCATGAGCAAACAGGAGAACTGATATGGCGAAAGGCACGCAACACGATCATAGCGAGGGAGGCGGTGGCAATTACTGGCGCTTCATGGCGATGGTCTCGACATCGACCGTTGTCATGTTTGTCCTCATGTATGCCAACACCTACGATGCCGATCACTTCTTCTGGAGCGAAACGCGCTTCTGGATGATGTTCGTGATGGGCGCGATGATGATGGTCGTCATGCTGCTCTTCATGTGGGGCATGTATAAAGACAGAACCAAGAACTTCATCATTCTCGGCGTCGCAGCAGTGGTCTTCGCCCTGGCATTGTGGCTCGTGCGCAGCCAGACCACGATCGACGACGAGGAATATATGGCGGCGATGATCCCTCACCACTCGATCGCCATCATGACCAGCGAACGGGCGCATATCCGCGATCCGCGCGTGCGCAAGCTCGCGCACGATATCATCCTCGCCCAGCGCCGCGAGATCGCGCAGATGAAATACCTCATCGAGGATATCGAGGAAAATGGCGTGCGGACCACTGAGAGGCTCCCCGAAGATATCGAAGCTCCGGTTCCCGCAACTCCGCAACCTGACCCAACCCTTGCCGAGACACCCGAAGAAAGAGCTGCGCAATGAAGACGACCTTTATCCTCACCACAGGGCTGGCTGTCGCGCTGGCTGGGTGCAACCAGAACACCGCCATCGGCAATGATCGCGAAGCGCAGCTTGATCCGCCGGCCAAAGCGTCGCCAATCGAGCCGGCTTCCAGCGCGCTGCAGAACATATCGACGGCGCTCGTAAAGCCCGAGACGATGAGCGACGCCGATGTTTCGGCAATCGGCGGGAAGGAAGGTCGTTGTGTCTTCCGCTTGACCGAGGTTGGCTACCCCACCTTCGTTTACGAACCGGGAAGCCAGGGCTTCATCAAGCTGAACGGCAAACTGATCCCGGTCAGCGCTGCCGGTACGGATCGCTATACCAGCGGCGATCTGCTCGTCACTACGCGCCTGCTGGACGATGAAGGCAATGCGGGCTTGCAAGCGCAGGAATTGATCGTGGTCCCGCCCGGGGCAGGAGATGAACTGGGGTACCGTGGGTATTCTATCTGCGATCAGTAGCAGAAAAACCTGCGGGAGCTGCCTGAATTTTTGCCTTAGGCAGACTATGCGCGGGTTTCGAAGCTGCAATGGACAGGCGGCTCCACCTCCCCCCAAGAGAGCCTGCGGGTCGCAGGCTCTAGAGCCGTCTCGGAGCCCCGCGCGTGACCAACCCCATGCGCGGGGCTTCACATTCAAGCGCATCATTTGCAATTGCGAAGGTTTCTTTTTGACAGATAATCTGACCCTTGCCGTCTTCGGCGCCGGTGGAAAGACCGGCACGCTGCTCCTCGAACAGGCGAAGCGGCGCGGCCACCACGTGCGCGGTCTCGAGCATCATTTGCCGGACCCGGCGAAACGGATCGAAGGTGCCCACTATATCCAATGCGACGTGCTCGAGGACGACCTTGCTGATGCCATCCGTGGTTGCGATGCGGTTATTTCTACCCTTGGCGTTTCGTTCACGCCATCGACCGCGATCGACCCACCACCGCTCTACACCGAGGGAACACGCCGCATTCTCGAAGCGATGCGCCGGGCGGACATCGACCGGATCGCAGTGATCTCCGCAGCTTTCGTGGACCAGCAGCCCGGAATGCCGTCATGGTTCCGGCTGACTGTTGTCCCCGCTCTGGCAAACATTCTCGAACACATGCGGGTCATGGAGGGCATGCTCGAGGCCGAGCAAGGTCTCAGGTGGACGGCCGCAAGACCCGGTTGGCTTATCAATTTGCCCTATAGCGGCGAAGCGCGAGTGAAAGCGCGGACGCTATCGGCGGACTGCTTCCGCTGCCGCCATGCCGATCTCGCTGCCCTGCTTCTCGATTCAGTAGTGAGTGGGAGGTGGATCAACGAAAAGCCTGCAATCGGCAAGCCGGAGGCTGACGATCTTGAAGGGCTTCTTGCCCTTCGCGAGGAACTGGAAAGCCTCTTCGCATCTTCGTCGCGATAGGTTGAGCGATGGCGATGTTTGTCGCCGTTTGGAATGCGCCGCTTGCGGCATCGGCAATTCGGTCTGGAGTTTGAGAACATGACACATGACAAGAAAGACATCGCAGTGTCGCGGTGGGAAGGCGAGGGCGGGGCACTGCCCTGCGGTCCCCAGGAAGCGCTAGCAGCCACTTGCGACGAGTGGGATATCCCCGCCCTGTCGGACGCGGAGCTCATCCAGCTGCGCATCCGGGTCATTGCCTTGGAAAATATCGTTCTCAGCCTTCTGTCGAAGGCAAGCAACGAGCAGCTGGAGCATATCGCTGAAATGGCGGACTTGATAACGCCGCGGCCCGACGCGAAGCAGCATCCGCTGACCATCCACGCAGCGACCCAAATGAACCATATGGTGGAGCGCGCCAAGCATTTTCGATCATGACGCAGAATGCGGATGGCAACTGGTTGCTTATTTTTCCCACGCTGCCGTTCAGGTCTTTCTCGAAACAGCCTTCAGGAGGGGGGACACCGTCTCTAGCGGTTGAACTTTCCAAAGAGATCGGAAAGTTCCGCCAGTTTCATTCGCTGTGCTTCCTCGTCGCCGCTTTCGATTATGGCTGCGATGGACTCCTGCGCATGGATGGCGAGAACTTTGGTTCTCGTTGCGCGGCCAGCGTTTCGATCGGATCGTCTCGGTCGGCATGTTCGAGCACGTCGGACGCCCGCAATTCGCAACGTTCTTCCGCTGCTGCGCCAATATGCTGACGGATGACGGGGTGATGCTGCTCCACACGATTGGTCGGATCGGCACACCGGGCACAACCGACGCTTTCACGCGCAAATACATCTTTCCAGGCGGCTACATCCCGGCGCTTTCGGAAACCGTCGCGGCGAGCGAGAAATATCGCCTCATTGCCAGCGACGTCGAGATGCTGCGGCTGCATTACGCCAGAACGCTGCGCGCATGGTATGCCAATTGCGAAGCCAACCGCGAACGGATCGAGGCGATGTTCGATGCGCGCTTCTATCGCATGTGGACCTTCTATCTCGCCGGAGCCACGGCGGCTTTCGAACATGGCGGCATGTGCAATTACCAGATTCAGTATTGCCGCGATCGGAGGGCTTTACCCTTGACGCGCCGATATGTCGGCGAAGCGGAGGGGGCATTGCGGGGCAGGTGGGGCAACCTTTCGGGACGGGTTTCTTAAGATCCTTTGCTGACCTGACAGCAACCGTACGGGCCAGCAACGGAAGATCATGTCCAGATGCTACTGCTCATGGTGCAGTTCTACTTCCGCGCGAGCGAGTTGCATCATCCAATCTGGTCGAACGCAAGGCGCATATCATCCAGGCGACAGCTTCATGCGTGTCTTTCACGTGATTTTCCGCATCATCGAGAGAAACCACCATATCGAGCAGGACGTTTTCGTCGCAGCTTGCTTGACCGTCTTTGCCGACATACCGGTGTCTGACGGTCCTGATCGATCGGATCAGTGACCGGCTGCACCGGGTCCAGATCCATGAACCCGACGTATTGCTCGACGCTGTAGAAAGCCTCGCTGAGATCGGGGCGAGTCTACGATGCTCGCGTGACATACGGATGCGCGCCTTGCGGCGTTACCTTCGCAGATGCGAGGAGCGCGTTCCGCAATTGGTCAGTCGGCTATCGGGATAGGTTTTAGCAATTCAATTCTGCGCTGCTTTCCACGCGCCCATCGAACCCAGGTACACATCCACATTGTCAAAGCCGTGAGCGTCGAGCCAGCCTGCCGCCACTGTCGCCCGCATTCCGCTCGCGCACATGAGGGTGTAGCCGCGGGCCGGGTCCAGATCCTGCCAGCGCTTGGGCAGTTCGCCGACATAAATATGCTCCGAGCCGTCGATCGCGGCTGCCGCCCGTTCATCGGCATCACGCACATCGAGCAGTGTCCATTCGTTGTGTTCGCCGGTCAGCCGCCGTTCGACTGTTTCGGTATCCACCATCGGAATCGATCGCATATTCTTGCCCGCCGCCGCCGCGGGCACTACGCCTACGTAACCACCCAGAACGTTGTCCAGTGCAATGCGGACCAGGTGTTCCATGGCAGTATTAAGCTGGCCCTGCGACGAGGCGATCAGGGCGACACTCTCCCCTTCGCCGATAAACCACCCCGCAAAGGCGGGGATCATCCCAACCGGGAGATTGATACTGCCGGGCAGATGGCCCGACGCATAGGCGAGCGGCTCGCGGATATCGATGAGGTGGTCCGCGCCGCATTCGCCCAGCTCCTGTAGCGACATCGGTTTCGGCTCAATGACCCGCGGAGCGGGACTCCCGCCCTCCAGGTTCAGCCGCTCCATCAACCTGAAATAGGGAGGCTGATAATGGTTCTCTCCCACCTTGAAGTCGATAAAGGCTTCGCGGTCCTCGATCTGCAGCCGCGGATTGTTGTGCCGCTCGTGGCCCACGCTGGAGAACTCGCGGTCGGCCATGCCCGACCCGCAAACAGAACCGGCACCGTGGGCCGGATAAATGATGGCCTGATCGCCCAGGTCGCAGATCTTGCGCAGGGAATCATAGAGCAGGCCTGCGACCTCACGTTTGCGGTCGGGATAGAAGTCGGTGCGTCCGACGTCGCCGACGAACAAGGCGTCGCCGGTAAACACGCCAACGGCTTTCTCCGGATATTCGGTGTCGAACAATGCGTAGGCGAGATGATCGAATGTATGGCCCGGCGTCTCCAATACGCGGAATTCGAGCTGGCCGACGCGATAGCTGTCGCCCTCGCACGTCGTTTGCGCATAGACGACTTCGCCATCGGCGTTCGGGCCGTGCAGCACCTTTGCCCCGGTCATGTCGGCCAGGACCGCTGCGCCGGAAACGAGGTCCTCATTACGATGCGTCTCGAAAATATGCGTGATCGCCAAGCCTTCGGCGCGGGCCTTCTCGATATAGATGTCGCAATCGCGGCGCGGATCGATCACTGCCGCCTGCCCGCCGGACCCGACGAGATAGGACAGATGGGATAGGCCGGGTGTCTTGATTTTTTCGAGAAGCATGATGGGTTTCCTTCTGGTCGGTTTACGAGGGGATGCGGTCAGGCCGAAAGCAGGCCCCCGAGCAAAACGGTTGGCCACCGTAAAGGATTGCGAGTTCACAGGAAAAGTGCCGCCTGGGCGGACGATGAGGAAAAACAAGTGCGTCGAAAATGCCTATAGCGATGGACGCCGAGAGATATGCCAATCTCCATTTCCTTTTTGGATATTCGTTCATATCAAACCTCGAGCGATATCGTCGGGCAGAGACGGATCGTCATTATCCCGCGACAATTCGCGAAACGCGCGGTTCTGCGACAGAAACACACGCCCGCCGATTTTCTCGAGAAATTCGGTTCGCTTGAGCCGATCCATCACCGGACCTTTAACTTCCGATAGGTGGAGGTCGATCCCGCTATCGGAGAGCCGGTGATTGATCGCCTCGAGGCTTTCCAGGCCCGAGGCGTCCACTTCGTTGACCGCACTGCACATCAGGATGACGTGGCGCACCTCCGGCTGGTCCGCGACGCGCTCGAGCACGTATTCCTCCAGCCAGCGCGCATTGAGATAGGTCAGGCTTTCATCGATACGGATCGACAGGACGTGCGGAACGGTAAAGACATCATGCCGCTCCACATTACGGAAATGTTCGGTTTCCGGAACACGCCCGACGATAGCCGCGTGCGGCCGCGATGCGCGCCACAGATACAGCAGCAGACCAACCACGACACCGGTAATCACGCCCAGTTCCACGCCAGCCAAGAGAGTGGTGACGATGGTCGCCAGATGCGCTGCGAAATCCGCCTTGGAATAGCGCCACAGCTGACCGGGCGTCTTCAGATCGACCAGGCTGAGCACCGCGACGATAATCGTGGCCGCCAGCGTGGCGATAGGCAGGCTGAACAGCAGCGGCGTAAGGAACAGCGATGCCAGGGCGATCCCGATGGCCGTATAGGCGCCCGCAGCCGGCGTTTCCGCGCCGGCATCGAAGTTTACCACCGAGCGGGCGAACCCGCCCGTCACCGGATAGCCGCCCGAAAAGGCGCTTGCGATATTCGATGCGCCCAGCCCGATCAGCTCCTGGTCGGGCGAGATACGCTGACGCCTCTTGGCGGCCAAGGTCTGCGCGACCGAGACGCTCTCCACGAACCCGATCACCGAGATCAGCAGAGCGGGCACCCATAGCTGCGCGATCAGGTCCATGTCGGTCGACGGGGTGGCGAAGGGCGGCAGCCCCTGCGGAATGGCCCCGACCAGATCGACGCCTTTTTCCGCAAGATCGAGCATAACGACCGCCAGAATGGTCAGCGCCACCGCGATCACGGGACCCGCCTTCGCAGCGATATCGGCGGCGCGCGATTTCAGCCCGATCCTCAAGAGGGCTGGTTTCAGTCCGCCCCTGACCCAGAACAGGAACAGCGTCGCCGGTATACCGATGGCCAGCGTCCACGGATTGGTCAGGCCTATATTGGACGCGAGCGATCCCAGCATCTCCGGCCAATTGTCGCCGCCGCCCGGAATCCCGAGAATATGCTTGATCTGGCTCGTGGCGATCAGAATGCCGCTGGCCGTGATGAAACCGCTGATCACCGGATGCGAGAGGAGGTTGGCAAGAAAGCCCAGCCGAAGAAAGCCCAGCACAGCCAGCAGGATACCCGACAGAGCGGCCAGCGTGATCGCCGCTTCGACATATTCGGCCGTGCCCTGCGCAGCGACAGCGCTCGCAGCAGATGCGGTCATCAGTGACAGGACCGCGACCGGACCCACCGCCAGCGTCCGGCTCGTCCCAAACAGCGCATAGGCCACCAGCGGCAGGATCGAGGCATATAGCCCGACGACCGGTGGCAGCCCGGCGAGCAAGGCGTAAGCCAGGCTTTGCGGGATAAGCATAATCGTGACGATCACCGCCGCCACCAGATCGTTCGTCAGGACAGAACCATTATAGGTGCGCCCCCATTGCAGAATGGGGAGGTAGCGTGCCAGCAGGTTGGGCTCGGCCATGGCTTCGATTGCTCCGACGACGCTTTAGCGCTGCGGCTCGAACAAGCGTACGATCAGCATTCCGCCCAGCATCGCCGCGACGAATGCCGCCGCCTTTGCCGGTTGGATTACCAGCGCGGCGAAGCCTGGCCCGGGACACAGGCCGGCAATTCCCCAACCGGTGCCGAACAGCGCGGCGCCGCCGATCAGGCGGGGGGTCAGGTCTGTCCGGTCGGGAAGGGCGAACGTGGCTCCAATCAAGGACTGCGCCATGCGCGCCTGGATCCGCCAGGCAATCGCCATCACGATCACCGCGCCGCCCATCACGAAAGCAAGAGTGGGATCCCAGTCCCCAAAAATGTCGAGAAAACCGCGTACACGCGCCGGGTCGACCATGCCGCCCAGCGCCAGCCCGGCGCCGAACAACGTCCCCGATAGGAGCGTCACCGGCCACGAACGCGTCATGACAGCACCTCCAGCCCAAAGGCATTCATGATGGCGACGGTCGCGATCCCGGCCGCCATGAAGGTCACCGTGGCGACGAGCGAGCGCTGTGACAACCGGCTGACTCCGCAAACGCCGTGGCCGCTGGTGCAGCCACTGCCGATGCGCGTGCCGATGCCGACCAGCAGGCCCGCCACAATCAGCGGTACGTAACCGGCAAAGCTGGCCTGGATCCCGCCAGGGCCCCAGGCAATCAGCATTGCGCCAATCGGCAGACCCAGGACAAACGCCCACGCGCCGGATCTGGGCGTACCGTCACCGCTGATGCCGAAGGCGCGGGCGGCGATGCCGGACACGCCGGCAATTCGCCCTGCGCCCAGCAGCATCAGCGCGGCCGCGAGGCCGATGAGCACGCCTCCGAGCAATCCTGCCAGTGGAGCGGCGTCGGGAAATCCGGGCAGCATCACAGCTTGTTCACCGGCATCTTGAGGTAGGACGTGCCGTCATCTTCCGGCGGAGGCAAATGTCCACCGCGCATGTTCACCTGGATGGCGGGCAGGATCAGGCGCGGCATCTCCAGCGTCGCATCGCGCTGCGTGCGCATATCGACGAACTCATCCTCATCAACATCTTCGTGAAGATGCACATTGGCTGTGCGCTGTGCGAGCATGGTGGTTTCCCAGACGAATTCGGTGCGGTTGGGTGCCTTGTAATCATGGCACAGGAATACCCGCGTCTTGTCCGGCAGGCGCATCAGTCGCCGGACCGAGCGATAGAGATTGCGCGCATTGCCGCCCGGAAAATCGGCCCGCGCAGAGCCATAATCGGGCATGAACATCGTATCGCCGATAAAGGCCGCATCGCCCACGATATAGGCGATGTCGGCCGGGGTATGGCCGGGAACGTGGAGCGCGATCAGCGGTATATCGCCGATCATCAACTCGTCGCCATCCTCCAGCAGGCGGTCGAACTGCGAGCCGTCGCGCTCGAATTCGGTGCCTTCGTTGAACACCTTGCCGAACACGCCCTGAACGGTCACGATGTCGCGGCCGATGGCCATTTCGCCGCCCAGCTTCTCCTGCAGATAGGGCGCGGCCGACAGGTGATCGGCATGTGCGTGGGTTTCCAGAATCCAGTCGACGGTCAGGCCTGCCTCGCGCACATAATCGATAATCTCGTCCGCCGCTTCCAAGCTGGTGCGGCCCGAAGGCTGATCGAAATCCCAGACGCTGTCGATAATGGCCGCGCGCTTGGTCTGATCGTCGCTGACGACATAGGTCGCGGTAAAGGTCGGCTCATGGAAGAACGCTTTGACGTGAGGCGCTCGCGGATTGCCGGCAAGAACGCCGTTCACCTGTTCGATGGCCTTTTCGATATTCGTGTCGTCACTCATACTGTCTCTCCGATGTCGTCGCTCGGCTGGGGGATTGGCCGAGCTCAGGGCAAAACATGTCATGCAGCAATTCCAGAACACGCTGCGCATTGGGGTCGCACACACGGTAGAACACCGACTGGGCCTCCTTGCGGGTCGCGACGAGATCGCCTTCGCGCAATTTTGCGAGGTGCTGCGACAGGGCGGACTGGCTCAGCCCGACGCGCTGCGCCAGATCCCCGACGGACAACTCGCCTTCCTCGGCCAGGAAGCAGAGGACCAGCAGGCGCGATTCGTTGGCCATCGCTTTCAGCAGGCGGCTGGCCTCGCCAGCCTGGCGCATGAAATCCGTTTCTGAAGGCCCGTCCTGGCCCATAATCTTCTCCATTAGCTATTACTAATTTAGAGCAGGCTAAGATATTTTCAAGGAATGACTTTTGCCTTTCACCGATCTTTCGATGGTGGCATTGGAACCTGTAGCCGCTCCAGCTTCGTTGAGCGGGCAGGAGAGTGAACATGGAATACGATTTGGTAGTGATCGGCACGGGGACTGCAGCCATGGTTTGCGCTATGCGCGTTGCGAAAGCTGGCTGGAAAGTCGCGGTCGTCGACGAGAAACCGTTTGGCGGCACCTGCGCGCTACGCGGCTGCGATCCCAAAAAGATGCTGGTGGCCGGCGCAGAAGCGATCGAAGCAAAACAACGAATGACAGGTCACGGGGTAGAGGGGACTTTACGCATCGATTGGTCCGACCTTATCCGCTTCAAGCGCAGCTTCACCGACCCCGTGCCTGAAAAGCATGAGCGTCGGTATGAAGAGGCCGGCATCGTGACCTTGCATGGAACGGCAAAATTCACGGGGCCTGATCGGCTCTCCGTAGGCGACCAGGAAATCGAATACCGCAAAATCCTGATTGCGTCAGGAGCCAGACCTATACCTCTAGTCATCCCGGGCGAAAAGCACCTGATCGACAATGAGGGCTTTCTCGAATTGCCCTCGCTGCCGAAGCGGATCGTGATGGTCGGCGGCGGATATATCGCCGCCGAGTTTGCGCATATCGCCGCCCGCGCGGGAGCCGAGGTAACGATCCTCCAGCGGGGACCGCGCATGTTGACGCAGTTCGAACCAGAACTGGTGAGCTGGCTCATGGATGCGATCAATCGGATCGGTGTCCGCGTGATTACCGATACGACCGTCGATGCCATTCGAGAACGGGACGGAGAGTATACGGTCCATGCGAGTGGCAAGGAGGGGCCGATCGAGGTTGCGGCCGATCTTGTCGTTCATGCGGCAGGACGGGCCCCGGCGATTGAGCGGCTCGATCTCGAAAAGGGCGGTGTCGCAGTCGAAAACGGAAAGCTGAAGCTGAACGAATTTCTGCAGAGCGTGAGCAATCCGGCCGTCTACGCTGCCGGAGATGCTGCCTCGAACGGGCCGCCACTCACGCCCGTTTCCAGCCATGATGCAAAAGTTGTCGCGACCAATCTCGTCGAAGGCAATCACCGCAAGCCCGACTACAAAGGTGTACCGAGCGTGGCCTTCACGCTTCCGCCTATCGCCCGGGTTGGCCTCACCGAGGCCGACGCGAAAGAGGCGGGGCTGAAATTTCGAACAAAGTGCGAGCGGACCTCTCAATGGTTCACCGCCAGGCGGGTCGCCGAACCGGTCTACGGCTACAAGACACTGATAGATGAGGAGACAGGAAAGATACTGGGCGCCCACCTCGTCGGACCCGGCGCAGATCAGACCATCAATATTTTCGGACTGGCGATCCGCCATGGGCTAACCGCTGACGATCTGAAGACTACGATGTTCGCCTATCCAACCGGCGCGTCTGACATCGGATACATGGTCTAGGGGTGGGTCTAGGGCCGGGCGGTTTCCAGCATGTCTATGACGGCGCAGTCGGGCACATGCCCGCCCGAACACTGCTCGACGGTGGCGGCTAGGTGCCGTTCCAATCGGACGAGATCGTCGATTTTGCCCCGCACTTCTTCGAGGTGATGAACTGCAATCTTGCGCACTTCGTCGCAGCATGCTTTGGCAGGACCGCCCAGGTCCAGAAGTGTCCGAACCTCCTTTGGCGCAAAGCCTAGTTCGCGCGCCCGCTTGATGAATTTGAGTGTGCGAAGGTGACCATCGTCGAACACCCTGTGACCGCCTGCTGTGCGCTCCGGCGCACCGAGCATTCCGATCTTCTCGAAATACCGGATCGTCTCGATATTGACGCCGGTCTTGCGCGCCAGCTCACCTATCGACAGGCCGCCCATGTCGAATCTCCTTGCACCTATATCTACTACAGGAAGTACATAGGGATCGAATCGAGCGGAAGCAAAGATGACCGAGCAGACTATCCAATACGACGAGCCGAAAAACGTGAGCGATCGCGGGGTGGCTGGCGTCGGAGTACTGGCAAGTGCAGCTGCGCTTCTCTCCGCGGCTGCTTGCTGCGTTCTGCCCTTGGCCCTTGTCGCGGTCGGCCTTGGCGCTGGAGGGCTCGCATGGTTTGTTCCCTACCACTTGTCGCTCACAATCGCAGCCTTCCTAGTCGTGGCCCTTGGGTGGTTTCTTCACTTGCGCAAAGTGCGTTTTTGCAGTGCTGATGGCTGTGCGCAGCCTGCCCACAGCAGCGCTACCCGGCTGATATTGCTGATTGCCACCGCGATGGTCGTTCTGTCCGCGCTATGGGGTTTTATTGAACAACCGCTGATGCGTGCACTCGGAGGAGCCTGATGCAGACTGTCTCCACGATCACTTGCCCCCAATGCGAAGCGGCCACGACCGAAACCATGCCGAGCAACGCATGCTGGTTCTTTTACGAGTGCCCGCATTGCCAGAAAAGGCTGAAGCCGCTGGCCGGAGACTGCTGCGTCTTTTGCTCTTATGGAGATGTGCCATGTCCGCCCATTCAGGAGGCGCGCGAAAATGGCGGCGGTTCCACTTGTGGCGCGTCGCAGTAGAGGACCGCATCACCAACGGTGCGAACGAGATGTCTGTTCCAGTCGTCGAGGGCTTTGCCCTATTTCCTGTTTCCAGTTGGGGCGCTGGTAGGCGCGCGCAACGCCTGCTTGCGAACCGCTCACATGGTTCACCACCGCCAAGCCAGCTTCGGGTAAGGATACCGCTAGCGATTTCAACGAGGAGAAATGCAAGCGACAAGAACCCCGATATTACAAACGAAGGTTGCCAAATGGCCCTATATGACCCATACGATGCCATATAGGAGTATCATGATGACTGCATTTCAGCCTGTAGACACCGCAATTCGCGATTTTCGGCCCGTCCCGATTACCGATGACGAGGCCGCTGCGATGTTTCGTGCGGTGGTAAACCTGTTCGGAAAATGGGATGTGACCGACGAACAGGCATCCACACTGCTTGACGTCCCCGTGCGGTCTTACCGCCGCTGGAAAGCGGACGGTGAACCCGGCCGGATCGACCGCGACGGCAAGGCGCGATTGTCCAACCTGATCGGTATTCACAAGGCGCTGCGCTATATCTTTCGTGAGACACGGCGCGCCCATGACTGGATCAAGGCACCCAATAGCGCATTTCAGGGTCGCTCCGCGCTCGATATCATGCTGGGCGGCGAACTGACCGATCTGATGCGGGTGCGCCGCTATCTCGACGCCGAGCGTGGCGGCTGGTGATCGATCCCGACACGGTCCCGGTTTCCACCATTGAATGGCAAGACGTGGTCCGTATCATCCGCAGCATCCATCCGCCGATCGATCTGTTCGAGGATATTGCCGATCCTGCCGACTGGCCGCTGCTCATCTCGGCGGAGCAAAAGACCAATCCGCGATTGATGGAAAATATCGGCAATCTCGACCTCGTACCGCAAGAACGGCGTGTCGGCGGACCGGGGGCGACGTATCTTATGGCACCGTTCACCCATGTCAGCCCCGACCGCCCGACGCGATTCAGTGACGGCAGCTATGGCGTGCTCTATGCGGGCAACAGCTTCGAGGTCGCGCTGCTCGAAACCATTCATCATCATAGCCGCTTCATGGCGCGCACGAACGAAGCACCAGGCTGGACTTCGCAATTCCGCGAGGTCGTGATGGACATCAATGCGCGGTTGCATGATCTCCGCGCGGATGAGGGACGATTTAGTAAAGCCGCGGATCCGAATGACTATTCGGCAAGCCAAACGCTGGGAGGGCAGTTACGGGCAGCCGGGTCCAACGGCGTGGCTTATTCCAGCGTGCGCCGCGAAAGTGGCGAGTGTGCTGGCCTGTTCTATCCCGACCTCGCCTCAAATGCGATCCAGGGTCGCCATCTTGATTATCATTGGGATGGGGAGCGGGTTGATCTCTACCGCGATACCAGGACAGGGGAAGTGTTTCGGATCGTGTGACATGTGAGATGCAAATTTTCGGCGGAAATTTTGGAAGGGACGCGGCGCTGACCATACGCCGACAGCTCTGGTCTAATATTGCTGTGGGCGGCCTGTCGATATCCCCGCGACCGCCTGTTCCATCATCAATCGTGTCGAACGCAAAGCGCAATTCAACAAAATGCGATCTTCTTGAGTGCAGCCGATATAAATTCGCGCGTCTTCGGGATCGACGAGCATATCGATCAGAGCGGTTTCGTCGCCGCTTCGATCGCCATCTTCGCCGGCAACAAAGGATCGTTTCATAGCCGCTTCGCAAAGGGTCATCAGGCTATCAAAAACTGGGACGAGAATTTCAAGCCGATGCCGCGCCAGCGTCTGGTATATGTAGGGCTGAACCGCTTCGCCATGATCCTTGGCATCGCGCCAGCATCGCATGACGTCCAGAATTATGCTTTCCGGCATATCCAATGCTTCATCAAAGCGGACCGCCTGAGCCTCCGCCATTGTTTAAAGCCTCTCTAGTCTCTCGAACAGAGTCTTGGATCAGGACGCGCGGAACCAATTTATTGTATCACATACCGAGCGGGGTGGGCGAGCGGTCGCCTGATCGACAAAGCTTCAGTACGGCGATACCGGCGATCAATCATCCTTGTCGGCGTGCTCGGGTTTCCCTTGGCGCTCGCCCTTGGCGAAATCCTCAAGCTCGTCCTCGCTCATCGAGTCGTACATGTCTTTCGAAGCGCCTTGCAGATCGCTCACCTTGGTATCGCCGCGCTTCGCAGACAGAGCTGCTCCTGCGGCTTTTTGCTGGGCTTTCGATTTTGTCGGCATGGTATCTGCTCCTCGTCTCCACTCAATATGCTTCTCGCCACTTCGTGCGCGCGAAGTGCGTGGCTTCCGTCACCAGTAAGGTGTGACCGCCCAATATTCGTACGAGCGCGTCTGGTAATCGCGGTCATAAGCGGTGTCGCGCTCGCTTTCCTTATAGGTCGGCGCGCCCTTCAACTGATCCTCGGTCACGTCGAGCTGGTAGCCATTTAGTTCGGTATTATAGTCGAATTTTTCCCAGGGAAGGCTGTGCAACTCGCCGCCCATACCAAGGAAGCTGCCCACCGAAATCTCGACATCGCGGGCCTGACCACCGCGTTTTTCGATCAGGACACGTTCGACAGTACCGATCTTGTCGCCATTGGACCCATAGACCGCCGTTCCTTCGACGCGGTCGCTGCCAATCAGATCGCTGCTCCTTACGTTTTGATGCGACATCGTGATAACTCCTTTCCGACTGAAATTGACCAAGAGTGACTTGGTCACAGCGGAGTAACGCTCGCACCGCGATGATAGTTTCTCCGCTCGTCGCAAAAATCCTCTTTGATAACAAAGGTTAGTCACTGAAGCAGTAGGCTGATCGCCATTTAATATGAGCAAGGCGCTCGAACGGCCCGGCGGTTTTCTCGTCGAGAATAGGCTGGCAGCACGGCAGGAAACCGCGTCAAGTTTGCGCGCAACTTGCTGGGGGGCGCTGCGGGATCACATTATGGCGGCTCTGGGAATCCCGGTCCGGAGCCTAATCTGCCGACTTCGAATGCTCGACTATCATCAGAACAAGCCCTGAGAAAACCAACCCAAAGCCCAAGAGGTGAGACCAGCGAAAGGGCTCGCCGAGCAACAAATAAGATAGCACAAGCGCGCTAAGGGGCATGACCGCCATAGCACCTGCCGTGAGTGCTTCCGGCGCTTCGCGGGCACCGTTATACCATAAAACAGGAGCAAGCCCCGCTGTAGCCGCGCCCCAGAAGGCTACCGCAAACCACCCAGTCTGACCTACGTCGGAAAAATCGAACGGTCGGGGGTCGAAAACAATAGCCAGAACAACAAAAACCAACGCAGCAATCAATGAGGCTGCCAGCGTGGCCTCCAGCGAGCTTATACCGTCGGACAGTTTCCGAGAAAGCAGGGTGTAGGCTGCCTCGAAACACACGGCCATTGCGACAAGAGCTGCGCCGAGGATCGGAGCTTCCGTGTCTCCGCCTCCTTCCGTTCGTAGCAGATTGATTGCTACTATCCCCGCGACCGCAAGGGCCAGTGCTCCCGACGTCCGCCAGTTCATTGCGGCACCGAAGAAAACCACGGCCGCGCCGGCAGTCACTGCCGGTGTCGCGCTCATGATTGTAGAGCCAATCACCCCCGTTGTGAGGCGCATGCCGAAAAGCATGGCTGCGGTAAAACCGACCATCCCGAACAGTGAGATCGCGACAATTACCCACCAGTCCGACCGCTGCGCGTTGCCAAACCTTTTCGTCAGCAGCCACGTGAATGGGGTAAGGACCAGGCAAGCGATCAGCATTCGCATGCAAGATGCCGTGAAGACCGAGAACTGCTGCCCGATTAACTTGCTGAGCGGCGTCGCACTGCCAAAGAGTGCCATGCCCAGCAAAAGCTGCACAACAATCGCAGGAGTGGTCGAGCGTCTATCGGATACCATGATACTGCAAAAATTTAGCATGCCGGACTCCGCTTGGAAAACATAGTCTTGTTTCCGTTTCGCGGGCGGCGTCTCGTGTCAGATAGCTCAGTTCTTCAAGGATATCGTCTATTTCTTACGCTGCGCCAGAATCCGATAGCACGTATTCGAGCGAGAAGAATTGGGAGGTTGGGAGTGATACGGACGTGACCCGCGCATCCGGCGATCTACCGAGATTAGTCCTTGGGCCACGCGCGCTACTTGGTAGCGGATCCGCGTACAAGCTTTCCCGGAAAGGGTTCTGAAAGGCAGGCCGAGCTGATCCGCTAGAATGATAATACTTCTTATGTTAAATCCGATACTTATTGTTAGCATATCAGAGTGCATGTAAAGTTCGCTGACGCAAGAGCGTCAGCCTTAGAAAACCGAAGGCCCTGTTAGCAGTGCCGGGTTCCATTTGCTGGTTGACCTCGGCAAACCATCTGGTGGCGTGCTCTTCATTGAGCTCGTCGATGCAGAGACCCGGAAAAGCCTCCTGCAAGTAGAGCCGCCGGTAGCAGCCATTGATGTTCTTGGTCTTTGGGACACCAGCGCATTGCCCATTTCTCCCAGAACTCGTCGAGGAACTGGGTGAGCAGAAGGATTTCGGCGAACTGATCGACATCTGCGAAAGTGGCGGGAGGGCGGTGTAATGACCGCTGGCACACTTTCACGCACCGAGAAAATTGTCCGGCTCAATGACCGGGCGCGGCAGGCGATGGGGCTGGCCGGTGTTGCCGTGGCGACAGAGGGATTCCGGGCCTTGCCCGAGGCAGATCGGTCTCGGGTGCGTGAGTTGATCGAGACCTTCGACGCCTTCGTGCCGGACAACGATCCGTAAGGCGAGCGTGATTTCGGAACGATCTATCAGGGCGGCGATGGAAATTGGACGATCATGCGACCGGCACAACTTGCCGAAACCGTGTTCTGGAAGATCGATTCCTACGACCGCGATTTGCGGTTCGGCAGCGAGAACCCGGCCAACCTAGCGACTGCCCGTCGAGTGCTGACGATCATGGTTGCCAGCGAATATTGAGGGGTGGAGCATGACCAGGCGCAATCCACCGGTCCGCATCGCCGGACCCGACCCCGACCAGATCACCATGCCGGGCGTGCGCCCGGCCACTCTTAGCGAGATGTTGCAATGCCGCGCCGACATGCCGCGAGGTGCTCGGGCCGTGCAGCAACCGATACCTTGACGCGAACATCGCGGTCGAGCCGGTCGAGGATGCGCATCAGCCGGTCCACGGTGAAGCGGTCGAGCTTGGCCTGGCGGATGCGCGAAAAATCGGCCGCCGCAATACCGGTGCGGGCTTCGGCATCGCGGACGGTCAGTTTTTCCTTGTCGAGCGTCTTGACCACTTCGGCGGCGAGGATCGCGCGGAGCTGACGCAGGCTCGCATCGGCCACGTCGAAATCGGCAAAGACATTGCCTGACCCGCGCACCAGTTCGATGTCGTCCTTCTGTTCGGTCATTCCAGCATCTCCTTCAATCGCCTGATCCGCTCGCGCACGAGGTCGATCTCGCGCTGCGGCGTCGATATTCCCTTCGTCGACTTCTTCTGGAAGGCATGCACCACCCAGATATCGTCATCCAGTTGCAGGGCGTAGACGACACGGTAGGCATCGCCGCGCTCCTTGATCGCCAGCTCCCAAACACCGGAGCCGAGACCAGCGAGCGGCTTGGCGATGTCCGGCGCCCCGCCATCGGCCACGATCGTCAGCGCATCGAGCGCCTTGTCGATCGCACGGGCCGGGAACGCCCCGAAATCCTTGCGCGCTGCCTTGATCCACGAAATCGGTCGAAGCGTTGGGGCGCGACATGATCCTATGTAGTCATATCTGACAACACTTGTCAATCGGGTATGTCGGGATGTTTGCCAGCGTGATCGAAGCGAAGCTTTCGTCTAACCATGTTTTCGGATTCATCCTGGTAGGACGTTCCCCACCTTCCCTGACCGCCCTCGTGCCGTGCGGAGATCAAAACCGAAGCCTTCCATCCGGCTCCGCAGACGCCCTTGGCGATGCCGAACGGCAGCCAAAGGCGCTGCCAATTCCTGCGGTGAATATAGACGTCAATCTCCGCATCGCCCAATATATGCACGGCAGTTCGTGTGGAGATTGGGGAGTCTATTCTCCGCCAAACGCATCGAACCAGAGCGACCGGATGCGAAAAGTCGGTCGCTTAAGCCTTTTCAACCGACCGATATGCCACTCCGATCCGGTGCCTGGCGCTTCCGCGTCGGAGACGAACTGCATCGAAAAAACGCCGCGCCGACGCCGCATTCGAAAAGCTGTCGCGCGCGCCCTTTCCTTTACAACCTACGCGACTCCTGTGACGTTCGACGACGGTCCAGCCAAACAGGTCAAGCGTGACCGTGAGCTGATAATCGCGTGCGATGTTGCGCGCAGTATCGACAGCCCGCCAGTGCTCGCGGCATTCGAAGTGCTTTGCCATGAAAAACATTGCTCACACCGAAGCCCTCAAATCCAACGCAGAAACTGAATCACCGCCCTGCCCTGTGATTCAAATCTTCGATTAAGTATCGCGTGTGCACTGCTGCCAAGCTTGGGCCACGCAGGCCTGGAATTTTCCGCAAGGACCTAAAGCATGCGGCGGAGGCCGCGCTTTCGCCGTCGATGCGACAAAATGATGACAACGTGGGCTATCTGAAGTTGATATCATCCCACTCGTTGAGGGTTGGCTTGACCCAGGATCTGATCGCGTTGGGCGCTGACGGTGTCGCGATCTTGAATGCAATGCGCTGGGATTCTGCATCGACGGTGCTGCGATACGGCAGGAAGCTGCAGGCATATTCGAGCGCAACCGCACGGTTTCTGGGAAACGATCCGCAATAAGACCAGGGTTTGATTCCGGACAACGAAGTTTCGATACTAGCTTTATTGAAACAGCATCTTCTCGAGTGCATCCGCCAGTTCACATCGCTTCTTGGCAGGGAGCCGGTCCAGATTGCGTTGCTTCCACAGGACGGCAGGCAGGTGCCAAGCTTCCGGTATGCCGAGAAGTTGCCAGTCCGGCTCTCCGCGTTTGAAGCCGACCAGAAACCGCCGATGCGCATCGGGCATGTCGGCAACCATCGCAGCGATGATCGCCTCGCGCGCTTCTTCAAGATCGGCCCGCGCGATCGGCTCATGCGTCATTCCGACAAAACCGCGCTCGAATTCCTCCATAAGCGGTTTTCGTGTCGGGGCAAGAACTTCGCCAATCGGGCGATGGTGACTGATGACGTAGACAAGGAATGCGCGCCGCAGCTCGTCGCTTATACCTTCGTGCGCCAGGAGATCGCGCACGTCGAAAAGGTCGCGAGGGTGCTGGCGGTCAAGCGCCGCGACGATCTTGCCCGCATAGAGATCTTCGAAGGACACGATCTGCATCTCGGCAAAGCCAAAGGCGTCTTCGACTGTTGGCACAACGCTCCGCAAGGCAAGATCGTAGACGGTGCCGCGCAGTACCGGCGTTACCTCGATCTTGATCTGCACGCCTCCAGCGCGGACGAGCAGCTTGGTGACGATTTTCTCGTCGGCCGAGCGCGAAGCATGGACCTTCGCATCCGGTATTTTGCGTTCGATCCGTTTCGCTATTCGCAGCATGGCCGCGTCGATCGCGGCAAGCGACCTGGCGCGATCCTCGACCGGCAGATAGGTCAGGTCGATGTCCACCGACAGGCGCGGCATGTCGCGCACGAACAGGTTGATCGCGGTACCGCCTTTGAGGGCGAAGGCTTCTTCCTGCGCTACGAAAGGAATGGTGCGGATGAGAAGGGCGACCTGTTGCCGGTAAGAGTCGAGAAAGGCCATGATGCCCGCTACCCCGCCAGATCGGACGGCACGGTTATGTGGTAGCCGGGGTCGAGCGTGCCACCTTTGACCAGGACGCGCTTCCCCGATCCAAGATCGACACGGGTCACATCGAGACGGGATCGCCAGGCATGCCGGTGGCGGTCGGCGAAGAACAGGAATAGCCGTTTCACCTTCACGCTGGCGCAGGTCTCCAGCAGGGTTTGCAGGCGACGCGGGCTGAGATCGCTCAGCCCTTCCATCAGGGCATCGACCTGATGGAAACTCTCATGTCTGGGCAACTCGTCGAGCAATTCGAGCGCGGCACGTTCCTTGCTCGCATAGCGGATGGGTAAGCTCAGACCTGCGGCGCTGACCATGACGGGGCTCGGCTCCGCTTGTGCGCCGGCATCGCCGGGAAACAGACGCAGACTGTTGTGCCAGCGGAAGGCTACGTCGAGCGGCAAGCTGTCCAGCCATGTCGGCGGTCGCTTCGGCCCGTAGAGGTGAACCTCGCGCATCTCCGCCGAAAGGTAATGGGCATAGCCTAGCTGTTCGAGTGCGGTGCGCCCGCCGACGGTCAGCGGCAGGTCCAGCACGGTCTGGAGCGAGATAACCACCTGCGGCCATGTCAATGGCGCGCGCGAGCGACGATAGACCCGCCGCGCCGGACTTTCGAGCCAGCCAGCGCGGACATACTGGCTGCGCAGCGCCGATGAATAACCGTGCGCCTCCATCCACGCGGCATCGGCCAGGAGTCCCTCAGGGAGTTCCCGCTGAAGCCGGTTTAGCTTGCTGTCAGAACGCTTAGCCATGATTAGTGTTTTGGCATATCTTCAAACCAAAATCCAGTTTGAAGCTTTCCGCTTTTGCCAAGCCAAGCTTGGTGTTTGGCGCAGTCTACAAACCTTATGCTCGGACTCAGGGCCCAAACCTGCGGTCGAACTCACGCCTCAGCCGCGAGATCTCGGACGTCTAGTCTGCGAGATATCCGCGCTGACAACGTTTCGGCATCCCGCTCAAAAGCAGACCAGTTCTCCTAATCTCCGCATTGCGCAATACATTCGCGACAGTTCATGCGGAGATTGGAAAGCCTATTTTCCGCAAACTGCATGAAACCATGCCTACGGGATGTGAGTCGCTCGCCTATGCTTATTCAACGGACCGATATTCCACTCCGATCCGGTGCTTGGCGCTTCCGCGTCGGCTACGAACTGCATCGACAAAACGCCGCGCCGACGCCGCATTCGGAAAGCTGTCGCGCGCGCCCTTTCCTTTACAACCTATGCGACCCCAGTGACGATCGACGACGGTCCAGCCAAACAGATCAAGCGTGACCGTGAGCTGATAATCGCGTGCGATGTTGCGCGCAGTATCGACAGCCCGCCAGTGCTCGCGGCATTCGAAGTGCTTTGCCATGAAAAACATTGCTCACACCGAAGCCCTCAAATCCAACGCAGAAACTGAATCACCGCCCTGCCCTGTGATTCAAATCTTCGATTAAGTATCGCGTGTGCACTGCTGCCAAGCTTGGGCCACGCAGGCCTGGAATTTTCCGCAAGGACCTCGAGCATCAAGGATTCCGTAACGGATTGTCCAATCGGATTTGAACGCAGCGTTCGGCCAGTCATTGTTTTTGGCCTGCCAAAATGTTACATAAAGGCTGGGAGAAACGCGATGAGCTTCGACGATCAACCTAGAGAATCTGGAGTGCTCCAGGCAGCCACGCAATGGGATCCTTCAGGCGGAGTAAATCCAGAGTGGCTCTATAGGATCGAAGATGAGGCTCTCGAGGACGATCACGAGGCATCGCAAGGGAGCGGATCCTCGCATGCTATTTTCGGATTGATGTTAGCGATTGGGTTCATCTTCCTCGCCGTTTTGAGTTGGTGACTCATTCGTCATCACCACGAAGACGTCGTTGTATCGAGTTCCGCTCCCGCTGATCGCGGTCATAGAAGCGCTCGTTGAAGCGGTCATTCGCGCCGCCTTGACCATCCCGACCTTCTTCGAATTCCCGACGGCGGTTGCCATAACGCGAACCATTCGTTTGGTAGCGATCGCCAAGTGAAGATGCCCCTTCATCGATCCGGTTACCGATCGATCCGTTAGCTGCTCCACTCACAAGGTTTCGTGGCTCACCAACATTAGGGTTAGGCGGACTACCGCGAAGGTCGGACTTGCTGAAATCGCCGGGCCCAGTGACATTGCCAACCAAAGAGCCGCGTTCAGGGATGAGGTCATTGAAGGGGGCGACGCGATCATCGTAGTAATCGGCGATGATTTCTCTCGCTACGAACTCATAGGTTGCCTGCTCTTGCGTATTGTAGTCGGTGCGGGCCAAGCTCGGTGCGGTCACTCCAAGTTCTGCGGCCTTTTCCTGATACCTTGATGCAACAATCTGAGACATGTCGAAGTTGAGGTTCGCACCGTATCCTTCGCGATTGGAGGTATTGTTGCTGAGGGACGTCGAAATTTCATCGATTGCAGCGATGCGTTCATCGATACGTCGGATCTCTTCGAGAGCCTGCTCACGAGAATAGGACTTATCCGAATAGCCTTCGCTTCGATTAAAGCTGCCGCTCTGCGAGTAGCTACCAATATCCTGTGTAGCATTCGATCCGTTGGAGCGATTATCAGAGGTCGAGGAGTCGAATCCCTGGCTTTCTGTACGCTCATTCCCGTGGCTGACGCTATCGGTGCGCAACCGTCCTCCATTGATGCCAGTTTGCGCGCCAGCATTAATACCAGCGCCAGAGCCCCTACGAGGCCTCCCCCCAGAGTTTCCTCTACCGGCAGTGCCAGATATGCCGATATTCCCGCCGCGAGTAGTCTCAAGACGATCAATGTTGGTTTGTTGATTGCCCGAAGAGCCAGAAATCCTGTCACTTTCGCTTATACCGTCTCTGGAATCGAGCGACTGATTGTCAAACCTCTGTAAATTTTCACCAGAGCGATATCCTGCAGAGCTTTCGCTTCCGCTCGAGTTGCGGACGCCGGTCGTTTGACGTGCCGAGGTTCGGTCGAGGAACGAAACCGCACGCGAACGCTCCTCGGTGAGGCTGTTGCGAGCCGTCTCGAGCTCGGAAAGCGTCTGCTGGCGCTCGGAATTCGCGAACTGGCTCAAAGAGGCACCGAAGGCGAGACGGCTCATACCGGGTGATGTATCGAAGACGGTAGAACCGTCAGCCATCGTCCGCGTAAAAGTACCGTTGGGATTGACAGTCGACTGCACAGCAGCTCCACCCGTGAAGGATGGCGCAGTGTTCCATTGGTTAGACTGCCGGTTGAAGCTCGACAGGTTCATGTAGCTCTCGTTCCCGTAGGAATAGTTACCGGTCGTCCGCTCGACAGCCGCCGCTTCCGCTGCAGCTTGTGCCGGCGCGAGCATGGAGGTCGCCTGCGACGAGACGGCCATCGCTCCCCGCGCCATGCCGGCAGCAAGGAACGGGATCGACATCATCAGGAAGCCTGCGATCGTCGCGGTATCCGCGTTGACCGCATCGATACCGGCCATGCCTGCCATCGTGATGCCGCCCGGCGCGGTCGCATTCAACGAGTCCGACGCGCGATCCATGATGAACATGTGCAAGACCACATAGAGTGGCCCCCATGCGGCCAGATAGAAGAAGCCGGTGAAATAACCTTTCAGCGCGGTGACCCCTGTGCGCGGAAGAAGGAAGAGCGGAAAGATGACCGGGAACATCGCATAGAAGACGACGGTCAGCACGATGTTGAGAAGCGGGACCCACGTCATCGCTTGCTGTGTGATCGACGTGTAGGTGTTGCGCGCCTGTTCCTCGGCGCGGAGCATGGCGAATGTATCGCCATCAGCCGCACCGAGATTGGCTCGCGCTTCGAGGAAGGCACTCACCAGCGAGCGTTGATGGAAAATCTGTTGCGCGGTCTGGCTGCTACCGTGGAACTGATTGGCGATGACTGGGAGGTCGGAGATCAGTTTGGCGCGAGCGGCCGCGGGAGTGAGGCCTGGAAAGAGCTTGCGGCCCTCCTCCTCGAGCTGCGCATCGGTATAGGTGACAATCCCGCTCTGAAGGCTCGTGTATCCTGCCTGGCAAGTCACGATCGTCGGGGTGCCCGTGGCAGGGATCCACTTCATGCCTCGCGCCGGCGAGCCGGGACCCATATCGGTCAGGATATCGTTCGAATTGGCGACCGCGTCGAAAGCCGTATGGCCGAGCAGGATGTCATAGAAGAGGCACTGCTTGAAATACTCCTCGAGATTGGCGCTGGTGCGGGGGTCGCGGATCTGGAAGTCCCTGGTGCGATCCCAGAGCCTCGCTCCATAGATCATACCGTTGTTCGACATCTGCAGGGTGCCAGGCATCGTGAAGACGGTCTCGGCCGTGCGCGTCAACCAGTCGCCGGCAGTCGAGCTGACCGAGGCGATGAGGGCCAGACCAACCGGGACGTTGCCGACCGTCGAGGGTGCCAGACTGGGATTGAGGCGATCGGTGACCTGCACGGTGGTCGTCGGGACGATGAGTGCCCCGTACATGAGCGTCGCACCCAGGAACCAGTTGAGCCAGGCGCGCCAGTTCAAACTGAAGGCGACGATCAGAAGCGTGTATATGAAACCCATCACCATCACGACCCGGAGAAGCGAGCGGAAGCCCCCTCCCCCCGTCCATGCGGAGACCGCGTTGAGGACGTTGACGATATATTCCCCGCCGCCGATCGTGTAGATCTCCATCATGGCCCCTGATCCTTACTGGACGCCCTGGTTCGACAGCGACGTATTGAAGGACAGCGCCGCCGACATCTGCGGGGAGAGATTGTTGCGGAGCGTGCCTTCCAGGAAGACCGCGCGCTGGATGACGTGCTGTGTCCGATCGAGGCGCAGGTTCATGCCTTGGGAATAACCATCGAGGACGTGCCGCACGGAGACAATCTGGTCACGCCATTGCGACAGCGCTTCCTCGTTCGCGTTCTGGAACGTCCCGACACCCCGGGATGCGTAGCCGTAATATTGCTGCGCAAGCGCATCGAGCAGATCCATCGACACAATCTCGGCCAGATCGTTCATGTCGTTGGCTGTCATTCCGCCAAGCGTCGCCGCCGCGTTGACCGAAATGATCTTGTAGAGCGGGATCGTGGTCGCGCCGAGCAGTCCGATCTCGTCCGACGTCAGCGCGGTATTCGACCGGACCTTGGCATTCATGCTCTCGATCATTGCGCGGACGCGAGGCTTCAATGCCTGCGCCTGGTTGACCGACATGGTCTGCGTCGTCGGATTGAGACACTTGTCGGACGTGTCGCACTTCAACATCGTGACCGAGTTCGTTCCGTCGAGAAGCGCCGTCAGAAGCGCGCGATCGCCTTGCCCGAAGAACTGGTATCCGCGCTTCCCGCTCGCATCGCCATCCTGATAATAGATGACGGTCCCCACGAAGGTCATGAGATACTCGCGGAACTGGGGAGAGAAGCTGGGGTAGCTCTGCTTCAGCATGTCCCAGGTGAAATTGTAGCTTTCCGACGGAATGTTCGGATCGCTGTTCGCAGCGATCGTCGACTCCCGCTGACCGCCGGTCCCGCATTCGTGCCTGCCCTTCGCCCAATCGGAAAAGAGCCCTTGGCTGTTGCCGATAGACTTGCAAATCTCCGACGACATGCGGTCCGACTTTCCCCACAACCCACCGACGAGATTTTGAGCGGTCTCGCAGCTGTTCATGTTGAACTGGTTCATCTGCTGAGCCTTCTGCGCCATCTCTTCGATCGTCGAGGCGATCTGCGGGCTGATCGACTTTATGGCGAGCTGGAAGGCGAAGCCGAGCGCATTGTTGGCGGTCGCCTTCAACATCGCGACGATCTCGTCGGTGTTGATGAAGGAGAAGCTGCCGGAGAAGACGTCGATGCCGCCGCAACCCGCCTTGATCGAGGGCAGTTGCAGATTGACCGGGTTCACGCTCTTCTGCGGAAACCGTGTCCAGATGTTCCCACCCGAATAATAGCCCGCGGATTGGCCCTGATAGGCGGTCGGCCCGGTCGCGTTGGCCGCCGCGCCCATGTCGTTGAAGAAATCGTTGAGCTCGGCCCCAACCTGCGCGCTGACCGGCGCCGCGGCCATGCCTGTCGCCGCCAACGCGCAGAGCGCCACACAGGCGGGTTTTGCGAAACGGACGGCGATGCCGCCTCTCGTCCGAGTAGACATCAGTAATCGCTCCCTGGCTCGATCTGCGTGAGGTAGAAGATGCGTTGCATGACTTCGTCGGCAGCCATGACGCCGTAGCCGATCGGGATCGGCTGCTTGGTTTGCGTGTCGAACAGGACAATCGCCGGCACGGTGCCTCCCTGGAGCCCCATTCGCTGGTACTGTCCGCTGTCGATCACGTAGTTCGGGAAGAGCTCATTCGGACCGCCGTCCATTGATACAGCCAGCACTTCGAGGCCGTAGTTGTCGGACAACGCGCGCATGACCGGCGAGAACGTCCCGCACGCCGAGCAGCTCGAAGAGTAGAAGTAGAAGACGCCGTAGCGCTGCGTGAGCGCCTGCATCGATCCCTCGCGCTGGTCGCGGCGGTCCGTGAGCCACGTCTGCTTGGCCAAGGTGCCCACTGGCCGTTCGAGTGTGTAGTCGAGCTCGGGGTTCTGCCAGATCGACCTGCTCCACGTATCGGCGAAGGTCGACGCACGATCGAGCTGCTCACGCTGGAAGCGGATGTAGTTGACGATGTTCTCGGAGGTTGGTTCGAGGATTGCGAGCGCCTTGAGCTCGTCGAGCTGCTTGGTGATCGCCGCCATTCGCTCCACGGCGGGTACGGTTTGGGCGGGCTGTTGCTCCCTCTCCTTCGCCTCGCGCTTCACCTTCTCGGAATTGCAGTAGAACCACGACCCGAGTTTGCGCTCGTCGCAGTAGAAGGCATCGCGCTGGGACGCCGTGTCCGCCGTCTGCGCCAAACCGGGGGCCGTGGCTGCGGCGACTACTGCCGCAAGGCCGAGCAAAGCGAGCTTGTTCATGAGCGTTTCCCTTTGTCGAGGTCGAGCATCTGCAGGAGGAAGGCGGTCTTGAGGTGACCCCGACCACGGTCGATCATCCGGATCATTCCGCCGGATAGGGTCGTCGCGCCGTCGATGCCGGCGTCGGTGAGGCAGAAATCGAAAGCGCTCTCGCCTGCGCGGGAGATCCAACCGCGTTCGAGCAATCGGCCGATAGCGGCCACGAGCTCCGCCCTCGATGCTGGGCGCAGGAACCAGTCGTCGATGCGCGAGAACATCTCCTCCTCGCTGGCAGCAAGGTTGCGTCCGATCGCGACGCTGATTGCGAGATCGAGCACTTCGGCAGCTGGGAACGGATCCCCTTCCTGAAACGCAATGACTTCGCCGCCCGACACTTCAAGTCCCTCCATTCAGATTGTAGTAGTCTTCAATCTTGGTCTGGATCTGGATCGACATTTCGATCTCGTCGGGCAGCTTGGCCGCATCGACGAACTCAGCGTAAACCTCGCGGAAATCCATCCGGCTGAGGTCGAGCTGCTGGAACTGGGCAATGAGGAAACCCTCGCAGTCGGGCTCCTTGGCCTTGCCCCATCGCATCCCGAGCTGGGCCTTGCCTTGCTCGTTGAGGATGCGGACCAGCTTGCTCCCGTAGCAGCAGTAAGATTGCTTGCGCGTCACGCAGACGCCGAGGATCTTGTCCGAGCAGTAGGTGCCGACATAATGGCAGAGCCCGGCGTCATCCTTCTTGTCGACGTCCCGATCCTGGCTGTTGCAGAGCCACGGCGTGAGAAGGGGAACGCCCTTCCCGCTGCAGCAATTGGACAGCCCGAACACCTTCTTGGTGCATTTGAGGTTCTCGCCGCTGAAGATCTTGAGCTGGTTCGGATCGAACTCGTCCCTGAGTTCGCCTAGGACGTTCATCGCCACCATCGCGTCCTTGAACTCGGTCGAAGCCTCGCGCGTGACACTCGTGCACTCGCCGTCGATGCAGTAGAGGTCGCCCGCGCAAACGTAGGCAGGCGGCGGAGGCGCACCCGTGTCCGGTGTCGTGCACTGGAACCAGCGATCATAGACGTTGCAGGTGATGCCATTGGCGTCGTAGCTCAGACATTCGTCATGGCTGAGTGAGCATTCCGGACGTGCCTCGAGCGCAGCACAGTCGTTCGCCGGAAGCAAACCCTGGCACTGATACGTGCGGCTCCACTCCCAGCACGGGCGGGTTACGGGCAAGCCATCGATGACGCGCGTCTCGTTGGGAGCCGTGCAGGTCTCGCTTTGGAGCGAGCACGTCGCTCCACCGATCGTGGCTTCGCATTGTGTTTCGTCGACGGACTCGCTGACAATCGAAATCTTGTTCCGCTCAATGCCGCCGGAGACCGCAGTTTGCGCGGGGCAAGAATAGGTCAGACGGTAAATTGGGTCGCCGGGTTCGGAGCAGTAGCGAGTGCGTCCATTGTCGTACCACTGAAGGCACCCTTGGCCTATCCGGACCCGGTTGATCTCCTGACAACCGCCGGCATCGAGCTGGCCTTGAATGGCGGCGCATTGCCGCGCGCCTAGATTGACATCCCTGTCGAACCCCTCATCGCAGGTGTACTCCCAATACCGGGAACCCTGTGTCTGAATTGTCAGGAGAGCCCTGCACGTCCGCGCTTCGTCGAAAGGCTGCGAACCCTGGTTGCAACTCTCGAGATAGGTGGTCGAGCCACCGCCCCCGGGAGGCAGTGGATTGCATGAACCGCTCGATCCACCCGGGCTAGCGCCGGGACCGAGATAGGCGTCGGGATCGCTTTCGATGGCGGATGCCGCGGAGAGATCGATCGTCGCAGGATCGACAACCTTGCGGTACGGATCGATGACGACACGATAGTCCTCCTGATAACGCTGCGCTTCGCCTGCCGTCGTCAAACCGACCGCATCGTCCGCATAATCGAGAGACGGGAAATCAGTCCCTGCGTATGTAGGGACATTCGCTTCCGAACCATCGGCGAGGATGGATCCGTTCGTTGCGTCGCGGACGCCTTCCCCGATTGCCTCGCCCTCGGCGCGGGCATCGGACGACGTCATCTGCGCGTGGGCAAGCTGATCCGTCGCCACGAGACCGGCACAAGCAAGAGCGAGGCCGCGAATGTTCACTGCGCAGACCTGTAATTGGCGAGCGCAACCCGCGAGACCGGAGCGCCAGGGCCGTTGGTGCCCGCGAAGGTCTCCAGCACATAGCCGACGCTGACATTGCCCGCGATCCGGTCATGAGGCGGCGGCGCAGTCACACAGTCAAGCTGGTCGCAAGGCTCGAAGTCGCTCGAAAGCGCGACATAGGTCGGAACATGATCGACCTGAAAAGACCGGAACAGCCGCGGTTCGATCGCGACGTTGCTCGCGCCTGCCTGGTCGACGACGTTACGGATGCCGGTGATGAACGCTTGCGGATTCCCGGCCGAGAAGCCTCTGAACACGACGACGCCGCCGGCCTTCGTCGTGTCCTCGATCATTTTCGCCAGCGCTTCTTCGGGCATCGAAAGGCTGGCGAACGCGATAAACAACGGCGCACCCTCGGGGTTGGCCATGCCCGCCTTGGCGCCAGCGACCATTTCGTCGAAGTCGAAGGGGCCATCACCGGCAGCGATATCGGACACGTCGAGCCCTTCGATCGAGGCGTAACCACCCTCGACGACCTTCTGCGCCTCTTCCCGGTGCTCCTCGCCATTGGAGGTCACGTAGTCGAAGAGTGCTTGGGCATCTTCTTGGAACTCCCCAGCGCGTGCTTCGATTGCTTGGGGATCGAAACCGTCCGTGCTTTGGGCGAAGACGGCCGTCACGCAGCCGATGAGGCTGAAACCGGCGAGCGAGATAGCGATCTTGCGGTTCATGGCAGGTCTCCGTTCTACAGCACGCAGCAATTGCGCTTGCGCCAAAGGAGGAAACCCACGTCCTCTCCCTTGACCGGGTAAACCTGTCCGGACTTGGGCAGGATGGGGGTCGCGCCGATCGGCGAGCAGCTTTCTCGTCCGCTGACCATCGGCGTCGGATTGACCTGTTGAAGGCGATACTGGCTCTTCTTCAGGATCGGCATGATGTACTTCGAGCAGAGGGCTTTCGAGCCGCTAGTGCCCCACGCCAGACCCTGGCGATGCATCTTGTAGATCATCCGTTCGGCGGCGAGCCGAGCCGACTGCTTGATGCCGACATTCGCTCCGATGTTGCCGTTCATCGGATACATCGGCCCTTGGCACCCCGAGCACCAGAACAGTTCGTCTATCGGCAGTTTCGAAGTCGAAGCGATACAGTCGGCCGAACAAGCGGCCTGAGCGATCGGCGAGGTGAAAAGCGCCGCTTCGGGATTGAGAAGCGTCGTAAGCTCATCATCCTGCCACAGCGGATCGATCTCGCTCATATAAGCGACATCGAACGAGCTGGCTTCAAGGCATAGGAAATCGGTTACGACCTCGAGCCAATAAAGCAGCGGGTAGATGTAATAGTGAACGTGGTACTTCGCCGTGTTCTGCGACTGGCCCCCTATCTGCGAGGAGTTCGAGGCGTAGCCGTTCCCGATCGAGAAGCCCGGATCGAGCTTGATCCCGCCAAGATTGGGAAAGCACCACGGCTTGGTCGAGACATCGACGAGACGCACGGGCTCCCAGAACCCCATCGCAAGCCCGACGCGTGGAACGGGCGTTCCGCAAGCGCAGATCGGCAGATCCGGATTCTTGGTATCGGCGCGTGATGATGGCCAGATCTTGAGCGATCCGAGGGAAAGGGGGAACATGCAGCCCCAGCACACATCCGTGATCGGATTGACGAACGATCCGGAACAACGCCCCGGACCGGAGGGCAGTCCTTGGGCGGACGCCGGCGCGACAAGAGCAAGGGCGGCAAGCGCCGCAACAACGGTAAGCCACCTACGCAACATCGTCGGTCTCCCTGAAGAGCCAGGCATCGTCCGCGGCGTTCTTCAGCCTGGCCCATGCCCAGCCCTGAACGGACATGAAGGTGAAGGCCGCGGCCAGGCCCGGGAGAGCGGCGGACCCGATAAGCCGGCGAAGCTGGCCAAGGAACAGAAGTGCGACCGCGAAAACGAGGCAGGCTGCGATGACGCGGAAGCGCGCAGCCCGTATCTCCCCAGTTTCCGGAGCGGCGAGAGGAGCCGGGATCATGTCGCGCCAGGACGTCACGATTGCCTCCGCGGGATAGCTTTCTCGGTAATCAGCAGGAGATCGCCCTTCGCCTCAACGAGCGCGGGCGTGCGGGTGATGCCGAAATGACTGGAGAGCTTGCCCTCCTGGTCGAAGTAGAACCGACGCTGGTGAGTTTTCATGGATTCGAAGGGCGAACCATCGACAAAGATGATCTTAGCGCGTTCATCCGATCCGTGACCGAGCGCCCACTCGATTTCGGCGGGATCGTCGCCATCCACGAAGACGAGCTTCTTGGAGAGCCCCGAAGTCGCGAGCGGATTAACCCGCTGCCCACGTGCCGCGATCAGATTGCCCTGGTGGTCGCGGATGTCGTTCTCGACGACGATCGCGGGATCGAATTCCCACGAACGCGTCTCTTCGGCACGCGCCATTCCCGGAACGGGAACCGGACGCATGACGCGATCCTTCACTTTCGCGGCGAACTGCTGGTTCATCTCGTCGAGCTTGCCGGTCGCCTGCGCATGATCGAGACGCGCCTTGATGACGGACAGGAGGTCGGGCTCGATGACGGGCCAGGTCTGACCCATCTGGCCATGATCCTGCGCCTGCGCAGTCAGCATCGACGGCGCCGTCGCAGCCGCGGTGACGGCGGCGCATGAGAGGATGACGAGACGATACCTCACAGGATCGCCACTCCCGTTCCAACGAGGCGGTCGCGGCACACGAAGCCGATGTGCGAATAGCGGCTGTCGAAGCCATCCTTGTGGTGAGTGGCTGCAAACACGCAACCTTCCGGAACGACGCCGAGAGGTCCTTCGGTCAGGGGATCACCGCGCTTCGTGAGCGGCTTGGTCGATGCGATGCGCTCGCCATTGACCAGCACGTCACGGCCTTCGCGGGTCACGAAATCGCCGGGCAGACCGAAGGCGATCTTGGCGAAGGCGCCAGGCTCTTCGCCGAAATACTTCTGGGTGACCGGATCATGGCCCGGGTGGAATATCACGTAATCGCCGCGGTCGGGAAAGCGGCCACTTTCGACAAGGAACGCCCAGTTCGGCAGCGAATCCGTTGCGTTAATCATGAAGGCATGGGTCTCGCTCCATTGCTGCAGGGACGTCACCGCCGTTCCGATGCCGAAAAGCGCGGCGATCGCGAATAGCTTGCCCTTGGTCGACAGCCGCTTGGCTCTATTGTTGAACACCGCCCTGCCCTCCCCCGTTCGCGGCCATGAACGCCTGCATTTCCTGCTCGACACGCGCGTCTTGCGCTTGTCGCATGTCGATCGAAGCCTGGGCGATTTGCGGGCGCGGCACCTTCGCGTAGACGGCCGCCTTTACGCTCTGGGTGACGTCCGGGATCTCGCCGCCAATCACCGCCTCGTGGACGAGAACGACCTTCCCGCTCTTCGACAAGCCAGCGACGGTTCGATCGAGTGCGGCCATGAAGACGGCCGTTTCCTGGGCGGCAGTCTGCTCGTCGGAACTCGATCGCGCCTGGGCCTGCAGATATTCGCCGATGATCCCTTGCAGCTGAAGCTGCACGAACTCCTGGCGTCCCCCATCTTCAGAGACGAGGTTCTTGGTGACCCAGGCTCCCCAGATGAAGATGGCGGCGGCGGCAGCGAGCAGCACGATCTCCCGGGGTGAAAGACCCGCAAAGGCGCGTTTGGCAGCCACTGTCTTGGGCCTGCGAACTTCGGCGGTTGCCGCATGATCGGCATTCTCGAACAGATCAGTCATTGTCACCTCCAGCGACTTCGAAAGCGGAGCGAAGGCTCGCACGGCGAAAGAAAGCGATGAGAACGAAGGCGCCGCCGAGGACCGTGAATACGATCGTTTGAAATTGCGCCTGTCGAGCCGCGTCGGCCGCGAGGAAGCGCGCGGCCAAATTGTCCAGCTGAAGCATCGTCCCAGAAAGGGTGAAGCTGCCGAGGAGGACGAAGAACAAGGTCGCGACGCCAAGGGTCGCGAGGCCCGTCGTGGCGAACCACCCGATCAGGCGGAACGCAACGGCCATTGCGTCTTGGCCGCGTCCGATCCGAGTGTGCGGGGATCCGGCGTGTGCAAATGCGTTCATTCCGCGGCCTCCAGCATATGGTGGGTTTCGGGAAAGGCTACCGCCTCGATCGCATCGTGCATCGGGAAGCCACGATGGACGTAATCCTCGATTTCGGCGAAGACGTCGGGGCTCGAGGAGTAGAGGGTCGCCGAATAGCGATCGAGGACGAGCCGCCCGATGCTCTCGGTGTCGGGCCCCCGGATGAACACGTCCGAGTAGTCCACGCCGTTGCGCTTCAAGGACCGCAAGAGCGCCTCGGTCATGTTGTCCATCTCGAAGCGATCCGAATTGCGGAAATCGGAGATCGTCTCGCCCTTCTGCTGAAGGATGAGGAACCAGTCGGAGTTCTCAAGCGCGGCGCGCGACCCCTCCGACTTGTAGTAATCGTGGATCGATTGCGTCGCCGTGATAAGCGAACCTCCGTATTTGCGGCAGGTGCGCGAATAGGTCTCGACGAAGTCTGCCATCGCCCCGCCCTTCAGCATCTGCCAGGCCTCATCGATGATAAGCGGCTTGGGGATCGAGCGGTCCATCCGGCGCATCACCTGCGAAGCGATGAACATCACGGATGTCAGCACCACGCCGCGCAACTCCTCACGCGTCGCCAGATCGGAAAGCTCGAAGACGGTGAGGTCGGCCGACAGGTCCAGATTGGCATCGCCGAGGAAGAAGCGACCGAATGTCCCGGTCGAGGCGAACGGCAGCAACGAGGTCGCAAGATCGTAGGCGAAGGGATGTTCGGGCTGCTTGAGCGCCTCGATGATGTGGTCCACCGTTCCATCGCGACCCTCTGCTTCCCAGACGGCGTTGACGGCCTGGTCGATGAGCCCGCGCTCGGTGTCGTTCAGTCGGGTCTCGTTTCGCGCCATCTGCGAAATGATCGACTTCAACATGGCGAGGCAGTCGACCAGATAGTCGTCGTCGCCCTGGGCCAGCTCTTGGTCGATCATCCGGAAGGGGTTGATCGAAATGCCCGAAGAGAGCTTGAATTCGGTAAAGGTGCCGCCGAGCGCCTTCGCCATGTGCTCGAAACTGCGACCGTCATCGATCACGATCGTCTTCGCGCCGACGCCGGCGAAGCTCGCCGTCAGATCCTGAAGGAGGACCGATTTCCCCGAACCCGACTTGCCCGCGATTGCCACGTTGTGGTTGCCGGCACCGTTCTGGAACGGCGACCAGAATTGCGGTTGCCCCCGGCGCCCGATGAACAGCAGATGCGGAATGTTGCCGCCTACATATTCACCCTGGATCGGTGCGATGGCCGCGACGTTCGTGGAGCGCATGGTGCGCAGCCGCTTCATGCGCTTGTAATCGGAATCGAGCCCGTCCGCGAGCATGAGCGGGAAATGGGCCATGAAGGCGGGCAGCTGGATATGGGTCTCGTCGATCAGGTCCCACCCGCTCGCCTTGTAGAGCGCCTTGAGCGTTCGCTCGCAGGGCTCGCCACGTCCCTTGGGCGCGAGGATCGAAACCGCATAATAGCATGAGACCAGCTTTTCGCCCTGCTTCACACGGTCTTGGATGAACTGCCATTCGGCGGCCTCTGTGCGAAGCTTCGGGACGAGCTTGACGCCCTTTCCCTCCGCCAGCGAGCTCGTGCGCGCGAACTTGTATCCCGCCTTGCTTTCCGAAGACTCCTGCCCGGGGATGACCCCGCACACGGTCTGGAGGACCGGGCACGGCAAGTTCAGCTTGGGATTGAAGATATCGCCGATGATCTTCTGCGTGTCCCACGGAGCCCAGCGATCGGGGAAATTGCGTGCCGCCATCGTCCGGATGTCGAAGCGCTCGGGAACGAAATCCTTCATCTCCGGCACGCCCTCGACAGAGGCACCCGTTGGGCGGAGCGACTGCGCATGAAGGATAAGACGATCTTTCTCGACATGGGTGACGAGATCGCGGCGGACGCATTGTTCGTTGATTGGGTCGAACCGGTTGTACCCCGGAACCTCGTCTCCAGCTCCGGTCGATGGAGCCAGGATCTCGTCGAAAAAGCGGATCAGATCGGTGGGCTCGAATTGCTTGATTGGAACGTCGATCGATTCCAGCGCCGAAATGGTTCCGTCGCGCATCGTCACCAGATCATCGGTCGTCAGCCCGGAGCCCTGACTGACGCCGACCGACATGACGACACGGTAATTGCGGACGAAGAAGGGGCCGTCGCTCGCGAGAGTCGACCACGCGCCGTTGCGGAGCTTGTCGAGACGATGTCGGGCAAGGGTCTGGAAGACGCCGGAGGCGCTAAAGCGCGGTAGCGCCCAGTCCTGCAGCTTCTCCGCGACGCGCGGAGAGGAATAATTGGTTACGCTGAATTTGGTCCCGGGCAGGAGGATATCCGAGAACAGCGAACTTATGATGTCGTTGACGCGATCATTGGCCCCGACCAGCGGCGCAAGCTCGAGGATGAAGCCTTTCGAGCGGACCTGGTGGAAGACCCGCTTGTCTTCGTCGTAGGAGCGATAGCCAAGGTAATGCGACAGCATCGGCACCTGCGGCGGGTTCGACTTCTGCTCGGGTTTCCGGCTGTCGCCGACCACCAGGTCCACGATGTTGCTGAATGCTCTCATCATCGCGCTTCACTCCACCACGCCGGGAAACGATGCGGCCTGCCGCCGCGGCTTCGCCTGCTGGCCTGCAAGGCGTTCGGATACCTGCGCCTCGATCGCCGCGATGGGATCGGTCCCTGTCGCGACGGCGACTTCCTGCGGCTTTGCCGTAGGATCAGCCGCGGGCGGGAGGATATCGGGGGTGATCGCGAGGAACGGCGGGGCACTCTCCGCAGCGGCAAGCAGCCCCTGGTTGCGCGTGGGATTGCGCCCGCGCATCGCCATCGCGTCCATCGCATCACCGCGACCGGGCAAGACGGCCTCGGTCCTGACGGTCCGCCGTGCGTGGATCATGCCCGTCGCATCGGTGTAGCCCGGAAAGACAACGGCAAGCTCATAGCTCGGGGCACTGGTCGCCGTCATGGGAGCGGACGCGAGAACGGTGCTGTGGACCGGAGCATCGATCCCGTCATCCATCTGGTAGGGACCGGCGGGATTGAGCAGATCGGTGGAGCTCGTTTCCTCGATCCGCGATATCGCGTTGTCGTCGATCACGGTGGAGGGGGCGCACACACCGTCGGGAGCATCGCACCGGAAACTGCCGCTCACATTGGTGCCCAGTGTGGTGCAGGCCGAGAGCGCGCCGCCAAGCGCGGCGATGGTGAGAATGGCTTTGCTGTTCACGATGCACTCCCTTGGATCCAGCTTTCGAGGAATTCGCGGGGGCGGTAGCCGTGAACGACGGCACCATCCTCGCGGACGATTACGGGGGTTCCATTGAAGCCATGCTGGCGCGCGAAAGCTTCGTTGGCATCGAGCCCCGACGTGTCGCATTCCGATCCGGTGGTGATCGACCCGCCATCATACGCCTGATTCACGGCCCGGCGCTTGTCGGGAGAGCAGATCACGGCTTCGGAAATCGGGCGTGTGCCGAGCACCGAGATTGGGCGCTCGACGACCTTCACGTTGAGCGTCTCGAGGGTCTCATGAAGCCGCTTGCAATAGCCACAGCGGAAGTCGCTGAAGACGGTGACCGTCTTTGTCCCCCGGCCCATCACGACCGCGCCGTTCTGCGGCAACGCAGCCAGCGCGCGAGGGTCGATCTGATCGTCGATCGAGCCGCCCGTGGCATCGCCTGCGGCGGGCGCTTGCATGTCGGCGCTGGCCGTTGCCGATTCTCCGCCGCCTCCCCCAATCAGCATGTCGGGGTTCATCTCGAGCAGCCGCGCCGCCGTCAGATCCTGCTTGGTCTCCATGTCGTAGACGCGGCCGATAATGAGATAGCGAGCGCCGTGATCGATGTAGAAGAGGTTCTGCCGAGCCTGCACCTCGCATACGCCCTCGATCTTCTCGCAGTCGATCGCGGTGATCTCGGTCTTGGGCAGGCGTTCGGCGAGAGCCTGTTGCACCGCAGCGTCCGAGGAACTCTGCGCGAGAGCCTGGGCTCCAAGGGCAAGAACGCCTCCCGCGCCAAGGATCCCGACTGCTTGAACAGTCCGGACGAGACCGGCTTTATGATCGCCGTGCATGAGCCGCTTGAGGGTCAAATTCTTCAGCATGATTGCCTCTCAGTTCCTGATGAAGGTGCCGTCGAGGAACACGACCTCGACACTTGCGCCGGTGGGCATCTCGACGACGGGCTGATATTGCTCCGCGCGCTCGATGAGATATTCGGAGAGGGTCGTGCCGGCCTGTTCGGCACCGCCGCCAAGAGCGCGCAGTCCGACCTCACTTGCATCCGGGTCTTCGCGACCCCCCGAGATGATGGGCGCGTTGAACGAGCCGTTGAGGGCGGTGCCGGCGCTGCTGACGAGACCAGCGAGGAAGGCCTGAGTCGTCAGAGACCCTTCGCGGCTGACCACCCGGCCGCGAACGCCGACCTTGCCGCCGAAGGCGATGAAGCCCTTCACCTCCGACACCGCGAAGCGGCCGCCAGGCTGCGCGCAGGTCATGCGCTGGAGCTTTACGTAGACCTTCTCCGAGGAAAGGTCGCCGTAAGCCGCGCCGTTCACCATGCAGCCCTGTACGCGAGTGGCGAGAAGGCGGCCCTCGCTGTAGACCGAGCGCGCTGGTCCGGTGATGCGGAGAAGCACCGGGAGCGGATCGCTCTGGCTGCGTGTGTTGGTGGTGGCGTCGACCCCCACGACCACCGTCGCCTTCGCGATCGAGTTGGGCGGCAAGTAGTTCGGAGAGTCTGTGTAGATGGCGGGCGACTTGGAAGCGTCGATCCGCGAACCCGTGCCACCATTCGCCGTGAAAGAAACCATCTGCACATCGTTGGCGCGCCGCGGCGGCTGCGGCGGCGCCGCGACAGGCGATGAGGAGGGGGCGACCCCCAAAGCCTGTGCAGCGGCGACCGGACCCGGAGCACTCGGGCGGGCGTTCCCGCGGCTCGCCTGCTGGCGTAGCTGCTCGTTCTCGCGCTCATATGCTTCCAGAACACGCTGGCCATCGCGAGCCATCGCGGCGTTCTCGTTGCGCAGACTCTCGACCTGCGACTGAAGCTCCATCATCTGGCCGGCCTGCGCCTCGACGCCCTTCAGCCGCTGCCCCTGGGAGTTGATCTCGCCCTCGTACATGGCGACCCATTCCTGGTCGACACGCTGGCGGTTCATGAGGGCGTCGGTCGAGACCGTGGTCTCGGTACCGTCGTCCATCGCCTGTTCGATGGTATCGTCGGTATCGAGGACGTACATCGAACCCGCGATCGCGATGACGCCCACCAGCCCGTACATCAGCATCTTCTGACGCTTCTGGGTCTGGTCGTTCTCCGCGATCGAACCCCTCTCGTCGAGCTCATCGTGCTCGTCATATCCGGCGGCATCCAGATCCTTGGGTTTGCGCTTCAGGAGATCCATCTCAGTTACCTTCCTGTGGGAACGACGACATAGACGGCAGTCGCCTGTCCACTCGCGAGGTCGCGGTTTGAAATGCTAACGGCGATCGCACCGTCGCCGGCGATGAGCTCTTCCTGCAGCGTCATGGGAGCGGCTCCGGTGTTCTCGATCCGAAGAACCTTGCCCGTCATGGTCGGGCTGCGATATTCGCTGACCAGCTGGACCTTGATGTCGCCGACGTTCACCGGCGCGCGAGCGGCGTCGCTGATCTCGAAGCCCGTCACGGGACGCTGTTCGAACATCGCCCGAACGAGGCCCACCGCACGATCGTCGAGCGAAGCAGCTTGCAGCGTTTCGGCCTGCGGCTGCGGATGCTCGATATCCGCGTTGGCCACGAAGACCTGCAACGCGCCGTCACCCGACACCTGACAGTCGAACTTGTAGACGTATCCCTTCTGCGTCGTGCCGAAGAAGGAAATGTTCGGCTTGGTGTAGCCTCCCGGCACCGACAGATAGATGTCGCCGCGCGTGGGTTCGTGGACAATCGAGAAGTCCTCGGCCTCGATACCGCTCTGGACGCGCGACACGGCGACGAACTGATCGTCCTTGAGCGCGATCCGGGTAAGGTCTGATTTCGACGCCTGACAACGTACCTCGCCGTTGTCGACGGCGAGAATGTGTTCCTGCGCGAGTGCGGGCGCAGCCGAGATGACGAACGCGCCTGCGATGAGCGCCGCGCCGCTCAAGCGCGTAAGGTAGCAGTCGAGACGCGAGGCCAACAGCCCGCCGGAGACGATCATGAGCGAGGAAATGACCGGGTTCATTCTTCCTCTCCTTCTTTCACGACGACGCCGAAGCCCTTCAGACGGAGCGAGACGCCGGTATATTTCCAGTGGAACTCGAAGACCTTGTGTTCGCGGCGGACGTCGCGCGAACCGACGATCGTATGGAGCACGCCGCCGACCTGGCTCGTGAGTTCGTCGGGGTCGGTCCTGATCCAGTCGATGGTGACGAACTGCGTGACCTGAGAGCCTTCCTGCTCGGCCATGATCTCCATCAGCTTGGCTTTAAGCGCGCCGCGCGACTCCGGCGCGGCGATGGCGACGATCCCGTCGAGCCAGTACTGGAGGGTTTCAGGCGAGCGATTGAGCGCAAGCTGCGCGGTGTCGCGTGTTACCGCCTCGAGATACTCGGGCGTGACCGACGAGGAGCTAAGCGTCATTTCGCTCGGGAGGATCGGCTGCAGGACGACCTCCCGATCGCGCGTCGAGGCGGCCGTGAACATCACAACCACAAGGATGCCGAGAACGATGCAGATGAGCGCGAGGAGATTGCGCTGTTTCAGCGTCCGTTGCGACGCCTCGTGAGCAAGAGAAAGTTCCATTTCAGCCCGCCATCACACGAAGATGAGAAGGCGGAGCGACCTTCAGACCAAAGAAC
>NZ_JBELMO010000005.1:0-86199 GCF_042095715.1 Qipengyuania sp. | reverse complement strand
CCTGACGGGCAATGCGGCCGGTTTCCAGAGTGAGGGTCTTTCCGCCCCACTCCAGTTCTACTTTCTTGGTGTCGAACATTGATTTTCCTTTTGACCCACGGGCCAGATTGCGCCGCGGGGCCTCATATGCCGGGTATGCCGTCCCGGCCCGGTGCGGGGTCTGTCGCCCCAGTGAATGGGTGGGTGCCGAATTGCGCCCAGCCCGGATAGACGAAGGGGCGGCCCTTGGAGCCGCCCCTTCGAGAAACTCTTACTTGCGAAGGCCCAGCTTCGCGATCAGCGCGTTGTAGCGCTCCACATCCTTCTTCTTGAGATAGGCGAGGAGGGTACGGCGCTTGTTGACCATCGTCAGAAGGCCACGACGCGAGTGATTGTCTTTGTGGTGTTCCTTGAAGTGTTCTGTCAGGTTGCGGATACGCTCGGTGAGGATCGCGACCTGCACTTCGGGGGAACCGGTATCGCCCTTTTCACGGGCATTGTCGGTGATGATTTCCTGCTTCTTTTCAGCAGTAACGGTCATGCATTCTACTCCGCGACATCTAGTTTAGGTTGAAACCCCGGACGACCTTGGCCGTCCCGCCCGCGATCTCCATCAGCGCCACGGGCACATCGCCCAGTTTCGCAAGGTGAAGCCCGTCAGACTGGGGCAATCCCGACAGTATCCGGCCCTGGCGGACCGCCTGCGCGCCTGTCGGATCGAGTGCGAGGGCCGGGATGTCGTCCAGCCCCGCCTCCAGCGGCAGGAGGTGGTCTTGAAGCGGCGCGCCCTTACCGATTTCGTTCAGCTTGTCCAGCGAAATCGCCTGTTCCGCGAGGAACGGGCCAGCCTTTACCCGCCTGAGATAGGTAACGTGCCCGCAAGTTCCAAGCGCATGTGCGATGTCCCGTGCCAGAGACCGGATATAGGTGCCTTTGGAGACGCCCGCGAGCAGAGTCACCGTCTCCGCGGACACGAGCGGGGCGGCAGGGTTGTAGGGATCGGGCTGGGCGAAACCGACGGCCAGTTGAGAGGGATATTCTTGCCCCTGGAACCCGCTCACCAGATCCAGCGAATGGATCGTGACGCTGCGGGTTTTGAGCTCGACATCCTCGCCCGCTCGGGCGCGATCATAGGCGCGCTTGCCATCGACCTTTAGCGCGGAATAGGCAGGAGGCACCTGCTCTATCGGCCCCCGGAAAAGCTCGAGCACCGCGGCGACAGCTTCCATCGGCGGATAACGATCGGATGTGCGAACGACCGCCCCCTCGGCATCGAGCGTGTCCGTCTCGACACCGAACCGGATGGTGAATTCATAGATCTTGCTGGCATCCAGCAGGCGCCCCGCCAGCTTCGTCGCCTCGCCCACCGCGATGGGCAGCACGCCTTCGGCCAGCGGATCCAGCGTGCCGCCGTGCCCCACCTTTACCTTGCCGTATCCCGCTTCACGCAGGTTGCGCTTGACCGCGCCGACTGCCTTGGTGGAGCCGAGGCCGGGCGGTTTGTCGAGGATCAGCCAGCCGTGGGGGTGAGGGCGGTCAGCCACCCGCGACCAGCGCGGCAAGGTGCAGGAACCCGCTCATCGCGCAGTCGACCGCAGGTCCCACGGTCTTTTCCAGCACGCCCCATTGCGGTGCGAACCAGGTGAGCGCGACAAGGCCGAAAAACAGCAGCATGCCATAAGGGCGCAGCCGTTCGTAGGCGCGCGCCCAGCGCCGGGGCAGGGCGCCTTCCACAATGTGCGATCCGTCGAACGGCGGGATGGGCAGCAGGTTGAACAGCGCCAGGAAGATATTGATCAGAATGAAGTAGAACAGCGCCTGTTCGACCAGTCCCGCGCCCATCGCCATCCCCGGCGCGGTAAGCCCGAGCGCGATGGCGCCCAGCGTGGCGAGGACGATATTGGTGGCGGGCCCGGCGGCGGCCACCGCCATCATGCCGAAGCGCGGATTATCCAGGCGATGATGGTTGACCGGCACCGGTTTCGCCCAGCCGAACACTGGCGCCCCGGCCAGGGCGAGGACGCCCGGAACCAGCAGCGTGCCCACTGGATCGACATGGCGGATGGGGTTGAGCGTCAGGCGCCGCTGCTCCTTCGCGGTCGGATCGCCCAGGGCGAGGGCGGCCCAGCCGTGCGCCACCTCGTGAAACACGATGGCCACCACCAGACAGGGAATGAGGATCAGCGCAAGCTGCAGCGTTTCTGACATGCTGGCTATTTAGTGTCGCCGAGCGCCTGGCTGAAGTGGCGGCGACAAAGCGCGACATAGCGTTCGTTGCCTCCGACCTCAGTCTGCGCGCCGGCCTTCACCGCCATGCCGTCTTCACCCACCCGCAGGTTCATCGTGGCTTTGCGCCCGCAATGACACACGCTCTTCACCTCGATCAGCGAATCAGCGATGCCCAGCAGCACGGCGGAGCCGGGGAACAGATCGCCGCGGAAATCGGTCCTCAGGCCATAGCACAGCACCGGGATCCCGGCCTCGTCAGCGATCCGCGCGCATTGCCACACCTGCTTGGCGGTCAGGAACTGCGCCTCGTCGATCAGCAGGCAGGCCAGCGGGGTTTCGTCATGCTGCTGCGTCACTGCCTTCCACAGATCGGTGCCGGGCGTGAAGCGGTGCGAATCGGCTTCCAGCCCGATGCGGCTGCGCACCATGCCTTCGGACCGTGTGTCGAGCGCGGCGGTCCACAGCATGGTCGCCATGCCGCGTTCGCGATAGTTAAAATCGGCCTGCAGCAGATTGGTCGATTTGCCCGCGTTCATGCTGGCATAGTAGAAATAGAGCTTGGCCATCAGGCGCCGTCGTCGTCTTCCAGATCGCGCGCGACCTTGGGATCGTTGAGCAGGCTTTCGATCCGCTCGGCCTCGTCGAAGCTTTCGTCGGGCTGAAAATTAAGCTTGGGCGCGAATTTCAGGCCGAGCCGCTGGGCGACCTCTTTCTGGAAAAAAGCCGTGTTGGTGCGCAGCGCCTTGAGCACCGCGCCCTCGTCCTCTCCCAGCAGGGGTTTGACATAGGCCTTGGCGTTGCGGAGATCGGGCGTCATCCGCACTTCGGTCACGGACACGGAATGGGCGGTCAGCACCTCGTCATGCGCCTCGCCCCGGGCGAGCAGTTCGCTCAGGATATGGCGGACCCGTTCGCCCACCTTGAGGACGCGGACCGATTGTTGTTCGGGAGTGGATTGGTGACGGGCCATCAGGGAAACTTTTCGATAATTCTCTTGATCGAGCGGATGTTGCGCGCGGTGCCTTTGCACCCCAGGCGGCGTTCGATGAAGGCGCCCGTTAGCCTGGAGTTGCTGGCACCGGCGACATAATCGATGTGCAGCGCGCGCGTTCCGGGTGCAAGTCTTTCCGGCCCACGGCCTTCGTGATCCGCGAGGAGCGCCGTGAAGCGCGCGGGGGCGGGCTGGGCAGCGAGGAAATGGACGTGGACGAACTTGTCCTCCCCATCCGGCGTAAACGGATTTTCGGCAACGGCCTGTTCCAGTTCGCCTTTCGTGCGGACGGCGGCGAAGCTGTTTATGCCAAAGGTGCCTTGAAGGATGTTCGCGATGCGCGTTTCCAGCGCGGCATCGTCACCCTCGCGATGCGCGAACAATACGTTACCGCTGGCGACCGGCATTATGGCGCAGTGGAACCTGCTTCTTAAGCTAGGATCGGCAAAGCTCTTCGGAAACCACGCGAGGAGATGAGCGGACTTCAAAGCCTGCGCCGTTCCAACGCACCTGTTGCAAATAGCACGCCTCGTAGTCCGTCCATACGGCTGTCAGCATGTCGCTTCTTACGCTGTGGCGAAGGGTGAGCATCTGCTGCTCTTCCCCGCCGAAGGGGATGGGGTGGATCTGACCGGTCCTACGGTTGACCAGCAAATTGTTGCTACATCCGCTGCCGCAACCGATCCTGACGATCGTGTAATGTCCGTTAAAATTGACGCCTTCGTGCATCCCTTCGAGGATCCGGGTGCGAAGATACGAATACGCCCTATCACGGCCTGTGAAGTCAGGTGCCTGATAATCGGGTGAAGCGGAAGCCTGTGCTTGAGCAGGCGGTGCGCCTGCAACGGTGAGGGGGCCGAGCCCTAGCGCCAGAGCCGTAACTATTTTGTTCATTCCCCTGCCTCCGTTTCAAGGATCACCATCGCTTTAATGTCATAACCATCGGCCTCTCCCGCGCCACCGCACAATACACTTTTCAAGCGTCCGCCAGTGCGATGCAGTCCAGTCCAATTCATGATACAGGTGCCTCTGTCAGCAGGCACCGGTTGCGCGCCCCCTGCGAGATAGATTCTCTGAACCGCCATCATCTGGGTCGCATCGGCACCGAAGCCCTGTTTGCCCTCGATCACACCGCCGAACCCAACAATTCGGCCATCGTCGCCTGCCTTATCAGTGAATTGGATGAGGACGGTTCCCAGCTGCGCCCGCATGATGACGGCCACGTCGCAGGCGAAGTCGTTCTTTTCACCGTCAATGGTCACGCCAGAATCGGGATCGCAGGCGCCTTCGGCGATGATAGGGTCTGTGCCTGACTGGCCCGCCGATGCTGCCGGCATTGATAGCGCGGCTGCCACTGTTAATGCCGCAAGAATTTTCATACTGCTCACTGGATTGACCTCCCAACTCTAGAATGCCTCGTGGAATGGGAATTTATCAATTGTCCCGATCGTCGTCCCATTCATTACGGCGCGAGCCTCAGTTCTCGACACCACCTGTAGGACGAACTTTCGTCCCACACATGCCTGTTCGTGATCGGGATAAGGCTCAATCACCCATTGGCTGTAAGCGCGGCCGTCGTTGCCAACTGCTTCTTTCCGGATTTGTGCAAGCAGGCGATCATTGGGAGAGCGTAGGTCAAACCCCCAGCGCTGCGAGCTGATCTCATAGCGGATCGCTTGACGAAGCACGCCTTGATCATCGCGATCAGCATTTCGGACGAGATAAGTTGAATATGTCTTGCCATCCCACTCATTCTTGATCTCGAACGCTTCTGCATTTCCACGCAGAGCGGCCTCAACCGCACATTGGGCGGAAGCCGCACCACCGGTCGTCAGCGAAATAACGACGAGAAGGCCTTTCAAGATGTGACGCACCGACGTGGCTCCTTGTTGATACACAGGTTTTAGGATGGTTTTCCCCGTCTCCCAAGCGCTCCCGCTTGCCCGTTGCCCGCTCGGGTTTCTACCAAGGCATCATGGGGATGACGAATCTGCGAATTATGCTGGAGCGGAAGTTCGCCGACTGGCTCGGCGAACAGCAGGATCTTCAGAAACACATCGACGAGGTTACTGCCGCCTACGAGGCGCTTGATGAAAAGCGCGAGCGCCTCGAGAAGGTGGATCTTCTGCTGGAAAGCATGAAGACGATCATGTCGGAGATCGCCCCGACCTGGAAGCCTGAATCTATCCGTCCCAGTCGCAAGAACCAGATCAAGATCCCGTTCGATACGGGAGAAGCGACGCGCCTCGCCTTTGATATAATGCGACGTGCGGATCGCCCTTTAAGGACGCGTGAAATTGCGAAGCTACTCGTTCAGGAGCAGGGGCTTGATCCAGAAGATCGCGACCTTCTCAATCGTTTGAAGGTGGCTATCGATGCCAGCCTTCGAGCCAAGAAGGGAAAGCTAGCGGACTACACAGGAGAGAAGTTCCATCGGAAATGGTTCGTCATTAAGCGCGGCGGACCTAAAGAGCCTACCCAGTAAGGTAAGTTACGGCATCGCTGCCATCTTGATCGTTGGCAGGCGACGGTCCGACTCGTTTGGATTTGCGGCCTTGCCAGTAGCCGACAAGCGAAGCCGAGGGCGGTGTGTTTCCAATGGTTGAGATCATCAGGCGCAGGTGTTCTCCATTCGCCCTGCGCCGGTATTGCTCACGCCAGCCAAGCTCCATCGCATATCGATGAACATGGCCGCCGGAGATATGCTTGTGCACGCCACGCTCGGCGCATCGCATGCGTTCGAAGAAGCTTTCCGCCATATTGGTGCAGGCGCCGTTCTTTGAGAAATGCTCCGAGTGGTTGATGCGTTTCGTATCGAAGAGCATATGCAACCCTTCCCACTGCGGACTCATGTCAGCATGAACGACGGTATCTGGCAGGAGGGTATCACGTGCGATCTCGATTGCGTCACCTTCCTTTCCTAGCAGGAAAGTCCGCAGACGGCCGATCACACCCGCTTCATGGTCATCACGCTCGCGCATGACGACGATGAGCTTCTGCTTCTTCTTCGCCGCCGCCTTGTGCTTCTTCTTGAACTCGGCCCACAGCTCTTTCGAATTGGGCAGGCGGGGGAGGCTGCCGCCGAACACGGCGCCATCAATCTCAACCACGCCACCGAGCTGCATCGCTTCGGCATCTTTGCCCATAGCATCCCGAACCTTGTGTAAGAGCACCCAGGCGGACTTGTAGGTGATGTCGATTTCACGCGAGAGCCGGCAGGCAGCAACTCCCATCACACCGTTGGCGAAGATCGCGCAGGCTGTGAGTATCTTTCGGAACGAGAGCTTACGGTCCTTGAAAATCGTATGGCTGGTCACGCTGAATTGTGCGCGGCACGCCTTGTCCGAGCATTTCCAGCGACGGTTCTTGCGGATCATCCAGACATCGGTGCAGCCGCATTCAGGGCAGATCGGATTTCCGCCGTTTGATTCCCAGATGATGCTCTTGAATTTCTCATGGGCAGAGTCCTCCGACATTTCGGCGATGGTGAGAAGACTCATCGACCGGCATTGTGGAGAAAGGAGGAAGTGCTGCGCCATGGGTTCTGGTAGTGAATACCAGCATATATGGTGGTATGGCGGGATTGTCCAGAGAAATTACCATCATATATGATGGCGTTCGCCTTCAGTATCATATGCATCGCCGGTTGGCGTAGCGGAAACTACGTCCTACAAGGTTCGCAAAGGAGGAGCCGCGTCGATGGCAAATGACGAGAAAGTCTGGGAAGCTCTCGCGAAGAACACCCTTCGCGCAGCGATGATGCAGCGAGGTGTTTCCTATGCCGTCTTGGCTGAGCGGCTCGAGGAAATAGGCGTGCACGACAACGAGGTGAACTTGCGGAACAAGGTTGCCCGCGGCCGTTTCACTGCGGTGTTCTTGATGCAATGCCTCAAGGCTCTCGAGGCGGAGTGGATACACATTCCTGCATCTTTGGAAGAAGCAACTGGCAAGCAGGGCGCTCAACATCTCGCCAAGAAATCCAGAACGTCTGACTAAAGCTCGAGTGCCCTGGACGCATCTGGAGATGTGAATGCATCTTACGGCGCTAAGCAAGCTCTCTATCGGCGCCTTCCTGCGGCGTCCGACCAATTATGGTTGTGGTCAGTTAACCCTAGAGGCCGGAACGGCATATGATCATAAAATACATATACAAATCATCGCATTTGCAGATAGCAGACATTCCATCCTATAATGCCTGCACGTAGGAACCGCAGGCAACCGCCCGCCATTGTTCTGCCTACGTTCCGGGAGAATAATATGCTTGATGACCAGTCCCAGAATGGCTTCGACTTCGGCGAAGGGCCGGACGTCGGGAGCGTCATGGATGAGGTTCGCAGGCAACCTACGGCGATCTCGCTCTTCTCGGGCGGCGGCGGTCTCGATGTTGGCTTCCATCAGGCAGGATATCGCACGCTGGCGTGCGTCGAAATCGATGATCAGGCCTGCTTGACCCTCGAAGCTAACCGGGCTCGCTATTTCCCCGAGGCTGAGATCATCAACGCTGACGTCACCGAAGTCGACAAGGACGAACTGATGGTTCGGCACGGCCTAAAGCCGGGTGAGTTGGACGTCCTCTACGGGGGGCCGCCTTGCCAATCCTTCAGCCAGATCGGCAAGAAGGACAATCTGAACGACGTTCGCGGCCGTCTCCTTTTCGCCATGGTCGACTATGCCCGTATTCTCCAGCCCAAGGCCATTCTCATCGAGAACGTTAAAGCGCTGCAGTCCGCGCCCGATCTCAACGGTGTTCGTGGCGGCGCGCTTCGGCAGTTGCGGAAAGCGTTGGAAGATCTGGGATACGCAGTCGCATGCCGCGTCATCAATTCCGCCGAATTTGGGGTGGCACAGCTTCGTCAGCGCATCTTCATCATCGCTACCAAGGGCGATGCCTTTTCCTTTCCTCAGCCCGATCACGAACCAGATAGCTTCAGGACGGTGGGCGAGGCGATCTCTGGCCTCCCCAAGCCAGTCGCGAAGGGCAAAACGCCCAAGTTCGCGAATCACATCGATGTGACGCCCGATGGCGATAAGCATCGAATCAGCTTCGTCAGCGAAGGCAAGTTCCTGGCCAAGATGGAAGACGCACCGATCGAGGTTAAGGGACGACTTACCAAAAAAGACACTACAAAATTTCTGCGCCTCGGACGAAAGAAGCAGAGCAACACTCTGCGCTGTGGAGAGATCTTCTTCCATCCCACGCAGGACCGCTATCTGACGCCCCGCGAATATATGCGGCTGCACGGGTTTCCGGACGACTACATTCTCGAAGGTCCGATCCGCGGCAGGTCCGGCTCAGTCAAGAACCTAGATCAACATCGCCAGATCGCCAATTCGGTGCCGCCGCCTGTGGCACGGGCGCTGGCTGCAGCGCTGGCCGAGCGTCTTCAAGAAACGGCCGCCTAAAGGGGACGACAACGTGGACGAGCTCTATGACGCCGTGCGCGCTCTCTATGCGGATGAGGGCGCCGGCTACTGCTTTCCGCCGGACAAGCTCTGGGAGTATATCGATCCAAACGATTTGGATAGGACTCCCCACGCACTGATCAATATCCTTAAAAAGGAAGATTATATCGTCGGAACCGGCGGGAGCACAAAAGCCATCACTCCGGCGCGGAAGGGAGCCCCGGTCACTGAATATACCTTCGGCCCGTCGATTGACAGAAACTCGCTGGCGATCGTGCAGGCAAACCGGGCTGGGGCAACCCAGTCGACCACAAGTCCTTCTAGCCAATCTGCCGCCACGGTCACCGAGAACCCAAACGGAACATATCCGCTGGAACAGCCGCTGCAGCGGATCGTATACGGATGCCCCGGGTCGGGGAAAAGTCATCTTGTCAATGAGGACGCTAAGAAAGCCCACTTCACTGTCAGGACGGTGTTTTTCCAGGAAACGAGCTATTACGACTTCGTAGGCGGTCTGAGGCCGCAGTCGATTTATCGGGTCACCGACGAGCCTTCATCATACATCGGCTCGACGATCGACGTCCCAGGCGAACCAGTCATTCAATACGTCGTCCAGCCAGGCGCCTTCCTCAAGGCATACAGGCTCGCATGCGACTTCCCCGACAAGTCAGTGGTTCTGATTATCGAAGAACTCAGTCGCGCCGTGGCGGCCCACGTAATGGGGGACGTTCTACAGTTGCTCGACAGGATCGAGGACGGACCGGAAACCGGACTAAGCGTCTACGACGTAGACGCGAGGCCGGACATCGAATCCTGGCTTTTGCTCAACGAAGTCCAACATGCAAACGTCGACGCAGGAAAACTTCGCCTGCCAGCCAACCTATACATTTGGGCCACTATGAACAGGGCCGACCAGAACGCCCGTCAGCTGGACGCCGCCTTCCTCCGCCGCTGGTCGAAGACTTACGTTTCGTATCTCGAAGGAAGCAGCTTCGACGATATTCCCGTTCGCTACGGCGGTCAGGACGTCGCGTGGAGCGTCCTGCGGAACGCCGTCAACAAGCGGCTTCTCGACGCCGGGGGCATAGCTGAAGACAAGTTCGTCGGCGCCTACATGATCTCGGCGCGGAAGCTAACCGATCCGAACGCGGTATTCGAAGAACTCTGGGGCTATCTCTGGAACGACGTTCTCAAGACAAGAGCCCCGCAGATATTCGTTGACTGCGCGACTCTCGCGGAGGTTCGGGAGAAATGGAAGGCCGGAGAGGGTTCCGTCATCGGGCCTCTCTCTAACTGATCTATGCCTGACGGCTTCGGCATATTATCGGAAGGCAGCGTCGCTTCGGAGGCCGACTGGATATCGAACTTCGATGGCGATCGGTCTGTATTCTCATCCTTACTCTCTGACGGGATACTCAGAAATACTGGCACCGTGCGCGGAAAGCGCCAGTTCTCTCTCAATTTCGTGGGCGTGCTTGCGACAGGACGTTCGGTCTGGTTCTCCTTCCCGAAGGCCAGTCGAGCGCACAGGATGGAAGACGCCGACCTCATCCTGCAAACAATAATCGACTATCGGCATCGCACCGATCGCACGCGCTCATCGGCCGACTTCTCGCAAGACGCTGATCGAATGAAGATCGGAACGATCGTGGACACATTCAAAGCGCTGACGACATGGACACTAGATCGCGGCTTCCATCACGAGGCGGTGGTCCAGAATAGAATGGTGCTCGAGGCGATCGATTGGGATCGAACGATCAGCTCGACGCCGGCAATGCATTCTAACGGCTCAGTCGTGTATCCCGCCCCCGTAACCCGGATCAATTCATCCGCGATAAGTTCACTAGCCGAGATCCAGGCAATCGCGCTCCTTGATTTACAGAAGCGGCTTGGCCCCTTCGCTGACTTGTTGGCACCAAGTTCGACAGACCTCTGGCACGAATGCCATCAGATCCTCGATCAAGGCGACGCTATCGCGATACCGGACCTGATAGAAAGCAGCATCGACAATTACGCAGCGACGACAAACCGCGACGAGGATATGGAGCTCATCGCATTGCTACGCGACTGGACAACCGAAACTTGGTCCGCTGGCTCTTCGGTCATGGCATATGGCATTTCGTCCTTCCATACAGTCTGGGAAGACATCTGCGTCAGGACCATGGCGAACCTAGGCAGTCCGGTATCGCATGCAGAAGTGGCTAGTCAGCCAGCTTACCTTATCAATGGGCACGAATTCAGCCTCAAGCCGCAGCGTCCTGACATCCTACTCGACCGGTCGGGACGGATCATACTCGCCGACGCAAAATGGTATTTGCTGGACGCGAACTCTCTTCCACAAACGCCTGACGCGATAAAGCAGTTCGCCTACGAACTTTCGATAAGAGAAGATCTGCAGGTGGAAACGAACATGCTAATGCTGCCGACTGAAGACCACGATACTTGGGTCCTCGCCGGTATGCTGCATATGGCACAATCTGGAAGCCACGATCACAGGTTCAGGACCGTTTCCGTCATCGCGCTGAACTGGAAGCATCTGTCTCGCCTCTATGTGCGGCGGGAGGGGCTGGGGAACGACTTCATCGCGCAACTGACTGCGCTCGTTGCATCCAACCAGCAGATCCCCGTATTGAAGGCCTAGATGGCCGATACGGTGGACCCGGCCACAAGATCAGAAGTGAAGCACTGTCTGCGATCGCGAGTGATCTCTCCCTGCTAGGCGCTAATTGGTTCCACAGCGCCATAATGCCGCTGGCGACGACGGTCGACACGTCTTCGAACCCGTCCTTTTCGAGCGCGGCCTTCAGCTCCGCCATCGTGAGACGATTGCCGCCGACGTTGATCGATCCCAGCAGGGCGACGCGATGCGGCATATGTGCGCTCTCCGGACAACTTGCGACAAAACGCGACGCAACCTGGCGCGCTTTTGGCCGTATAGACTGTAACACAACGCGGCGCGGGCCAAGACCCTTCCCTTCCCCCCGGGCCTGCGCCGCGAAAGTGACCCTTCCAAAAACTGGGGCGCCCCTATCCAGGGCGCCCCTTTTTTGTTTCGGTTGTGTCGTGGGATCAGAGGGTGCGCTCGCGCTCCTCGACCTCGAAGACCTCGAGCTGGTCGCCGGCCCTGATGTCGTTCGTATCAGCCAGCACCACGCCGCATTCCAGGCCTGAGCGGACTTCGTCCACATCGTCCTTGAAGCGCCGTAGCGAGGCGATGGTCGTCGCCGAGACGATGACGTCCTCGCGCGTGAGACGGGCATGGAGACCCTTGCGGATGACGCCTTCCACCACCAGCAGACCGGCCGCCTTGTCGCGCTTGCCTGACTTGAAGACTTCCTTGACCTCGGCGCGGCCCACCACGTTCTCGACCTTGAGCGGGCCGAGCTCGCCGAGCATCTCCTTGGTGATGTCCTCGGTGAGGTGATAGATGACGTCGTAGTACTTCATCTCCACATTGTCGCGCTTCACCAGTTCGCGCGCCTTGGGATTGGGGCGCACGTTGAAGCCGATGATCGGCGCATTGCTGGCCGCGGCGAGTTGCACGTCGCTTTCCGTGATCGCACCGACGCCCGCGTGAAGCACGCGCACCTTGATGTCGTCGTTGGACAGGCCGTGAAGCGCGGAGTTGATCGCCTCGACCGAACCCTGCACGTCGGCCTTCACCAGCACCGGGAACTCGATGACGTTCGACTGGAGGCCGGCGAACATCGTGTCGAAGCTGGTCGGGGCCAGCGCGGTGCGCTTCTCGGTCGCCTTTTCCTGGCGATACTGCGCCACTTCTCGCGCGCGCTGCTCGTTTTCGACCACGGTCAGCACATCGCCCGCACCCGGCACCCCGCCGAGGCCCAGGACCTCGACCGGCATGGACGGGCCGGCTTCCTTGATTTGCTTGCCCTGATCGTCGACGATGGCGCGTACACGCCCGCTTTCCACGCCCACCACGAAGGTGTCGCCGCGCTTCAGCGTGCCGCGCGTCACCAGCACGGTCGCCACGGGGCCGCGGCCCTTGTCCAGCTGCGCCTCGATTACGGTGGCTTCCGCTGCGCGATCGGGGTTGGCCTTCAGCTCCAGCAGTTCGGCCTGGAGCGCGATCTCTTCGAGCAGCTCGTCGAGATTGGTCTTGTTCTTGGCCGAGATCTCCACATCCTGCGTGTCGCCGCCCATATCCTCGACGATCACCTCATGTTCGAGCAGGCGTTCGCGCACCCGCTTGGGGTTGGCGTCGTCCTTGTCGATCTTGTTGATCGCGACGATCATGGGCACGCCCGCGGCCTTGGTGTGATTGATGGCCTCGATCGTCTGCGGCATGATGCCGTCGTCGGCAGCCACAACCAGCACCACGATATCGGTGACATTGGCACCGCGCGCACGCATTTCCGTGAAGGCGGCGTGGCCCGGGGTGTCGAGGAAGGTGATCTTGTCGCCGCTCTTCGTCTTCACCTGATAGCTGCCGATGTGCTGGGTGATGCCGCCCGCCTCGCCGCGCACCACATTGGTGCCGCGCAGCGCATCGAGCAGGCTGGTCTTGCCGTGATCGACGTGGCCCATGATGGTCACCACCGGCGGACGCGGTTTCTGCGACTCCTCCGGATCGGTATCGACGGAGGTATCGATGTCGACATCGCTTTCCGAAACGCGCGTAATGTTGTGGCCGAACTGTTCGACCAGCAGCTCCGCCGTGTCCTGATCGATGGTCTGGTTGACGGTGACCATCATGCCCAGGTTGAACAGCTCCTTCACCAGGTCGGCGCCCTTTTCCGCCATGCGGTTGGCGAGTTCCTGCACCGTGATAGCCTCGGGGACGACCACGTCGCGGACCTGCTTCTCGCGCGGCTTGGACGAACCGCCGCCATGCATGCGGCGTTCCTTCTCGCGCGCACGCTTGAGCGCGGCGAGGCTGCGGGCCCGGCGGCCTTCGTCCTCGTTGAGGGCGCGGGTGACGGTCAGCTTGCCCGAACGGCGCTTGTCGGCGCCCTCGGCGCGTTCCGGCGTCGCGGTGGCGGCACGCTTGTCGTCCTTGGCTTTCTTGGCAGGCTTCTTGGGCTCCGGGCGCTGCACCGGAGTGAACCGACGCGGCACGGGGGCCGGAGTCGCGCTGTCGTCTGCGGGGGCCTCGGCCTCGGACGCTTCCGCTGCCTCGGGCTCTTCGCTTGTCGCTTCGGCGGCGGCGGGCTCTTCTTCTCCACGCTCGGCGGCTTCGGCCTCGGCCTTGCGGTTTTCCTCCGCGCGGCGCTTTTCTTCCTCGGCGGCGGCGCGGGCCTGTTCTTCCTCGCGCTTGCGGGCCTCTTCGGCCTGCCGCATGCGATCGTCTTCGGCCTCGCGCTGGAGACGGGCGACGCGTTCCTGCGGCGTTTCCCCGGCAGGGGCCTTGGGCGCGGGCTTGTTGGCGACCGGCGCGGGCGCGGGTGCGGTGGCCGGTGTCGGCTCCGGAGCGGGCGGCGGGGGCGGGGGCGGCGGAGGCGCGGCCTCGCCCGGCTTCACCAGCTTGCGGCGCCGCTTTACCTCGACCGCCACCTTGTTGGTGCGGCCGTGGCTGAAGGTCTGTTTGACCTCACCCGCTTCCACGGACCTCTTGAGGCCCAGCGGCTTGCGGGTTGGCTTGTCGGTGTCTTCGCTCATCTGGTTCGTCGGTCCTTCAAATCTCGTCATCGTCCAGGGCGTGCGATGGCCGCTCGCCCCGTAAATCGGCTTCCGCAGGCCCCGGTTCGGCCCCAAGGAAATGCAGCAGGCGCTGAAGCGGACTCAAAATCCGCTCGGCCGCCCTGGGGTCGGCCAGCGCTAGGTGGACGACATTGTCGCGGCCCAGTGCCACAGACAAAGCCTCCCGGTCCAGAGGCAAGATTGTGCCCCTGTCGCCCGACCCTTCGCGTTCCTCACCCACGCGCCAGGCCTGATCGAGCTTCTTGCGCCCGTCTTCACTGGCATCACTGGCATGCAGCAGCAGCGCGACGCCGCCGGCCCGCGCCGTTTCGGCAATGCGCTGGGTGCCCAATATGATGGCGCCACTGCGCATTTCCAACCCCAGCCGATCGGCAAGCGCGCGGCGCAGGGCGGCCTCGGTGCGCGCGGGCAGATCGCCGGGAATGTCCAGCCCACCGGTCTTGAACGCGCGTGCCAGCGCACCCTTCAGCTTTCCGTTGGCCAGCGCGGCTTCCAGTTCCGCACGCGACACACCGATCCAGGCGCCGCGTCCGGGCGCCTTGGCCTGCGCATCGGGCAGCACCAGCCCATCGGGCGACACGGCGAGCCGCACCAGCGCGGCGCGCGCCCCGTTCTGCCCCGTGAGGATGCAGCGCCGCTCCGGCTCGGAACCCCGAGCCGGCCGGCCGTCAGCGATGTCGGGCGTCAGGCGCTCATTGTTCGGAGTCCGCATGCGCGGCCTCCTCGGTGGCGGGCTCGGCTTGGGCAGTCGGCTCCTCGTCCTCGAACCAGTGCGCGCGGGCAGCCATGATGATCTCGTTGCCCTGTTCCTCGTTCAGACCGTATTCGCCCAGCACGCCGCCCTTGTCCTCGGGACGGGCGCGGTCGCGATCGCGGCGCATCGGCGGGCCCGTTTCGGGGCCGGACCGGCGGCGCGGCGCTTCGCGCTTCTTGGCGATCAGCTCGTCGGTGGCGAGATCGGCCAGATCGTCGAGCGTGGTGATGCCTGCCTTGCCCAGCGTGACCAGCATGGCCTCGGTGAGATGAGGGATGTCGGCCAGCGCGTCTTCCACGCCCAGGCCCTTGCGCTCTTCGCGGTGTGCGGCTTCCTGCCGCTCCAGCGCTTCGATGGCGCGGCTCTGGAGCTCTTCGGCCAGCTCCTCGTCGAAGCCTTCGATGCCTGCCAGTTCCTCGATCTCGACATAGGCGACCTCTTCAAGCTCGGCGAAGCCTTCGGCCACCAGCAGCTGGGAGAGTGTCTCGTCCACGTCCAGTTCCTCTTCGAACATCTTGGACCGCTCCGCGAATTCCTTCTGCCGCTTGGCGGAGGATTCCTCCTCGGTCATGATGTCGATCTGGTTGGCGGTGAGCTGGCTGGCGAGGCGCACGTTCTGGCCGCGGCGCCCGATGGCCAGCGAAAGCTGATCGTCGGGGACCACCACCTCGATGCGGCCATCCTCTTCGTCCAGCACCACGCGGCTGACCGTGGCTGGCTGCAACGCGTTGACGATGAAGGTCGCCTGATCCTCGCTCCAGGGGATGATGTCGATCTTCTCGCCCTGCAGTTCCTGCACCACCGCCTGGACGCGGCTGCCCTTCATGCCGACACAGGCGCCGACGGGGTCGATGCTGCTGTCATGGCTTATGACGCCGATCTTGGCGCGGCTGCCCGGATCGCGGGCGGCGGCCTTGATCTCGATGATGCCGTCGTAGATTTCGGGCACTTCCTGCGCGAACAGCTTCTTCATGAAGTCGGGATGCGCGCGGCTGAGGAAGATCTGCGGCCCGCGGTTGTTGCGCTCCACCTTGGTGATCAGCGCGCGGACGCGCTCGCCAACACGCGCGGCCTCGCGCGGGATCTGCTGGTCGCGGCGGATCACGCCTTCGGCGCGGCCCAGGTTTACGATCACATGGCCGAACTCGACCGACTTGATGACGCCGGTGATGATCTCGCCGGCGCGATCCTTGAATTCCTCGAACTGGCGCTCGCGCTCGGCGTCGCGGACCTTCTGGAAGATCACCTGCTTGGCGCTCTGGGCGTCGATGCGGCCCAGATCGACCGGGGGCAGCGGATCGACGATGAAGTCACCCAGCTTGGCGTTCTTGTCGAGCTTTTCGGCGGCCTTCAGATCGACCTGCTTGAAGTAATCCTCGACCTCCTCGACCACTTCGACGACGCGCCACAGGCGCAGGTCGCCGCTCATCGGATCGAGCTTGGCACGGATGTCGTTCTCGGCGCCGTAGCGGGACCGGGCGGCCTTCTGGATCGCCTCTTCCATCGCCTCGATGACGATGGCCTTGTCGATCATCTTCTCGGATGCGACCGAATTGGCGATCGCGAGCAGTTCAGCCTTGTTAGCGGAAATGGCACTGGCCATCAGTTGTCTGCCTTTTCTTCTTCGATGTCTTCGATTTCAACGATTTCATCCGCGCCGCTGGTGTCGAGCGGGCGGGTGGCGGCGATCAGCGCGTCGGTAAGGACGAGCTGGGCCGAATGAATCTGATCGCGCGGCACGGCGATTTCGCCCGCCTTGCGATCCGCGAGGGCGACCATGTCGCCCTCGATACCCTTGAGATCGCCCTTGAACACGCGCTGGCCGTCATAGCCCGTGTCCATGACGATGCGCGCTTCGTGGCCCGCCCATTCGGCGAAGTCCTTCGCGCGGGTCAGCGGGCGGTCGATGCCGGGGCTGCTGACCTCGAGGTGATAGGCACCCTCGACCAGAACGGTGCCCTGTTCCTCCAGCGTGTCCAGCGCGTCGGACACGCGGCGGCTCAGCGCGGCGCACTGGTCGATGATGAGCTGGCCCGTCGCCGGGTCCTCCGCCATGATCTGCAGCGCCAGCGCGCCGTCGCCGGCTTCGGACGGCATCATCTTCACGCGTACCAGATCAAGCCCGAGCGCGGCGGCTTCGGGTTCGATGACTTCGGTCAGGCGTGCGATATCGGCCATTGCGCTCCACTTGTCGGTTCGCATTGCTGCAACGCGGTTTCGTGCCGGCCCCTTGCGGCGCCAGCCCTTCAAAGTTGCGACAATGTCGGGATGCGAGTCCAGATAGGCGCGGGCGATGCGAAAGGCAATCCCCAACCACGCTGGCCTGTGAACACTTCGGCGTGTGGTGTCGATTTCGGGCGGAGGGTGCGTGCGATCGAGGCCCTAATCTTCCTGCAACAGGCTGTGCTTCTTGATGCAGTGGCGCAGTTGGTCGTAGCTGAGGCCCAGCGCCTGCGCGGTATGCCTCTGGTTCCAGCGATGCTTGCCCAGCGCATGCTCCAGAATGGCGCGTTCGTGCGCTTCCACGGCCCCGCGCAGATCGTCGATCGATCCGTAATCCGGGCCCGAAACCGCCGCTTGTGGGGCCTCCGTATGGCCGCGCGCCGCGCCTGCAGGCGGCGGCGGCGCGGGCTTCCAGGGGCTGTCGAAGGGGTCGAACTGTACGTGCCCCACCGGCTCCTCCGGATCGTCCCAGCGATAGATCGCGCGCTCCACGACATTGCGCAATTCCCGCACGTTACCGGGCCAGGCATAGGCGGCCAGCTCTTCCGCGACATGCGATGCGAAGCCGGGCCAGGTGTCCCATCCCAGCTCCGCGGCCATGCGGCGCCCGAAGTAATCGGACAGAACCAGCACGTCTCCTTCGCGCGCGCGCAGAGGTGGGAGGGTGATGACCTCGAAGCTCAACCGGTCGAGCAGGTCGGAACGGAATTCCCCGCGCTTCGCCTTGGCCGGCAGGTTCTCGTTGGTGGCAGCGACGATGCGCACGCTCACCCGGATCGGACGCGATGCGCCGATGCGCGTCACTTCGCCATATTCCACCGCGCGCAGCAGCCGTTCCTGCGCGCCCATCGACAATGTGCCCAGTTCGTCGAGAAATAGCGTGCCCCGGTCGGCCTCCTCGAAACGGCCGACGCGCGCCTTGGTAGCACCGGTGAAGGCACCCGCTTCGTGCCCGAACAGCTCGGCTTCGATCAGAGTCTCGGGCAGCGCGGCGCAGTTCATGGTGACGAGCGGCTCGTCCCAGCGAGAGGAAAGGCGATGCAGGCGCTCGGCGATCAGTTCCTTACCGGTTCCGCGCTCCCCGATTACGAGGACCGGGCGCTGCATCGGAGCGGCACGACTCGTCCGCTCCACCGCGTCGAGGAATGCCGAGGACTGACCGATGAACTGATTTTCCCGCTCCATGACCGCAGAATAGTGCTTTTCACCGATTCTTGGCAAGAATTCCCGATACCAAAGCACCATATCACTCGACAAACGACGAATTTCCGCCTTTCGCGGGGTTTGGCATGGCCGTTGCAAAACTGTTTGCAACACCAATCGGGAGGAACCCACCATGTACGATCGCCGCTTCTTTTCGACCCGTCTTGGCCAGGCTGCCCTGGCTTCGATCGCGGCGATGACGGTTTTCGTCGTCATGTCGACTCAGATTGCGGTGTCGGCGCCAACGGCGCATATTGCCGCCATGCAGACCACGGAACTCGCGTGACCCAGGACCGCGGCGATAGACCCGGTGGCGAGGAGCCCCGGCGCCGCTCGCGCCTCGAGGTCGAGGTCGAGCGTCTGCGTCGCTCGCCCACGCCGACACAGCGCGGCAAGGGCGAGGCGATGTCCGCCTCCGACTGGACGGACACCGCCAAGGTGGGGGCCAAAATCGATGAATTTTTCTCCAACGGAGCACCTCTGATGGGTATTTTCAGCCGCACGCGCGATATTATCGCGGCCAATTTTAACGACATGCTCGATAAGGCGGACGATCCGCAGAAGATGATCCGCATGATCATCCTCGAGATGGAGGAAACCCTCGTCGAGGTCCGCGCGAGCGCCGCCCGCACGATCGCCGACCAGAAGGAGATGCACCGGCACACGATCAAGCTGGACAAGCTGCAGGCCGACTGGTCCGAAAAGGCGCAGCTCGCTCTGAGCAAAGATCGCGAGGATCTGGCGCGCGCGGCCCTGGTCGAACGCAAGAAGGCCACGGACATGTCGGAGCAGCTCAAGGCCGAGATCGCGGTGCTCGACGATGCACTGCGCGCCTATGAGCAGGACATCCAGAAGCTGCAGAACCGCCTGCGCGAAGCGCGCAGCCGACAGACGGCAATCGCGGCGCGGCTCGAAAGCGCGGAGAACCGCGTGAAGCTCAGGAGCCTGATGACGAACGAGCGGGTCGACGATGCGCTCGCCCGATTCGACCAGCTCGAGCGCCGGGTGGATTACGCCGAGGGACGCGCCGATGCGCTTCAGATCGCGGATGGCAACGGTAAGCCGAGCTTGTCCGACGAAATCGCTGCGCTCGAAGGCGCCGACGTGATCGATGACGAACTCGAACAGATGAAACGCGCGCTCGGCAAGGGCGACAACGGCAAGCAGGAGGGTTGAGCCATGGAGGAGGTACTTGCAATCGTCGCGATCTTTATCGCGCTGCCGTGGATCATCCTTCATTACATCACGAAGTGGAAGACATCCGCCACCATCACTTCTGACGACGAGGTGCTGCTGGAAGAGCTCTACAACCTGGCCAAGAGGCTGGACGAGCGGATGGACACGGTCGAGCGACTGGTGGCGAGCGACAACCCCGAATTCCAGCCCAGACGCCTCGTCGCCGACCTGGAATCGGACAACCAGCAACTGCGCGAGCTGGAACAATTGATGGCCGAGAAGAAAGGACTGAGCCGGTGAACACACCTCGTACCACTCTTTATCGAGACAAGCAGAATGCGAAGCTCCTGGGTGTGTGCTCGGGGATCGCCGACTACACCGGAGTAAACGTCTTCTGGATCCGCATTTTCACTGTACTTCTTGCGCTGATGGGGCCGCTCGCCGGAATCATGATCCCCGCTTATTTCATCGCCGGAATGCTGTTGGAGAAGAAGCCGCCCTACCTTTATTCCGACCAGAAGGAACAGAAGTATTGGCAAGGCGTGCGGCAGAGCCCGAAGCGCACGGCGCGCGAAATCCGCAGCCGCATGAAGGACATCGATCGCCGCTTGGCCGAAGTCGAAAGCTTCTACGTCAGCAGCAACCCGCGCCTCAATGCGGAGATCGAACGCCTGCGCTGAGGGCGAGGTAACAGGGGAAGGCAAAGCTATGGATTTGGGCATACTCATACCGATCGCGGGCATAGTCATGGGGTGCGGCATCCCCATGGTGGCGATCAGGTCCAAGACTCAGTTGAAAATGGCGCAGATCAACGCGAGCGCCGCCGCCCACAGCACGGCCGAACGCGCTGCCCAATACGCCAGCCGGGTTCAGGAACTCGAAGACCGCGTCCGTGTGCTCGAACGCATCGTGACCGACAAGGGCTATGACGTTGCGACGCAGATCGAAGCGCTGCGGGACAGTCGCTCGGTTGAAAGTGCCGACAATGGCGTAAGCCTGGACTTCGCGCGCAAGGAGACCGTGTAATGGATAATATGTTCATCGCCGTCATCGTGCTGGTCGCGACACTTGGCTGGCTGATAAACAACTGGATCCGTGCCAAGCATGGCTACCCGTTGGAAGACGAATGGGGCGGAAAGAGCGACAAGATCGACAGCGGTGAGACCAAGCGCCTGCGCGAGGAGAACGCCATGCTGCACGATAAGCTCGATACGATGCAGGACCGGATGATCGTTCTGGAAAAGATCGTCACCGATCGCGGCTATTCGCTGAGCGAGGAAATCGAGGCGCTGCGTCACGACGAGCGCAAGGCGCTCCGCGGGACCGTCGATGCAAAGGGGGACTCGTGATGGAACCGCATATCATAGAGGCTCTCAGCATGCTCGCGCCGCTGATCGCCGTGGTCACCCTGGTAGGGACCGGGGGGTGGGTGCTCACGACATGGCTGCGCATCAAGAACGGTTATCCGCTGGAATCCAGCTGGGGCAAGGCCATCTATCCCAAGGACAAGGTGTCTGAAGAGCGCGTGAAGCTGCTCACTCAGGACAACGCACAACTTCGGGCCGAACTGGGTGCTGTCAAGGACCGCCTGGCCAATGTGGAGCGCATCGTCACCGACAGCGGTTACCAGCTGACGCATGAGATCGATCGCCTTCGCGACGGAAGGGAAGTGAACTGATGAGCTTTGCCCAAGCCATGGTACTCGTCGCCTTTATCGTGGTGGGACTGCCCGTCATTCTGGGCATCGGCATGGAAACATTGAAAATATGGCTGAAACATCGCGAACGTCAGATGGAGATCACCGCTGAGCGAACCGCGGAGAAGGCCGCGCAATATGCGGCGCAGGTGGAGCGGCTCGAACAGCGTATGCGCGTGCTCGAACGCATCGCGGTCGACGAGGGCAACGAGTTGGCCATGCAGATCGAGGATCTTCGCGATACCGGATCCAAGGGGAGCGCCTTGCAATGAGTTTCTGGACTGCCGCCGTCGTCATTGTGGCCATCTGGGCCTTGGTGACCATCTATTCGCGACGCAACGACGGTGCGTTGGGGGTGACCCGCGACGAGGACGGCAACCCGGTTTTTCCGCCCACCGACGCCGCCGAGCAGGCACGCGAGATCGCCGAGTTACGTGAACGGATCAAGGTTCTCGAACGCATCGCGACCGACAACAATTCGCTTTCGTCCCAGCAAACGCGACAGATCGCCGCCGATATCGAGGCGCTTCGCGACCGGCAGGACGGTTGATTGCAAACCATCAGGAGGTGAGCATGGTGGATCCTTTGCTAGTTATTGCCGCGGCGGCCCTGGTGGGGCTGGTGATCGTGGTCGCGGCGTTGCTGAGGGCCTGGCAGGGGTGGCTGGCGCTCAAGGAGCGTGAACTGGAGCGCAGGAATGCTTCCGATCCCGACAAGGGCGCTCCATTGGGCGCGGCGCGGATCGAGATCAGCGATCTGAAGGAACGTATCCGTAAGCTGGAAGCGATCGCTAGCGGGGTGGATCTGTGAGCACGGCGCGCGGCGATGCCGCTCGCGCGGGGATCGGGCTGGGTAGCGCGATCGCGGTCGCGATCAGCTGGAGCCTGCATAAATCCATCGTCTGGGCGGTCGTCCACGGTTTTCTGTCCTGGTTCTACGTGATCTATTTCGCTTTCACACGACCCGGCGGCCTTTCCGGGTGATGGTGCTTACGATAAGGGCGCAAGACCATGCGTTCCCTTTCCGACATTTCAGAAGAATATGATTTCCTCGATGCCGATGACCGGTATCGGCTGCTCATCGAACTGGGCCGCGAACTCGAACCGATGCCGGGCGCTCTAAAAACGGACGCCACTCTGGTGCGGGGCTGTTCGGCGCAGGTATGGGTGTATCCCACCGGAGAAGCGGACAGGCTCCACTTTCTGGCCGACAGCAATGCGGCCATAACCAAAGGGATCGTCGCGCTGGTGATTGCCGCCGTACAGGACAAGCCCGCCGCCGAGGTTGCGCAAATGGATGTCGCCAAAGCGCTGGAGCCTTTCGACCTCAAAAACCAGCTGAGCTCCAACCGGACGCAGGGCGTGCCCAACATGATCGCTCTGGTTCAGGAACATGCCGCACGGATAGCTCGCGGTTAGCGAGGCGCGCAGCCGCGCGCGCCACCTTCCAACCTGCGGCCGGCTGCGATACGGCGCGCTGCATGGACCTTTACCTGCCCATCGCGAATCTCTCGGTGAACGGGCTGGTGATCGTCGGCCTGGGCCTGCTGACCGGCATGCTCTCGGGCCTGTTCGGCGTAGGCGGCGGGTTTCTGACAACACCGCTACTCATTTTCTACGGGATACCGCCTACGGTGGCGGCGGCCTCGGCCGCGACGCAGGTCACAGGGGCCAGCGTGTCGGGCCTTATGGCGCATTCGAAGCGCGGCGGCGTCGACTACAAGATGGGTCTGGTCATGGTGGCGGGCGGTGCCCTGGGGTCGGGAATGGGAGCGCTTCTTTTTCGCTTCTTCAGGTCGATCGGGCAGATCGATGTCGTCATCAACGCGCTCTATTTCCTGCTGCTGGGCACGATCGGATCGTTGATGGCGCGTGAGGCCTGGCAGGCAATCCGGGGTTCCGCATCCGCCACCCAGCCGCGCCGTCGCCGCCACCATCCCCTGGTCGCCGCGTTGCCGGGGCGGTGGCGGTTCTATGGCTCGGGCCTTTACATATCCCCGCTCGCGCCATTGATCCTGGGTCTGGTGACCGGAATGCTCACCATGCTGATGGGCGTGGGCGGCGGATTCATTCTGGTCCCGGCCATGCTCTATATTCTTGGCATGAGCGCCAATGTCGTGGTCGGCACCAGCCTCTTCAATATCGTGTTCGTGACCATCCTGACTACGATGATGCATGCGTTGACTACGCATGCGGTGGACATGGTGCTCGTCCTCTTTTTGCTGATCGGATCGGTGACCGGCGCACAGATGGGGACCCAGTTTGCCGGCCGTTGGCGACCGGAGGCACTTCGTCTGGTGCTCGCCGTCATCGTTCTCGCCATCGCCTTCGTCATGTTGTTTCAGCTTGGCGTGCGACCGGCTGAGATTTTCACGATCACGCCGCTGTGATCCGCGCATTTCTCCTGCTGGCAGCCTCGCTGCTGCTGATGGGCCAGCGCGATCCCATTCTGGTGCCGGAAGTCAGCCAGCATGAGATCGAGGTTCGCCAGGGCTTCACTGGCACCGAATTGCTGCTCTTCGGCGCAATTCTGGACCCCGCCGGTCGCGCTGCGACCACCGATTACGATGTCGTGGTGGTGCTTCAGGGCCCGTCGGAACCCATTCGACTGCGAGAGAAGGAGCGTTTTGGTGGTATCTGGGTCAATGCGGCAAGCACCGATTTTCGCAGCGTGCCATCCTATTTCGGAGTGGCAAGCACCCGGCCCATCGACGAGATCGTCGATGATCGAACCGCCGCGATTTACGAGTTCGGGACCAAGTATATCCAGCTTTCACCGAGCGGCGTGATCGATCCGGAGGAGCAGGCGCGGTTTTCAGCGGGGCTCGTGGAACGGCGGCTGCGAGAAGGGCTGTTTTACGAGAATATCGGCGGGGTCACGGTGAGCGAGAAAGTGCTTTATCAGGCGCGCATTATACTCCCCTCCAGCGTGGTCACCGGTCTCTATACGGCGGAAACCTTCGCGGTGCGTGATGGGCGGGTCATCGCTTCTGCAATGTCGGAAGTGGAGGTGAAGAAAGTCGGCGTGGAACGGGACATCGTCTGGTTCGCCGACAGCTGGCCGCTCTTCTATGGCCTCTTCGCCGTGGCGCTTTCGATCGCCATGGGCTGGGCGGCCGGGCGATTTTACGCGCTCATCTGATCGCGTCTGCGGGCCCTCCCCTTCGCGGCAGAGTTGACCCGATCTTAACCGCGCCGATCCTATGTGTGGCTCGATCTGCCGCCCCCAGCCCAAGGGACCTGATGACCGACGCCAGTCACGAATCCTTTCGTACGTTCGACCGCGCACAGAATGGGACTCCCGAACCGCCACGCCGCAATGCATTGCGCGATCGGTTGCGCAACGGTGGGGCGCCCGCGCCATCGGGACCGGCAGAGCCGCCTCGCACCTATGTGCCCACGCCCGCACCCGAGCCTGCTTCCGCCGGTCTCCAGCCGCTCAGTGCGAAGGAATTGGCGGACCGCGCGCCGCCGCGACCTGAACCGGTCAAGCCGAAGGCGGCGCCGCCGCCCGCGCCGGAACCAGCCCCCGAGGTCGTCAGCGAAAATGCGCTGGAGCCGATCGGTGTGGTGCTGGAGATTGCGGGTTCGGGATCCCAGATCGCAATCGATCTCATTCGTCTCAACGAATGCATGGATGATCCTGATCCATCGGTCGCGCTGGCGGGGCAGGTCGGGAGCCAGATCAAGATTCGCGTGGGCCAGACCTGGTTGCTCGCCAATGTCCGCAATCAGAAGCAGGGCCGCGCCCAGAATTCGATTCTCGCCAACATCGATTTTCTAGGCGAGGGAATGGAGGAAAAACTCACCGGGAAGCTCCACGGCTTCAAGCGCGGTGTGACGCGCTATCCGGTGCCAGGCGCGCTTGTCTATCCCGCCACGACGCAGGATCTGCGCCAGGTCTATGCCAGCGACGGACGCGATGCGATCACGATAGGCAAGGTGTATCCGACCAAGGATATCCGCGCAGGAATCTATATCGATGCCATGCTCGGCAAGCACTTTGCGCTGCTGGGTTCCACGGGGACGGGCAAATCGACGAGCGCCGCGCTTATCCTGCACCGCATATGCGAAGCCGCGCCCGAAGGTCATATCGTGATGATCGACCCCCATGGCGAATACGCGTCGGCCTTCCGCAACACCGGCATGATCCTGGACGTGTCGAACCTTCAGATGCCGTACTGGCTGATGAACTACGAAGAGCACTGCGAAGTCCTGCTGACGGCGACGGGCAGCGACCGCAATGTGGACGCGGACATTCTCGCCAAGTGTCTGCTCGCGGCGCGCACGAAAAGCCGGCTGGCCGGGGCAATGGGCAAGATCACCGTCGACAGCCCGATCCCATATCTGCTCTCGGACCTCGCCAACGAGATCCAGACGCAGATGGGCAAGCTGGATAAATCGACGAACTCCGCCCCCTACATGCGGATTAAGAACAAGCTGGACGAGATCAAGGCAGATCCGCGCTACCAGTTCATGTTCTCCGGCATGCTGGTTGGCGACACCATGACGGAGTTCATCGGCAAGATTTTTCGCATGCCCTCGGATGGGCGCCCTGTCGCCATCATCGATGTGTCGGGCGTCCCCTCGGACATCACCGCCACCGTCGTGGCGGTGCTCAGCCGGCTGGTGTTCGATTTCGCCATTTGGGGCCGCGAGGAGAAGACGCGCCCGGTGTTGCTGGTCTGCGAGGAGGCGCATCGCTACGTCCCGAGCGAAAAGAACGCGGACGGCAATTCCGTGGGCAAGATCCTCAGCCGTATTGCGAAGGAAGGGCGGAAATACGGGATCAGCCTCGGCCTCATCACCCAGCGCCCCAGCGATCTTGCCGAAGGCGTATTGTCACAGTGCGGCACTATCATTTCGATGCGCCTCAACAACGAGCGCGACCAGAACTTCGTCAAGGCCGCCATGCCCGAAGGCGCACGCGGCTTCCTCGACGCGATCCCCGCCTTGCGCAATCGCGAATGCATCATCTGCGGCGAGGGTGTCGCCATACCCATGCGCGTGAGTTTCGACACACTCGACGAGGCGAAGCGACCGGCATCCGACGATCCCAGCTTCGTTGAGCTGTGGGCACGCACGGGGGGCGAAGAAGAGTCGGTCCGCCGTATCGTCCAGCGCTGGCGAAGCCAGGGCTGAGGCCAGCCGCCAAGCGCCCTATAGCTCGGGCTTGAAGCGCCCGGCGGTCTCCCCGTCGGCCTGCGATTCCTTGGCTGCGCGTTCCGGCAATATGGCGCGCGCTTTCTCCCGCCAGCCTTTGCGTCGATAGGCCGCAATGGCGAGAAGCACCGCGACCAGCGATCCGAACGGAAACGAAAGCCACAGCGCGTCCTGCCCCAAACTGCCGCGCAAGGCGTAATAGAAGCCCAGCCGGGCCGGAAACAATCCGATTGCAAGCACGATCAGCGGCGCGATCACGACGCCGCCGGCGCGCATGGTGCCGAACAGCACGATGGTAACGCCGAAAATTATGAAGCTCCAACTGGCCAGAAGCTGGATATGGCGGGCGAGCGGCACCGCCGGGCTGTCCGGCCCCAGGAACAGGACCAGCGCGGACCGGTCGAAGGTCAGCAACAGGGCGGTCATCGCGCCCGTAAGCAACACGTTGACGATGATGCCCGCGCGCGTGATCTGGTCGATCCGATCGGAAAGGCCGGCGCCTATCGCCTGTGCGGCCATCGCGCTGGCGGCGGCGCTGATCGCCATCGCGGGCATCTGGAGATAGGTCCACAGCTGGAGCGAGGCACCATAGGCCGCCGCCGCCAGCAGGCCTTCCCTGTTCACCAGCCCGATCACCACTATTCCGGCCGATGAGACCAGCAGCATCTGCGCCCCCATCGGCAGACCTTTGCCCAGGATGTAGCCCAGCTCCACTCGCCGTGGGATCAGATAGGAAAGCTCGGCACCGCGCAAGCGCAGCGGCAGGTCGCGCGCATAGACATAGACGATCTGCGCCAGCAGCGAGAGATAGCCCGCCAATGCCGTCGCCAGCGCCGATCCCGCGATGCCCAGACGCGGAAAGGGTCCGATCCCGGCGATCAGCAGCGGGTTGAAGGCAATGTCCAGCACCACGCTCAATCCCATGAAGAGGAAAGGCGTCTTGGCGTCACCGGCGCCGCGCAGACCCATCGCCAGCATGACCGATGCCATCGCGCCGGGGATCGCGATGAAGATCACGCGCAGATAAGTGAGCGCCAGTGGAAACGCCTCCCCCGGTGTGGCCAGCAATCGAAGCAGGGCGGGCGCCATGACCCAGCCGATGCCGGCCACCAGAGCCGCCAGGATCACGCACAGCCCCATGGCGGTGCCGAAGGTGCGCCGCGCCTGATCCATCTGGCCCGCCCCGAAGGCCTGGCCCATCTTGACGGTCGCAGCCATGCCGAAGCCGAAGACTGCGGCGAACACCAGGAACATCACGATATTCGCATTGGCGGTGGCAGCCAGCGCGGCTTCGCCCAGCAAGCGCCCGACCCAGATCGAATTGACCGATCCGTTGAGAGATTGCAGCAGGTTGGACCCGAGCGTCGGAACGCTGAAGAGGATCAGCGTCTTCATGACTGGCCCTTCGGTCAGGCTGCGGGGCTGCGCGGCGGGGCGGGGCGGTCTCATGTGCCGCGGGTATCGCCGAAAAGATGAATATGGAGCCTGTCGCTGAGGCGGAAGCCATGCTGGAGACAAAGCGGCGCCAGCCATTCCTCGCGGGCGCGGATCGTGGCGCTGTCGGTGCCTTCCGGCATGAGGAAGATGCGGCTTGGCGGAATCGCGTAGCTGCGCTGAAGCGCCAGCACCTCCTCCACGTCGGACGGTTCGGCGATCACGAACTTGAAAAAGGCGCGCGGATCGGCGGCATAGGCAGCCAGGCGTTCGGGGATCAGGGCGAGCTCGGCCGGATTGCCGGAATGGGAGAGCTTGGGACTGACGTTGTACTGGTCGATGCGGATGTCTAGCCGGGGTGGGGCCTTGGTGGTCCCGTTGGTTTCGATCTCGACGGTCATATCCTCGAGGTCTTCCAGAAGCTGAGCCAGCGGCCCGGCCTGAAGACCCGGTTCTCCGCCGGTGACGACGAGGCGCTTCTGCCCCAGTGCGCGGATGCGCTCCGCCACGTCCACGACCTCCATCGTCACCTGATTGGCGCTTCGGTCGAAGGTCTCGCCGGACCGGTGCGGACGCTCGTCGCCCTCGAAGTGCCAGGTGTAGGCGGTGTCGCACCATTGGCAGGCAAGGTTGCAGCGCGACAGCCGCACGAAGGCGACAGGCATGCCCGCGCTCGGCCCTTCGCCCTGAACCGAGGCGAAGATCTCGGGTTCTCCCGGCGTCTGCGTGGCGAGGACTAAAACCATCCCAACCCCTGGCGTGGACCGCGCACCGGGGGGTTTTGCAAAACTGACGCAGAGCCGTAAATCGCCACAATCGATTGTTTCAAAAGAGCAATTAGGCCCGATCGACCGCGCGAAAGTGTCACTTTCCGGTTTGGTCGCATACAATTCGCGCACGGGGCGCATGCGATGCGGGAGAGGGGCGGACGCGCAGTCATCATCCTTTCCCGCATGGCACAATCGGCTGTGTGTAGGAAAATCCTTTCGTTAGCCGAGGCGAGTCAGTGCCGCCTCCAGGCGCTCCGCCTCCGCCGCGTGGTGGGCATGGTCGGCACGGGCCTTCTCCACAGCTTCGGGCTTGGCACGTTCGACGAAATTGGCGTTGTTCAGACGCCCTTCCAGCGACTTTGCCTCCTTCTGCGAGGCGGCAAGCGCCTTTTCCAGCCGCGCCTTTTCCGCTGCGATGTCGATCACGCCTTCCAGCGGAACGATGAACACGTCCTCGCCCGCCGTTACCTGCATTGCCGCGCCCGCCGGGGGCTCGCCGACGGTGATCGGGGCGAGCCGGGCCAGACGTTCGATGGCGGCAGAGCTGCGGTCGATCACGCCCGTCGCCGTTTCGGACGGGTTGGGGCAGAAAGCGGGCAGCTTCTCGCCCGGCGAAATGCCCAGCTCGTTGCGTGCCGCACGGGTGGCGGTGGTGAGCGCGATCACCCAGTCGATTGCATCGGTGGCGTGTTTGCTGACGGATGCTTCGGGTTCGGGCCATTTGGCCACGATCAGATCGTAGGGGCGCGTGCCTTGCGCATGCCACAGCTCTTCGGTGATGAAGGGCATGAAAGGGTGCAGCATGACCAGGATCTGGTCGAGCGCCCAGCCGGCGACCGCGTGGGTTTCCACGGCGGCGGGGCTGTCGGCATCGCCCTGAAAAACCGGCTTGATCAGCTCCAGATACCAGTCGCAGAACCGGTCCCAGGTGAAGTGATAGATAGTGTTGGCAGCCGCATCGAAGCGCAGATCGGCCATCGCCTTGTCGAGTTCGGCGACAGTCTCGGCCACCTCGCCGATGATCCACTGGTTGGCGGCGAGCTTTGCCTCCGGCGCGGCAATGGTGCTGGACGCGCCGATGCCGTTGGATTGGCAGAAGCGGGTGGCGTTCCACAGCTTGGTGGCGAAGTTGCGATATCCCTCGACCCGCTTTTCATCCATCTTGATGTCGCGGCCCTGACTTTCCATTGCCGCCATGAAGAAACGCAGCGCATCGGCGCCGTACTGGTCGATCAGGCCCAGCGGATCGACGACATTGCCCTTGGATTTCGACATCTTCGCGCCATCGGCGGCGCGGACGAGGCCATGGAGGTACAGGCGCGGCCAGGGCGCCTGCCCGGTCAGATGCATCCCCTGCATAAGCATCCGCGCATCCCAGAAGAAAAGGATGTCGAAACCGCTTATCAGCAGGTTGTTGGGATAATGCTTGTCGAGAAGGTCGGTCTTGTCCGGCCAGCCGAGCGTGGCGAAGGGCCACAGCGCGGAGGAGAACCAGGTGTCGAGGACGTCGGGGTCGCGGGTAAGGGCAACGCCTTTACCCGCCTGCGCTTGCGCCTCTTGCTCGGTTTCGGCGACATAGGCCTTGCCATTCTCATCGTACCAAGCCGGGATTCGATGGCCCCACCATAGCTGGCGACTGACGCACCAGGGCTGGATGTTCTCCATCCAGTTGAAGAAGGTCTTTTCCCAGCTCTTTGGGACGATCTCGACCGTGCCGTTCTTCACCGCCTCGATCGGGGCCTTGGCCAGTTTTTCGGCGTCGACGTACCATTGGTCGGTCAGCCAAGGTTCGATCACAACGCCGCCGCGGTCGCCGAAGGGGGTGGGGATGGTGCGCGGTTCGAAGTCTTGCTCGGCCTCGTTGCCTTCCTTGTCCATGGTGACATGTGGGACGAGATTGCCGCTGTCCTTGAGCATTTCGACCACGCGGCTGCGCGCTTCGAACCGGTCGAGGCCGATCAGTTCCTCGGGCACCAGCCCGTCGGCGGTCTGACAGATGGCGGCGTTGGCATCGAGCATGTTGAGCATTTCGCCCGGCTGGATGCCGGCGCGCTTGCCCACTTCGAAGTCGTTGAAATCGTGCCCCGGCGTGATCTTCACCGCGCCGCTGCCCAGTTCCGGATCGGCGTGTTCGTCGGCCACGATGGGGATTTCGCGTCCCGTGATCGGCAGCTTCACCTTCACGCCGCGCGCGACGAGGTCCTTGTAGCGCTCGTCATCCGGGTGGACCGCTACCGCCATGTCGGCCAGCATCGTTTCGGGCCGCGTGGTGGACACGCGGATGGAACCGCTGCCATCGGCAAAGGGATATTCGAAGGTCCAGAAGCCGCCCTGCACGTCCTGCGTCTCGACCTCCAGATCGCTGATCGCGGTCTTGAGCTTCGGGTCCCAGTTCACCAGCCGCTTGTCGCGATAGATGAGACCGTCATTGTGGAGATCGACGAAGGTCTTAAGCACCGCCTTGGTGAAGTGCGGGTCCATCGTGAACTGCTCGCGGCTCCAGTCCATCGAGCAGCCGAGGCGGCGGAGCTGGCGGGTGATCGTGCCGCCGCTTTCTTCCTTCCATTCCCACACCTTGTCGATGAATTCTTCGCGCGAATAGTTGGTGCGCTTGTCCTGCTTCGCCTCAAGCTGGCGCTCGACCACCATTTGCGTGGCGATGCCCGCGTGGTCGGTGCCCACTACCCACAGCGCATCCTTGCCGCGCATCCGTTCGTAGCGGATGACGATATCCTGCAGCGTGTTGTCGAGCGCGTGGCCGATATGCAGGCTGCCCGTCACATTGGGGGGCGGGTTCACGATCGTGAAGGGCTCGGCATCCGGGCGTTCGGGCCGGAAGCAGCCGTTTTCCTCCCAGTGCGCATACCAGCGCGCCTCGATCTGGGCGGGGTCGAAGGTTTTGGACAGCGTTTCGTTTGTATCGGTCATCGTGAGACGGCCCATGCCAGCGCCCCCGCGCGCACGCAACACGGGCGTGGGTCACTGGCGAGAGCGACTTGTTTAGCCGGCGAAACCTGCGCATAGCGTGGCAGCTATGGAGCGCTCAGCCGCATTCGAGATCGAGGAAGGGGAGGGGGGCGCCACCATGGCGCTGTCCGGCCCATGGCTCGTTTCGACCATCGGTGCCGTCGAAAAAGAGGTCAACGCCGCGCGCGACCGCGATGTGGCGACGGTGGATCTGTCCGATATAAGCGAGATCGACACGGCGGGCGCGTGGCTGGCAAGCCGGATCGCGAACGAGCACGATGCCGAAATCGCCGGCGCCGACGATCGGGCCCAGCGTCTGCTCGGTGCGGTCGGCGGGTTCGATTCGGATGTGGCCGTTGCCGCGCCTCGCGAAGGGATGCTCACCCGCGTACCCGAACGCATGGGCGAAATGGTCGGCAATGCCGGCAAGGGTTTCACCGGAATCGTCGGTTTTCTCGGCGCTCTCATCATGGCGTTCGGCAGCGTGATCCGCCATCCGCGCCGCTTCCGCATGAACGCTTTCATCCGCCAACTGGAGGTGGTGGGCGTGTCCGCGCTTCCCATCGTCGGGTTGATGAGCTTCCTGATCGGGGTCGTCATCGCGCAACAGGGCGCTGTGCAGCTGGCCCAGTTCGGCGCGGAAACGCTGACCGTCAATCTGGTCGGCCGGATTACCCTGCGCGAACTGGGCGTGTTGATGACGGCGATCATGGTGGCCGGCCGATCGGGCAGCGCATTCGCCGCCCAGATCGGCACGATGAATCTGACCGAGGAAATCGATGCCATGCGCACCATCGGGATTTCCCCGATGGAAGCGCTGGTGATCCCGCGCATCCTGGCCTGCGTTTTCATGATGATCGTGCTGGGATTTTATGCGTCGCTGATGTCGATAATCGGTGGGGCCGTGATCGGGGACGTGATGCTCGGCATCCCCTTCCTCACATTCCTGACCCGTATCCAGGAAGTCGTGCCGATCTACGATCTGTGGGTAGGGCTCATCAAGGCGCCCGTGTTCGGCCTGATCGTTGCTCTGGCGGGGTGCTATAACGGCATGCAGGTAAAGGGCGATTCGGAGCAGGTCGGCCTGCGCACGACGATGGCGGTGGTTTCGGCGATCTTCGCGGTTATCGTGATCGATGCGTTCTTCGCGGTGTTCTTCAGCAATATAGGGTGGGGCTGATGGCTGAAGACGCAGAAGAGATTGAGCGCGCCCAGGAGGATGAGGGTGACGAGCCCGTTCTGGGCCGGCACGAGCGCTATCGCGGCGATTATCCCATCGTGGTGGAAGGCCTGGTCAACAAGTTCGGCGATCAGACCATTCACGAAAACCTCGATCTCAAGGTCCGGCGGGGTGAGATCCTGGGCGTGGTTGGCGGTTCGGGCACGGGCAAGAGCGTTCTGATGCGCTCGATCATCGGCCTGCAAATTCCTTCCGCGGGCCATATCGACGTGTTCGGACGGTCGATCACCGACGGCGAGCCGGATGAAGTGCTTGGCGTGCGCAATCGCTGGGGCATTCTGTTTCAAGGCGGCGCGCTGTTTTCGACCCTGACCGTGGGCGAGAACGTGGAGGTTCCGCTCAAGCAGTTCTATTCCGAGATTTCTCCCGAATTGATGCACGATATCGCACGCTACAAGGTGCGCCTTTCGGGCTTGCCGGAAGAGGCGGTCAGCAAGTTCCCCAGTGAGCTTTCCGGCGGGATGAAAAAGCGCGCCGGCCTGGCCCGTGCACTGGCGCTCGACCCCGAATTGCTGTTCCTCGACGAGCCTACCGCTGGACTGGACCCGATCGGCGCGGCGGCCTTCGATCAGCTGACCAAGGAACTCAAGGAAACGCTCGGTCTCACCGTGTTCCTGATCACGCACGATCTCGATACGCTGCACGAGATTTGCGACCGGGTCGCGGTGCTGGCGGACAAGAAGGTGATCGCGGTGGACACCGTGCCGAACCTGATGAAGCTCGACCATCCCTGGATCCAGGAGTATTTCAACGGGCCACGTGGCCGCGCCGCGCTGACCGCGCAGGCGCTCGACGAGCTTCGCAAACACATGGACAAGCCCGTCGCCGCCAATGCGATCAAAGCGTTGGACAACGACAAGGGCGAAGGGGCATAGAGCGGACGGATGGAAACCAGGGCAAATCATATCTGGGTCGGTGCGGTCACGCTGGTGTTGCTGGCGATGCTGGCCGCCTTCATCGTCTGGCTCGCGCGCCTGGGCACCGCCGACCAGAAGGAATACGACATTTTCTTCAAGCAGTCGGTGTCAGGCCTGGCCAAGGGATCGGAAGTGAACTTTGCCGGTGTTCCAGTGGGGCAGGTCAACCAGATCCGGCTGTGGGAAAAGGACCCCGAATTCGTCCGTGTTCGAATCAAGGTGGGGCAGGACGTGCCGATCCTGGTCGGCACGACGGCCACGATGCAGTCCAGTTTCACGGGCGTATCCACCATCCTGCTCGACGGCGCACGCCGCGGCAGGCCGCCTATCACCTGCGACACCACCGCCTGTACGGAGGGTGTTCCCATCATTCCTCCCAAGCCGGGCGGTTTCGGGGAAATCCTGGCCAACGCACCGCTTCTGCTGGAGCGACTGGCGACATTGACCGAGCGTCTGACCCAGCTTTTATCCGATCGCAATCAGGAAGAGCTGTCCGGCATCCTCGCCAACACCAATCGCATCAGCGAAAATCTCGCCAATGCCAGCCCGCAGGTCGAACGCACCATGGCGGAACTGCAAGTTACCCTTCGCGAGGCGAGCGAGGCGCTGGACCAGTTCGAGAAGGTGACCGCGTCGACCGACCGGCTGCTGAACGACCAGGGGGCGGAGATCGCGGACCAGCTGCGCGCAACGCTCAAATCGGCGAGCGGCGCGGCGGAATCGCTGAACCAGACGCTGGCAGAGGCGCGCCCCGCCTCCAAGCAACTGACCGAAAGCACGCTTCCGGCGGCAGAAGCCACGCTGCGTGATCTGCGCGCCACGAGCAAGGCATTGCGGCAGGTGACCGAGAAGATCGACAACAAGGGCGCGGGCGCATTGCTTGGCGGGCCCAAGCTGCCGGATTACGAGCCATGAGGAACCCCATGACCACGCCCTTCCGCCCCATAACAATGGCGCTGGCATTCATCGCGCTCACCGGCTGCGTCAGCTTTGGGGGCAAGACGCCCGATAGCCTGATTACGCTTACCCCGAGCGCCACCGCACCGGCAGGGTCCACCTCCACCGGCAATGCCCGGACCGCAATTGCGCTTTCCGAGTTCGAGGCGCCCGCCAAACTGGATGTGACGCGCGTTCCGGTGCAGGTCACCGACAGCGAGATCGCTTATGTGAAAGACGCGGTTTGGAACGAAAAACCCGCTCGTCTTCTGGGCCGCCTGATCGCAGAGACGATCCGTTCGCGCGGGAACAGGCTGGTCATCGACGGCGACGATCCGGGCGCGCAGGCGGAAACGCGCTTGTCCGGGACGTTGCGCGAATTCGGCTATGATGCAAGAACCGGCGAGGTTGTTCTGGTGCTCGACGCCGCCAAATCGGGCGCCGGGAGCAGTCTTACCACTCGCCGCTTCGAGGCGCGGGTTCCCGGCGTGGTTCCGGAAGCTGCACCCGTTGGCACCGCGCTTAACGATGTCGCCAACCGCGTTGCGGCCGAGGTTGCAGCCTGGATGCTTTAGCGGCCGTGCGCTTCCGACAGGGTCGGGAGTGACCGGGGTTTAACCGGCCAACGCTTGCTCAGCGAAGGGCTGGGTGGTTATCTTTTCCGGCGCAGATCGAAAAGGTTGTCGAGCTCGACCGGTTCCCTCTCACCTGTCAGGATTTTATGCGCCGGCCCGCTGGCACTCCAGCGTAGGCCTTCCTCGGCGAATTCCAGTTTCACCTTGCCGCCGAACGCCAGTTCCACATTTCGCTTCATGAGAATGGTCCCGAACCCGCTGGACAAGGGCGAGGTGATCTTGGGCCCCCCACTTTCCTGCCACGTGATTTCGAATTCTCCGTCGTGAGGCGTGCCATTGAGCGACCAGGCGATATCGACGCGACCCGTCGGCGACGAAAGCGAACCATATGTGAGCGCGTTGGTCGCCAGTTCATGGATGGCCAGCCCCAGCGCTTCGCTCGGCTGAGCCCGCATCACAAGATCATCATCGCCTGAAATCCGTAGCTGATCGCTGCCGGGTTCGGCGACATGCAAGACTTGCGTGCCGACGACGTGTTTGACTCTGGCCCCCGACCAGTCACCGCCGTTAAGCAATTCCTGACTGGATGCGAGTGCCCTGATTCGGTTGCGCAACGAAGTGGAAAGGGCTTCGGCGGAGCGGCCCGAAGACCGGCTGATGATGGCTTGCACGATCGCCAGCATGTTGCGAGCGCGGTGATTGACCTCCTGCATCAGCAACCCGATGCGCTCGCTAGCTTCGCGCTGATCGGTAATGTCGGTGTTGGTGCCGCACCAAAGAATGACGTTGCCGGCCTCGTCGCGGAGCGGGTTCGCACGGCTCAGGAACCAGCGATAGACGCCATCGTGCCGGCGGAGCGGGAAGGTATCCTCCCACGGCTCGCCGGAGTCCCAGGCTCGCTGGACCTTATCGACCACGCGGTCGACATGATCGGGATGGTGGACCTTGCGCCATCCCCAGCCTTCCATCGACTCCAGCGTCGTCCCGGTGAAGTCGAACCACCTGCGATTGTACCAGTAGATGTAGCCCTTGGGATCCGCGATCCAGGCAAGTTGCGGGATGTTTTCGGCCAGTGCGGTGAACTGGTCGGACTTTTCCTTCAGTCCTTCGCGCAGATTGTATTGTTCGCGCAGATCATTTGCGATCTTAGAGGCTCCGACAATGGCCCCGCTGGCATCCCGCATCGGGGATACGGTGACGGCGACAGGAATCTCGCTGCCGCTTTTGGTCAGACGCATGGTTTCGAACTTGGGTACGATGTCGCCGCTGCAAACGCGGGCGAGGATGGCGTCTTCCTCGTCCTGGCGATCGGGCGGCACGATTCGACGGATCGATTCGCCGATCATCTCCTCGGCGGACCAACCGAACAGCCTCTCCGCGGCAGGGTTCCAGGATTCTACAACCCCTTCAAGCGTTTTGGAGACGATTGCATCGGACGAATGCGCCACGATGGTGGCAAACCGCACGGCATCGATTTCGGGCAGTTCATCATCCGGCACGCCTCGCGGGTATCATCTGCGCGCGAGAGTGCAAATACCTCGCGCATTAACATAGGATAAGTTTTTGCTTCAGTGACACCGATGCGACCAGTGCTTCCGCAAACACTGGGCCTAGACGATCGATGGAATGACCCTTTCATCACGGGTCTCTTAGACCAGCGTATTCACACTGCGCGCGCCCGCACCTATGCTGCGGCGGCGGCCTGGGCGAAATCGAGCGCGCCAAGAAATTGGTCCTTGCGGGTCTGGCGTCTAGCCTGTGCTTCCTCGTCGCTGCCCCACAGTTCCGCCTGCCATTCCTCTTCGAGATTGGCGGCGCTCCAGAGAAACTCTCCATCGGCACCGTCCAGCGCCGCCAGGCCGATCACTAGGGAGGTGGCGAGGGACGTCAGCGTAGTCAGCGCCGCGAGTGTGAAATCGTCCAATTCATGCAGGCGACCGCGAATGGCCTCGATGGCGCGCGGATCTTGCGCGCGATGGATGATGCCGCTGACACGCTGCATCTTGATCCCCTCGCGATCTTCGAATGACGTCAGCAGCGGCTCCCAAACGTCCTGCTGTCGCTTCCACAGCGCTTCGTCGGGATCGGCACGATAACACAGCGTGTCGGTCTCGGCATAACGCAGCAGCCCCTCGACCGCGGCGTCGCGGTCCGGTGCCACGCTATCGATAGCATAGTCGGCCATGTCGCGATGGCGGAAGCTGCGTGGATCGATCTCTTCACCCTGGGCCGACCATTCCGCCGCAAGCAGATGCGACAGGTTCTCCCCCGGCACCACCTGTGGCCCGCCTCCCTGAGTCTTGATGGGCCTCCCATCAAGCTCGACCTGCCAGCCAATCCCGGTATCGACCGATCGCGCTTCCTTGTAGAAACGCTTCATTCGGACGGGCTGCGCCATCTGCGCGCCAGCATTGTCGGGACGACAAGGAAATCGAGAAAGCCGAAGAACAACAGCACGAGCCCGACCGGCGTCCCCCAATCGAGCCCGCCGGCAAACACGGCCATGCCCAGGATCAGCATCACCGCGCCTACCAGGCGATGGCCCGCCATCAGGTAATAGCGCGCGCGCGCGGGGTCCTTGTCAGCCATCGATCAGCCGCTCCAGCTCTTCCGCCGTTTCCGCGACGGCGACCGCTCCTGCGGCAAGGAGTTCTGCCGGATCGTGATATCCCCACGCAACGCCAATCGCGCGCACGCCGGCGGCCACGGCCATCGAGATATCGAAGATGGTGTCGCCGATCATCACGGCATCCTGCGGATCCACGTAAGCTTCCTGTAAAGCGGCCTGCAGCATTGCGGGATCGGGTTTGGACGGGTGGTGATCGGCAGTCTGCAACGTATGGAAAAGCTCGCTCACGCCATGCTGGGCCAGGCAGGAAAACAGCCCTCGGTCGCTCTTGCCGGTCGCGACACCCAGCATCCGGCCATTGGCGGAAAGCCGCTGCAATAATTCCGCGATACCCGGATAGAGCGGTTCTTCCAGCCGCCCCTCGGTCCGTGCCGAGCGAAAATTGCTTTTGTAGATTTCGATCGCCCGGGCATGCCCTTCGGGAGCGCCGTCGGGGGCCAGGCGGGAGATAGCCTGCGGCAGGCTTAGACCCACGATACGGCGGATCTCGTTGCGTTCGGGGGGAGGGAGATCGGCGGCGGCGAACGCGCTTTCCATGGCATCGCAGATTGCCGACTGCCCATCCACGAGCGTCCCGTCACAATCGAACACCACCAGACGTGTCGCGGTCTTGGCCGCCACGGCCCTCATGCCAAGGTCCGCATCAGATGGGCAAGTGCGGTCGATCCGCTCTGCTCCAAGCCTCGTGCGATCGTTTCGCGTTCCCGTGCGGTTCTTTTTTGCGACATTTTCAGCGTCGGGCGCCAGGCCAGTATTTCCATTTCAAAACCGATGATGCCCCGCAGTTGGCTCTGCCACAAGCCCTCACTTGCCTCTTGCGCCCGCCAGGGGTCACCGGAAATCCGCCCCTCGGACCGCTCGATCAGGCTGTGGAGCAGAGCTTCCAGGCCCTCCTCCTCCATTCGCCGGACCCGGCCCTCCATTTCAAGAGCGATATAATCCCAGGTGGGCACCGTGTTGCGATCATCGTACCAGCGTGGGCTGACATAGCCATCGGGTCCGTTCACCGTAACCAGCGCCGTCGATGCGTCGAGATACCGGGTTAGCGCATTGCCCCGCGACAGATGGAATTGCACCGCCCCGTCGCCGGTAGATAACAAAGGTGTGTGCGCCACTCGCGGCCCGTCCGGTGTGGTCAGGAAGATCATTCCGAAGCCGATCTGGTCGATAAGCGTTTCGAACAGCGCGCGATCCTCGCTGCGGAATACGGGATTGGGGTGCATCAGCGGCTCTTTTTGCCCTTTCCTCCGCCCGGCCCCTTGGCAGGGCTGACCTTCGCGGGCTTGCCGGTGACCCGTGTCCTCCGTTCGCCCCGACGCGCCTTGCGATATTGCTTGGCGTGCTGACGTGCCGCCTGCTTCTTCTCTTCCTTGGAGCGTTCGGGCGGGCTTTCGCGCAAGGGTTCGGCATCGCTTGCGGCCTGATCGAAACCCAGTTGTTCCATGCTCGCCGCGAAATGTTCCGGAAGCTCGGCAGTGGTATCGATGGAGCTACCACCGGGCGCATCGATAACCAGTCGGCGCGCATGAAGATGCATCTTGCGGCTGATCGTCCCGGTCAGGAAAGCATCCTGCCCACCATATTTTCCATCGCCCACGATCGGGTGCCCCATTGCCGCGCAGTGGACGCGCAACTGGTGGGTGCGACCCGTCAGCGGCTCCAGTTCGAGCCATGCGGCTTTCTTGCCCGCCGTATCCACCACGCGATAGCGCGTCTTCGCCGGCTGGCCGCCTTCGTGGTCGACATGCATCTTTTCGCCGCCCGATCCCGGCTGCTTGGCCAGGGGTGCATCGATGGTGCCTGCGCGAACGTCCGGCACGCCCGTCACCAGCGCCCAGTAGATCTTCTTGGCGCTGCGCCCGGAAAATCGCTTGGAAAAGAACGCTGCGCTGCCCGGCGTGCGCGCAACGAGGAGTACGCCGCTGGTGTCCTTGTCCAGACGGTGCACGAGCCGTGGGCGCGGATCGTCCTCATCCGCAAAAGCATCCAGCAGCCCATCGACATGCCGCGTCGTCTTCGTGCCGCCCTGGGTTGCGAGCCCGGGCGGCTTGTTGAGCACGAGCGCCGCCTGCGTCTCCAGAATGACCATGGCCGTAGCCGCCTCGCGATCCTCCGGGCTCAGCGGCTTGCGTTCAGGGCCCTTGCGGGTCTTCGCTTCGCCGCCGGGCGGGACGCGGATCTGCTGCCCCGGCTCCAGCCGGTCGTCGGGCTTCGCGCGCTTGCCATCGACCCGGATCTGCCCGGTGCGCGCCCAGCGACTGACCGTCGCGAAGCCGATCTGTGGCAGATGGCGTTTGAACCACCGGTCGAGCCGAACACCTGCATCGTCTTCGCCCACGGTGAACTGACGGACATCGTTTGCCATTACGCCGCCACCCTCATCACCATAAGTGCGGCGAACAGTCCGCACACGCCGAGCGCCAGCGACAGGAATGCGTAAAGCGCGGCCAGGGTGTATTGTCCCCGTTCGACCAGCAGCACGAGTTCCAGGCTGAAGGAGGAAAAGGTGGTGAAGCCGCCCAGCAGCCCCACACCCAGCAGCAAGCGCAGTTGCTCTCCATTGCCTTGACCGTGGCGGGCGAACCAGCCGGCCAGAAAACCCATCAGCATACTGCCAACCGCATTGGCGGCCAGCGTGGCCCAGGGAAAGGTCGTCACGGCGACCGGCCCCAGCCAATGGGTGATCGCGCGGCCGAGCTGATAGCGCAGCGCGGCACCGAACGCGCCGCCGACGGCGACGTTAATGGTGGCGGCGAGTGGGGAAAGGGAGGCGGGCATGCCGGGCTTCCCTTAGCGATGGTGGGGGGAGGGGGAAAGAGCTATGCGCCGCTCTTACCGCTTGCATTTCGCGGTCCATCCCTATATCGGGCGCACGTTCGAGCCGGTCCGGAATGGATTCGGCGCGTTTTTCGTTAATTCGACGAAAGCAACCGGCTAAGGAGGCAGGTCCGCATCAGCGGGCTCAGGCCCGTAAGATTGAGGTGTTGGACTTTTATGCAGATCATCGTTCGCGATAACAACGTCGACCAGGCCCTGCGCGCGCTCAAGAAGAAGCTGCAGCGCGAGGGTGTGTACCGCGAAATGAAGCTGCGCCGCCACTACGAAAAGCCCAGTGAGAAGCGCGCGCGCGAAAAGGCCGCCGCGGTTCGCCGGGCTCGCAAGATGGAGCGCAAGCGCATGGAGCGTGACGGGATCAAGTGATCCCGTGCATTGCGGGCCATATCCGGCCTGCAATGCGACCCTTGCCAAGCAATTTGAGCCAAGCCATGAGGGCGCGGATCATTCCGCGCCCTTTCGCATTCCAGGACCCTTTTCATGACCGAGATCACCCGCGTGCCCCTGCAGCCGATCAAGAAGGGCTCTCTCACCAAGCTGTGGCTGGGCGTTGCTGCGGCCGTTTTGCTGGGCGCCGGTCTGGCCTGGGCTGCGCTGCCGCACGGCGTGGACGTCGAAACCGTGGCGGAAGGCAGCGGCGCCAGCCCAGGTCCTGACGATGTGGTGTTCGTGCGCTACGTCGGCACGCTGGATGATGGAACGGAGTTCGACCGGTCTCAGGATGTCCCGCTCCCGATCGAAGGTATTTTTCCGCAGGGTAGCCCGCTTCCCCTCTCGCGCATGATCCCCGGCTTTTCGGAAGCCGCCGTCCAGATGAAGAAGGGTGGCAAGTATGTCTTCCATATCCCCGCGGACAAGGGATACGGAGCCGAAGGGCAGAAGGACCAGCAGGGCAATGACGTGATCCCGCCCAATTCCGACCTCACGTTCGAAGTCGAACTGGTCGACTTCATGAGCGAACAGGATTTCCAGCAGCGCCTGCAGGTGCTTCAGCAGGCCATGCAGATGCAGCAGGGTGCCGATGGTCAGGGCGTGCCGGCACCGCCGCAATAAACCCGCCGCTTGAAGGTGGCGAAACGCGCGGCTAACGCGCATTCATGTCCGTAGACAAAGCAACCGTAGCCAAGATCGCGAATCTGGCGCGCATCAAGATGGATGATGCCGCGCTGGAGCGCATGGTCCCCGAACTGAACGGCATCCTGAACTGGGTCGAACAACTCGGTGAAGTGGACGTCACCGGCGTTGAGCCGATGACCGCCGTTATCCCCAACCACCTGCGCCTGCGCGACGATGTCGTTGATGCCGACCCGAAGACGGGCGGCGGCAAGCGCGACGCCGTGCTGGCCAATGCGCCCGCCGCCGAGCACGGCTTCTTCGGCGTACCCAAGGTGATCGAATAATCATGACCAACCTCACCGATCTTGGCGTCAAGGCCATCCGCGATGGCGTTGCCGGCGGCGATTTTACCGCGCGCGAAGTGGCGGAAGCCTTCAACGCAGCCGTTGCCGCCGCCAGCGAGCTCAACGCTTTCATCGTCACCACGCCCGATCATGCGCTCGCCGGCGCCGACGCCACCGATGCGAAGCGGGCAAAGGGTGAAAAGCTGGGCAAGATGGGCGGCGTCCCCATCGGCATGAAGGACCTGTTTGCCACGAAGGGCGTCCAGACCACGGCAGCCAGTCACATCCTGGAAGGCTTCACGCCCGAATACGAAAGCACGGTGTCGCAGAACCTATGGGACGCGGGGGCGGGGATGCTGGGCAAACTCAACCTCGACCAGTTCGCGATGGGCTCCTCCAACGAGACGAGCTATTTCGGCAACGTCTCTTCGCCATGGAAAAAGGAAGGCACCAATGCCGCGATGAGCCCGGGCGGCTCCTCGGGCGGGTCGTCCAGCGCAGTCTCCTCGCGCATTGCGCCAGCCGCCACGGGCACCGACACGGGCGGATCGATCCGCCAGCCCGCCGCCTTTACGGGAATCACCGGGATCAAGCCGACCTATGGTCGCTGCAGCCGCTGGGGCGTGGTCGCCTTCGCCAGCAGTCTGGATCAGGCAGGACCGATGGCGCGTGATGTCACCGATTGCGCGATCATGCTGGAAGCAATGGCGGGCTTCGACCCCAAGGACGCGACCAGCCTCGACATGCCGGTTCCAGAGTGGGAAGCGAACCTGTCTGGCGATCTCAAGGGCAAGAAGATCGGCATACCGCGCGAATATCGCATGGACGGCACCGACGCCGAAATTCTCGACAGCTGGGAACGCGGCAAGGAATGGCTGCGCGATGCGGGTGCCGAGATCGTCGACATCAGCCTGCCGCACACGAAATACGCTCTGCCCGCCTACTACATCATCGCCCCTGCCGAAGCCTCGTCGAACCTCGCCCGCTATGACGGCGTGCGTTACGGCCTGCGCGACCTTCCCGAGGGGGCGGGCTTGCAGGACATGTACGCCGCGACCCGCGCCGCCGGTTTCGGGGACGAGGTCAAGCGCCGCATCCTGATCGGCACCTATGTGCTGAGCGCAGGCTTTTACGACGCCTATTACACGCAGGCGCAAAAGGTCCGCACACTGGTGGCGCGCGATTTCGAGAACGCCTTTGCCGAATGCGACGCGATCCTGGCGCCCACGACGCCGACCGCCAGCTTCCCGCTGGGCAGCCTCGATAAAGATCCGCTGACGATGTATCTGAACGACGTCTTCGCGGTCCCCGCCAGCCTCGCCGGCCTGCCAGCGATGAGCGTGCCTGCAATGACGAACGGCGACGGCCTGCCGCTGGGTTTGCAGATCGTCGGCAAACCCTTCGATGAGCAGGGCGTGCTGAATGCGGGACTGGCGATCGAACAACGTGCCGGGTTTGCGGCGCGGCCGGAGAAGTGGTGGTAATATCCGTCATCCCAGCGGATGCTGGGATCGCTGTCCGTCGGGTCGGACGTGATTGAGAAAGATCCCAGCCTTCCGCTGGGATGACGTGAGAGTGGAAATGAGCACATACCGCATTCAGGGCGCAACGGGTGAGTGGGAGGTCGTGATCGGCCTCGAGGTTCATGCGCAGGTCGTCTCCAACTCCAAGCTGTTCAGCGGAGCGGCCACCGCCTTCGGCGCTGAGCCCAACAGCCAGGTCAGCCTGGTCGATGCGGCCATGCCGGGCATGCTGCCGGTGCCGAACCGCGAATGTATCCGGCAGGCGGTGCGTACGGGCATGGCGATCGACGCGGAGATCAACAAATATTCGCGCTTCGACCGCAAGAACTACTTCTATGCCGATCTGCCGCAGGGCTATCAGATCAGCCAGCTTTACCACCCCATCGTGGGCGAGGGGCAGCTCCTGATCGAGGCGGACGAGAAGGCCGGTATTCCCGAAGACAAGGTCATCGGCATCGAGCGTATCCATGTCGAGCAGGACGCGGGCAAGCTGATGCACGATCAGCACCCGTCGATGAGCTATGTCGATTTGAACCGTAGCGGCGTCGCGCTGATGGAAATCGTCAGCCGGCCCGACATGCGCAGCCCCGCCGAAGCGGGCGCCTATGTCCGCAAGCTGCGCTCCATTCTGCGCTATGTCGGAAGCTGCGACGGCAATATGGAGGAGGGCTCCATGCGGGCCGACGTCAACGTTTCCGTCCGCAAGCCGGGCGAGGAATTCGGCACGCGAACCGAGACCAAGAACGTGAATTCCGTCCGCTTTGTGATGCAGGCCATCGAGCACGAGGCGCGCCGCCAGGTCGATTTGATCGAGGATGGCGGAAAGGTGGTTCAGGAAACCCGCCTGTTCGATCCGAACACTGGCACCACGCGGTCGATGCGCAGCAAGGAAGATGCGCATGATTACCGCTACTTCCCCGATCCTGACCTGCTGCCGGTCGAGCTGGACGACGCGTTTCTAGAGGATTGCCGCAAGTCGCTCCCCGAACTCCCCGATGCGAAGCGCAAGAGGTATGAGGATGAGCTGGGTCTCACCCCCTACAACGCGCGCGAACTGACCGCCGAGGTCGAAACTTTCGCCCGGTTCGAAACGCTGCTCTCCGCAACTGCAAAGGGCACCGGCAAGTCGGAAAAAGACGTCGCAACCCAGGTCGCGAACTGGTCTCTTTCGGTCGCACCGGGGGTGATGAATGCTTTGGGGGCTGAGGCCAACCCCGCACATGCGACGGCGGAAGCGCAGGCCGCGATCCTCGATATGCAGTCCAAGGGCGAGATTTCTGGCGGTCAGGCCAAGGAAATTTATGAAATCGTTCTCAAGTCGGGACGCGACCCCGCCGAAATAGCCGAGTCCGAGAGCCTGAAGCAGACCAGCGACACCGGCGCGATAGAGAGGGTCATCGACGAGGTGCTTGCTGCCAACCAGGACAAGGTGGCCGAGTACCGCGGCGGCAAGGACAAGCTGTTCGGCTTCTTCGTGGGCCAGACGATGAAGGCCATGCAGGGCAAGGGTAACCCGGCGGTTGTCAATCAGCTGCTGAAGGACAAGCTGGGGTGACGATCCACAAGCTTTCGCGCCACGCGAAGGCATTGGCGGTGACAGGGGCTTTGCTGTTTCTGGCGGGGCTGGTTCAGGGCGGAGCGATCTCCGCGTTCACGAATCCGCGCATGGCCCTGTCGGCTCACCTCGATGCGGTGCAGAGCGGCATGGCGCTGATGATCGCGGGTCTCTTTTGGGGCTACTGCACGTTCGACGCGAAAAGCGAAGCGGTCGCACGCTGGGCGTTGGCCACGGGCATGGTCGGTCTGTGGCTGGGGCTCACGCTCGCGGCCCTGACAGGGGCGAGCCAGGTACTGCCGTTGGCAGGAGCAGGTTTCGCGGCCGCGCCGCTGGCGGAGATGGTGACAGCAGCCCTGGTACTGCTTTCCAGCGCCGCGCTTGCGATCGGCTGGGCGCTGTTCGCTCTTGGCCTTATCAGGACGCGATGCTCTCCATAATCCTCGTCCAGCCCGAAATTCCCGGAAACACCGGCGCGGTGGGGCGGACTTGCGTGGCGCTGGATGCGGAGCTGATCCTGATCCACCCGCTCGGCTTCGTGATTTCCGACGCGCGCGTGAAGCGATCCGGGCTGGATTACTGGCCTCACGTGCGTCTTAGCGAATACCGCAGCTGGGAGGATTTTGTCGAACAACGGTCTCCGCGTGCCGACCAGCTTTTCCTGTTCGAGGAATATGCCAGCACATCGTTCTTCGATGCGGACTACCCGGATGATGCGATGCTCGTGTTCGGGCGGGAGACCAAGGGCATTCCGGAAGACATCTGGCGGCGCTATCCCGGGCGGCAGTTTCACCTGCCGATGCGCAGCGAGCATATCCGCTCGCTCAATCTCGCCAATACGGTGACCGCCGCCGCTTATCAGGCGCTGCGAGGAAAGCTCTAACCGAATTTGCCCCACACGAAGCGGCTCGACAGCGCGTAATTCCACACCGAGCCGATCAGAATGCCCGCGAGCCCAGCGAGATAGGGCTGCACGCCGATCTCCACCAGCAGTGCCCCAGCGCCAACGTTGGAGAGCAGGCCAACCGAGCAGGTCAGCGCGAATTTGAGCCAGCCCCGCAGCAGCGGGCCGGTGCCGTGAAGGCGCTGGTCGGCGTAGGTCAATGCGTTGTTGAGTGTGAAGTTGAACGTCATGGCGACCAGCGCGGCGATGGTCTGGCCGATGGCGAAATCGGTGAAAACGGCCTTGCCCGCACCCACGTGAATGGTCTGGAAGAAGGCGAACAGAACCGCCATGTGGACCAATACGCCCATCGCGCCGATGGTGCCGAACAGGGCGAAGCGCGTCGGGATGATCCGCCCCAGCCATTTATCGTACAGGCCCACCAGGAATTCGAAAGCCACTACGCGGTCGAGCTTGCTTTCCCCCGCTTCGCGCGCGGCGAAATCGAGCGGCAGTTCCTTGACCCGCATGGGTTCCTTCGATGTCGCCAGGATGTCGAGCAGGATCTTGAAGCCGATCCCCGATAGCCGGTCCACGCGGGACCGCACATCCTCGGTCCGAAGCATGAAATAGCCGCTCATCGGATCGCTCAGCTCTACGCCGGTCAGCTTGCGCGCGAGATCGTTCGCCACGCCGGACATACGTTCACGGTCGGGCCGGTTCCATCGCGCGGTACTCGATCCCGCGGCGAAGCGGCTGGCATAGGCGAGGTCGTAGTCGCCCGACCGCAGCGCCTCCAGCATAGCGACCAGCAAATTCGGATCGTGCTGGTGGTCTGCATCCATCACGGCGACCAGTGGTGCGCTCGTAGCACACATTCCCTCAATCGCCGCACTCGCGAGGCCGCGCCTGCCTATCCTCTCGATGATCCGGATCCGCGGATCGGTGCGGGAAATCGCGCGCACCGCATCGGCGGTTCCATCCACGCTGTGATCATCCACGAAGATCGCCTCCCACCCGACGCCTTCGAGCGCCCGGGCGATGCGGTCCACCATCGTGGCGATATTGGCGCGCTCGTTGAAAGTCGGCAGCACGATGCCGAGTTCGAGGGGCATGGATGGGGTCGTCACGGTCGAGCGGGCAAAAGGAAGGGGTGCCGAGGCCACTTCAGCCACCGACACCCCCTGCTGATCACCTATAAGGCGCGAAGCGGCTCAGGCGCGCTCGCCGGTCAGCGGCATGTCGCCGAAAGCGCCGGCATTGACCTTGCCGGCCAGCGTATCGCCTTCCACGGTCGCTTCGCAGGTCAGTTTCATCGGCATCGGCACCGTCATGTCCATGGTCCAGTGCAGCGTGTTGCCATCGACGGTCCCGTCCTTGATATCCATCGAACCCATGCCGCCGGCCATGCTGCCGCTCCAGCTGTTGCCTTCGCCGCAATTCACGGTGAGCGTGCCCTTCTGATCGCCCATCGGGCTCTTCACGGTGGTGTTGTAGGTTCCTTCAACGGACATGAACGCTCTCCTCTGAAATTGATTGCTGGCAACTGGACATCAGTTACCCGACATCTCGCGCACTTCCACGGGTAAGCCGACCGCGTCAAGCTGCGAGCGCACCTTGCTGGCATCGCCGACCACCACCCACACGAACCGTTCGGGATCGATCGCACCCCGGATGGCGGAATCGAGGCTGGTGCTGGTCTGCTGGCGATAACGATCGGCCAGCAGTTCGTAGTAGTTGTCCGGCCGGCCGTAGAGCGCGTTGCTCTGCATCGCCGACAGGATCGAGCCCGAGGTTTCGAACTGGCCTGGCAATTCGCCGATCTCGGCAGCGACGATGCGCGTCCGTTCGGCATCGCTGATACCCTTGGTGTCGAGGAATTCACCCGTTTCGCGAATGAGTTCGGTCAGCGCATCGCCCGTGCGGTCCTGTTGGACCGGTGCGGAGATCGTATAGGCCACCGCATTCTGCCTGGTCTGAGGGCCTCCGCGCACACCATAGCTCCACCCCTTGGTCTCACGCAGGTTCATGTTGAGGCGAGACAGGAAATTGCCGCCCAGCGCGTTGTTGGCGTTGAGGAAATCGACGTAGGTTTCATCATTGGCCGACGCGGGTGTGAGCAACCCGCCGAGAATGTAGCTCTGCGGAGAGTTGGGCCTATTGATGAGGATGATACGGCCCGCTGCATCGCCGGGTCCGGTGGTCGAGGCGAAGCTCTTTTGTCCCTTGGCCACGGCGGGCGCCTGCCAGTCCCCGAAGGCCGTGTTGAGTGCCGAGACGATCTCAGCCAGCGGACGGTCTGAAACCACGAAGACCTCGCCGTTGTCGGGGCGGATCCAGCGATCCTTGAACGAAACGATATCCGCGCGGGTGATGGCGCCGACCGAAGCGGCGGTACCGCTGTCGGGGCCGGCATAGGGGCTGTCCTTGCCGTAGATCAGCGGCGTGAGCGTGCGTGCGGCGATGCTCTGCGGGGTCTTGAGCTCTTGCTCGATACCGGTGAGGGCTCTTGTGCGCAGCCGCTCCAGTTCGCCTTGGTCGAGTGCGGGATCGCGTACGATATCCGCCAGCAGCTCAAGCGAGGGGACAAGGTTTGCGGACAGGGCCGAGAGGGTGAAGGTCGAACGATCCGCACCGCCGCCAAGCGAGATTGCCGCACCCAGCCGTTCGCGTGCCTCGGCGATTTCCTGCGAGGACATTGTCTCGGTCCCTTCGTCGAAAAGATCGAGAGCCAAGCCTTCCAGCCCACGCTTGTCAGCCGGATCGGCGGCGGAGCCGGCGTCGAAGGACAAGGTCACATAGGTTGCGGGGACCGCGTCGCGCTGCGCATAATGCAGGCGCATGCCATTGGCGAGCTGTGTGTGACTGACATCGGGGAAATCGAGAGCGGCAACGCTCGCGATGGGCGGGGCAGGGCGCTCCTTGGTCACCGTGATCTCGCCTTGCGCGCCGGTCTTTTCCGAAGAGCCATCTCCGTCGACGGAGGCGGCTTCCTCATAGCTGCCGTCGCGCTCGCCGGGCTCCAGGATCAAAGTCAGCGCCGGGCGGGTCATCCATCGCTCCATCGCCGACTTGACTTCGGCGGGGGTAATGGAAGCGAGGATTTCCAACTGCTTGGCGTAGAAGTCCGGATCACCTGCCAGCACTTCGCCGGTAGCAAGCGTCACGGCCTTTCCGCCGAAACCGCCAACCTGTTCCAAACCGCGGATCGTGCCGGAGACGGTGCTGGTCGCAGCGCGATTGACCTCGTCCTGGGTCGGACCTGTGGCGATGAAATCGGCAATGAGCTCGTTGAGACGCTTCTCGACGACTTCGGTGGCAACGCCGGGCTTGGCGGTGGCGCCCACACCCAGGATGCCGACACGCTGGAGCGCGTAGTTGAAAGCCGAAACGCCGACGGCGAGCTTCTCGTCACGGACCAGAACATTGTCCAGCCTACTGGAGGCGAGGCCGCCCAATATGCTGGAGCCGACGCTTAGCGCCGTCAGCTCGCGATCAGTTATGCCGGGCACGGCCCAGTACTTGGTGATGTCGGTCGCCGCGACCTGATCCTTCATCACGGTGCGCACGTCCTGAGCGAGTTCCGGCACGGAGGCTTGCGCGGGGTCGTTGACCGGCCCCCTGGCGATCGGGCCGAAATATTTCTCGACCATAGGGCGCGCTTCGGCCGCCGAGACATCCCCCGCCAGTACCAGCGTGGCGTTGTTCGGACCGTAATTGTCGCGAAACCAGTCCTGAACATCGGCCATAGAGGCGGCATCCAGATCGGCCATGGAGCCGATCGGGGAGTGATCGTAAGGGTGCGGCGCGGGGAACAGCGTCTGGATGATCTCGTAGAACACGAGCCCGCCCGGCTGGTTGTCGCCTTGGCGCTTCTCGTTCTGGACGACACCGCGCTGGTTATCGAGCTTGGCCTGCGTCACAGCGCCGAGCAGATAACCCATGCGGTCGCTTTCCAGCCACAGCGCGCGTTCCAGCGCCGGCCGCGGTACGGTCTGGAAGTAATTCGTTCGGTCGAAATTGGTGGTGCCGTTGTAATCGGTGGCGCCCATCTCCTGGAGGTACTGGAAATAATCCTCTTGCGCGTTTTCCGAACCGTTGAACATCAGATGTTCAAACAGGTGCGCAAAGCCCGTCTTGCCCTCCGGCTCGTCCTTGGAGCCGACATTGTACCAGACGGCCACGCCCACGATAGGCGCCTTGCGATCGGTATGGACGATCACATCCAGGCCGTTCTGCAGCTGGAATTTCTCGTAAGGAATGGAGACTTCGTCGACCAGCGTCGAAAGTGGCGCCGCCCGTGCTTCCGATGCCGCCACCGGAGCCGCCATGGACGATTGGGTTGCCATCGGCGCGGTGGTGGCGCAGCCCGCCAGCGCAAGTGCGGCGATACTGGAGCCCAGGACAAGCTTCAAACGCATGAAATTCCCTCAATTATCGGTTTCGGGCCAGAATAAGGCCCTTTCATCTGTGCGCCACTATTTTCTTGGACGCAGCATTGGCGAGGATATCCTCACGCCAGAAATGGACCGGTTTGAAGCGGTGCTGGACGAACAGCGTACCCTGATCGGTGAAATGCGGATTGTCGGGGCGTGTGACCGCCGCACCGAAAGGCTGGATCGATTTAGACCTCACCCGCTGACCCGGCCACCATTCCGCCCACTGGATGAAGCTGTCGCCATGTTTGACCACCAGGCGGCCGTCGTCGGCCACGTCCCAGGTCGTCGACGCGCGCAAGGTGTCCGATCCGCCATCCAGCGGAAGGTCGATGGCCCACGGGCCAGGGCCTCGCCGCAGACGCAGCAGTTCGCTCATCGGTGGATCCAGTCTACCGAAATGCGTCATCAGATGGTCGACCGAACGGCGGAGCTCTTCGCCCGTATCGGGCCACGGCTTGCTATTGTAGCTCGATGCCATCCATTCGCGCACCATCAGCAGGGCGAGCGCGTCTCCCCGGCCGATGTTGTCGGCACTGCGATCCCAGTTCAGCAGCAGCCGCCGCGCGGCGCCCAGTTGCTCGTCGTCACCCGTGTCGAAGCCCCGGATGTCGGAGAGCATCTTCGCGACATAGCCCGCCTCGTCATAGATGGTGTCGAACTTGATCCGCTCCAGCGTGTCGGGGTCGAGCTGCTCCGCCGCGCTCATCAGTCGCCAGGATCGTCTCGCCCGGTTGGTCATGGCCAGTTCCACGCCCATTTCGGGCGGCACGCTGTCCGGGTCCAGATCGCTGCCCGGTCCTGCGGCATAGAACGGGGTGTTGTTGGCGTTGAACAGCCACCCGCTTGCCGGATTTACGTATTTCGGCAAGGCATCGTAGCTGACCGGGCCGGTCCAGATGAGCGAGGGATCGTCCCCCGGCAAGATGCCGCGCCAGTCGTGGCCGGGAAGCCGCTGCGGTATGGCAGCGTTATAGATATACGCGATATTTCCTTCCTCGTCCGCATAGAGGAAATTGGTGGAGGGTACCGCCATGCGCGCCAGCTGGGCCTGCCACTCTTCCAGATCTTCGGCCTTGTTGAGGCGGTAGTACGCATCGAGCTGCTCGAGCTGGTCGATGCCGCCGTATCTGAATGCAAAGGCGCCGTTGTCGTTGATGATCACAGGCCCGTGCGCACTGCGGTAGACCGTGCGGCGAACCGGCAGCACCAGGGGGCCGATCTTGACGGGGAGGGTGACGGTCTCTTCCTGCAAGGGCAGCCAGCGGTCGCCCAGCTTGTAGTTCTTGCCGCTGTCATCCAGCACCAGCTTGTAGATATCGACCATGTCGGGACGGTTGACCGTATTGGTCCAGCCCAGATGTTCGTTGTGGCCCAGGAATGGATAGGGGCTGCCGGGGAAATTGGCGCCGGCAAAGTGCCAGCCCTCGTCGCTCTCTACGACCAGTTCATACCATGCCACGCCCCCGCGCCAAGGCTGGTGGCTGTTTGACACCATGATCGACGGACCGCCGCTGGCTTTGGGGGCAACCACGAATGCATTGGACCCGGCCAGCGCTGCGTCCTCGCCCCAGGGCAACGGCATCGGGCCTGTCCGGCTCGAACGGGCCGGCTCCACGGTCATTGGTTCGACCGGGCTTTCGGCGGGCTTGTCGAGGGGGATTGGCGGGCCGTTCTCGGGGCGCAGGGGCTCGCCGTTGACCAGTGGTTCGATCACGCCATTGAGGCCGAAAAAGAACGGTTGGCGCAGCGCGAAACCCGTCGCCACGTCCAGTCCGTTGATCGGGAACAGGCGGGCCAGCTTGACCTCTCCCGGATGCTTGCGGGCGAAATCGTTGAGACCGACGGCGTAGGCTTCGAACAGCGCGCGCGTGTCCGCGGGGAGGAGGGGGTAACGCTTGCGCGCAGTGTCGCGCGCGCCGAGCAAATGATAGACATAATCCACCGCTGCTCCATCCTGGCCGGCGATGGCGCCATATCGCCCGCGCGACATGGCAACCACGTCTTGCAGGGTGGCGAAATCATCCTCTGCGTGGGCCTGCGCAACGCCGTAGGCGACATCGGCATCGGTCTTGCCGTGAATATGGGGCACGCCGAATTCGTCCCGGATTATCTCGGCCCGATAGCTACGCTGTGGCCGTTCGTAACCCTCGGCCTCCTGCGCGAAGAACGGTTCCCACACCATCAGCGCTACGATCGCAATCACCGCAACTGCCACCAGTGCGAGCGCAATCCGTCCGACAATTTTCATTTTCCGGCCTCTCCTGACCCTGCGTTACCTACACGCCGCAGCGGTGAAGGGAAGGGCCGCGGCGCTTGTCGGTCACAAGGCCGCCCCTATATGCAGGTAACACACCGTCAGGACATCGCTCGCGGGGGTTGTGTTGCATAATAGCAACACTATCTAGGGGTGGCTAATCGCAAGAGGATATGGATGAACTTGGAGAAATTCACCGACCGCGCAAAGGGCTTCCTCCAGAGCGCGCAGACCGTTGCCATCCGCATGAGCCATCAGCGGATCAGCCCAGCGCACCTCCTGAAGGCCCTGCTCGAAGACAATGAGGGGATGGCTGCCGGGCTGATCCAGCGTGCCGGCGGCAATGCGAAAGCTGCGGTCGATTCGATCGATGCCGCGCTTGCCAAGATACCCGCGGTGAGCGGTGGCGGTGCGCAGCAGACCCCCGGGCTCGACAACGATGCCGTTCGCATTCTCGATCAGGCCGAGCAGATTTCCGAAAAGTCGGGTGACAGCTATGTCACGGTGGAACGGCTGCTGCTTGCCCTGGCGCTTTCGAGCACCACTGCCGCGGGGCAGGCGCTGAAGGCGGCGGGCGTCGAACCCAAGGCGCTCGAGGAGGCCATCACCAAGCTTCGCGGCGGGAGGACGGCGGACAGCGCCAGTGCCGAAAACGCCTATGACGCGATGAAGAAATACGCCCGCGACCTCACACAGGCAGCCCGCGACGGCAAGCTCGACCCCGTTATCGGACGCGACGAGGAAATTCGGCGGACGGTTCAGATCCTTGCGCGCAGGACCAAGAACAATCCCGCGCTGATCGGAGAACCCGGCACCGGGAAGACCGCCATCGCCGAAGGCCTCGCGCTTCGCATCGCCAATGGCGACGTGCCCGACAGCCTAAAAGGCCGCACACTGATGGCGCTCGACATGGGCGCGCTAATCGCTGGGGCGAAATATCGCGGCGAGTTCGAGGAGCGGCTGAAGGCGGTGCTCGATGAGGTGAAGGGCGCGGACGGCCAGATCATTCTGTTCATCGACGAGATGCACACGCTGATCGGGGCGGGTGCAAGCGAAGGTTCGATGGACGCCGGCAATCTGCTCAAGCCCGCGCTGAGCCGCGGCGAGCTGCATTGCATCGGCGCAACCACGCTCGACGAATATCAGAAATACGTTGAAAAGGACCCGGCGCTTCAGCGGCGGTTCCAGCCGGTCTATATCGACGAGCCCAGTGTTGAGGACACGATCAGCATCCTGCGCGGGATCAAGGAGAAGTACGAGCTTCACCACGGAGTCCGCATCACCGATGGCGCGATTGTGGCCGCCGCGCAGCTATCGAACCGCTATATCCAGAACCGTTTCCTGCCCGACAAAGCCATCGACCTTATGGACGAAGCGGCGAGCCGCATCCGCATGGAGGTGGAAAGCAAGCCGGAGGAGATAGAAAACCTCGACCGCCGGATCATTCAGCTCAAGATCGAGGAGCAGGCGCTCCAGAAGGAAACCGACGATGCCTCCGCGGATCGGCTGGCGACCTTGCGCAAGGAGCTGGCCGATCTTGAGCAGCAGTCGAGCGAGCTCACCACCCGCTGGCAGAACGAACGCGACAAGATCCATGCCGAGGCGCGGGTGAAGGAGGAACTGGATTCTGCGCGCCTCGAACTTGAGCAGGCACAGCGCGAGGGCGATCTCGGCAAGGCGGGAGAGCTTCAGTACGGTCGCATTCCGGAACTGGAGAAAAGGCTGAAGGAGGTCGAAAGCCAGTCTCAGAACGCGATGCTGCGCGAAGAGGTGACCGAAGACGACATCGCCGGGGTAGTCAGCCGCTGGACCGGGATTCCGGTCGATCGGATGATGGCGGGAGAGCGCGAGAAGCTGCTCGATATGGAGAACATCATCGGCAAGCGCGTCATCGGTCAGGAGCAGGCGGTGAGCGCGGTGAGCAAGGCCGTGCGACGCGCGCGCGCAGGATTGCAGGATCCCAACCGCCCGCTGGGCAGCTTCCTGTTCCTGGGTCCGACCGGCGTCGGCAAGACCGAACTGACCAAGGCGCTGGCGGGCTTCCTGTTCGACGACGATCAGGCGCTTGTCCGCATCGACATGAGCGAATTCATGGAGAAGCACGCGGTTGCCAGGCTGATCGGCGCGCCCCCGGGCTATGTCGGATATGACGAGGGCGGGGTCCTGACCGAGGCGGTGCGCCGCCGCCCCTACCAGGTCGTGCTCTTCGACGAGGTGGAAAAGGCACACCCGGATGTATTTAACGTGCTTCTACAGGTTCTCGACGACGGGCGCCTGACGGATGGGCAGGGCCGTGTCGTAGACTTCACCAATACGCTGATCATCCTCACCAGCAATCTTGGCAGCCAGTTCCTGACCCAGATCGAAGATGGCGCCGATGTCGATAGCGTCGAACCGCAGGTGATGGATGTCGTGAGGGCGCATTTCCGGCCCGAGTTCCTCAACCGCCTCGACGAGATCATCCTGTTTCACCGCCTTGCGGCCGAACACATGGCGCCGATCGTGGAAATCCAGGTCAATCGCGTTCAGAAGCTGCTGCGGGATCGCAAGATCACGCTCGACCTGACTGAAGCCGCCAAGCGTTGGCTCGGGCGGGTGGGTTATGATCCAGTATACGGCGCCCGGCCGTTGAAGCGCGCGGTGCAACGCTATCTCCAGGATCCTCTCGCCGACATGATCCTGAAAGGCGACGTGCCCGACGGTGCAACGGTCGAGATCGACGAGGGCGACGGGGCGCTGGTGATGACAATAGCTTGAAATACGGGGACGTACAGTCGCCAGCCGTCTCGAATGTCAAATCAACCAAGATGAGGCTGGAAAAAATGAACCTTCCCTGGGATAGCTTGATCGGAATGACAGGATGGGCATAGTTCACATCGAGACCCGTGTTGGCCGGAGGAAAACTAAGTGAATTTATCGAACTCGGTTGCGTGCGTTTCCTTGTTTGTGACGGGAACAGCAGCGCTCGCGCAAAACAACACTGCAGGTGGAGACCGAATGCCCGAGGTCTTCGAAAATGTTTTGCAATGTCGATCTATTGCCGACGAGGATGCGCGGCTAGTCTGTTTCGATAAATCAATTGCCTCTCTCGACGAAGCCCGCCGGCAAAGGGACGTCGTGATTGTGAGTAGAGAGGAAGTACGCGACGTGAGGCGTGGACTCTTTGGTCTTTCGCTTCCGAGAATAAAGCTTTTTGGTTCCAGGGACGGCGATGAGAGTGAACAGGAGGAATTCAGCGAAATTTCGTCCACAATTGCGGGAGTTGGAAGAGGTCAGCGCGGACTCGTTTTAAAGCTTGCCGATGGTGCGGTCTGGGAACAAACCGATAAGGTGTATTTGGGGAACGTGCAGGAGGGGGATACGATCACAATCAAACGCGCGGCCTTGGGGAGTTACATGGCGAAAATAGGCGGCAGCCGCGGCGCACGCGTCAAACGTATCGAGTGAAATCTACCATCGTAGGTTGAAAGGGCGCTTTCATCGCGCCCTTTTTTTTAGGTTGGTGGAAGGTTCGACCAACTGATTACATGATCTGATTTTGCGCTCTGTTTCACTTGCACGACTGACAAAAAAAGGGGCGGCCAATGGCCGCCCCTTTCGTTTCCAGGTCTGATGCGATCAGAAGCGCATCCGAACACCGAAGTAGTAACGACGACCGAAGACGTCGTACACATCCGCTGCGGTATCCGTACCGGTGACATTGAACGTCGTACCGGAAAGAAGGTTCGGCGCATCGTTGTCGAGCAGGTTATCCGCACCGACGTAGAACTCAAGGATATCCGAAGCGTAGAAGGTCGCCTGGGTGTCAAGATAGAACTCGGCCCCTACGCCTACACATTTCGGCTCAGCATCGAACGCAGCGCAGAAGTTCTGATCTTCATAGGAGCGCCCAATGTAGGTGCCGGTGAAGGTCAGACGGAAGTCATCGTTTCCATACGCAACGTTCGCAGTGAACTTGTCCTCGGGAGTTCCGATTTCTCCTGCAGCTGGATCGACATCCTCTCCTGCAAGCGGCGTGTAGTCGTTCCGGAACACGTGAGTGTATGCCACCCGCGCCGACACCCGGTCATTGATGCTAAGACCAATGGGGGTGCTGTAGTTCAGGGTAACGTCCAAACCTTCCGTCTCGAGAATGGCCGCGTTAACAGCGAGAGCGTTAATCAGATCGATAGAACCCGCGCTGTTGACCGCAGTCGGCGCACCACGGCGCGTTATAAGGTCACAGAAGGTCTGGTTGCCCTGACCGTAGCACTGGTCGAGGCTGAACTGACGTGGGAACGATGCAATCACATTGTCGATGCTGATATTGTAGTAGTCAGCTGTGAGCGTCAGGTTACCAAGACCGAGCGAGCGAGCGTCGAAAACGCCACCGAAGGTATAGGACTCCGACTCTTCCTCTTCCAGATTGGGATTGCCACCGTTGAAGCCGCTGATGCCCTGAAGGTCAGCTTGGTTGAGCGTAAACACACCATTGGCTGCGATATTTGCAGCGACCCCTGGGTCTGCGCGGCAATTATCCCCGGTGGCTCCACCGCCGGTAGCACCAATTCCAACACAAGGATCGGTCAAACCACTTGGGAAGGTCTGCGAGAGTCCCGAGAATAGCTCACCAACGTTCGGAGCGCGGACCGACTTGGCGTAGGTACCACGAAGACGTAGCGGAGTGAACGGTTGCCAGGTTACTGTGCCGTTGTAGCTCGTGATACCACCGACTGTAGAATAGTCAGCGTAGCGGATCGCACCACCAATCTCGAGCAGTTCGAAACCAGGGGTATCAGCGAGGATCGGAATCTTCACTTCGGCGAAGACTTCCGAGACGTCGAAACTGCCGCTGGTGTCAGGCAACTTGTTGCCTGCATTCAAACCCGCGTTGGTAAGCGCATCGTTATCTTCAAACGAGCTTTCCTTCCGGTATTCGCCGCCGACAGCGATGCCGACTGGACCGGCAGGCAGGTCGAACAGCGAACCGGAAACGAGACCTTGCACGACACTTTGACGGATGCCGGTCTGATAAGTGCCCTGCGCCTGGATATAGTCGATCGCGGCCTGTGAGAGGGCCCCGGCACCGAAAATGTTAGCTGGCACACAACCGTTGGCGCGAGCTTCTGCACTCACACAGATCGCTTCACCAGCGATTCCGTTTCCATTTTCGTCACCGACCTCCGAACGAACTGCGAGGGCATCACGGAAGTTAACGACGTTGACCTGCCCACTTGAGGTCTGGTTTTCAGCAACTTCACCGTAGTTGTAGCTGAGATCCCAGGTGAACCGATTGTCGAGGAAGTCACCACGAGCGCCCACAACGAAGCGGTAGAAGTCACGTGAGGTCGTCCCCGCACGCGGACCAAACTCGCTTAAGCGGCGAGCGAAGCCAATGTCACGAAGGCCGTCGCCATTAGTATCGTTCGCTTGAGCTAGGATAGCTGCAGGGACGAGTGGATTGGCGACAATCGTGTTGGTTCCGGGAAGATAATTCTCGATATTGTAGCCGCCACCCGTCGGAAAGACACCGTTCGCGCCGCCGGATTCGAGAGGAAAGGGCTCAATAATACGCGAAGAGGTCGTCCGATTAAATGTCCCTTCGAAGTACGCTTCAACGTCATCAGTGAGCTCGTAGTTGCCGCGAGCGGCGAAAAGGTAGCGTTCTACTGGAACCGCCAGAGTACGGAAGTTCTGGCGGTTGAAACCATTGGGACCAAATCCGGTACCAATCCCCGGGATTGCCGGCGAAGCTTCATTCACGTTCGGTGTGGCGGGATTATCTGCGATAGCTGGACGAGCGCTGCTGCACGCTGCCGAAGCGTTGCCCTGGAAGCACGGCTGAAGCTGACCATTGGGACCATAGGTGAAAGTGTAAAGCGATCCAATTACATCTCCACTCCCGTTAAAGCGCTGTCCAACAATGAAGCGACCCTGCGGAGGAAAGCTTGAGAAGAACGGTTCTGCTACAACTCCGAAGTCGGCCAGATCCCCAGTAACGAACGCGGCGCGATCGCCATCGTCGATGCGCGTGTTGCTACGCTGACGAGAAAGCAAACCTTCTTCGTTGGAGTAGCCCAAGTGCAGCATGATATTGCCGCGACCGTCAGCGACGTTGGCGCCCGCAGTTACGTTGGCTTGATAGCGCGCATCGTCGCCACGCTCGGTGATGCCGTACTGCGCGTTGGCTTCGACGCCCTCGAAATCGGTCTTGTAAACGAAGTTCACCACGCCCGCGATAGCATCAGACCCATACAGGGCCGAGGCGCCACCGGTCAGAATGTCGATCCGTTCGATGAACTGCGTGGGGATTACGTTGAGGTCGACGGTAGCGGAACCCGGAAGCGAAGCAACAACGCGGCGCCCGTCGATCAGAACCAGCGTACGGTCGGAGCCGAGATCGCGGAGGTCGACGGTGGCGACGCCCGTTCCAGAGGTTAAGAAGGCCGAGTTCGTGCGGCTAAGAGCTGGAGTGCCGAAAACCGGGTTCTCGAGCAGAAGCTCTTGGATATTGGTCACACCGGCGTCGTCCACCACCTGATCATCGATGACCTGAAGCGGTGCAGGCGATTCAACGGTAGGTGAAGCGATGCGCGAACCCGTGACCACAATCGCGGTGCCGGTGGGCCGCTCATCGGCCGAAACGGTATCCGTATCTTGCGCAAGTGTTGGCTGAGCAATCAGCGCAAGACCGAGCACCGCCGGTGCAGCCGATATCTTTAGATAACTGGTGAGTTTCATGTTGTCCCCTTGTGACCTTAGGTCGCTAGTGGTTGCCCCTGTTGGATGCATATCCAACCGAACTTCTGGCCCAATCGGTTGGGCTGAAGTTGGCGTAATGCAGGTGCGATACGCCGACCTGCAACAGTTTTGTCGCGCTTTCGCGCTATACACGTTCTGATCGTGACAATTTTGACACATCAATTTGGATGCTTGGTTGAGCATGTTACGGCGAGGTTTGTACTTGGTGAAGTGAAGATACCTTCGGTGAAAACAGGTCGGCCCCATGCGCTGTTAGGTTGCAACCGGCCACCTTATGCGTACTATCTTTCGACAATTCGCGCCGTTGCCGACGGACTTGGGAGAAAACTACAGATGCCAGACGCCTATATCGTTGAAGCCGTTCGTACCGCCGGCGCGAAACGGGGCGGGCGCCTTGCCGGGGTTCATCCCGTTGACCTCGCGGCCAAGTCGCTCGACGCCATCGTGGAGCGTACTGGAATCGATCCGGCGGCGGTCGAGGATGTGGTGATGGGATGCGTGGGCCAAGGCGGCGAACAGGCGATGCAGGTCGGGCGCAACGCCGTGCTTGCCGCCAAGCGATTGCCGCAATCCACGCCGGCCGTCACCATCGACCGGCAATGCGGCTCCAGCCAGCAAGCCATCCAGTTCGCCGCGCAGGCGGTGATGAGCGGCACGCAGGACGTCGTCATCGCCAGCGGTGTGGAGAGCATGACGCGCGTGCCCATGGGCAGCACCGCAACGCTGCACATGAAGGAAGGCCTGGGGCACTACAAATCCCCGGGGCTGGAAGAAAAATATCCAGGCATTCAGTGGAGCCAGTTCGCCGGCGCGGAGATGATCGCCAAGAAGCATGGCTTCTCCAAGGACGATCTCGACCGCTTTGCGCTGGCCAGCCACCAGAAGGCGGCTACCGCGACCGAAGTGGGCGCATTCAAGGATGAAATCGTCCCGGTGGAGATCGAGACGCCTGAAGGTGAGGATTGCCATACCGTCGATGAGGGCATCCGGTTCGACGCCACCCTGGAAGGCATCGCGGGCGTCAAGCTGCTCAGCCCCGAGGGCAGGATGACGGCCGCCACCAGCAGCCAGATCTGCGACGGTTCGAGCGCCGTACTGGTGGTGAGCGAGGCGGCGCTGAAGGCGCATGGCCTGACGCCGCTCGCCCGTATTCACAACCTCACCGTGACGGCGGGAGATCCGGTGATCATGCTGGAAGAGCCATTGTTCGCCACCGATCGTGCGCTCAAGCGCGCGGGCATGTCGATCGGCGACATCGACCTTTACGAGGTGAACGAGGCTTTCGCGCCCGTGCCGCTTGCCTGGCTCAAGCACACCGGCGCCGATCCCGAAAAGCTCAACGTGAACGGCGGCGCCATCGCTCTCGGGCATCCGCTGGGCGCCAGCGGTACCAAGCTGATGGCAACGCTGGTCCACGCCTTGAGGGCGCGGGGCAAGAAATATGGCCTGCAGACGATGTGCGAAGGCGGCGGCGTAGCCAATGTCACCATCATCGAGGCTCTTTAATCTAAGGATCAGGAGAGAAAAATGGACGTAAGCAGCAATACCCCCGCCATCGTGACCGGCGGCGCTTCAGGTTTGGGCGCCGCAACCGCAAGGGCCTTGGCCGCCAAGGGGGCCAAGGTCGCCCTGTTCGACATGAACGAGGAGAAGGGCAACGCGCTCGCCAGCGAACTGGGCGGCGTTTTCTGCAAGGTCAATGTCACCAGCGAGGAAGAAGTTGACGCGGCTTTCGCGAAGGCGCGCGAGGCGCATGGCCAAGAGCGTATCCTGGTGAACTGCGCGGGGATCGGCAACGCCATCAAGACAGCGAGCCGCGACAAGCAGAGCGGCGAGATCAAGCACTTTCCGCTGTCCGCTTTCGAATTCGTGATCCAGGTCAATCTGATCGGCACGTTCCGCTGCATCGCGAAATCGGCCGCCGGCATGATGACGTTGGATCCCCTGAGCGAAGATGGGGATCGCGGTGCCATCGTGAATACCGCATCGGTGGCTGCCGAAGATGGCCAGATGGGGCAGGCGGCCTATTCCGCGTCGAAGGGGGGCGTCGTGGGCATGACATTGCCGATCGCCCGCGATCTCATGAGGGAAGGAATTCGCGTCAACACCATCCTGCCCGGCATCTTCAACACGCCGCTGATGAATGCCGCGCCGCCCCAGGTTAAAGAGGCGCTTGCCGCCTCGGTGCCGTTCCCCAAGCGGCTTGGCAATCCCGAGGAATATGCCAAGCTTGCCATGTGCATGATCGAAACCGGCTATTTCAACGGAGAAGACGTGCGGCTGGACGGCGCGATCCGAATGTCTCCGCGGTAACCGGGACATTGGTTGCCTTTGCAACTTGAAATCGCAAGGCGGCGGGATAGGGAAGGGGCATGAAAGCCCAATCCCGTCCCGCCAAGCGCCTTGCTGATTTCCTCCCCTACCAGCTTTCGATCGCCAGCAATGCGGTATCCACGCGCATCGCAGAACAGTACCGGCGGCGTTTCGCGCTGAAGCCGACCGAGTGGCGCGTGATGGCCGTGCTGGGCGATTCCGGAGCTTTAACCCAGCGCGATTTGTGCCGGCTCACGCTCATGGACAAAGTGCCGGTGAACCGCGCCTGCCGTACCCTGGAAGATCGCGGGCTCGCGTTGCGAACGCCCAATGAACGCGACGGGCGATCGCATCTTCTCGAGCTCACGGTCGAAGGGCGTGCCGTACGCAGCCGCGTGATGCCGCTCGCCGAAGCCATCGAGGATGAGTTGTTCGGGGTCCTCGACGAAAAGCAGCGCGCGGCGCTCACGGACATGCTCGTGCGCGTGCGCGAAGCCGCCGGAGACTTCGACGCCGCCAATCTAGAAAGTTAGCGAAAACGGAGCGAACCGCTCCCGCTCCGCATCTCGTCTCGCATCAATATGATCGTCAGGTGCCCGTGGTGGTGAAGGCGTCGGCGATGCTGCAAGCCGCCGGGCCGAGAATGACGATGAACAGCGTCGGCAGGATGAACAGGATCAGCGGCACCGTCATAATCGCCGGCAGCCGCGCGGCCTTTTCCTCGGCGCGCATCATGCGCTCGTTGCGGAACTCGCCTGACAGGACACGGAGGGCGGAAGCCAGCGGCGTACCGTAACGCTCTGTCTGGACCATAGTGGTGACCACGCCCTTGACCGCTTCCAGGTTCACGCGGAACGCCAGATTGTCGAAGGCCTTCTTCCGCTCGTTCAGGAACGAAAGTTCGATCGAGGTAAGCGTGAATTCCTCGCCCAGTTCGGGATAGGCGCGGCCCAGCTCGCGGGCGACCCGGCTGAAACTTGCATCGACGGTGAGGCCAGCCTCGGCACAGATCACCAGCAGGTCGAGCGCATCCGGAAGCCCCTTGCGGATGGCATCGGTGCGTTTTTTCGCCAGGTTTCCGAGATAGATTTCGGGCCCCTTGTATCCTGCGAATATCAGCGCACCCATCGCCATGACGCGCTTCATCTGCCAGTCCGGGTAAACCTCGAGGACATAGAGAAAAATAAAACCGGCGAGGCCCAGGACTACTGGCAGCACGAGCCGCAAGCCGATGATGATGACGGCCAGTTCCTTGTTGCGGATGCCGGCCCAAGCCAGCTTCTGCACCATCTGTTCGACCTGGCTCTGCTGCAGCACATTCATGCTGCTCAGCGTGTCCTTGACCCGCTCCGTTTTCTCGGTCTTGCGGACCAGGCTCTGGCGCTTCTTGGCCGTGGCGGTGACGATGCCCGCCTTCAGTTCCTCGCGCCGGGCGTTGAGGGCCTTGACGCGCTTGGCCATCGGATCCTTGATCGTGACCGCGGTATAGACCGCGAACATGACGGCAAGAGCCGCGACCGCGGCCATGATGGTGCCGATGTAGATAACATCGAAGCCGAGCAGCGTCGGGCCGGGGGTGGATTCCATGATGCGCTCGCCCTCAGATCTCGAAACTGACCATCTTGGCCATGATGAAAACGCCCAGGCCCATCCAGATACCGCCCCCCAGGCCCGCCACGATCAGGCGCTCTTCGGTGAAGAACTGGGCGGTGTAGCCCGGGTTGATCCAGGTGATCAGGCCGAAGACGATGAACGGCAGCGCGCCCACGATCATGGCGGATGCCTTCGATTCCGAGCTCATGGCCTTGATCTTGAGCTTCATCTGCGCGCGCTTGCGCAGAACATCGGCAAGATTCGAAAGCGTTTCGGCGAGGTTGCCGCCGGTCTCACGCTGGATCGCCAGGGTGATGCAAAAGAAGTTGAATTCGGGAATGCCCAGCTTGTCCGCCGCGACTTGCAGGGATTCCTCAAGAGTACGGCCCACGCGGGTGCGATCGACGATGGCCTTGAACTCCTCGCCAACCGGGCCAGGCACTTCCTGGCTCACGACCTGAAGCGTCTCGGCGACGGGCAGGCCGGACCGTAGGCCACGCACCAGCAGTTCGATCGCGTCGGCGAACTTGGCATTGAATTTGGCGGTACGCCGGGTGATCGTCTTGTTGACCACGAAGTGGGGAATACCGGCGCCGGCACCGAGGCAGATCGCCAGCGACAGAGCGAAAGAACTGGTCTTCAGATAGATGAGCAGCGCAACGGCCAGCGCCACTCCGGCGGAGGAATAGGCGTATTGCGTCAGGGTCCACCCTTTGCCTGTCCGGTCGAGACGCATGGCGATCGCTTCGACGCGCGAACCAGACCCGGCGAGGTGATGCGCAGCGGGCTTGCGTGCGGCGATCGCTTTCTTGAGCTGGGATTCCACCTTCGCCTCGGCGCTTTCCGAGTGGCGGTAGCGGATCTGCTTCAGGCGACGGCTGCCGGCCTTTCCGGTCGAGGGACCGGCAAAGGCGGCATAGCCGAGGCCGCACATCACAACGATCCCCACCGCAACCAGCATGAGCTGGATCATGACCGTGCTCCCGTCTTCATCCGCTGCATCCCGGCGGGGGCGCAATCGCCTTCATGCCCCGGCCATTCCAATTCGGCGGCTCTCACGCCGCCTCCTTGGCCTTCTTTTTCTTCTTCGCGCCCAGGCTCAGCGAGAGCCCGGCGAGAAGCGACTTCTTCGTATCGCTCGACCGGCTACCGCCCGACGGGGCATCGCCCGCTTCGCCATCTTCGCCGAAGCTATGGATATGGTCCGCCAGCGCCTTGATCTGGGCAGAGGCTTTGCTCTGCGGGGATGCTTCGATCAGCGCTTGTCCCAGCTTCGCCGCCTTCGCCGCTGCCGCCACGTCGTTGGGGATCAAGTAATCGATCTTGCGTTCGATGGATGCTTCGAAATCGGCCTTGCTGATCTCAAGCGCGCTCGACTGGACCTTGTTCGCCACGATCAGCGGGGCGACATGCGCCGCCTGGGTCTTGAACCACGATAGCAGGCGAATGGTGTCGCGCGCCGATGCCAAGGTAAGCTCGGTAGAGATCACCACCACGTTCACCTCGTTGAAGAGATGCGGGAAATTGATCAGCATGTTGCGCGGCAGGTCGATCACCGTCATCTCGAAGGCGGTCCGGAATTCTTCCTGCAACTGCAGGAAGGCAGCGCCATCGGTGATAAGGGGCGAATTGATCGGCGCTTCCGCCGACAGGATGGCCAGATTGTCCTGCGCGCGGATCATGGCGCGCTCGATGAACAGTCCGTCGATGCGGCTGGGATTGTCGATGGCGTCGGTCAGGCCGCGGCCCGGCTCAAGGTCCAGCGCCAGCGCGCCGGTCCCGAAATGGATGTCTAGGTCGAGCAGCGCGGTGGGATAACCCTTCTTGCTGGCGTAATACCAGGCAAGCGAGGTGGCCAGCGTGGAGGCGCCGGCACCGCCACGAGTGCCCACTACGGCCGTCGAAAGGTGGCGCTTGGCCGAATCCGGATCGCTCGACTTGGGTGCCATGAACACCGCCTGCGCATTGTTCAGCGCATCGCGCACCGCGCTCGCCGCCAGAGGCTTGAGCAGGTAATCGTGAATGCCGCTGGCGATGAGATCGCGATAGAGGCGCACGTCGTTGACCTGGCCGATGGCAATCACCACCGTGCCGGGCTCGCACACTTCGGCCAGCGCATTGATGTCGTTCAGCGGGTCGCCGCTTTCCGACAGATCGACCAGCAGGATGTTGGGGCTGGCACTGACGGAGAGAGCCTGGACCGCGTTGCGCAAGCCCCCTTTGTTGCATTTTTCGGGCGCCCAGCCGAGTTCGATGGCGACGGGACGCAGAACATCCAGGCTGGCCTCATCGCAGACGAAAGCGGCGAAGGGATCGCGATTGCCGGGCATACCGGGCTTCCAGGGTGCGTTCATGATCTCAGTTCCCTCCGCCGACGCCGCCACTGACTTGGCCAACCGCCTTGCCGACGCTTTCCCCATAGGTGTCGATCGTGGTTTTCGAGGTGTCGATATAGGTGTCTGGCGATCCCTTCTGGCCCTTGATCAGGTCTTCGGGATTGGCGACCATCGCGGCCAGATTGCTATTGGTGGCACAACCGTAATTCGCGCTCAGCCCGTTGCCGAGTGTTGAGTCGCTGGAGGCCGACCAATCGGGGCAGCCGGGCACGCTGGCGCGCGAGCGGGTGATGATGATGCGCGCCTGTCCGGGCGCGATTTCAGCAGAGGGAATGGGGGAGCCATCTGCCAGCATGATGCCGTAACGACCGGCGAGTAGTGCCACCGCGGCGCGTGCATCCTCATTGCCGCTGGGGTCGTCGACCGAGACGCGATCGCCGTAATCGAGATCCATGGTCTCGAACCAGGATGCCACGCGGCGCTGTTCGTAAAGCGGCAGGCCATCGGGAGATGTGGTCACGTCCAGCGCCATGGAGCTGCGTTCCACCACCGGCTGGTGCACGCTGTACACCGTCCGGTTGGTGGGCATACCCCCACAGGCGGTGAGGCCGAAGGCCAGCGAAAGGCCGATGGCGCTGGCGAGGAAACGGTTGGAAGTGCGCATGATGGACGTTCCTCTCAGTTGAAGCTGAAGCCGGGCGCGGCGGTCGCGACCTTTTCCTCGCGCCGGGGCTGCGAGCCAGGGAGTGCGGCTTGTGCCGCCGGCGCTGCGCCGAGTGTCGGATTGGCGACCGCGCCGGTCTCGATCGCGGTCGGTGCGGGACGATCGGATCCGGGCTGGTTGTCGTGGGCTTGATTGCCGAGCAGGCGCTGGAGTTCGGTCGGGCTGTGGAAACCATCGGTGGGCAGGCGGATGTCCGCATCGTCCACCGGCTTCACCAGATAGGGCGTGACTACGATCACCAGTTCGGTTTCATTGCGGCGGAAGCTGGTCGAACGGAACAGGCTGCCCAGAATCGGAACGTCGCCCAGGCCCGGAGCCTTGTCGATGAAATTGATCGCATTGTTCTGGATCAGGCCGGCGATCATGAAGCTCTGGCCCGAACCCAGCTCCACGGTGGTTTCGGCGCTGCGCGTGGAAAGCGCCGCCGTTTGGATCCCGCCCACGTTGGACACACTCGAAATCTCGGAGACTTCCGGCTTCACGCGCAGGGAGATGCGGCCATTGGCGAGAACCACCGGAGTGTAGGAGAGGCTGACGCCGAAGGGCTTGTAGGTGACGGTCGGGCCCGAGAGCGGGCTGCTGGTCACAAGCGGGATTTCTCCGCCGGCCAGGAAATTTGCTGTTTCGCCCGACAGTGCGGTGAGGTTCGGCTCGGCCAGCGTTGTGGCCAGGTTGTCCTGTTCCGCCAGGTCGAGCGCGGCACCGATGTCCAAGCCCAGGAATCGGCCGAACGCGGCGATGGTCGATCCCGTGCCGTTCCCGGTGACGTCCGTCGCGTTTGCTGGACCGTCACCTGCACCCACACCCAGGCCGCCGGGGCTACCGACGGTGTAATTGGTGGTGATCTTGCGCCCGTTGGTGATCCCGAACTTGAAGCCGTCACCGGTCCCTCGGTCCACGGTCAGCAGGTTGGTGCCGATGCTTCGGGCGAAGTTGCGGTTCACTTCCGCTATTCGCACGCGGAGGTTGACCTGCAATGGCGTGGCCGTCTTGAGGCGGCTGATCACCTGCATGCTACCATCGGTGAAGGCTTCCACCAGGCGCTGCACTTCGGCGGCGTCTTCCGGCGCCGCGACCGTGCCGGTCAAGAGGATGGTCTTGGACCCCATCGTGGCGACCGATACCTTCGCTTCGGGCATCGCCAGGTTCAGCATCTGGTCGATGCTGTCGATGTTGGAGCCGACGCGGATATTGGCCGACCAGATGATGTCGCCGCGCGCGTTGCTGGCGTAGAGCGTGGTTGTCCCGGCGCCCTTGCCGAAAATATAGAGCTGCTTCTGCGACTTGATCTGGACATCGGCAATCGCGGGATTGGCGATAAAGATATCGCTCATGGTGCCGCTCTTGATGCTGACGAGCTGTCCGCGCCCGATCGAGAGCACGAGATCCTGGGATGTCGGACCGGTTACGGTCTGGGCCTGTGCGGCGGGGACCAGTGGCGCGGCCATCGGTGCCAGCGCCATACCGGCCACGAGCAGGGGTGCGGAGATGCGAGAAGTCATGATCGATCGCCTTTGCAGGAGAAATTCAGCGGGCATTTTCACTGTACGATGCCGTTCGGGCGGCTGGCGTTTCCGGCACTGGCCACTTGGCCGCCGGACACCAGCGTGGTCGGAACGGGACCGCCGGGGGCCATCGGAATGCCGCTCCTCGGCGCTGCGACCGGTCCACCGCCGCCGCCGATCACATGAACTTCCTGCGATCCGCCACGGTTGATGGTGACGGTGGGGGGCTGGGGGGCGGCCTTGTCGGTTCCCGGGAGCCGCGCCGTCTGGAAGCGCGATACGTCGCCGCCAGTCACGAAGCTGGTGCGGCCATCCATCGGGCGGCTGGCGGCCCGGCGCAGGATCCGCTCCTCCTCTTCGGGCGTCGCATCGTCGGGCACCTTAATCGCGCCGGATGCCAGTGCCCGTTCGAGGTCGTTCTGATTTTCGGCCAGCGAACGGAGCGAGAGCTCCAGGGTGCCGAGGTTGCGGGCGACGGCCACCTTTTCCGCGATGCGCGGGGTGACTTCGAGGGTGACGGTGGTGCTCTTGCGCACCTGCACGCGGCCTTCCACCACTTCCTGGGACGTCGCCTGGTCCGTCGCCAGCACGCGAAGGTTGCGAAGGATCGTTTCCGTCGCCTTCAACTCGCCGCCGTCGCCTTCCACGCTCTGCGTCAGCATCATGTCGACGCGGTCGCCCGGAAACACGAAGCCGGCGACACCCGACAGGTCGTTCACCGGAACCGTCACAGCGCGCATGCCGGGGGACAGGGCGGCTGCAAGGAAGCCGCGATCGCCCGGCGCGACCAGCGCACCCTGCGTCACGGGCTCACCGGCAGTGATGGCGAAGCGCACCACCGTGCCGAGCAGCTTGTTCATGTCCGCCTCGCCCTCGAGGAAATAGGCGTCCTTCACAAGTTCGCCCGGCCAGGGCTGAAAGGAAAGCGAATCGGCGGTGATGATGGTGCCCGGAGTAAGCGCGCGCTGCGCCACCAGCACCTTTGGACCCTGCGGAACGGGCTCTGCGAGCGGCACCACGGCGGCTTCTGCCACAGGCGCGGCGGATCCCGTGAGCAAGCTTCGCGCCATGAAGGCGGTGCCGATCGCAACGATCGATGCCGCAATCAGCAGAACCACTTTTTTCCTGTCCATGGATGAATCGAACCCTCTATTCGGCCCCGGCAAGCGCACGCGGGCAATCATGGTTTCCGCTCAATAGGGCGGCAGTGGTTAAGATGGCGTTGTCAGGCAAAACCAAGGCTTGCGGTCCCGCCGCGCGCCATGCCTTCGGACGCGATGGTCCACAGGCCGCCCAGGGCGATCGCTATGCCATAGGGGACCGCCAATCGATCCTTGCGCCGCCGCGCCACGTGCCAGCTGCCGAGGACGATAGTCAGGATGCCGCCGGTCACCGCCATGACGAACAGCAGGTTCACGAAGGCCAGCGGCGGCACCCACAGTGCCAGTGCGGTCAGCAGCTTCACGTCGCCGCCGCCCATCATTCCGATGGCGAACAGGCCGGCCAGCACGGCGAAGGCGGCAAGCGCCACGCCCAGTTGCAGCGCCACGCCGGGCCATAGGTCGAGCCCGCTGGCCCACCAGAACAGCGGCGCGCTCGCCGCGATGGCGATGTTCAGCCAGTTATCGATCTGGCGGCGGCGGATATCGGTGAACGCGGCGTAGAGCAGCGCGATTGCCAGTGCGGCCAGCAATCCGTAGTAAATCGTGTCGAGCGACATGGGACCCCCGGTAAAACCGTATGGGCCATGTCGATTACAGGGCAGGGCTTACCAAACGGTAACCACAATTCTGCGGGTTGAAGGACGGGCGGGCGCACAGGATGGACAACGGCATAACTGCGCAAACACCGGCGCCGTTCGACCGGCGGGCGATACCTGCCGAGGCGCGTGAATCCGTCTGGCAGGCGCCCGACGGACACCCCATCCGCCGGATCGACTGGCCGGGGCGGGCCGGTGGCGCGCGCGGCTCGATCCTGTTCATGCCTGGGCGGGGCGATCACTACGAAAAATATCTCGAGACGCTGGACCAGTGGCATCGCGCCGGCTGGCGCGTGACCGCCGCCGACTGGCGCGGGCAGGGTGGATCGGGCCGGCTGGGGAGCGACGAGACCACCGGCCATATCGAGGATTTCTGCCAGTGGATCGGTGATCTGGCCGCTTTCTGGCGCGCGTGGAAGGCCGATACGCCTAGCCCACATGTCCTGTCTGGTCATTCGATGGGCGGGCATCTGACGCTGCGGGCGGTGGCGGAACACGCCGTCGATCCCGATGCGCTGGTGCTGTCCGCGCCCATGCTGGGCATGGCGGGACCGCCGCTGCCGATCGCCGCGCTGCACGCCATCGCGCGGCTGATGGCGCGCATCGGCGGCCCAACGCGCCCCGCTTGGAAATGGAGCGAGAAGCCCGGCGAAGCGCCTTCGGCGCGCGGCGATCTGCTGACGCATGACGCAGACCGCTACGAGGACGAGCTATGGTGGCGGCGCGAGAGGCCCGAGGTGTCGATGGGGCCGGGAAGCTGGGGCTGGGTCGCGGCGGCCTATGCCTCCTCGCGCGCCCTCTTCGCGCCCGGCGTCCTTGAGCATGCCACGGTTCCCACGCTGATGATCGCCACCACCGCCGACGAGCTGGTGCCCTTCGGTCCTATCCAGCGGGCCTGCGCGCGCATGCCAGAAGCCCGGTTGGTGCAGTTCGGACAGGAAGCGCGGCATGAGATCCTGCGGGAGGCCGATCGGGTGCGCAACAAGGTGATGGACGAGATTGCCCGCTTCCTGGACGCGGTGGCCCCCGCCGCAACGCCGTGACCGCATTCGATTTCGCAGTGATCGGTGCCGGAATGGCCGGCGCCAGCGTGGCCGCCGAGTTGGCCGCTCACGCCAGCGTGCTGATGCTAGAGGCGGAAAGCGCGCCCGGTTACCACACCACCGGACGCTCGGCAGCCTTTTGGGAGGAATGCTACGGCGGCCCGGAGATCGTGCCACTCACGCTCGCGTCCGGCGATTACCTGAGGGAGCATGATTTCCTGACCCGGCGCGGCGCGCTCTACATCGGGCGCGATGCGGATCGAAGCCTGCTGGATGGCTTCATGCAGCGGTTCGGCGATACCGGTGCTACCATCGCCCGCCTTGACCGCGCGGAGCTTGCCGGGATGCTGCCCCGTCTGCGGGAGGACTGGACCGGCGCTATCCACGAACCGGCCTGCGCCGACATCGACGTGGCGGCACTTCACCAGCATTATCTCTCCATGGGCCGCCGGCGCGGTGTTGCGGCGCAGATGAGTGCCCGGGTGAAGGAGATGCGCCGGGACATTGGCGCATGGCGGATCGAAACCGAGCGGGGCGAACGTTTCACCGCCGCCACCGTGGTCGACGCGGCAGGCGCGTGGGCCGACGAGATCGCCGGACTGGCGAGCGCGAAACCGCTCGGCATACAGCCGCTGCGCCGGACCATAGCGCAGCTACGCACCGATCCCGCACCACTCGAAGACCTTCCGCTGGTGCTCGACATCGCGGGACGGTTCTATTTCAAGCCCGATGCCGGGCGGTTGTGGCTGAGCCCGCACGACGAAACGCCCAGCGAGCCTTGCGACGCCGCTCCCGAGGAACTCGCGGTGGCCGAGGCGATCGACCGTTTCCAGCAGGTGGTGGACTGGCGCGTGCTGGCGGTGGAGCGGCGCTGGGCCGGTCTGAGGAGCTTCGCCCCCGATCGCCTGCCCGTCTACGGCCCGGACCCGCGCGTGGAAGGCTTTGCCTGGTTCGCGGGGCAAGGAGGCTTTGGCATCCAGACGGCCCCCGCGGCGGCCCGGCTGGCGGCGCAGGAGCTGCTGGGGCTGGGCCGCGATGCGATCACGCGGGGTCTGGACGCCGCGCTCTATTCGCCGGCGCGATTCGCCTGAGAGAAACCTCTCGAGCGATCTGCGTCCAACCGATCAGGCCGCCTGAATGCCATTAGGCGGCGGCGGATAATCGATCAGCATCTGCACCTCCGCCAGAAGACTGTCGAGATTGGTCGGCTTTTTAAGTATGGGGGCATTCTGATGCGCCGGTCCCCCGCCGGCTGCTTCATAACCGGTGCAAAAGAGGTAGGGTATGCCCTTGGCGTTCAGCAGATCGGCCACCGGGTAAACGACCTCACCATTCAGATTGATGTCAAGTATCGCCGCGTCGGGCCGCGGCTCGTTGGCCAGGATGCGGAACGCATCCTCCACAGTCGCGGCTGGCCCGATCGTTTCCCACCCGTTGGCCTCCAGCGCCTGGCACAATTCCATCGCCACCAGCAATTCGTCTTCCGCGATAAGCAGGCGTCCGCGTTTTTTCTTCTCCGGGAGATTGGCAGATTCCTTTGCCTCGGCGGTGTCCTTTGCCGACGCGTTGCGACGATAGCTTGCCGCTGGAAGGCGAGCAACGACATGCACCCCGTCCCGCTCCCACTGCGTGGAAACCTCGCCGCCCAGTTGACGCGTCACCGTGTCGATCAGGGTAGAGCCAAAACCGCTGCTTTCGGGTTTTTTAGGAGCGGCGGACAGGCCGGTTTCAATCCAGCTGACGACCAGCGCATCATCCTCGTCGATGAACCAGGACACATCCACCCGGCCCGACGGGACCGAGAAGGCCCCGTATTTGACTGCATTGGTCGCCAATTCGTGGATCAGCAGGCTGACAGGTTGAACAGCATGCGGGAGGAGTGAAACGGAGAAACTGCGGACCCTTGTCTGGCCGGGTTTACAATAGGGGGCCGTCTCGTCTTCAATTATCTTGGCCAGTTCTGCCCCGGTCCACCTGTTTTGTGCCAGCAGGCTGTGGGCTCGACCAAGGGCGGAGACGCGGCCGCGCAGCGCCGCAATGAATTCCTCCTTGCTGGGTGCGGTGGTCAGGGAAACGAGGGCTTGAACCACGGCCAGCGCATTCTTGGCCCGATGATCGACCTCCCGCGCCAGCAGCAACCGTGCCTCCTCGTTGGCGATGCGTTCGGTAATGTCGCGCAAGATAACCGTCGACAGGCGTTCGCCCTGCAAATCCACCTGCGAAATGGATGCCTCAATGGGAAACTCCGTTCCATCTTCACGCAGCCCGCTGATCGCACCCAGCGCCCCCATCCTTCGGCCGGTCGCGCCGGTTTCGCGAAAGCGGCGGATATGGCCGTCATGCGCCTCGCGATAGCGGGCGGGAATGAACCTCGAAATGGGTTGTCCCATCGCAACAGCTTGGTCGACACCGAACATCTGTTCGGCGGCGGGATTGAACAGGATTATCCTCTGTTCTTCGTTAACGGTGATGATCGCATCCATCGCACTGGCGACGATGCCTTCAAGCCTTCTTTGAGCTGAACGATCGGCGTTTTCGGCACTGTCTTCGTTCACATTCAAACCTTTATAGCGGAAACTGCATATATACGCCGCAAGTGAATACCTTTAATCCCATGAGGGAAATAGGTATGAGTGCGTAATGCGAAGTCCCCAATTTATCCTTTCCAGGCTGGTAACGATGACCTCGTGCCGCGGAACGATACCATAGGACAAATCCAGCCATTGGGTCGGCAGATCGAGGACGATCTGCGCGACGCTGTCCTGGCGGGTGGCTTGCATGCGCATTTCCAGCCCATTGCTTGCCTGCGCACCGGGGGCATCACCGGGTTCGAGATCTTGTGCCGATGGCGCCACCCGAAGCTGGGTGAAATAGAACCAGCTTTCTTTATTCCGATGGCGGAGCGGCTGGACCTTATTCCGATGCTGGGCGAATGGGTTCTGAGACGAGCATGCGAGGAGGCGGCCGGGTGGCAGCAACCGCTGAAGGTTTCAGTCAACCTCTCGCCCTATCAAATGGAGCGGACTGACATCGTATCGCTCATCGAAGAGGTGCTTTCCGATACGGGTCTGGACCCCAATAGGCTCGATCTGGAAGTGACGGAAAACGTCATGATCGAGAATACGGACAAGACGATCGAAACCCTTCGTCGGCTGAAAGGCCTTGGCGTCCGGATTGCCGTCGACGATTTTGGCACCGGCTATTCCTCGCTGGGATATTTTCTGCATTTCCCGTTCGACAAGGTGAAGATCGACCAATCCTTCATCAGGGCGATCACAGAGAGTCGAGAAGCTTACGCTATCGTTAAGGCCGTGGTCGCCTTGGGCAGCGGCCTAGGCATGTTGATCATCGCGGAGGGGGTCGAAACCGAGGAGCAGGCCTATCTTCTGAGCGAACTGGGGTGCGACAAGCTACAGGGTTATCTGATCGGCAGGCCGGCCCCGATCGAGGACTATCACCACCTTGTCTCTGACCATCGAAGCGGCAGCCATGGCTGCCTGGGCAAATGCGGCGCCTGCCTGGAATTACTGCGCGTGCCCACGACCGCCGCTGCCAGATATTTAAGTCCGGCGGCGAAGCTGCGCGATTTGGCCTGATCGCGCTCGAGGGGCGAGGAGTGGAGCCCTGCGGCTTTCGGCGTAACTGCGGTCATTAAGGCCGCGATGTAACGACATTGACCCAGATGCCCCGGTGCGTTGCCAGTTTCGGGATTGCGTCCGCCAGGAAGCGGTTGCGATGCGTCGCAGCGTCTAGGTCGCAGCCTGGGCGGCGTCGCTGGCCAGCCGGTCCACCCGCTCGTTTTCCGGATGACCGGCGTGGCCTTTGACCCAGTGCCACTCCACCCGGTGCGTCGCCGTCAGTTCGATGAGTTCGTGCCACAGATCGGCATTGCGGACCGGTTTCTTGCTGGCGTTGATCCAGCCGCGTTTCTGCCAGCCGTGGACCCATTTGGTGATGCCGTCGATCAGATATTTGCTGTCGGTGTGAAGATCGACTTCGCACGGCTCGATCAGCGCGGACAGCGCGCGGATCGCGGCGGTCATCTCCATGCGGTTGTTGGTGGTATCGGGCTCGGAGCCGGACAGCTCCTTCTCGTGCTGGCCCAGCCGCAGCAGCGCGCCCCAGCCACCGGGGCCGGGATTGCCCTTGCAGGCGCCATCGGTGAATATCTCGACCCGTTTCATATGGCTCCGGCTCCTAGCGCCGGATCACGCGGCCCGGAAGGCCCCGCGGAAGGCGTCGGCACCCTCGCAGCGATAGATTTCCCAGCGGCGCAGGAAATCCATCGGATCCTTGCGCTGAACCTGCGCCCCCTCCGGCGTGTCGAACCAGTCTTCCGCGCGGCTGGCCACGAAGCGAAGGCAGGCCCCCTCCGCCAGCACGGGCAGGGCCTCGGTCTCAGCCTGCTCCAGCGGGCGAACCGATTCGTATCCCGCAAGCAGCGCCGCGCCGATGGCATGATCCAGCCGCTCCCCGCGCGCATCGAAACTCCACGCGGCATGGGTTACGGCCAGATCGTAGGCCATGGCTCCGGTGCAGGCGAAATAGAAATCGATCATGCCCGAAACCCTGTCGCCCAGCATCAGCACATTGTCGGGAAACAGGTCCGAATGGATGATCGAGGTGGGCAGATCGGTCGGCCAGGAATCGAGAGTGTTCCAGGCAAGATCGAGGGCGCGTTTCACGCATTCGGATATTTCAGCAAGCGGGTGATCGACGTTTTTCAGCACCGAATAGGACTGCTGCGGGCCGAGCCTGTTGACGCGGGTCTCGGGGAAGCCGGCGGCGGCGAGATGGACCCGCGCCAGTGCCGCGCCGACGGCGGCTGCCTGCGAAGCGGTTGGCATGGAAGGGGAAATTCCGGGCAGGAATTCGATGAGAGCCACTGCCTTGCCATCGATCTCCCGCCAAAGCGCCCCGTCCCGGTCATGGATGGTGGCGGGCACCGCGCAGCCTTGTTCTGCAAGAAAATCCAGTAGTTTGAGAAAGAAAGGCAGTTCTTCGATGTCGATCCGCCGCTCGTACATCGTCAGGATGAAGCGCGATGCGGTCCTGCCGGCCCGGCGCGTCTCGATCAGCCAGTTGCTGTTGGAAACGCCCTCGGCAATTCCCTTCGCACTGACCAGCTCTCCCACATCGTAATGCGCGATGAGGCGCGCGAGCTCTTCGGCTCCGAGGTGGGTATAGACAGCCAATTCAGTCGGTTAGCTGGCGGGGGAGCTTGAAAACCATCTTTTCCTCGGCTGCCATCACCTGCTGCTCTTCCACCGTCCGCCATTCGCCCAGCTTCGCGATGACCTCGCGGACCAGAACCTCGGGCGCCGAAGCGCCGGCGGAAAGACCCAGCGTGCCGATCCCCTCAAGCCAGGCGGGATCGATTTCCGCAGCGCTCTGAATCAGATGTGCGTCGGTTCCAAGCCTTCGAGAAACTTCGACGAGTCGCACGGAATTGGAAGAGTTGGGAGCGCCGATCACCAGCACCAGATCGCTCGCGGGGGCGATCTGCTTGACGGCCGCCTGCCGATTGGAGGTGGCGTAACAGATGTCTTCCGCCTTCGGAGCCACAATGCCCGGAAACCGCACCTTCAGCGCCTCTATTATCTCGGCAGTGTCGTCCACCGACAAGGTGGTCTGGCTGAGGAAGGATAAATTCTCGTCGGCGCCGAATGTAAGCCGGCCCACGTCTTCGATCGTCTCGACCAGCGTGATGCGGCCCTCGGGAACTTGCCCCATGGTTCCAATGACTTCGGGATGGCCAGCATGACCGATGAAGATGATGTGCTGTCCCTTCTCGATCTGCCGCTCCGCCTGCCGGTGGACCTTGCTCACCAAGGGGCAGGTGGCATCCACGTAGAGCATGTTGCGCCGCTCCGCCTCCGCAGGCACGCTCTTGGGGACACCATGCGCGCTGAACACCACCGGCGCATCGGTCGGCACCTCGTCCAGTTCCTCTACGAAGATAGCGCCCTTTTCCTTCAGGCTTTCAACGACATGCCGGTTGTGGACGATCTCGTGCCGAACGTAGACGGGGGCGCCGTATTTCTCGAGCGCGCGTTCCACGATTTCGATGGCACGATCCACCCCCGCACAGAACCCGCGGGGTGCGGCGATGAGGACGGTAAGCGGCGGAAGCAACGGGTCGGCTTCCGGCTGGTGGCGCAAGGGAGCGTTCATACCGCGCCCCCTAGCGCTTCGCGCCGCGCCAAGCTAGGGCGCGCAGTCCGTTCACATCCTTTTGAAGTCAGGTTTACTGCCGCGATGATGACCCGTTCCGTTCGCCTTGCCCTCATTCTTGCGACCGCCGCCACGCTGTCCGCTTGCGCCAAGCAGGGCGATATCGTCGTCGATCAGGGCGTTGGCATCACGGCGCTGCGTTCGAAGTGCCCCGCGGTGGGCATTCCCGATTATACTGGCGATATCACCATGTTCCGCAGTGGGGGACAGCAACTGGCGACCGATATCGATGTCACCGCTGCAATCACCAACCTTCGCTCCTCCTGCAATGAAACCGGAGAGCGGGTCTACAGCGTGGCCGATTTCGACGTCTATGCGCGCCGGACCGACACCAGGGGCGCACGCAGTGTCGAGCTGCCTTATTTCGTCACCGTCCTGCGTGGTGGCAGCGCGGTGGTCAGCAAGGAAGTGGGCAGGGTAACCCTGGCCTTTGCGGATGGCGCGGAACGCGCACAGGCCACCGCCCAGGCGGCCGCCTATGTAAATGCGACTGAGGCAAGCTTGCCTCAAGACATCAGGGAGCAGATCACCAGGCGGCGCGAGGCCGGCGATCAGGACGCTGCGATCGATCCGCTGGCCGATCCGGCGGTGCGCGCCGCGGTTCAGCGCGCGACCTTCGAACTGCTGGTCGGGTTCAATCTGACGCAGCAACAGCTCGCCTATAACGTCGCGCGTTGATTTCATGAGCGCTACCCAGACATTGTACGCCGCCTTTGCGGCGCGGATTGATGCCGTGCTGGATGCCCTGGTGCTGGAGGCGGCCCTTCCGTCCGATGCCCCTCGGTCCGGCGTGACGGTGGAGCCTCCGCGCGATCTATCGCACGGCGATCTGGCAACCAACGCCGCGATGGTTCTCGCAAAGCCCGCGCGCAGCAATCCGCGCGCTCTGGCCGAAAAGATCGTCGCGCACCTCGATCGCGATCCCGACATCGTGGAGGCCAGCATCGCGGGGCCCGGTTTCATCAACCTGCGCGTGACCGACGATGCATGGCGGCGCGAACTTCGTGCGGTGGGCGAGCTGGGAAATGACTATGGACGTTCCGCGCTAGGAAGCGGCAAGCGCGTCAACATCGAATATGTTTCCGCCAACCCGACGGGGCCCATGCACATGGGGCACTGCCGCGGCGCAGTGGTTGGAGATGCGCTGGCGGGTCTGCTCGAATTCGCGGGTTACGACGTGATCCGCGAATATTACGTCAACGATGCGGGCGGGCAGGTCGATACACTCGCCCGATCCGCGCACCTGCGCTATCGAGAGGCCTTGGGCGAGGATATCGGCGCAATTCCGGAAGGCCTGTACCCGGGCGACTATCTCGTGCCGGTGGGCAGGGCGCTGGCGGATGAATTCGGCGACCAGTTCGCATCGGCACCCGAAAGCGAATGGCTGCCGGTTTTCAAGCCGAAGGTTGTCGCCGAGATGATGGGCCGCATCCGCTCCGATCTCGCGCTGCTGGGCATCGCGCACGACGTCTTCGCTTCCGAAGCCGAATTGCAAGCTGCCGGGAAACCAGCCGAGGCGGAAGCGTGGTTGCGCGATCGCGATCTGGTCTACGACGGCGTGCTGGAAGCGCCGAAGGGAAAGGCGCCGCCCGATGACTGGGAGCCGGTCGAACTGCCGCTGTTCCGGTCAACCCGGTTCGGCGATGACCAGGACCGTCCGATCAAGAAATCCGATGGGACTTGGACCTATTTCGGTGCCGATCTGGCCTATCATTTCCAGAAGGCCGAAAATGCCGATGCGCTGATCGACATATGGGGCGCCGACCATGCCGGTACCGTCAAAAGGATCAAGGCGGCCGTCAGCGCGCTGACGCAGGGGGCCGGGCGTGACGTGCCTTTCGACGTCAAGCTGGTGCAGATGGTCAAGCTGCTGCGCGGCGGCGAGCCGGTGAAGATGTCCAAGCGCTCCGGTGTCTTCGTGACCATCGCGGACATGGTGGAAGAGGTCGGCAAGGATGTGGTGCGCTTCACCATGCTTTCGCGAAAGCCGGATGCGCAGATGGACTTCGATTTCGCCAAGGTGATCGAAGCGTCCAAGGACAATCCGGTCTTTTATGTCCAGTATGCCCATGCCCGCATCCGTTCCACACTGCGCAAGGCTGGGGTCGAGCCGTCCGATGCCAATCTCGAAAGGCTGGGTCAGGCGGAACTGGCTCTCGTCAGGGATGTCGCGCAGTTTCCGCGCCTGGTGGAAGCTGCGGCCACAGCCCGTGAGCCCCATCGTATTGCGTTTTACCTCTTTGACCTCGCTGCGGCATTTCACAGCTTCTGGAATGCGGGGAACGACGATCCTTCGCTCCGCATCATCCAGGCCGATGACCCCGAAATGACGGCGGCGAGGCTGTACCTAGCCTCTCAAGTCGGCCAGGTTATCCGTAATGGCCTGGCCATTCTAGGAGTCGAAGCGGTGGAGGAGATGTAGGAGCGATGACCAGCCCGGGGGAGGGAAGCACAGGGAATTGGTTTAAGCAGTCGCACAGTCGCGATGGCGAATTGGCACTTGCCGAATCCGGCGAACGGCTGCCCTGGCTCGAATCGGACGACGATGGAGAAGAACCCGCTGGTATGGATACCGGCAGGCTGATCGGCATCGCGTTGATCATGCTGGTCGCGCTCGCCATCGTGGTGGGCGGCGTCTGGTACCTTTCACACAGCGTGGGCTCCGATGAGCCCGAGGCGGATGGGTCGCTGATTGCTGCCCCGCAGACCCCGTACAAGGAACGGCCGCGAGATCCGGGTGGCAAGACGTTCGCCGGCACCGGCGATCTCAGCTATGCCGTTGGCGAAGGGCAGGCGGTAGAGGCGCGGCTGGGCACACCGACACCCACACCCACGGTCACCCCGACGCCGGAGACCGCGCCGGTAGCGACGCCAACGGCGAAAGCCTCTCCGGAAGAGTCTGACGACGAGCGCTATCCCGCCGGTACCGCCGTTCAGGTCGGCGCCTATTCCTCGCGATCCGATGCGGAAGCCGGATGGGCGACGTTGATCCGGCGAACGGAACTGCTGTCCGGCATCTCGCATCGCGTCATTCGGGGGCGGGCCGATATCGGAACGGTCTATCGCCTGCAGGCCGGGGGCGGGGATAGCGCTGGAGCCAGGCAATTGTGCAACAGCTTGAAGGATGCCGGCATCGCCTGCCAGGTGAAGTGACGACCGCCTATCCCCCGCCGGTTGCCGATCTTGCCTTGCCGGATGCGCGGCGGGCTGCGAAAATCACGGTATGACGCCAGCAATCTTCGGCTGCTCTGGACCCGTACTGACGGATGATGAGCGCGCATTTTTCAAGGATGCAGACCCGGTGGGCTACATCCTGTTCGGGCGCAACTGTATCGATCGGGCGCCGCTGCGTGCCTTGACCGATTCCCTGCGAGAGATTCACGGGCGAGACAGGCTCATGATCAGCATCGATCAGGAGGGGGGGCGGGTCCGCCGCTTGAGGCCTCCCGAATGGCGCGATCATCCGGCAGGAGACGCCTATGCGGCCCTTTATCGTAAGGCGCCGATAAGTGCGATCGAAGCTGCCAGGATTGGCGCGCGCCTGATCGCGCACGAATTGGCGGAAGTGGGCATAAGCGTCGATTATCACCCCCCCCTGGATGTGCGGCGCCCGGACGCCCACGACGTCATCGGCGATCGGGCACTGGGGGAGGATGCGATGCAGGTCGCGGCCCTGGGCCGCGCGATACTGGAAGGCTTGGCGCTGGAAGGGGTCGTAGGCTGCATCAAGCATATGCCTGGCCATGGCCGCACCACGACCGATACGCATAAATCGCTGCCGACAGTCACGGCCTCCGCGGAAGAACTGGAAACCGATCTCGCGCCCTTCCGGAGCCTCAAGGATGCGCCGCTCGGAATGACAGGTCATCTGCTCTTTACCGCATGGGATGCCGAAAATCCCGCCACTTTGTCTCCCATCGTCGTTCGGGACATCATTCGTGGCTCCATCGGCTTCGATGGCCTCCTGCTCACGGACGATATCGACATGGAAGCGCTGTCCGGGTCGGTGCCCGAACGGGCGGAGCGCGCAATTGCGGCAGGGTGCGACGTGGTCCTCAACTGCTGGGCCAAGATGGATGAGATGGTCGGCATCGCGGAACGGTGCGGACATCTCGGCGAGGCGAGCATGGCCAGGCTCGACCGGGTGCATCAGGCGATGGAAACAACGGCAGATCGTGCTTCGCCGGACGAACTGCTTGCCAAGCGTGACGCGCTGCTGGCGGTCGCGGAACGGGCGTAGCGGTGGAGGCCCTCCCCGCGGATACCGCCGATCACGAGGCGTGGGACGGTATCGCCGGGGTGGAAAAGAATGAAGACGCGCTCTATCTCGATATAGATGGGTGGGAGGGGCCGCTCGACCTGCTACTGGACCTCGCGAGGCGCCAGAAGGTCGATCTTCGGCAGATTTCCCTCCTCTCGCTTGTCGATCAGTATTTGGCATATATCGAGGAAGCGGAGGCGCTGCGGCTGGAACTCGCTGCGGATTACCTCGTGATGGCGGCATGGCTCGCCTATCTCAAATCGGCGCTTCTTCTGCCTCGCGATGAGCAGGAGGAACCCAGCGCCGAAGAGCTCGCGCTCGCACTGCAAATTCGGCTCCAGCGGCTCGGGGCGATGCGCGAGGCGTCGGCGCGGTTGATGGCGCGCGACCGCATCGGGCGGGACGTGTTCACGAGGGGGGCGCCCGAGGGTCTCGAAACCCAAGTCAAGACGCGATGGCATTGCGATCAGTTCGCCTTGCTCGAGGCCTATGGACGCGTCCGCGCGCGCACCGCGCCCGTGGTGCACATGGTGCGGGAGAGGCCCGTGGTCACACTCGACAGCGCGTTGTCGCGCGTTTCGGCGATGCTTGGCGTCGCGGTGGACTGGATGCAGCTGGAAGATTTCCTGCCGCCCTATGCGGATCCGCAGCTTAGACGATCCGCACTGGCATCGAGCTTCGTCGCGGCCCTCGAACTGGCGCGGCTGGGCAGGGCGGAACTCGCGCAGGCAGACGTGTTCGGGCCTTTGACCCTGCGAAAGATCGCATGACCGACCCGCTTGAACGGGCTGTGGAAGCGGCCTTGTTCGCGGCCGAGGAGCCGCTGGCTCTGGACGATCTCGCCCAATGCCTTGGCGATGCGAGTAAAGCCGATCTGCGACAGGCCCTTGCCGGTCTGGAAGCGCAGTATGCCGAGCGCGGCATTCACCTCGTCCAGCGGGGGGGTCGCTGGCATTTCGAGACCGCACCTGATCTGGCGCACCTGTTGCGGCGCACGCGCGAGCAGACCCGAAAGCTTAGCCGCGCCGCGACAGAGATCCTCGCCATCATCGCCTACCACGAGCCGGTCAGCCGCGCCGAGATCGAAGCCATCCGCGGCGTGCAGACGTCGTCGGGAACGCTCGATGTGCTGATGGAGGAAGGCTGGGTCAGGATCGCCGGGCGGCGCGAGGCTCCGGGGCGCCCCACGATCTATGCGACGACTCCGGAGTTTCTCGACCATTTCGGCCTTACCAGTCGCAGGGATTTGCCGGGGCTGGCGGAACTGCGCGCGGCGGGATTGCTGGACCGCTTGGATGACCAAACCGGTGAAGCGAATGCCGAGGGTGGCAATTAGGCTGGTATTGACCTAATTATCGTAGGCGTACTGCTGTCGCCGTCGTCGCGCGGCCAATCGGAGATTACCAATGGGCTCGTTTTCCATCTGGCACTGGCTTGTCGTCCTCGCCATCGTGCTGGTCCTGTTCGGCCGCGGCCGGGTGTCGGACATCATGGGTGAATTCGGCAAGGGTCTGAAAAGCTTCAAGGATGGCATAAAGGACGATGCCGACGAAACGGCCTCGCGCCGGATCGAAGGGCCCCAGCACGATGCCAAGCCGGCCGGCGAGACGGTGAAGGACACACAATCCGCCGACCCGGTCGAGAACAAGCGCTGATCACCCTTCCGATCACGCTGGTAAATCGTTGATCCGATGTTCGACATCGCCCCATCCGAACTGCTTCTGGTCGCGATCGTGGCGCTGATCGCGATCGGCCCCAAGGACCTGCCGCTGGCCTTGCGTTCGCTGGGCAAATGGATGGGAAAGATGCGCCGCATGTCCAACCATTTCCGCGCCGGCGTCGATGCCATGATCCGCGAGGCGGAGCTGGCGGAGATCGAGAAGGAATGGCAGGAGCGCAACAAGCGCATAATGGCCGAGCATCCGGACGCTGAAACACTGGACCAGACAGCCGTCATGACGCCGCTCGATACCCCGTCCCTTCCACCTTCGACAGATGCACCTCCGCCCCGGTCGGACACCGAGCCGGAAGCGGCGGAAAACGCGCCTGCCGAGCCGCCGGCTCCCACGCCGAAAAAGGACGACTGACGATGGGATTCGTCAAGGACATCGACGAATCGCAGGCTCCGCTGCTCGACCATCTGGTGGAGCTGAGAGCAAGGCTGCTGCGGGCGGTGCTGGCGCTGGCCGTGGCGTTCGGCATCTGCCTGTATTTCGCCAAGGATATTTTCGGCTTTCTGGTCCGCCCGTTGACCGACGCTTTTCCTCCGGGCGAAGGCAGGCTGGTGTTCACCAAGCTCTACGAGCAGTTTTTTGTGGAATTGAAGGTCGCGCTGTTCGCGGCATTCTTCCTGAGCTTCCCGATCATCGCCAATCAGGTATGGGCCTTCGTCGCTCCTGGCCTCTATGCCAAGGAGAAGAAGGCGTTTTTGCCGTTTATCATCGCGACGCCGATCCTGTTCGCGCTTGGCGCGTCGCTGGCCTATTTCATCGTCATGCCCACGGCATTTCGCTGGATGCTGGGCTTTGAGGGTTCGGCGGGCGGTCTCACGGTGGAGGCGCTGCCGGCAGTCGGCGATTATCTCAGCCTGGTGATGCAGTTCATCCTGGCGTTCGGGATCAGCTTCCTGCTGCCGGTGCTGCTGCTGCTGCTGAACCGCGCGGGGATCGTGCAGCGCGACCAACTGGTGAAGGGACGGCGCTACATGATCGTGGTCGCGTTCATCATCGCTGCGGTCGCGACGCCGCCCGATATCATGTCCCAGTTCATGCTGGCGGTGCCGCTGATCCTGCTTTTCGAAGGATCGCTTTTCGTGATGTGGCTGCTCAACCGTCGGGAGAAAGAGGCCGAGGGCGACGCGGAGCCTGCGATCGACACGGAATAGCTGCGGGTTTTCTAGGGAAAGTGCATTCGCCCGAATTTGGGAAGCCCCCAAACCGACGCTCCCAAACCCACAATGCAAAACGCTAAAAAAAAACGGGGCCGGATGGCCCCGTTTTCTATTTCGTGATCGCTGGGATCAGGCGCTGACAGGCTCATCGTCGTCAGCAGCGTCGACCGCAATGACGATACCAGCGACGACGGCGGCCGCAGCCAGAAGGGCGACAACGATCCCGCCACCGGCGAGTTCGGATTCGTCGGAAGCCGGAGCGGCAGCGCGGTCAGCAGCCACGACGGGGGCGGCAACCAGTGCGGTGCCGACGACTGCGGTGGCGATAGTGCGGAACTTCATATTCTATCTCCTTGGAGAACTGATTCTTCTCGCTTCGTGGTTTCTGATAGGGCGCTCACCGAAAGCAAGCAACCCAAAATGGCACAACCGATCCGCTGTAACACTCAAAAACCACGATATTTCACTGTAATCTGTAGCCCTGGAGCCACACTCTCAAGCACTGACCGGAGTATCGTCTTCTTCCGGCAAAAGCAGTACGGCCGCCACTACGGCGACAATCCCCCCTAGAAAGAAGACCGCATTCGTCCCGGCCAAATTCGACGAATGCGTTGCAGGCTTGGACTGACGTTCAACGGCCGAAGCCGCCATGGGAGCCGAAACGAGGCCAAGGGCCGCCGCAACTGCGATAAGAAATCTGGTCATATTCAACCCTTGTCCTTTGGTTCCAATGGGCTGCCCATGTTTCGCCGCGGGCGCCCTAGTCGAGGCATGCTTTCCAAAACATTAAGTCGGCGCTCCTTAGTCTAATCCTCTTCCCCTGCAACGAAGACCCGGGTGCCGCCGACCCAGGTTTCCAGAACGCGCGTGGCGCGCAGATCGTCGGCGGACGCCAGGAGCGGATCCCTATCGACCAGCAGGAAGTCGGCGCGGGCGCCGACCACCAGCCTGCCGAACCTGTCTTCGGCAAAGCCCGCCAATGCTGCGTCCGAGGTGTAGGCGGCCAGAGCTTCCTCCCGAGTAACCCGCTCCCGTGGCAGCCAGCCGCCGAACGGTTCGCCCGCCGCATCGGTGCGGGTAACCGCGGCGGCCCAGCCTGCGAAGGGGTCGGCCGCCTCTACCGGCGCATCCGAACCGAAGGCGAGCCGACCGCCTGCGTCTTTGATACTGCGCCAGGCATAGGCGCCGGGCAAGCGGCTTTCACCCAGTCTTGCCTCCGCCATCAGGCGGTCGGATGTCTGATGGACCGGCTGCATGGAAGCGATGATTCCGTGTCTGCCGAACTTGGCAATATCGGCGGGATCGACGATCTGGGCATGTTCGATCCGCCAGCGCCGATCGCCGCCGTAACTTTCAGCGATTTCGTCGATCGCGGCCAGCGCCTCCGCATTGGCGGCATCACCGATCGCATGGATAGCGGGCTGGAAATTGCCGATGGCGGCGCGGACGAGTGTGTTGCGCAACTGCGCCTGCGACATCAGGGGAAGGCCGGTGTTACCCGCATCGTCGGCATAGGGCAGCTTGAGCCACGCCCCGCGCGAACCGAGGGCCCCGTCAAGATAGAGTTTGACGCCGCCCAGCCTCAGCTTGTCGTTATAGAGCCAGGGGGTTGGGCGCGCCCCGGCGATAAGGTCCATCGCGTCCGGCCCCCCGGCATAGGCCATGATGCGCAGCGTCAGCCGGCCTTCGTCCCCGGCGCGGCGGTAGGTCTGCCAGTCTTCGATGGTGGTCCCCATGTCGGCGGCCGCGGTCACGCCGTTGCGATGTAGAATCTCCTGCGCCTTGGAGAAGGCAAGATCCCGCTCCGCCGGGCGCGCGGGGGGCGCGGCGGCATCGATCAGCGACATCGCATTGTCGACGAATACGCCGGACGGGACCAGCGACTTGCCAAGGCGTTCCACCCGGCCGCCTTCGGGATCCTTCACGCCCGCCTCCACGCCGGCTGCCTTCATGGCGGCGCTGTTCG
>NZ_JBELMO010000004.1:0-103619 GCF_042095715.1 Qipengyuania sp. | reverse complement strand
GGGGAATTCGGCGGCCCGATCGCCAAGAACCATGGCACCGAGGGCATGGAAAAGCTCTATGCCGAGTTGGGTCTGGGGGAGAACGACGGGCTTTTCTTCGCCGCAGGCAAGGAAAAGGATGCGGCCAAGCTCGCCGGCGCGGCGCGCACGCGCGTGGCCGAAGAGCTGGGGCTGATCGAGCAGGGCTGCTTCAAGTTTTGCTGGATCGTAGACTTCCCGATGTTCGAATATGACGAGGACGCGAAGAAGATCGATTTCAGCCACAATCCCTTCTCGATGCCGCAGGGCGAGATGGAGGCGCTGGAGACCCAGGACCCTCTGGAGATCAAGGCTTGGCAGTACGACATCGTCTGCAACGGCTACGAACTTTCGAGCGGCGCCATCCGGAACCACAAGCCCGAGATCATGTACAAGGCGTTCGAGATTGCCGGCTATTCGAAGGCCGATGTGGACGCCAACTTCAGCGGCATGATCGAGGCCTTCAAGCTGGGCGCACCGCCGCATGGCGGTTCCGCGCCCGGGATCGATCGCATCGTGATGCTGCTGGCCGACGAGCCCAACATCCGCGAGGTCATCGCTTTCCCGCTCAACCAGCGGGCGCAGGATCTGATGATGGGCGCGCCGAGCATGGTCAGTGCGCGCCAGCTGCGCGATGTGCATGTGCGCCTGATGGAACAGCCGAAGGGCGATACGGCCCAATCGAAGGACATGAACGGCGGCGCTACGGATCGGGACGAGGATCCGGGCGAGAACGCCTGATCTGCGCCCGGCTTCACGCCGGATGCGCAGACCAGGGGTCTTCTGTCAGCGGGCCTGCGGCGCGGCTGCCGACGCGTTTTCCGGCAGTCCACCCAGCTGGGTCACAAGCTTGGTATAGGCATCGAGATAGGCCAGCACGATGACCTGGCCGATCTCGGTGTTCTGGTATCCGCTGGCTCCGGCCGCGCCGAAACCGCTCCACCAGCCGCCGCCGGCACCGCCGCGAAACGACAGGTCGGACTTGCGCGAATAGCCTTCAACCAGCGCCTCCTCGACGGTGGTGCGCGCATTGACCACGCTCAGCGTGACGTTGGCTTCCTTCTTCCTGATATTGATGCCGCCAGCTATCCCGCCCAGAAAACTGCGTCCCAGGAGACCGCCCGCTATGGTACCTAGGCCACCGCCGCCACTGTTGGAATTGCTGCTGACGATGTCGGGCTGAAGGAAATAATCGGCTGCCTTCACCTGGCCCCCGCCGATATTCGAACCTTCCTGCAATTCGCCCTGCTCGGCAAGGGCGCGCTCCATGGCGCGGTTTTGCAGGCTTCGGCCGCGGTTGACCAGCGTGAAACAGCCGGATCGCTGTACGAATACCCGCAGGATCGCCTCCGGGCTACCCAGGCTCAGTTCGCGCCACCACTGTGTGTCCGGTTCAACGATGGCGATGGTGCCGAGATTTCTCGTGCAGATGGGGATCTCCGCCGTCCCCTGGGATTGCGCCTTGCGACCGGATGATTCGTCTTTCGCCATGGCTGGCGAACTGGCCACCAGTCCAGCCATGCCAGCTGCAATTGCCAAAACTTTCGCGAATTTCATTGCATTAAGCCCCCTCATAGGAATGTGCATAAGGCGCGCCCGGTTTGCTGGCGTCTGTGCATTCGCGATCCCGTGATGCCTCATAACATCTGGAGTCAGCTTCGACCAATCCCGTAGGCGTGTCGCTCGCAAGTTAGGCGTAGCGCGATCACTGCGGGCCTTGCCCCGATCCACAGCCATCGACTCGCTCAGCATTTTTCGACAGTCGGCGCGAACAGCGCCTCGATCTGCGAATGTTGGCGGGCAGGGCACTTGCCAGCCCTTGCGTCGTTCACTAGGGCGACAGGCAACCCAACCCCCAAGTTCGAGAGGGAATAAAATGAGCGATACTGCCGAACGCGTGCAGAAGATCGTCGTCGAGCATCTCGGCGTCGAAGCAGAGAAAGTCACGCCGGAAGCCAATTTCATCGACGATCTGGGTGCTGACAGCCTGGACATCGTCGAACTCGTGATGGCTTTCGAGGAAGAATTCGGCGTCGAAATCCCTGACGACGACGCGGCCGAGAAGATCGCCACCGTCGGCGACGCGACCAAGTACATCGACGAACACAAGGGCTGAGCCCGTCGCGCCCGATCGGCCGGCCAAGGCTTGTCGCTCCGTCGTGATCGAAGCTTTTTCGGCAGGCTCGGCCCCCAGGGGGTTCGGGCCTGTTGGCGTATGGGATGTGCCGTACCTATCTGGCAGCCTACTGGAATGTGGAGAGTTTGAATGCGCCGTGTTGTCGTAACCGGTCTGGGTCTCGTGACGCCGCTGGGCGCTGACGTGGAAACGAGTTGGAAAAACCTGATCGCCGGCCGCAGCGGGGCCGCGCAGATCACCCATTTCGACGCGTCGGATCAGAAGTGCACCATCGCCTGCGAGGTGAAGGCGAAGGACCACGAATTCGGTTTCGATCCGGACAAGCGGGTCGATCCCAAGATCCAGCGCCAGGTCGATCCCTTCATCGTCTTCGGCATCGATGCAGCCGGCCAGGCGCTCGAGGACGCGGGCCTCACCGACATGGACGAGGCGACCAAGGAGCGCGCCGGTGTATCCATCGGCGCGGGTATCGGCGGCTTGCCGGGAATCGAAAGCGAATCGATCAACCTGCATGAGCGTGGCCCCAGCAGGGTCAGCCCCCACTTCGTTCACGGGCGTCTCATCAACCTCGTGGGTGGGCAGGTTTCGATCAAATACGGCCTCATGGGCCCCAACCACGCCGTCGTGACAGCCTGTTCCACCGGCGCGCACTCGATCGGCGACGCGGCGCGTATGATCAAGGATGACGATGCCGACATCATGCTGGCCGGCGGTGCGGAATCCACGATCAACCCGCTGGGTGTGGCCGGGTTCGCCCAGGCCCGTGCGCTCAACACAAGCATGAACGACACGCCCGAAAAGGCGAGCCGCCCCTACGACAAGAATCGCCAGGGCTTCGTGATGGGCGAGGGCGCCGGCGTGGTCGTGCTGGAGGAATACGAACACGCCAAGGCGCGCGGCGCGAAGATCTACGCCGAGGTAGTCGGATACGGCCTTTCGGGCGACGCCTATCATGTGACCGCTCCGCATCCTGAGGGGCGCGGCGCGGAACTGGCCATGAAGATGGCGCTCAAGAAATCCGGCTTGGAGCCCTGCGACATCGATTATGTCAACGCGCACGGCACCAGCACCATGGCGGACACGATCGAACTGGCAGCGGTCAAGCGCGTGCTGGGCGATGATCTGTGCGGCGCCAGCATGTCGAGCACCAAATCCGCCATCGGCCACCTTCTTGGGGGAGCAGGCGCTGTGGAAGCGGTGTTCTGCATCCTCGCGATCCGCGACCAGATCGTGCCGCCGACGCTCAATCTGGATGACCCCGACGAAGGAACCGAGGGCGTCGATCTCGTGCCGCACACAGCGAAGAAGCGTGAAGTGAAGGCCGCGCTCAGCAACAGCTTCGGCTTCGGCGGGACCAATGCGAGCGTCATCTTCACGAAGGTGGATTAACGATGCGGCGCCTCGGCTGCTTGTTGATCGGGCTCGTGGCCGCGGCCTTCCTGGCGTGGTTTGCAGGCGGATGGTGGCTTGGCGGAACCCTCAATGAAGAGGCCGCCTTCACTGTGCCGGCAGGCGCCACATTGACCTCCGCTGCGGAAAAGCTGGAGGAAGAGGGGGCCATTTCAAGCGCCAGTTCTTTCCTTCTGCGCGCAAAGATCCTGGGCTCCGGCGATGGAATTCAGGCGGGCGAGTTCGCCTTGCCTGCGGCGGCGAGCGAAGCCAAGATTCTTGACACCCTTCAGCATGGCCAGCCGATCCGGCGGATGGTGACGATCCCCGAAGGCATGCCTTCGATCCTGGTGTGGGAGAGACTGAAGGCGGAAAAGCTGCTGACCGGCGACATACCGGTGCCCGCGGAGGGCAGCGTGCTGCCGGACAGCTATGATTTCCAGCGCGGCGAAACGCGCGCCGCGGTCCTTAAGCGCATGCAGGCTGCGATGACCGAATATCTTGCCCAGGCATGGAAGAACCGCAAGCCGACGACGGTGGCCAAAACCCCGCGCGAGGCGGTAATTCTCGCTTCGGTGGTGGAGAAGGAAACTGCCAAGGCGAGCGAGCGCCCGATGGTGGCGGGCGTGATGTCGAACCGGGTTCGTATCGGGATGATGCTGGGTGCCGATGCCACCGCGATCTATCCGATTACCAAGGGCAAGCCGTTAGGCAGGCTCATTCGCCGATCCGAACTGCGCGATCCCAATCCATACAACACGCGCGCAATCGCCGGGTTGCCGGTGGGGCCGATCACCAATCCCGGCCGCGAATCCATCGCTGCAGTCCTCGATCCCGCCAAGACCGAGGCTCTGTATTATGTAGCAGACGGCACCGGTGGCCATGTGTTTGCCAATACGCTGGCCGAGCACAATGCCAATGTCGCCAAATGGCGCGCGATCAGGCGCGCCCGCGGCGAAATGTGAGCGACGACGCGCCATTCATCCTGACCGCCGAATTACCGGCAGACCTGCATCGCTGGGCCACGCGCCTGCGGGACCGCCATTTTCCGCCGGAGCGAAATTTTCTCGAAGCGCACGTCACTCTGTTCCATGCGCTGCCTTCCCTGTTGGGCGACGAGCTGCAAACCCTCCTTGCACGTCTCGCCAGCGAGAATGCTCCGATTCCCGCAAGGCTCGACAGTGTTATGAATCTCGGGCGCGGAACGGCTCTGAAGGTCAGCAGCAATGACCTGCTGGCGCTGCGCGATCGGATCGCCGAACATTTTCACGGCATGCTGACCGCTCAGGACCAGCATCGCCCCCGGCTCCATATTACCGTCCAGAACAAGGTGCCGCCTGCCGAGGCACGCGCGCTTCGGTCGGAATTGGCCGAAGAGTTTGCGCCACGCGATTTCGCCTTCCCCGGGATGGCCCTGTTCCGCTATCGTGGTGGCCCTTGGGAGGCGGTTCGGCGCTTCGCCTTCCGGCCGCCCGGGCGGCGGCGAAGCTAGGTGCCGACGGGGGGATAGCAATGGAAACAGCCTATCTGATCGCACATATCGCCGCACTCCTGCTGGTTGTCGCTGCGGTGATGACACGGGTGCGCACGATGCGGCTGATGATGACGCTGGCGGGCCTTGTCGCATTGGTCAACTTCGTTCTGGCTGGTTCGTCCGTGGTCTGGATATTGTGGTCGGGCTTGTTCGCGGCGGTGAACCTGGTGCACTTTGCGGCGCTCGAAATGCGGGCTCGCAGCGGCAAGCTGCTCGAGGAAGAGCGCGAACTTTTCGACGAAGTCATGAAAATCACGGAGCCTGGGCAACAACGGCATCTGCGCGACCTCATGAAGTGGCAGGATATCTCACCGGGCGAATGCCTGATGAAGCAGGGCCAGGCTGCGCCCCCCCTGGTATACGTTGCCAGAGGTCGGGCCGATATTGAGGTCGACGCGAAACGGGTTGGGGAATGCGGTCCCGGAGATTTCCTGGGCGAGATGAGCCTCATATCGGGTCATAGGGCCAGCGCCACGGTGTGCGCGGCCGATCCGATGCGGGTCGCCACACTCGATCGAGATGCGCTGGCGCAATTGTCCCGCACTGCGCCGGAAATCGGGCGCGCGCTCGACAGTGCCCTCAATCGCAGCCTGGCCGCAAAGGTCGTGCGAATGAACGAAACCCTCAAGGCGCACGGCGCCGGCGGCGAGGCATGAGCGCAATTCTATCAAAAAGCCGCATTGACCAGACGCACATCGCGCCCTAAACGCGCCGCCTGCCCGGGGCTGAAGCCTCGAATTGGCCCTGTGGGGCGGAGTAGCTCAGTCGGTTAGAGCGGTGGAATCATAATCCATGTGTCGGGGGTTCGAATCCCTCCTCCGCTACCAAATCCCGTTTGTTGTCAGACGCGCAGATTTGCCAGCTTGCGCAAAGCGACCAGCCTCTTCGGTAAACCGCGAGTGCAAGAGCCGGCGACGCCGAAACCATGGCCTCACCCAGCAGGCAGTAAATTTCTCGAACCCGGGGTGCCGCCTCGACTGCACATAGCCATTTGGCATGAGGCTGAGAACCGGCAGCCGATATGGTGGCCAAGCCGATGCGGCTAATCTACGCAATATTCGCCGAGGCATCCGAGGAGGCGCAGGGTCGTATGATCAAAGTTTTCGAAACGAAGCCGGCCGGCGCCGCCGGCATGCGGGCTTCCAATGTGTTTTTTCACCTTGGTGCTCTGCGGCCGTGCATACGGAGCGCGCGATGAATGATTTGCTCGATGCCCTGACGGAAGAGATGTCGCCGCTGTTCGGGGAGCGCTGGATCACCAGCCCCTCGCGGCTCGCGACCTTCGCTCTTTCCGAAGGGCATCACGCAAAAGTGACGCCTTCAATCGTCGTGCAACCCGAAACGACCGAAGAGGTGTGCACGATCATGGCCGCCACTCACCGGCGCGGCATCCCGGTGGTGGCGCTGGGAGCGGGCACTTCACTCGAGGGCAATGCCAGCCCCGTGGAGCGAGGGATCACGATCGACTTCGGCAAGATGGACCGGATCCTCGAAGTGAGTGCGCCCGATATGCTGTGCGTCGTTCAACCGGGCGTCACCCGGATCGATCTCAACACCGAACTGCGTACCACCGGCCTCTTCTTTCCGCTCGATCCGGGGGCCAATGCCACCATCGGCGGCATGATCGCGACGCGTGCGTCCGGCACCAACGCGGTGCGATACGGCACCATGCGCGAAACGGTTCTGGCGCTCAAAGTGGTCCTGCCCGATGGGACCCTGATCAAAACCGGTTCCCGCGCGCGCAAATCCGCCGCAGGATACGATCTCACCCATCTCTTCACCGGATCGGAGGGGACGCTCGGCTTGGTCGTCGAGGCGACATTGCGCCTGCACGGCATCCCCGAGAAGATATTAGCCGGAAGCTTCACCTTCGACACGATCGAGGGCGCGGTTTCTACCGTCATCAACACCATTCAGCTTGGTGTCGGCGTGGCGCGTATGGAGCTGCTCGATCCGGCTGCAATCCGCGCATGCAACGCCTTTTCTCATCTCGATCTGCCAGAGTTGCCGACGTTGTTCATCGAGCTGCATGGAGGTGAAGCGATCATCGAAGACCAGCGTATGACGATCGAAGCTATCGGGAAGGACAACGGCGGACGCGATTTCCAGATGTCGAGCGATGCCGATGAGCGCAATCGCCTTTTTCGCGCGCGGCATGATGCCCTGCCGGCGGCGCGTGCGACGCGGCCAGGCGCGGTTGTATGGTCGACCGACGTCTGCGTCCCGATCTCGCACCTCTCCGATGCGATAGCCAGCGCGCATGCTGCCATCGCCGATGCCGGTCTGACCGCACCTATCGTGGGGCACGTGGGTGACGGAAATTTCCACGTACTTTTCGCGCTAGATCCCGATGATCAGGAAGAACGCCAGCGGGCGGAACGCGTGAACGAGGCACTCGTCGACCATGCGCTATCGGTCGGCGGGACGTGCACGGGGGAACACGGGATCGGGCTTGGTAAGCGGGAGGCGCTGCTGCGTGAGCATGGGGAGGGGGCGGTGGATCTCATGCGAACGTTGAAGCGTGCCATCGATCCCGATGCGCGGCTCAACCCCGGCAAGATATTTGCCATCGCACCGCAAGCCGACGCAGCCAAGCATGATTGACTTGGCTGTAGGCACCGGCGGATGATTGCCGGCAAACGAGGAAAGCTGCGGCAGGTCGATCCGGATCGGCGCCGTCTGATGCTGCTTTATCTGCTGTTGGGGTTTTCCGCCGGACTGCCCTTCTACATGTTCAACGCGGTGCTGACGCTGCGCCTATCCCGGCACGGCGTAGATATCGCATTGATCGGTTTTTTCGCCTGGGTGGCGTTGTTACCGACTTTCAAGTTTCTCTGGGCACCGATCGTCGACCGGCTCAGCGTACCGGGGTTTTCCAGCTTCTGGGGCCAGCGGCGCGGCTGGATCATGCTGTCGCAACTGGGAATTTTCGCCGCGATGGTGGCAATGGCGTTCACTGCGGACGATACCAACCTCCCGCTTGTCGCGCTGTTCGCGATCCTCTTGGCGTTCTGGACCACGACGCTGGAGGTGGCGGCAGATGGTTGGCGTATCGAGCTGGCCCCGACGCAGGAAGCGCAGGGTCCGATCGTGGCGGCGAACCTCTGGGGCTATCGAAGCGCGATGGTTGCGGCGGGGAGCGGCGCGGCGCTGGTTGCGGCACGCGCGGACTGGATGTGGGCTTATCTTGCGATTGCCCTGCTCGCGTTTCTCCCCTTTCCCGTGCTTGCGGCGATGCGCCCTGAACCGCTAGCCGTGGCGAAGCGTACCGGCGCGCTTCTCCGGGGGCTGGGGGTAAGTGTCCCGATCCTCGTGCTTTCCTCCCTCGCCACGGCGCTCGTCGGATGGCTCGCACTTCGCGGTTTCAGTGCGTTGGGCATCACGTCCGACAGCAATGTCACCCCTTATGTCCTGGTCATCTGCATGCTGCCGTTCCTCGCCCTGGCAGTGGCGCTGCCCCGCATCCGCAAGATGGGAGAGGATGCACCGTGGCGCCGCTCTCCTGCCCTCGGGCCATACGTCGATATCTTCTGGCGCTATGGCTTTGCCACCTTGCTGGTGCTGGGGTTCGTGTCTCTTTACAGGGTCGGCGATGTGCTGGCGCTGACCCTTTCCCACCCGATGTGGGATGCGCGCGGCTATTCGCTGAATCAGATCGGCATTGCTGATGGTGCCGTGGCGCTGCCGGCCAGCATCGTCGGCGTCGCCATAGGAGGGTGGATCGCCGCGCGTTGGCGGCTCGGCTGGGCGCTGGCCGTGGGCGCTCTTTTCGCCGCGCTTGGCAATTGGGTCTATGTCTGGCTCTGGCAGGCGCGACCGGAAGGATGGATACTCTATGCCAGCGTGGCCGCGGATCAGTTCGGCAACGGCTTGGCCGGGGCGGTGTTCGTGGTTTATCTGTCCATGCTGGTGAACCCCCGTTTCCCATCGGCGCAATACGCATTCCTGTCGGGATTTGCTTTCCTGCTCGCCCGCCTGCTGGCCGGTGCGTCGGGCACGATGCAGCAGGAAATGGGCTATGACGGTTTTTTCCTGCTTTCGGGCGCGCTGAGTTTGGCAGCGATCCTGTTGTTGCCGTTTTTGGCTAGAGTCGTCCCGCGCGGAATGTCTGCCGGGCCGGAGAGACCTGTATGATCGAAGAGTTATGCGAGGGCGGGTTCGGCCCGGCCGCGAAATATCTGGAAGAAGGCAAGGTGCCGTGCGCGACCCTCGGCGTGGTCGATGTCGAGGGCAATCTGGCGGTGCGCTATGCCGGCGATGCTGCAGTCGAGCCGGAACGCGAGGAGCTGACCCGCGAGCATTGGTTCGATCTTGCGTCCGTTTCCAAGGTCATCGCGACCACCACCATGATCCTGAAGCTCGCCGAGCAGGGGAAGCTCGATCTCGATCGCCCTCTGACCGATGCCATTCCGGACCTTCGCCAATATGATCTTGCCTGGGCCCCCGAGCGCCAGCTGACGTTCCGCGATTGCCTGGCCCACCGCACCTTTCTGCCGGCGGTGTTCCCGATCTACACCTATGGCGACGATCCTGCGCGCATGCGCGCCTTCGTCCTGCAGCGTGCCTGGCCGCTCGGCCCTCCGGTCTACTCGGACATCAATTTCATCCTACTGGGCATAGCCATAGAACGCATTACGGGAGAGCCGCTGAGCGCGTGGCCGCTTGGTGACGGGCTGAGTTACGGTCCCCCGCCCGGACCCGCAGTCGCGACCGAGCGCTGTTCCTGGCGCGGGCGGGTTCTGAAAGGGGAGGTGCATGACGAAAACGCCGCCGCGCTCGGAGGCGCCCCAGGCCATGCCGGACTGTTCGGGACGGTCGACGGGGTGCTCGGTTTTGCGCGTGACCTGATACAGGGCAAGGTACTGTCTCCACCGATGATGGAAGCTATCCGAACGCCATTGGACCATAGCCGTACCTGCGGCTGGGAATCCGCCTATGGAGGCTGGCCGGGCGGCTTGACCTGCTCGAGATCCACCATCGGACACACTGGCTTTACCGGGACCGGCTTGTGGATCGACTTCGAACGGGGGCTTGCCTGGACGCTGCTCACCAATAGGGTCCACCCGACCCGGCATGACGCAATGCATATCAAACCCCTGCGGCGGGACACGGGCGAGGCGATAATTGCCGCATGGGATCGCCTGCAAGGTCGATCGCAGTGATGATGGTGGGGACTGAGTATACGGCAGGTCGCGGGGCCAGGGCGTGATGCGATCGAGAGCTTTGATTGCGGCCATGCTCGCGCTGTGCGCGCTGATGTTCGGCGCGACCGTTTCCGTAGCCCGACCGGATGACGCGGACGCATTCGTAATTCGCAACGCCCGCATTTTCGATGGGACGGGAGCACCGGCTTTCCCCGGCGAAGTTCTCGTCCGCGGTGATACCATCGTGGCCATCGCCCGGCGCGTCGAGCGGCCGCGCGGTGCGGAGGTGATCGATGCCAGGGGCATGACATTGCTGCCCGGATTGCACGATTTGCATACGCATCTGCGCTCGCCCGGCTACGATGCGCCCGAAGATCTCGGTAAGGCATATGCCGGGCAATTGCTGCGCGGGATCACGACGGTAAACGATTATTCGGTTTCCGCGGAGATGCTCGCCCCGATCCGGGAAATGACCGGAACGGCGGGTACGATCCCGGCACCTCATCTCAATCTCGCGATCCGCACCGGCGTACCGGGTGGTCATGGGACCGAATACGGGTGGGGCGATTTCTTCACGATGAAGGCAGCTACGCCGCGCGCCGCCCATCTGGTGATGGCGCGTGCGCTGCCGTACAAGCCGGACGTGATCAAGGTTTTCGCCGATGGGTGGCGGTACGATCGCGATCCCGACCTCAACAGTATGAACCGCGCAACGCTGGCGGCTATCGTTTTCGATGCCCATGCCGCCGGTATCCCCGTGGTGACTCACACTGTGACTCTGGAGGGGGCGAAAATCGCCGCGGCGGCGGGAGTAGATTCGCTCGTCCATGGCGTCGGCGATGCGCTTGTCGACGATGAACTGATCGCGCTGATGAAGCGGAACGGCACCGCCTATGTCGCGACCATGGTGGTGTACGAACCCCAGCAAACCCGCAAGTTCAGCGCTGGCGAATGGGCAAGCCTCAGTCCGCCCGAGCAGGCTCGCGAGCGTGCGCGGCTTGCCCGGCCGAGCGAGCCGGTTGCCGAATATGACGCGGAGCGATGGTCCATCCTTCAGACCAATGTGCGCCGTATCCATGCCGCCGGAATAGATATCGGCATCGGCACGGACTCCGGGATCGGGGGCGTGTACCATGGCCCGGCGGCCATTCGGGAAATCGGTCTGCTGACGACGCTGGGCTTCACGCCTGCGCAGGCGATCGTCGCCGCGACGAGGACAAGCGCACGCATCATGCACGTGGACGACAAGGTGGGGACCATCGCCCCGGGCATGCGCGCGGACATGATCCTGGTCGACGGCAAGCCGGATCAGACCATCGAAGATTTGTGGAACGTGGAAAGGGTCTGGGTCTCAGGCCGCGAAGCGCCTTTGCGCGAGCTACGCAAGCGTCTGGAGAATAGGGCGATGACGCCGCTACCCTTCCATAGGATGGAAGGGCCGATCTATTCCGGCGCGCGGCCCGACGGGAGGAGCGATCTTGATACGCTACCCGTCGACGCATCTGACAGAGGGGCCGATCACAGCCACCTCGATGTCGCGCATCCCGGCACAAGCGAAGACAGTGCTTCCCCGGCCTTTGCACTTGCCCGGTTCGGGGCCAGCGCAAGGCCGTTCGCGCAATGGGTGCTGCCTCTCACCCGCGGTGGCATACAGCTGGCGGATGCGAGCGGGTTCACGGGGATCGCCTTCAAGGCCCGGGGCGCGGGCGATTATCGGCTGCGGATCGAAAGCTATGGCATCGACGGAAGCGACTGGTTCGGTGCGGGTTTCAAGGCCACCGGAGACAGCCGTGAGATATTCATTCCGTTCGCGCAGTTCGAGAGTGGGAACGAGGACATCGCGCTCGATCTCGCGAAGCTGCGGGCCTTGCGTTTCGAACTCAGGGGCTCGCCCGGCGGCACTGCGTGGCTGGAACTGAGCGATGTGCGCTTCTACTAAACCGCCCTCAGCGGCCCCGCATCCCTTCCACCAATCCTGCAAAGTCGCGGGGCGCCTTCGCGATTCGTGCGCGTGCATCCTCGAGACCCATGCCGAGTGCGACGAGAACCGCTGTACGGATGTCTTTCCCGGCGCGCTCCAGAGCTGCACGGGCTTCCGCCTCGCCTACGCCAGCGATTTCGCTCACCATCGCTATTCCGCGCGTCAGCAGCTTGGCGTTGGAAATGCGCATGCTCACCATCAGCCCGCGAAAGACAAATCCCTGGCGGAGCATGATCGCCGTCGAAAGCACGTTGAGCGCCGCCTTTTGCGCGGTGCCGGCTTTCATGCGCGTGGATCCGGCAATGGCTTCGCTTCCGGTGTCGAGCAGGATGGGGTGTTCGGCGGCGGCAAGCAATGGCGTGTCGGCGTTGCAGGCCAGCGAAATGGTCAGGCAGCCGCGCGCTCGCGCTTCTTGCAGTGCGCCCAGCGTATACGGCGTGCGTCCACTGGCGGCGATGCCAATCAGCACGTCGCCCGGCCCCAGCGCCGCATCGCCTACCGCTGCTTGACCCGCATCGGCATCGTCTTCGGCGCCTTCCACGGCGCGCATCATGGCGGCATCGCCGCCAGCGAGAAGGAAAGCCAGCCGCTGCTCGGGCCAGCCGAAAGTGGGTGTGAGTTCGACACCGTCCTGAACCCCGATACGACCCGAGGTGCCCGCGCCCGCATAAGCCAGACGCCCATTGCCCGCCAACCGCTCGGCAGCGGCCTCCGCAGCGCGGGCGATCACGCCCGTCTGGGACTCCAGAGCCACGATCGCCTCTTGTTGGCCTTCGAGCATGGCGCCAACTGCGCGCTCGATGGGCCATCGGTCTATTTCGGCAAGGTTGGGATTCGCGGTCTCGGTGCTCATAGATGCAAGCCTATCGTCCAGCCGGGCGCGCAATCCAATCCTTCTCTATCAAACATGCATATAGGTGATCGTTATGTCTGAGCCCCAGAGCCTAATGCTTCAGGAGGCGGAGAGCGCGGGCACTGTCGTCGAAGGCCAGATCGCCCGAAACCGTAGCCTGATGGTAGATGCGGCAGCCCGCTTGCGGCGTCTGGACCCGCCCTTTGCCCTCACGATCGCCAGGGGTTCTTCCGATCATGCGGCGAATTTCGCCAAGCTGCTGTTCGAAACGCGCCTTGGCATTCCGGTGGTCAGCCAGTCACCATCTCTTGCTACGCTGTATGGCAAGGTTTCCCCAAAAGTGGCCGGGGCATTCGCACTGGCCATCTCGCAATCCGGGAAAAGCCCAGATTTGATCGAAACGGCAAAAGCCGTGCGGGGGCAGGGCGCGTTCCTGGTGGCGATGGTCAACGATCCCGCTTCACCGCTGGCAGAGGAGGCGGATATCGTGATTCCGCTCCACGCAGGTTCGGAGCGTAGTGTTGCAGCCACGAAAAGCTTCATCGCGTCACTCACCGCGATTTCCGATTTGGCTGCGCACTGGGGAGAGGATCGAGGATTGGCGCGAGCGCTCGGCGATGCCGGCGCCTTGCTCGACAATGCCTGGGCCATGGACTGGAGCGAAGCGATCGAGCCGCTTGCCGCGGTTCGCCAAGTTCTGGTTCTTGGCCGGGGGCTGACCTGGCCGATCGCGGCGGAAGCGGCGCTAAAGTTCAAGGAAACGGCCCAGATCCACGCCGAAAGTTTCTCAAGCGCCGAAGTCGCTCACGGTCCGATGGCGCTGGTGGGTGAGGGCGATCCTATCCTGGCGTTCGCGCCTGCGGACGAAGCGGCACAAGGGTTTGCGGAGCGTTTGGCTGCATTCGCGGAACGCGGTGCAAAGGTCATTGCGGCAGGGTCGGAGGATACGACCGCGCCCGCCGCCATCCGTCTACCGATCGCCGGATCGAAGGATCCGGCCGTGACCAGCATCGGCATGATCGCGAGTTTTTATCGCCTGGCCGAAGCGCTGGCCCGCAGGCTCGGTCGCGATCCGGACGATCCGCCCTTTCTGTCCAAGGTCACCCGCACGCGATGACCAATCTCGTTCTCGAAAACGCGACCATCGTAATTCCCGAGGGTCTAAGCGAAGCCGCGGTCGTCATCGAGGCGGGCCGTATTGCCGCTCTGGGGGGCGGATACGAAGGCGCGAAGCGTATCGATCTGGGCGGGGGTTACCTGCTGCCGGGGTTCATCGACACCCAGGTGAACGGCGGTGGCGGAGTGTTGTTAAACGATGATCCGAGCGTCGCCGGGATCGCCACTATCGCGGCGGCCCATCGCAGGTTCGGCACGACGTCTATTCTGCCCACGCTGATCAGCGACGATCTCGCGGTGATCGAGCAGGCAATCGGCGCGATCGATCAGGCCATCGCGGAAGGGATACCGGGCGTGATCGGCCTGCATATCGAAGGCCCCTTCATCAGCAGCGAGCGGCGCGGCATCCACGCGCAACGATTCATGCGCGCCCTCGATGAAGAGGCGCTGACACTGCTGACCCGGCCAACCCGCGGCGTAAGGCTCGTAACCCTCGCGCCGGAATGCGTGGCCCCCGGCACGATCCGCCGGCTTCGCGAAGCAGGGCTGATCGTGGCCGCCGGACACAGCATGGCGACATATGACGAGACCCGCGCTGCCCTCGACGAGGGTCTCGACGGATTCACGCACCTGTTCAACGCCATGACACAGTTCCACAGCCGGGCGCCGGGCATGGTCGGTGCGGCGCTCGAAGACCGTCGAAGCCGGTTCGGGCTGATCGTGGATGGGGAACACGTGCATCCCGCCGCGCTCCGCGTCGCTCTGGCTGCCCGCGGGCTGGAGGGGGGAATGCTGGTGACCGATGCCATGCCGCCGGCAGGAGCGGACATGCCGCGCTTCGATCTTCAAGGCCGCACGATCACTGTCGCCGATGGTTCGCTGCGTGGGGAGGATGGGACGTTGGCGGGATCTGCCCTCACCATGGACCTTGCGCTGCGCAATTCGATGGACATGCTGGGCTTGAGTTTGGCGCAGGCATCACGTTTGGCAAGCGGAAATCCGGCCGCATTCCTGAAACTCGACCGGGAGAGCGGCGGCATTGCGCCGGGGCAACGCGCGGATCTGGTTCACCTCGATGAACGCTATCGTGTCCGGCAGGTGTGGATCGGCGGTCAGCCGCAATTGGGCGTTTAGGCGGGTCTTGCCCGATAACCGGCAAGGTATAGGGCGCCATCCAGCGGATCGCCCATTGCCGGTACCAGCCGCGCCACCGTACGCTCGCGTAACCAGGGGCGCATCCGCTGCGACAGGCCCCCGGCCAGAGAGCAGCGCTGGGCGCCGCGCTGGAATATCGTCTCGATGAAGCGTTCGATATGCAGAACCGCGTCTTCGACGATGGATCGTGCGATCTCGTCATGCGCTTCGGCAAAATCCATGACCAAAGGCGCCATGGCCGCATAATCGGCGGGGGCGGCGCCATCCATCCAGGCAATGGCCCGCACGACTTCGTGACCGAAGCGTGCGGTAATGGCGCTGCTGAGGGGGGTCGGTTTGGTCCGTCCGTCGAGCGCACGCAGCGCGTGGCGCATGGCGCTGAGCCCCAGTGCCGCTCCGCTGCCCTCGTCCGAGATCGGAAAACCGTATCCGCCGATGGAGAAGCTTTTTCCCTCCTGGCGAACATGAGCGATGCTGCCCGTGCCAATGACCAGGATTGCGCCGTCCGCGCCGCCGTGCGCGCCCAGGTTGGCGATCATCCCGTCGCTTTCGAAGGCGCTGGAGGCATATGGGAAGGGAAGGGCGGCAAAGGCCTCGCGCATGCCGGGGCGCGACAGCCCGGCAACGCCGGCACCCATGACGATGTGTTTCAAATCCTCGTCGCCCAGCCCAGCCATCCCCGTCGCCATCGCGCCGACTTCCAGCAGCCGTTCGTGGACGGCCTCGAGACCCAGCCGCGTATTCGACGGGCCGCCTTCGCCCTGTCCGACAACCTCACCGTCGGAAGTGATCAACCGTGCTCGGCATTTACTGCCACCGGCATCGAAGCCCAGATAATAGCGCACAGTTGGATGCCCATGTTTTGCCTGATTGATCGATGGGATATCCGTGGTTGGCCCTCCGCGCAATCGCAACCGGTGCGGTTGGATGCGCGACCATCGCTTGCGGTTATGGAGTGTGGCGCAATAGTCGACTGTCGCGGGGTGGCGAGGTGAAGTTAGTGTGCCGATGATGCGAAATCTGTCCCTGATTGCTGCGGTGGCATGGCTCGCCACCGTGCCCTCGTTCGCCCAGTCGCCGGTGGTTCGGCTGCCTGCTCCCAGCGCGCCGACTGCCCCGTCGCTCCCGGCGGAGGCGGGCGATCCGCTTTTGCTGGAACAGGTGCAGGCGATTCTTTCTTCTGCGCCTGCAGGCACGCGATACGGCATGATGGTCGAAACGATCGACGGCAGACCATTGCTGGCTATCGCGCCGGATCAGCGGTTCATGCCTGCGTCCAATACCAAGATCTTCACCACCGTGGCCACCTACGCGCGCCTGCCGGAGCTGCAAGAGCGTGCACGCGGGACGGGGGTGCGGCTGGAAAAGAACGGCGACGTAGTGATCGAGGGGCGGGGCGATCCAAACCTGTCATCCGCGCCGGATTGCGTGGCGGACTGTCTGGCAACGCTGGCCGATGCAATCGCCGCGCGCACCCGGCACGTGCGCGACGTGATCGGCGACGATCGTTTCTATCCCGACGATCGTTGGAGCCCCGGCATGAGCTGGAACAACATCCCCTTCACATGGGGGACCGGCATTTCCGCGCTCAGCGTGGACGACAATGAGTTCACCTTGACGGTCGAGCCTGCCGAAGTCGGCAAACCGCCCCGGCTGTCGGGGAACGGCTATTTCAGCCTTCGCAACGATGCGCTGACGATCGCCGGCGATAAGTCGGACCTCGGCCTGTGGCGGATGCCCGGCAGCCGGGAATTGCGCGTGTTCGGGACGGTTGGCGTGAACACAGAGGCGGACAAGATTACCCTGGGCATAGACGATCCGGCGCATTACGCCGCGTTTCGGCTCAAACAGATGCTGGCCGAACGCGGCGTGAAAGTGACGGGTGAGGTCGAGGCGAGGCATCGCCCGCTTTCGCCGCTCGACGATCCAGAGACGCGCGGCGATGCGCCCGCGCCTGCCACTGCCGAACTTCCCTTCCTCGCCCAGCTCCCGCCGCCAGCTCTGGCCAAGGATGTCCATCGCACCAATAAGGTTAGCCAGAATTTGCATGCCGAGCTGTTGATGCGGCGGCTCGGCAGGCTGTCGGGGGGCGGCTCGATCGCGGATGGCGAAGCGGTGCTGACCGCCGTCCTCACCGACGCGGGCGTTCCCGAAGGCGCCCATTACTTTGCCGACGGTTCGGGCATGTCGACCTATAATCGCGTCACCCCGCGCGCCACGGTCACTCTCCTGCGCTGGGTCGCCGGGCAGCCATGGGGTGCCGAATGGCGCGAAAGCCTGCCGATTGGCGGAAAAGACGGCACTCTGGGGCGGCGTTTCAAGGGAACGGCGCTGGAGGGTACGATTACCGCGAAGACGGGGTCAATCAACGCGTCGCGCGCCTTGTCCGGGTATATGCCGGGGGCGAGCGGACAGATGCTCGTATTATCGGTGTTTGCCAATGATATCCCGCCGGGCGGGGAGGCGGCTGCGGTGGCGGCGATGGATACGGCCTTGCTGGCGATTGCCGCCGCGAACTAAACGCCGGGGGAACGATCCCCTCAGTCGTGTTCGCTGCCGAAGCTAAGGTTTTGCATGTCGGCATCCAGCCACAGCTTATAGAAATCCTGATAGTGGGGTGAGGACGGATCGATCGATTGACCGGGCAACAAAAGCCAGCGGCTCTCCTCCCATTCTCCGACATCGACAGCGAACAGGAAGCTTGCGCCATGCCGCACGTCCCACCCCCCTGAAGACGGGACGCCGCGCGCCATGACAGTGGTGGCATCGCCGCCCGACCGGCCACCTTCGATCGTGGGAAATGCCCGCGCGATCGCCGGCATATGCGCCAGCGGATGCGCGATGGTGACGCGGTGCAGATCGCCCCAGCGCCATTTCGCCGGATCATCGCCGGCCAGCTTGATCGCGTGGTTCCAACCGGCTTCCAAGGCCTCATTCATCAGCCGGTCGCGCTCGAGCGCCGGATCGGTGCCGAGACACGGATCGAGGGTTGTGAGTTCGTCCAACAAAACGGAAAGATTGATACTGGAAACCAGGTCGCGCGCCTCATCCGGCACGATGGCGTAATGGACCAGCGAGCGCAGTTCGGGCAGGACCATTTCATACAGCAGCGCTGCCGCACTTTCCCTGCCGATCTCGCAATCCCACGCCCCCAGCATCGCCGCCGCGTCTTCGGCCCCGGGCGTCGGTTGCTGCGGCAGTAACGTCTTGAGAGCGCGCGCGGGTAGGGACTGAACATCGTGCATCAGCGCGATGCTGTCGGCTATCGAGTGCTGTGGCTGCTCGCTCAGCACCTCCGCAATGCGGTCGTGCCGATAGGGGTCGTTCCAGGTAAAGCTCAGCGGCTTTTCGGCGAAAGCGTAATCGCCGGGAATGTTGTAGGCGTTGGCCGAAGCGATCCAGCCCTGCTCGGGATTGTACAGGCTCGGCATCTCATCGACGCCAAGCATGCCTTGCCAGTCGTAGCGCCCGTCCCCCGGCACCGGAAACAGACCCTCGTGGCCGCTGCGGCGCGGTGCATAGCCGATGGCGTGCCAGCCGATGTTTCCTTCGATATCGGCGTAGTGAAAATTGGTCGGCGAAACATGCAGCTTGAACGCTTCGCGCAAGCCATCCCAATCGCGTGCAAGGTTGATGGCGACAAGGGCGAAGCGCATGTTCGAGCCCGGCAGCATGCTGACCGTGGCGGCGGCAACCGCACGACTCCGGTCGCTATCGCAGGAGATCACCGGCCGTCCGTCAGCATAGCGAAAGGCAACGGTTTCGGGCTGCGCGCCTTTGACCTCGATGACTTCCTCGTACATGTCCAGTTCCGACCATCCATGTTCGCGGCGATAGAGATCGCCATTCTCGGGATCGGTTTCGAGAATGAAGAGGTCGGTCTGGTCGATATGGAAATTGGTGCGACCGAAGGCGTATCGATCGGTGTGGCCCTGCATGATGCCTGGGAGTCCGGGGTATCCGGCACCGAAAACATCCAGACCGGGTGCGGTCAGATGGACGATATGGCGGGGACCGAAACCACCGATGGCAAGATGGGGATCGTTGGCCAGGATCGGCCGGCCGGTGGCGGTGCGTGATCCGGAGACCGTCCACGCGTTGCTGCCCTGGTTGGCATGGTCGGAGAGCATGTCCGCCCGGTCCAGCCCGCCTTGCGTCGGTCGCTCCGAAAAGGGCGTTTGAAGATCGCCGAGAATGCCGAGATCATCGAGGCTGACCGCGCCGACGTCCAGTCCATCCGGGACCTTCGCCACATGATGGGGCCGCAATGGCTCGCGGTAGCGATCGTATTCAAGAAGACCACGCGCCGCCAGCATGGCGCGGCGGATCTCGTCGTCCACATTGCTGCTGGCGAGGCCGCGCATGGCCACGAGCTCGCGCAGATCCCATGGCAGCGGAGCGATGCCGAGGATGCGGTATTCCGGCGTAAGCAAGCCCGGGTCGGCCTGCGTCTCCTCGATGCGCGCATTTACGCCCGCGGCATAGGCGGCAACGCAGGCCCGCACCTCTTCGGGGATGGCATCAAGCTCAGCGTCTATGTCGCCACGGAAATGGAACAGGCGCGCCGCCCGATCCCCGGCCTTGAAGCTGGGCCCAAAAACTTCCGCCATGCGGCCAAGCTGCTGCCGGTGATCGAGGTCGATCTGGAACAACCGGTCGCGCGCCACGAGATAGCCCTGCGCGAAAAACGCATCCCGCTTCGACTGAGCCCGGACATGCGGGATGCCCAATCTGTCGTATGAAACGCGGACAGTTCCATCTAGGCCATCGAGAGTGAGCTTGCCCGGCAAGCGCGGTTTATTGCTGGCCATGCGTTCCCCTGCCACCAACGCCGTGCTCGCCGCCATCACCGTACTCTTCATGATGGCCCGAAATCAGCCGATTTCCCGAATGCTAGGGTCTGCACTGCAATGCAGGCGAATAGATAGGCAGGGGTGCTCCATAGCCGGGGGTTATTTCGCTTGCACAAGCGCCAATCGCACGTCAGCGACAATCAGGGACGGTCGTGCGCAAAAGGACTTTTCCCGCCGCTGCGCCAGTCGCGGAACTGTCCTTCACCGCCATCGTGCCGTTCACGAACAGCGCCTTCACCCCGACGCTCAGTTCGCGCGGCTTGAGATAGTCGGCCCTCGGGGCGAATTCATCCGGATCGAAGACGAGCACGTCGGCGTAGTTACCCGGCTTCAGGTATCCCCGACCGTCGATCTTGTAGATGTCGGCGACCTGCCCGGTCGACTGGCGCACGAAACGGCCAAGGTCGATGGTGTGCTTCTCCCGCACATATTTGCGATATTTCTCCGGATAGGTCGCGAACATCCGCGGGTGCCCGTTGGAGCCGTCCGAAGAGGTGATGACCCAGGGTTGCTGCATCAGAAGTTCGACATCCCTTTCCGCCATGTTGAAGGATGCGACGTCTCCTCCGCTCCCGCCCTTATCAAGGCCGGCTTGAATGATCCGGACGGCGGCGTCGATCGGGGAAACTTCCCAGACGTCCGCCATCTGCGCGAGCGTTTTTCCCGTCCATGGCTGGTTCAGCGCGGTCAGCAACATGGATGATGCCCCGCCGCGCCGTCTCAGGCTTTCCGTCATCGCCTCCTCTATCCGGCGGCGTTGCGCGGGATCTGCAAGCCGCTTCGCAAGGGCCTCCCTGCCACCCGCAAGCGCCCATCCGGGCAGGAGCGAAGCTTCCACGCTGGTACCGGACGCGAGCCAGGGATATTGGTCGGCGGTAACCTCGCTTCCGTTGCGGCGAGCCGCTTCGATCATCGCAATGAGCTGAGGCGCATAGCCCTGAACATCCACGCCCAGAGCTTTGATATGGGCGAAATGGACCGGCATTCCGGCTTCCCGGCCGATGCGGAGCGCCTCTTCGACCGAACCCAGCAAGCCTATGGAATAGCTGGATTCGTCGCGCTGGTGCGTATCGTAGATGCCGCCCCGCCGGGCCGCTTCTTTTGCGACCGCTATGACCTCCTCGGTCGTCGCAAAGCTTTGCGGGGTGTAGAACAGCCCGGTCGAGAGCCCTCTCGCGCCTTCGCACATGGCCTTGGCGACGAGGCGCTTCATCTCGGCCAGCTCCTGCCTGTCGGGCGCGCGGGACTGAGACCCCAGCACGCGCCCACGGATTGCGCCGAACCCGACGAAAGGGATGACATTCGTGCCGACGCCAGCCTCCGTCAGCTTCGCGGCGTCATCCGCCACCTCGGGTGTGCCGCCCCCGTCAACTCCGATGACGACGGTGCTCACACCCTGGTTGAGCCAGGCGGCATTGACGCGCTGCGACCGGGACGCGGAGCGAAGAAACACGTCGGCGTGAGTGTGCGGATCGATAAAGCCGGGGGTGACGATCATTCCGCGCGCATTGACCGTCTGCCTCGCCTCGATGCTGCGTGGCGGGCCGACATAGACGATGCGGTCGCCGCGCAGGGCGACATCGCCCACGAAGGGCGGGCCCTCTCCTCCGTCGTAGATTGTGCCGCCCTCGATCAGGACGGCGGCCGGTGCGACCGAAGCTGCGGAGCGGGTTTGGGCCAGCGGTTGAGTGGCGCAGCCAGAAAGCAGGGCGACCAGCCCCGCCGCTAGCAATTTGGACCTGGTTTTGCGCTTAGAGGGGGTGATGGGGGGCAAGTCGTAAACTCCAGCTTGGCAGCGCGGCGCAGAACCCTATGATCCCGCATCACAAGGCTCCGGCAAACACAGGCGCTTGTCCATACCACGGCTCGAGCGCGGCCATAGCCTGTCCGAATGATTGCGGTATCGTGGTCGAAACTGAGGTAACAAGGTCCGTAGTCGATGAATTTACGGCAAATCGAGATTTTTCACGCCGTCTATCTGCATGGCACTGTCAGTGCGGCGGCGCGCGCACTCAACGTGTCGCAGCCGTCGGTGACGAAGGTCCTGCGGCATGCGGAGGCCTCCATTGGTTTGCCGCTGTTCGAGCGGGCCAAGGGCCGCCTCGTTCCGACCGAGGACGCCCGCACGCTGTTTGGGGAAGTGTCCGATATTCAGGAGCGGGTGCGCAGCTTTCGCCGCGCGTGCCACAACCTCAGGCAGGGGAAGGGCAGCGTCTTACGGATTTCGGCGCTGCCGTCGCTGGGATTGGGCGCAATTCCCGAAGCGGTGGCGCGGTACATGGCCGGCCACGAACATATCATGTTCGACCTGCAGACATCGCATCACGACGAGATCCTGCGCCGCCTGTACGAACGCGAAACCGATATAACGATCAGCTTCGCCGTGCCCGCGTCGGCGCCAGTCATGCATCAGGTGATCGGCGAGGGAGAACTGGTCGTGCTCTTTCGCGAAGAGGATTATCCCGATGCCCCCCCGCGTCTTCACCTTCAGGATCTGGCCGGTCGCAACGTCATCAGCCCAGCCCAGAGCGGTCCGATCGGGGACCTGCTCGCGGCCGAACTGGAGCGGCTCGACGTCCGGCTGACAGAGACGATCTCGGCCCGCACCTATTACATCGCCGCGGCCCTGGTCCACGCTGGCATGGGGATGGCGATCGTCGACAATTTCACCGCCGAAGCTTCGCTCGCGAAGGGACTGGTCAACAGGCCGTTGCAACCCGCACTGACCTTCAACGTCAACGCGGTTCATCTGGAAAACCGCCCTCCGCCACGGGCAGCGTCGGACTTCCTTGCGCTGCTGGCGGAGGTGATGGAGGAGCTCTAGGCGGGTGCCATAAGGTCAAGCTATAGGGTTGCCCTTGCGCATTCTATGGGCGCTGCCGTCCTATCGGGATAGCCACCGGGCTCCTGGGGATGACATGCCATGACGATAGCCACACCGTACCTGCTTTATCTGGGCCGCTCGGTCGATCCTGCCGATGTGAAAACCTCGCGCGGGATAGCCGCCTTTCGCCCGGACCTTTGCGTGGGCGAATTTCGCCAGGATGCCTGCCCGCTTTCGCTGGGCTTGCCCCGCATGAGTTTCGATCAGGCGGTCGCGGCAGGGGCGCGAACTTTGGTACTCGGCATCGCGAATGCGGGCGGTACTTTGAACGATGCGCTTGTCGAAGACGGAGTTGCCGCGCTCGAGGCCGGACTGGATCTCGCGGCCGGGCTGCACCACCGGCTGTGCGATGAGCCGCGCCTTCGCGAAACCGCTCGCCGACTTGGACGAGCGTTGCACGATGTCCGCGTCCCCCCGGCGAACATTCCGGTCGGAACGGGGAACGTAAGAGCGGGCAATCGCCTGCTGACGGTCGGTACCGATTGTTCGGTCGGCAAGATGTATACCTCGCTGTGCCTGGTGTCGGCTTTCAAAGCACGCAACATCGCAGCTGATTTCCGCGCGACGGGGCAGACCGGTATCCTGGTTGGGGGAAGCGGCGTGCCGCTCGACGCGGTGGTTGCGGATTTCATCTCCGGTGCGATCGAACAGCTGGCGCCTGCGCGAGCCGACGATGGCTGGGATGTGATCGAGGGGCAGGGGTCTCTTTTCCATCCTTCGTTCGCCGGCGTTTCGCTAGGTCTGCTGCATGGTGCGCAGCCTTCGGCGCTTGTCATGTGCCACGACCCTTCGCGCGAGCATTTGCGTGGAATCCCCGGGCGTGGGCTGCCTGCGATCGCCGACTGCCTCGCCGCCAATCTGGAGGCCGCGCGCCTCACCAGTCCGACAATTCGAGCGGTCGGTGTGGCCCTCAACACCTCCGCGATGAATGAGGATATGGCGCAGCGCGCGTGCGAGACGATCGGAGTTTCAGTCGGGCTGCCGTGCACAGACCCCTATCGCATGGGCGTCGAACCCATCCTCGACTATCTGCTCACGGGGGACCGTACCCCTGTCGACGCCGCTGCGTAGACTGCTCGTATGCGCCTCTCCCTCACCGTTACCAGCGAATCCCTGCCACTGGCGCGTCCCTTTCGCATATCCCGCGGGATGAAAACCGTTGCGGACGTCGTGGTCGCGACGATCAGCCAAGATGGCGTGGAAGGGAGGGGGGAATGCGTCCCCTATCCCCGATACGGGGAAACAATCGAAGAGACGGTGGCGACAATCGAAAATCAACGTGCGTCCATTGAAGCCGGGGCAGGGCGGCGCGATTTGCTTGAAACGATGTCGCCCGGCGCGGCCCGCAACGCACTTGATTGCGCGCTCTGGGATCTGGAGGCGAAGCTAACCGGACAAAGCGTTTTCGAATTGGTCGGGACCGATCGCCCGGTTCGCGTAGAGACGGCGATGACCGTGGGGCTGGATACGCCCGAGGTCATGGCCAAAGCGGCGCGAGAACTCGCCACTTCGCCGCTGATCAAGGTGAAGGTCGACGCAACCGATTCGGCCGCACAACTGCGCGCAGTACGAGAGGCCGCGCCATTGCCGAGATTGATCGTCGATCCCAACGAAAGCTGGTCCATATCGCAGGTCGATGATCTGCAGGGCCTGTTGCTCGAGCTCAGGGTCGATCTGCTCGAACAGCCCTTGCCTGCGGACAATGATGGTGCGCTGCGCGGCTATGTCTCGCGCGTACCGATCGCCGCCGACGAAGCGCTGCACACGCTGTCTGATCTTGCTGGTCTTCCCGACGGCTACAATGTCGCGAATATCAAGCTCGACAAGGCGGGGGGGCTCACCGCGGCGCTGGCTCTCGCCGAGGTGGCGCAGGCGCGGGGCATGCAATTGATGATGGGGTGCATGATCTCGTCGTCTCTGTCGATCGCTCCCGCTATGACGCTGGCGCCGCGATGCAGCTTCGTCGATCTGGATGGCCCGCTGTGGTTGTCGAGGGACCGGGAGGGCGGCATCTCGGGTTCTGAAGGCTATCTCACGGGTCCAGCACCGCAGTTCTGGGGCTAGCCAGCAACCGGCGGCGCTTGCCAAGCGCGGCCAATCACGCGACCGGAGGGGCATGAGGGGTTTGATCGGGATATGGCGCGGCTGGCCGCTTTGGCGGCGAGTGCTGGTGGGTCTGGCGGGCGGAATAGCGCTAGGTATCTTCTGGCCGAACGCGACGCCCTGGTTTGCATTCGCGGGTGACCTGTTCGTTCGCCTGATCAGGATGCTGGTGGTCCCCGTGGTGTTTGTGAGCATTGCAGCCGGGGTCGCCGCGCTGGCTGACCCGCGCAAGCTTGGTGCGGTCGGGGGGCGCACCCTGCTGATCTTTGCCTTCACCACCGCCTGCGCGGTCGCGATCGGGATGACGCTGGGTCTCGTATTGGAACCCGGGGCGGGGGCCGACATCGGTAGCGCACAGCCGCACATCCTCGGCGAGCCAAAGCCATTGTACGATCAGTTCATCAGCATTGTCCCGGTGAACATCGTCGAGGTTCTGCTCCAGGGCGACATGCTGGCGATCATTTTCTTTGCCATGGCTTTTGGCTTCAGCGTGGTGCTGGCTGGAGAGGAAGGCGAGCCGGTCGCTCGGTTTCTCCAGTCGACGGCGAATGTCCTGTTCCGCCTCGTCGGCCTGATTATGGAGTTGACGCCCTATGGCGTATTCGCCTTGATCGCCAATGCGGTTGCGCAGAATGGAGTCGCGGTCTTCGCGAATGTCGGCTGGTTGGCGCTTTGTGTCGTGCTCGGGGTGCTCGCGCAGATTGTCCTCATCCACGTTCCGATGCTGGTTTTGTTGGCGAAGCGTTCGGTGGGCCGTTTCTTTCGCGCTGCGCTCGATGCCCTCGTCGTGGCGTTCTCGACCGCCTCCCTTTTCATGCTTGCAGCGGTGCTGGCATCGGTTGGCATTTCGCCTGCGCAAACCGCGCTGGTGATCGGCTTCGTCCTGCCCTTCGATCGTCTTCTGGACATGACCCGGACGGTTGCGAGTGCCAGCGCCAACCTGACCGTGACGGCCAGCGTGGCGCGCCTGCAACGCGAAGATCCGAGCGACGCACCGGGGCCATAAGAAAGGCGCCGGAGCCGAAGCCCCGACGCCATTTCCTCTTCAGCAGATTGCTTAGAACTTCACTTCGGCAAGGATCGTGAATGACCGCCCGCGCGGGTCGGCTACGCGCGGTTCCCACGAGCTGCCCGCACCGGTGTTGCTGTCATAAGTGATCGCAAACGGCGGATCGGTATCGAACACGTTCTTGATACCCGCGGTCAGCTTGAACGCGTCGCCGATCCGCTGGGAAACGGTCCTGTTGTAGATGATGTAGTTATCAACGCGCTCGTTGTACCCTGGGCGATTCACCGTCCCGTTCGCGATGCCAGGCAGAGCCTGGTTTTCATACCCGTTGCGGAAGATCTGTGAGAACGTGGCGGTGAAACCGTCACGCGAGTAGCTGACCCAGGCGTTGTGCTTCCATTCGAGGCCGAGATCGCCGGCAAAGGTGAACTTGCCGATCAGGTCGTCGAACGGTGCGGTCGGAACCAGCTTTTCCTTCTTTTCGAGCAGCCAGGTCCCGTTGAGCCCGACATCGACGAAACCGCCAAACGCATCGAAGTTGCCGGCCAAAGACACCTCGAGGCCCTTGGTACGACGCGAACCGATGTTGTCCGCTGTCAGGTCGACGAGGGTCAGTACGCCGTTGGTGCGAGTGAAGCGGCTTTGATCGAGGAACTGGATATTTTCCAGGGCCTGACGCAGCGTCAGAGACCCGATCACGTCGTCCACATCGATGGACCAATAATCGACCGAGGCACTCCAGCGAGGAGCGGGACGGATCACGACGCCAACCGAATACTGCTCCGATGTTTCGGGCCCGAGATTGGGGTTTCCACCGAAGAGTGTGTCAGGCGTGATCGCTTGGCAACCAGGCGCGCTGCTGACAACACCACTGGGGCAAGTCGTCGGGTCAACCAGGGTGTTGCCCGGATTAGGGCTTTGGCTGACGGCATTGAAAATCTGGTTGAATGTCGGGACACGGAACCCCGTGTTATAGGAAGCCCGGAACATCACCCAGTCGAGCGGCTGGAACTTGGCCGTGAACTTGGGATTGAAGGTGCTGCCGAAACCGGTGTACTCGTCCACCCGGGCAGCGGCGGTAAATTCCAGCGCATCAAACACCGGGATCAATACCTCGGCGTAGGCGGCCTTGACCGTGCGAGATTTGTCCCGGAGCGCGTTGGCGTTGTCGAAAGCGACGTTGAAAATTTCTGGCTGGGTGAGTTCGGCGTCGGGCGAGCCGTTAAAGCTATATCCCTCGCGACGGTAATCGACGCCGACTGCCACCTGCACCATTCCGCCCGGCAGTTCGAACAACGATCCGGAAACCGAGGCGTCGAACTGAAGGACATCGTATTCACCGCCGTAGAGAACCGTGCCGTCGGCCGATACCGACTGGAGCAAGGCCAGTTCCTGAGGGGTCTTCGTTTCCGAGAAGATGTTGATCAGGCCGCTATTGAGCAGGCCGACAATACCTGGTGCTGACGCGCCAGGGGCCGTGGGCGCACGCGGATCGATCTGGCCCGCAGCGGTTGCCCCGGTACCGGAGGCGAGAGCGCGTGCGGTCGAAGAGAAAATGCCGCGGTACGAATAACCGGTGCCGAGCAGAGAGTTCGCCTCGCTCTTGGCGTAGGATCCGCCTGCTCGATAATCCCAGCTTCCCCCGAGCGGGCCTTCAAAGAACAAGCCGGCGCGGAAGGTTTTTGTGTTGGTGACATATTCACGTGGTCCGCAAGCGGTACAGCGCCAGCGATAGGCGATCGGCTTGCCATAATTTCCGACCCCGTCTGCTGTGCGATCGCCGACGGCACCGATCGTGGGGAATACGGCGGCCAGCTGATCATACACACTGTTATAGACCGCCGAAGTGTTCGAATTGAGCGGATAATACAAGGGCGTGGTGCTGGTGTTGCCGGCGTACTGATTAGACGAGAACTGCTTCGAGGAATCAGCATCGGATCCGGTGATTTCAGCCGAGATCTGGTGTTCGCCTAGCGCAACCGTGGCACGTCCGTAATAGGTGAGGGTCTCCAACGGTTGCTGGATAAGCGCCGCACGCCCTGTGTCCCAGGCGCAGGCATAAAACGCCGGGTTGTTAGCCCACAGCTCATGATCATATGCCATGCCGCCATCGAAACTTTCGCACCCGGCGCCGCCCGGCAGGTCGAGCGTGTTGATGCCGCCGGTTGCTTGGAAGGTCTGCCCCGGTATCGGGAGCGCGACGCCGCTCAGCAGGCTACCATTCGGTGCGAAGATTGGGTTTGCTCCATTTGGAAACAAGGTGGCAATCGGCGTGCCGCGTGTGTCGATCGAAAGGCCGCGCTCGGGCTGATTTCCGTTGACGAAATCTCGGGAGTCGCCGCGGAGTATGCCGCTCCAGTTCTTGCTGACGGACGCCATGACGTTAAAGCCCTGTTCGGCCAGATCGCCATATCCGGCCGTGCCGGTTATGCGATAGGTCGGGCTGTCTCCGCGCTCGGTAATGTCGGTATAGCCAGTGAGCGCGAACCCTGTGAAATCTTTTTTGGTGATGAAGTTGATCACGCCGCCGATCGCGTCGGTGCCGTAGATGGCAGAAGCGCCATCCTTGAGCACTTCAACCCGCTCGATGGCCGCAAACGGTACCTGGTTAACGTCCACTGCCGAGCCGGTTAGACCATGCGCGGCAACGCGGCGCCCGTTCAGCAGTACGAGTGTGGCGGCCGAACCTTGTCCACGCAGGTTGGCGGACGACAGTCCGTTGGTTCCGCGTTGGGCGCCGCTGGTCACGTCGGAATTGGAGGCAAGATTGTCCGCACCGTTGCCATTGGTCGACAGGTAGGAAATCAGCTGTTCGGGGCTGTTGATGCCCTCGCGCGTCAGGTCTTCGGTGGTGATGACCTGAAGAGGCAGGGCGCTTCTGGTGGGATCCTGTCGGATGCGCGATCCGGTCACGATGATCGACTGACTGGGTGAAACATCCCTGTCTTCATCACCACTGGTAATAAGTGTCCCATCCTGCGCCTCTGCATTCTCGGCAGATTGTGCCTGAGCCGCCGTTGGCGCGACCAGTGCCATGGTCGCGAAAGCGCATGTGGTTGCAAGTTTGGTGCGAAATGAAGCAATCGTACGCATGTGGGCCCCCTTAGTGTCCTATAATTGCAGCTTGCACCTAAAAACCGCATTGTTGCAAGCCGATATAATTCTATTTCAAGCACCTATAACCAGCAGGTATTGCGCCGTTATAAGGGATTGAAAAGTAGGGCATTTTTAGAACTGGTTTGCAAAGAGGCGTAATTTGCACTGGCGCAAACAGTGTTCTTAGGGTCACACCGAACGATTATCCTTCGGGATAAAAACCTCCGGGGAGTTTCGGTGATTGTGAGGCACTCGAAAACGATGGGCTGGCAGCTTCAAAATGGGCTCGGTCGAGATTTACGGGATCGCTCGACTTCCGCTGGTGTCAGCGCAATGGAATTGTCGCGACGATGCTGGCGATTCATTGCTCTGCTCACCCTTTCCGTGGCTATGCCGATTGGTAGCGCAGCGGCTCAGGAGGACGTCGATATAAAGACGCAGGACCCGGTGGCCGAGGTGCGGGTGACTTTCGACAAGACAGGCGTCCTAGAAACCGATGTCGCCGGACTTGCCGACTTACGCAGCGGACGAGCCGTGACGGCAGAAGACCCGGTTCGGGTGGCTTCCATCTCCAAGCTGGTGACCGCGATCGCGGTGATGCGCCTGGTCGAAGCGGGCAAGCTGGATCTGGATCGCGATGTGTCGGCTGATCTCGGCTGGAAGCTCCGAAACCCCTCCTTCCCGGATACCCCGATCACCCTTCGCCTGTTGCTGTCGCATCGGTCCAGCCTGACTGATACGATCGACTACGTCCTCCCGCTCGACGCGGATATGGCGCAAGTGCTCGCCGAGCCGGAGGCGTGGGATGCCGACCACGCCCCGGGTGGCTATTTCCGCTATACCAATTTCAATTTCCCGGTCGTCGCTGCGGTGATGGAGAAGGCGACCGGGGAGCGGTTCGATCGCCTGGTCAGGCGCTTGGTGCTGGATCCGCTCGAAATCGAGGGCTGCTTCAACTGGCTCGACTGTGACGCGGCATTCGCGGGACAGACAGTAGTCCTCTATCGTGAAAGAGAGCCGGTCAAGGACGATAACCACGGCTTCACGCCCGATTGTCCCGTAACTCCGGCCCGCGATGGCTCGTGCGATATAGCCGCGACCTGGGCGCCGGGCAGAAATGGCGCGATCTTCTCGCCACAGGGCGGTTTGCGGATTTCGATGATCGGGCTCGCGAAGATTGGTCAGCTTCTGCTCGGCCGGGGTAGCGTCGACGGAACGCAGTTGCTCAGCCCCCAATCCGTCGAGACGATGCTCGCACCCCTGTGGACCTTCGACGGGCGAAATGGCGACACGCAAGAAGGTGCAGGGAATGGCGACAGCCAGTCCGGCTTTCTGTGCCGCTACGGTCTTGCCACCCAGACTCTGGCAACAAGCGCGGATGGCTGCCACGACGATCCCTTCGGTGATGGCCGCGAACGCGTTGGCCATGCCGGAAGCGCTTATGGACTCAAGTCCGGCCTGTGGATCGATCGTCAGTCCGGGACGGGCATAGCCTATTACGCCACCGATGTTCTGGACGACGATGCCGGCAGCCGTTCCGCCTTCACGCGCATCGAAGAACAGCTTGCGGGCGCGGACCAGCTCACTGCCGAAAACGACAGCGAGCCTTGATGTCCGAAACAGCGGGCGCGGTTCAAGCGATCTTGATCGACTTCACGTTGACGAATTCCTTCAAACCCTCCGGCCCGTGCTCGCGTCCGTATCCGGAATTCTTGACTCCGCCGAACGGCAGGTTGGGCGTCGCAATGTCGTAGCAATTGATGAAGATCATCCCGGTATCGAAGAGGTCTGCGGCAAGGCGTTTCGCCTTCTCCACGTCCTTGCTGAAGATGCCTCCGCCAAGCCCATACCGGCTGTCGTTTGCAATACGCATCGCGTCATCGTCGTTCTCGGCCTTGATGATGGAGGCCACGGGCCCGAAAAGCTCATCATCATAGGCGGGTTGTCCGGGAGCGACATCGGCGAGCACGGTTGCAGGATAGAACCATCCCTTGCGGTCGGGAACTTCACCTCCGACCACAAGCCGCGCGCCCTTCGACACGCTTTCTTCGACCTGCTCGTGGAGCTTGTCGCGCTGATCCTTGGAAACCAGCGGACCTAGCTTCGTGCCCTTCTCGCTGGGATCACCCATGGTGATCGCGCCGAACTTTTCAGCAAACGCATCGAGAAACTTGTCGTAGTTCTTTGCGGTGACGATGAAACGCTTGGCGTTCACACATGTTTCGCCATTGTTGTAGAGTCGCCCGGCGACACAGGTTCTAACCGCCAGATCGAGGTCGGCGTCGTCAAGGACGATGTAGGCATCGTTGGATCCCAGTTCGAGGACCGTCTTCTTGACATGCTCGCCGGCCTTGGCCGCTACCGCCCGGCCGGCCTTGTCGCTGCCGGTCAATGTAACGCCCCTTACGAGGTCGTGCTCGATAATTTTGTCCGATTGGTCGTGCGAAATGAGGAGTACGCCGAACAAGCCCTTCGGCAGCCCCGCACGTTCGTACAGATCGCGCAGGAAAAGCCCGCTTCCAGTGCAATTGGCGGCATGTTTCAGCAGCACCCCATTTCCCGCCATGAGACTGGAAATCGAATAGCGCACGGCCTGATAGCACGGGAAATTCCAAGGTTGGATCCCGTAGACCACGCCGATCGGGGCGTGAACGACCAAGGCGCTGCCCTCGTCCACTTCGCGTTCCTCATCCGCCAGAACCGTGGGGCCATTGTCGGCGGTGTAATCGCAAATGGCCGCGCACAGTTCCACTTCGTCCCGGCTGTCCTTGAGTAGCTTGCCGACTTCACGGGTCATGAGTTCGGCGAACTCATCCTTGCTGTCACGCAGGGCTTTGCCGATCGCGCGGATCACCTCGGCGCGATCCTCGAGACTGCGCAGGCGCCAATCCAGAAATGCCTCGTGGCTCGCCTTCACCACATCTTCCGCTTCGGCATCCGACATGTAGTCGCGCGATGCGATCGTTTCTTGGGTGAGCGGATTGATGGTGACGATTTTTTGATCGGTCATGGGAGTGTGTCTCCGAGTTTATATTTGGCTGAAGAAAGAGCCGGCTCACCGGCTCGCTGGCAAAAATCTCTAGATGTGGCGCCGCTCACAGGTCCAAAGCGACGCATCCTCTAATGCGCGAGGTGACGCGACCGGGCTCGAGCCGCCGAGATCGAAAGGACAAACGGTCGATTGACGATGCGTCATCGTCGACAGCCGGATGAGCGGCATTGCCACGTCAAGTGCTCGTCCTGGCGGTTCCGGTAGGTCAGTTTGGATGTTTGGCAGATACTAGGTGCAGAGGATATCACGAGAACTCAAAGCGCCAGCACACGCGTGGTTCCCTTCCCGCATCGTGGGAACGCCGTAAGGTGTTGCGCTCTCGATCAACTCTTCGATCGTATCCGGGGCTCGACCAATTGGCAGCCTTCGCCCCGCTAAACCGCGTTCAGCGGCCCTTGAATTCGGGCTTGCGCTTTTCCAGAAAACTGCGGACGCCTTCCCCAAAATCTTCGGTATTCCCAGCCACGCGCTGCGCTTCGGCTTCCAGCGCCATTGCTTCGCCCAAGGTGGTATTCTGCGCGCCGCGGACCAGCTTGCGGATCAGGCCCATCGCCTTGGTCGGTCCGTCGGCAAGGCGTTTGGCCATTGCCTTGGCCTCGTCGGCCAATTCCTCGTCGGCGACACTGCGGGTAATGAAGCCGAGCTCCGCAGCTTTTTGGGCGGGAATGCGTTCGCCCAGCAACATGGCCTCCATCGCCCGGGGCACGCCGGCCGACTTGCTCAGGAGCCATGTCGACCCGCCGTCGGGTACCAGCCCGATATTGACGAAAGCCTGAAGCAGATAGGCGGACTCGGCCGCGAGGATGATGTCCCCGGACAGTGCGAGCGAACAGCCGATGCCCGCTGCGGCACCGTTGATCGCGGTCACGATCGGTATGTCGAGCGCGGCGAGCGCCGCGATGGTGGGGTTGTAATGCGCTTGCAAGGCGCGACGCGAGGCATCACCGGGCGAACCGCCCTCGAAAGAGCGCCCCCCCAGGTCGGCACCAGCACAGAAACCGCGACCAGCTCCGGTTATCAGGAGTGCCCGGGCGCCTTCGTTGACGATGGCATCGAGCGCGATCCGGATCTCGCCGAACATCGCAGGCGTTGCCGCATTCATCCGGTCGGGCCGATTGAGTGTAATGGTGGCGACAGGGCCATCCTGATCCAAAAGGATCGTTTCGTATTTCGACATCTGCCTCTCCCAAATTGCGGACTGTTTCCGCTTGCCTGAAGAATTCGGTCCGCAGTTGCAACGCAAACCGCACCTTGCACGCCACGCCGTGTGGCTTAAGGCGCGGGGATGCCGACTGCCGACGCCTTGCCGGAACCGCCCCCACTCGCAACCCTCGCCGCAGAAGGCGATGTTGCGCTATTTCTCGATTTCGACGGGACGCTGGTGGAACTGGCCGAATCGCCGGATGAGATCGTCGTACCCGCGGACCTTTTGAATCGGATCGAGGCGCTCGCAAAACGCATGGATGGCCGGCTCGCGCTGATAAGCGGTCGCGCGATTGTCGACATCGAAAAGCACCTGGGGCCGGTCGCGTTGTGCTGCGCGGGCTCTCACGGCGCGGACGTGCGCGCGGCAGGGGGCAAAAGATTGGGCGATGCGGCCAAATCGCTTCCCGATGGCATAGCCCGACAGGTGGAGGATTTCGCTCATGCCAATCATCTTCGTTATGAAGAGAAATCGCATGGTGCCGCGCTCCACTCCCGTGGCCGGCCCGATCAGGAAGAAATGGCCGCTGACTTTCTCGACGATCTGGCGGAGGGCACGGAATTGACCGTCTCCCACGGCAAGTTCGTGGCGGAAATCCTGCACGCAGGAACGGACAAGGGGACCGCGGTCAAGGTCTTCATGCGAAGCGCGCCCTTTGCCGGCGCGCGGCCCATCTTCATAGGGGACGATGTGACGGACGAAGATGGCTTCGCCGCAGTCCGCGAGGCTGGGGGACTTGCCATCACGGTGGGCGAGCGCGATTCGGCGGGGGCGGACTATGGTCTTGCAGATGTTGCCGCAGTGCACCATTGGCTTGGCCTATGACAGCGAACCAGGAAGCATCGCCTGCCCGCCAATCCTCCCTGAACCTTTGGCCAATCGGCAATTGCCAGGTTTCCGGCCTGATCGACGATGCCGCCGGCCTCGTGTGGGGCTGCATTCCGCGCGTCGATGGCGATCCGGTCTTCTGTTCGTTGCTCAACGGAGACCGCCAGGATCAGGGTGTCTGGCGGATTGAACTGGAAGGCCAGGTTTCCGCTACTCCCCGATATGAACGTAATACGCCGATCCTTATTACGCGGTTGGAGGCGGAAGACGGCAGCGCGGTGGACGTCGTCGATATGTGCCCGCGCTTCGAACGCGTCGGGCGGATGTACCGCCCGGTGGCATTCCTGCGCATCGTTCGCCCGGTGGCGGGATCGCCACGGATACGCGTCACCCTGTCACCGATGTGTGGCTATGGCAGCGAACAGGTCAAGACCACGAACGGGACCAATCACATCCGCTATCTGGTCGGGGACCAGGCCCTGCGGCTGAGCACGGATGCTCCGGTCGGCTACGTTTTGGAACAGCGTTGGTACCGGGTCGAAAGCGATCAGCACTTCTTCCTGGGCCCTGACGAGCCCTTCAGCGGCAATGTCCGGTCCGAGACTCGGCGGATGGAAGCGAATACCCGCAAGTACTGGCAATTGTGGGTGCGCGGGCTTGCGACGCCGCTCGATTGGCAAAACGAAGTCATCCGCTGCGCCATCACCTTGAAACTTTGTCAACACGAGGAAACGGGCGCCATCGTTGCGGCCCTGACCACGTCGATTCCTGAAGCGCCGCACAGTGAGCGCAACTGGGACTACCGATATTGCTGGATTCGCGACAGCTATTACACGGTGCAGGCGCTTAACCGTCTGGGCGCGCTCGACGTTCTGGAGAAGTATCTCGCCTATCTGCGCAACATCGTGGACAATGCGCGGGGCGGTCAGATCCAGCCCCTCTATTCCGTCATGGGCGAAGATGCGCTGGTCGAAAGCGTCGCTCCGGATCTCGCCGGGTATCGCGGGATGGGGCCGGTGCGCATGGGCAATGCTGCCTACCGCCAGGTTCAATACGATTGCTACGGGCAGATCGTAATGCCGACCGTGCAGGGCTTCTTCGACAAGCGACTGCTGCGCATGGCGGACGGGCGAGATTTCGAGAGCCTGGAGGAAGTTGGCGAAGCGGCCTGGGCCAAGCATGACAAGCCGGACGCGGGCCTGTGGGAATTCCGCACGCGGCAGGAAGTCCATACCTATTCCGCCGTCATGTGTTGGGCCGCCTGCGACAGGCTGGCCAATGCAGCGCGGCATCTGGGGCGCGAGGACCGCGCCGATTTCTGGGAACAGCGTGCGGCCGCCATCCGCGCGAAGATCGACAGCGAGGCCTGGGTCGAAGACGGTGAGGGCGGGCACTATGGTGCGAGCTTCGAGAGCGATTATCTCGATGCCAGCCTGCTTCAGATGGTTGAGCTACGCTATCTGGAGCCAGGGGACCCGCGCTTCAAATCTACGTTCGAGCAGGTAGAAAAAGCTCTGCGACGTGGCGAACATATGTTGCGTTACGCCACGGAAGACGACTTTGGTGCCCCCGAAACTGCGTTCAATATCTGTACCTTCTGGCTGATCGAGGCGCTCGCGCGGTGCGGCCGCGGAGACGAAGCCAGGGGCTTGTTCGACATCATGCTTGGGCATACCACGCCATCAGGCCTGCTTTCGGAGGACATGGACTTCGAGACGGGCGAATTGTGGGGCAACTTCCCGCAAACCTATTCGCTGGTAGGAGTGATCAATTGCGCAAGTCTGCTTTCCAAGAGCTGGAACACGATACGTTGACGCTGCGGTGAGCCGGCTCGTCATCGTTTCCAACCGTGTGGCCGTCCCCAAGGCGCGCGGTGTGAGTGGCGCACAGGGCGGGATGGCCGGGGCGCTAAATGCGGCGCTCAAAAAGACAGGCGGTCTCTGGTTCGGCTGGTCGGGCGAAGAGGCGGAAGAGCCGGGCGAACCGAGCGTCGGTGAATACGATGGCGTGACCATGGCGACCATCGATCTTTCGCATCAGGAAGTCGAAGAATATTACAACGGCTACGCCAACCAGACGCTTTGGCCGCTGTTCCATTACCGTGTGGATCTGGCCCGTTTCGAAAGGGAGACCGGGCGCGGTTACGAGCGGGTGAACGAGCGTTTTGCCGATGCCTTGGCGCCTCTGCTGAAGCCCGACGATGTCATCTGGATCCACGATTATCACCTGATTCCGCTGGGGGATGCCCTGCGTCGGCGCGGGTTCGAGAACCGCATGGGCTTTTTTCTCCATACCCCATGGCCGGCCAGCAGGCTGTTCGTTTCTCTGCCCTACCACGAAAGGTTGGTTGAAACGATGCTGGCCTATGATCTGGTCGGTTTCCAGAACGACGAATGGTTGAGCAGCTTTCTTCACTATTGTCGCTTTGAATTGAAGGCGGAGGTCGATGAAGATAGCGGACGGATCGTCTCCAACGGGCGGACCACGATCGCGCGCGCCTACCCGATCGGGATAGACTACGAGCATTTTACCGGCCTCGGTGACACCGGAGAAGCGAAGCAGGCCCAGCAACGCGTGATGTCCAGCACGCGCCGGCGCATCACCATGATCGGGGTCGACCGCCTCGATTATTCGAAGGGTCTACCAGAGCGAATGGATGGGGTGGGTCGCTTCTTCGACCGCTGGCCGGAGGCGGTTCAGGATCTGGTCTTCATTCAAATCGCGCCGGTGAGCCGCGAGGATGTGGAAAGCTACAAGCGTATTCGTGCCGAGCTGGAGCAGAAGACCGGCCAGATCAACGGCGCGCGCAGCCGTATCGATCTCGTTCCGATCCGCTATGTAAACCAGGGCCACAGCGCAGAGGAACTGTTCGGCATCTATCGCGCTAGCAAGGTGGGGCTGGTGACGCCCCTTCGCGACGGGATGAACCTGGTGGCGAAAGAGTATGTTGCCGCGCAGGATCCGGAAGATCCGGGCGTTCTCATTCTCAGTAGGTTCGCAGGCGCAGCGCAGCAGCTCGGTTTCGAAGGGGAGGGTGCGCTGCTCGTCAACCCGCATAGTGCCGACGAAATAGCGGATTGTATTCGCCAGGCGCTCGACATGCCTCTGGATCAGCGAAAGGCACGCTGGGAACGCATGCATGCCAATGTGAGGGACGAGAACGTTCAGCGCTGGACGGAGGATTTCACTCTGGCTTTGGCGGGCTAGACCTGGCCCAGCCGGGATAGCGCGCGCGCGCCCTCCAGCACCTGCTGGCCAACGAGAGCGAGTTGCGCGCAGGCACGTTCGTCACTGCATTGCCCCTCGGCATCGAACAGACCTTCGTAAGCGCGGATCGTGGCCCCCATCGGCGTGGGCCAACCGCGCAAGGCATGCGCGATTGCCCGCAGGGTTCCCAGCGTACTCATGCTCGCCTGCACGCCCGCCGCCGTGGCGATGAGGCCGACCGCGCGGCCATGAAGATAGGGCCTGCTGTCTCCAGACAGATCCTCGAGGTAATCAAGCGCGTTCTTCACCAGGCCCGAAATCGTACCGTGATATCCGGGTGCGGCGATGAGGATGCCATCGGCGCCCCTTACGGCTTCCACGAGTTCGCCGCCGCTGCCGACTTCATGACCGGCACCTCTATAGTGGGCGAGCCCAGCCAGATAATCGCCTCCGAAAACCTGCACCTGCGCGCCCGCTTGCTCGGCCGGGCGGGTGGCGAGCCGCAAAGCGTGTTCGGTGGTGCTGCCTTGATTGACCGTGCCGCCGATGGCGACGATGCGGAGCGTCATTCGAATTCCCTCTTTTCTCGCCCTTAGCGGGCAAGAACGCCGCCGTCATCCCGTGCGTGGATCGAGATGGGCAACCGTATCTGTTTCGGCGGCGGCCCGCGCCGGCTTATATAGCAAGGCCGCGGCAGTGAAGGCCCACGCCGCACCGCCAAGCCACCCAGCTATGGCATCGCTGGGATAATGCACGCCCAGCAACACCCTGCTCCAGGCGATAAACGCGGATAGAACCATCGCGCTGGCGATGAGGAGGTAGCGAACCGAGTGGCGCTGGCTGAGCGAGGCAAACGCAAGAGCCATGCCGATATAGATCATGGCGCTGGCGAAGCTGTGTCCACTGGGGAAGCTCAGGCCGGCCGCATCCGAGAGGTGGGGCACCAGATTGGGGCGATCACGGCCGATCACAGTCTTCATCAGGGTATTGAGGCCCCAGCCAAGGATGACCGTGAGGGCAAAAAGCACGGCTTCGCGCCGCAGCTTGAGGAACATCAGGGCGACCACTGCCGCTACCGTGACCAATGTGCTGAGAAGAACGCCACCCAGCGCCGTGATGTCGCGCACTGCTTCGACAACCCAAATTCCGCCGCGCGCTTGCAGATCGGCTCCGGTACGGAACCACAGGAGACCCGCCCGGTCTATGCCGATTGTACCGTTCTTGAGGACTAACCAGACCATGATGCCCCAACCGAGCCAGCAGACCAGAGCCACCGCCGCTGCCTTGCGCCGGTTGATCGTAAAGCCGCGTTCCGGAAGATGGACGTCCTCCGCTGGAAGGGGTGGTTCCTGCGGTGTGACGATATCGGATTGCTTGAATGCCATGACCGCCTGAACGCCCCGATATGGGCTAGGGTCCCCGACTCTTCGGAGCCGCGACAATACGCTGTCCTATTCTTTAATTCGTGGTTACGGACGGGGCATGGATCGGGATTGGTTTGCCGTTTGGACGACTGCCCTAAAGCGGGTGGACCATGCGGGCATTTCGTTCCCTTGGACCGTGGTCCAAGTGGTCCATGTCTCGGTTGGGCGACGATGATTCATGGATAATCTGACCCACAGCCTGGTCGGCGCGGCCATCGGGCAAGCCGGGTTGAAGCGAAAATCCGGCCTTGCGATGCCAGCGTTGATAATCGGCGCAAACGTCCCCGATGTGGATGCGAGTTGCTATCTTTGGCTCAGCGGGGCGGAGCCGTTGGCCTTTCGCCGCGGCATAACCCATGGGCCCATCGCCTGGATCGTCTTGCCGATACTCGTCGCAGGGCTGCTGTGGGCCTGGGATCGCTGGCAGACACGGCGCGGAACGCGGCCACAGGCACGGCTGCCGGTCCATTTTGGTTGGCTCTATGCGCTCACCCTCCTTGCCTGCCTTACCCATCCCGCTCTGGACTGGCTCAACAGTTACGGCATCCGATTGCTGGAGCCTTTCAGCAGCCGCTGGTTCTATGGGAATATCCTGTTCATCATCGATATCTGGTTGTGGCTCCTGCTTGGCGGGGCGGTGTTTCTTTCGCTTCGGCGGGAAAAACGCGGAGGAAAATGGCGCAGGCCGGCACGCGGCGCATTGGCTCTGGGTCTGGCCTATATCGGCGTAAACGCTGCTATCACCGCGCATGCGGAAGATCGCGCGGACGCTCTGGTGCGCCATGGATACGACGTCCAACCCGATCTCGTGGTGGCCACTCCGGTCCCATTGGCGTGGTGGTCTCGCGAACTGCTGTGGCGCGTGGAGGTGCCATCGCGCAGCGGGACTGCGATCGCTTATGGAGACGGTAGCTTCTCGATTTCGGGCGGCGCCGAGCTTTTGGATCCGCCCGACGCCGGAACCACGCGTAGCATAACACTCGATGATCCCGCGCGGGCACGGAGTTACGTTCGGGCGCGATCATTCCTGGTCAGGAACGACGAACTGACATGCTGGCTGCGGACCGATCCTAACGTCGCGCCATTTTTGTTCTGGTCGCGCATGCCTGTCGTCGAGGAGCAAGCCGGCGAACCAGACCGGCTCATCGATCAGCGCTTTGCCGATCCGCGCGTGAGCAGCAGCTTTTCGGTGACTTTGCCACGCGACTGCGGGGAACCGCGTGCGGGCCGGGGCGCTTGAATGGCCATGAGTTCCCCACAGATCGTATGGTTCCGGCGCGATCTGCGCCTTGCCGATCAACCTGCCCTCTACGCCGCCGCCCAGGCAGGGCCGGTCATCCCCGTCTATGTCCTCGATGACGAGGCGGCAGGCGATCACGCCTATGGGGGGGGCAGCCGCTGGTGGCTTCATCACTCGCTCGAAAGCCTTGGCAAGTCGCTTGGATCCCGCCACTCGCGGATCGTATTGCGCCAAGGCGACGCGATTTCCGTGCTCGCTGGCATTGCGCAGCAAAGCGGGGCCAGCGCGGTCCACGCCAATCGCCATTACGAGCCTTGGTGGCGCGAAGCGGAAGAGGCGTTGAAGGAGGCATTGCCGGACGATTGCGAGCTGGTTCTGCACGATGGCAACTACCTCATGCCCCCGGGCACCGTGACCACCGGCTCTGGAGATTGTTACAAGATCTACACGCCGTTCTCGAAAGCGATGCTGGAAAAGTTTCCTCCGCGCGATGCGCTGCCGGAGCCGGAGACGATCCATTCTCCCGAGAGCTGGCCCGAAAGCGACGATCTGAAGGACTGGGGCCTTCTGCCAACCAAGCCAGACTGGGCCGGCGCTATCGCAAAATCCTGGGAAGTTGGCGAAGCGGCCGCTCATGGAAGGCTTGATGATTTTTCGAATTCGGTCGCGGATTACGAAGAGAATCGAAACCTTCCTTCGCAGGACGGATCGAGCCGCCTGTCGCCGCATCTCCACTGGGGCGAGATCACGCCGGTTCAAGTGTGGCACCGCCTTTCCGGTCGAAGGGGCGAGGGCTGGGCCACTTTCGAGAAGGAACTGATCTGGCGCGACTATGCGCAAACCGTGATCGCGCAGTTTCCGGACTATCCGACACAATCCTATCGCGATGGCTATTCGGACTTGTGGCGCAATCCCAATCGCGGGCACCTGATCAAGGAGGATCTGGAGCGCTGGCAGAAGGGCATGACCGGTTATCCGATCGTCGACGCAGGGATGCGCCAGCTGTGGCAGATCGGGTGGATGCACAATCGGGTGCGGATGATCGCAGCGAGCTTCCTGGTGAAGCATCTGCTGATAGAGTGGACCCACGGTGAGAAGTGGTTCTGGGATTGCCTGGTCGATGCGGATTACGGCAATAACGGCGTCAACTGGCAGTGGATCAGCGGCACGGGCGTCGACAGCAACATGTTCGTCAGGATCATGGCCCCGCTGACACAAAGCGAAAAGTTCGATGCAGCAGATTATATCCGGACCTTTGTGCCGGAACTGGCTGCGCTTTCTGACGCCGAGATACACAATCCGCCCGACGAGAAGCGCGGGGACTATCCGGTCAAGATGATCGGCCACAAGGAAGCGCGCGAACGGGCCCTGGCAGCGTACAAGGACGCGAAGGATTGAGCCGCGACGTCTGAAGGTGCAAGGGCGGGGCATGGATGCGATTACCACACGGCGCGGGCAACAGCTGGTAGAAGGCGGGCGCCGCTTCGCGAGGAAACCCGGGCTCGCCGCTCGCTTCGTAGCGCCAGGCCTTTCGAAAATCATCGACCGCATCGACGCATCCCTCGAAAGCGGCGCTATTCACGCGTCGTTGCCGGACGGGACGCGTCGCGTGCTCGGCGCGCGCGCGCCAGGGTTCGAATGCCATGTGGATCTCAGAAGCTGGAATGCGCTGGTCCGGCTCGCGAGCAATGGCTCGGTCGGATGGTATCAGGCGTGGGCGGCCGGTGAATGGTGGAGCCCCGACCCGGTGCCCTTGTTTGCGCTGTTCATGCAGCACGCCTCCCGATTGGGTGACACCGCTCGAGCCAAGGGTCTTTTCCGTGCGGCGCTCTGGCTGGCACACCGGGTCAATCGCAATACGCCTGCCGGTGCGCAGAAGAACATTGCCGCGCACTACGACCTCGGCAATGATTTCTATGCCGCTTGGCTCGACGAAACGATGAGCTACTCATCCGCGCTGAGTATCACGGATGCTGCGCTTTTTGCTGCGCAGCAAATCAAGCAGGATCGCATTGCAGACCGGCTCGGGGGAGCCAAGCGTGTTCTTGAAATCGGCTGCGGCTGGGGCAGCCTTGCGGGACGCCTTGCCCAGCGCGGCGCGCAGGTCACGGCGATCAGCCTTTCGGAGGAACAGCTTGCGTGGGCGCGAAAGCACCACTCCGGCATCGACTTTCGCAAGCAGGACTACCGCCAGGTTTCGGGGCAATTCGATGGTATTGCGAGTGTCGAGATGGTGGAAGCCCTGGGACGGGAGAACTGGCCGCTATTCATGGATTGCATCGCGCGTAGCCTGGAAGCAGGTGGCAGGGCAGCGATCCAGTTCATTTCAATGCGGGATGATCTCTTCGATGCTTATGCCGCAAGTGCGGATTTCATCCAGGCCTATGTCTTCCCCGGCGGCCTGCTGATCCGGACCAGCGAATTTCGCCGTCTTGCCGAGGAGCGGGGGCTGACCTGGTCCGATCAGGTCGATTTCGGGATGGATTATGCCGACACGCTGAAGGCCTGGCGTGTGAACTTCGATGCCGCAGTGGAAGAAGGGCGATTGCCGCTGGGATTCGATGCGACGTTCGTAGATCTGTGGCGCTATTACTTGATGTATTGCGAGGGTGGGTTCCGCGGCGGCGGGATCGACGTCCACCAGGTAACGCTGGTGAAGGGAGAATGAGAATGAAAGGGATACTGGGGATGGTTGCGGCGCTGGCGTTAGCTGGCTGCTCGACTGCGGCGATGGACGCGCAATTGGCGACTCGTTCGACGCCATCAGAGTGGTTGCCGACCGATGCAGGCCCATTGTTCTGGAGCCAGCAACTGCGCACCGACCGCTTCCGTTCAATGGAGAAGCATTTTGCAGGACTGGAAACGGGCAGCGCCGCGAAGGTTCGGGCTCTGCCAAAGGGGTCTCCGTTTTCTACCGCCGATATCGCGAGCTTCCAACCCTTCCTGAATACGATGAACGCTGCCGGCATGATGGTGCTTCAGGACGGCAAGGTCCGATATGAAAGCTATCGCCTTGGCTTTGAGCCGGACCAGCGCTGGACCAGCTTTTCGGTCGCCAAAAGCTTCACCTCCACGCTGCTCGGCGCAGCGGTGAATGACGGTTCCCTCACGCTTTCCGATCCGGTGACGAAATATCTTCCCGGCCTTGTCGGCACCGCGTACGATGGCGTTACCGTCGAGCAGGTGGCTACCATGACCTCCGGCGTGGCATGGAACGAGGATTATACCGATCCCCAAAGTGATGTCGCGCAGATGCTGGCTCTTGAGCCGGCACAAGGCGAACTGCAATCGGTAGCCTATGCCAAAACGCTGAAGCGGGAGGCACCGGCCGGGGAGAAGTGGGTCTACAAGACGCTAGAGACGAACCTGCTGGGAGACATCGTTTCGGCGGCGGTCGGAAAAGACCTGGCCAGTTGCGCGAAATCGCGCATCGTGAATCCGGCGGGTTTTGCCGGCAGCATTTTCTGGATGACGGATCTGTCGAACCAGCCGATCGCGGGATGCTGCGTATCGCTGCGTCTTTCCGATTATGCGCGCATGGGCCAGTGGGTAATGGAGGGCGGTCAGCCGTCTGTGCCAGAAGGCTGGTTCGCCCGCGCGGGCGCTCCCCAGGTCGATCTTGGTTGCGGTTACGGCTATGGCTACCAGTGGTGGACCTTCCCCGGGGGCGAATTCGGCGCGCAGGGAATTTTCGGTCAGTACATAACGATCATGCCGCAAGAGCGAGTCGTGGTAGCTGTCGTCTCCAGCAACGACACTGCGACGGGAGATGCGCTGACCAAGGCACGCCGCGGATTATGGAACGCGGTTCGCGCGGCGGCGAAACGCACCATTCAGTAATTCCTGCGGTAGGCCCCTTCGCCCGAGTAGCGCGCAAGGATGTTGTCGTGGACGATCGGGCTCAGGAGTTCGGTAAAGGCGCAGCCGACCTGGCAGTTTTCCCACCATACGACCTGCCCCTGCAAGGACTCCAGGCCTGGGAGGGTCAGCCAGCAGATCTGCCCCTCATGCATGCGGTTGATGGCGGCGGCGGAATAGCCGGAAATAGACAGATCGTGCACGACGGTCTGGAAAGCCCTTCCGCCCGAGGCGCGCAACTGACCCGGAATGGTCAGTTTGGTCCGCGGGGAACACCGGTCTTCCTGCGCGGCGAACGAGTAATGGTCGCTGGTGGTTTGCGTCATGGCCCTAAATCCAGGTCTGGCAGGCCGCTGGTTCGTGCGCCCGCGAGCAGCAAACTCACACGATGACCCTTACAACCGCACCAAGATTGGTGGTTAACGCGCCGCTTACACTCTTTCGCGATGGCGGTTTTCGAAGTCGTTTACCACCAGGGACACTATGCGATCCGCCACGACCGAAGGTTCCTTGACCGTATTGGGGTCTTCGCCTGGATAAGCGCGGGCTCGCATCTGCGTGCGCGTCGCGCCGGGATCGATGATGGCGGTCCGCACTTTTGAAATGCCCCCGACTTCCTGCGCATAGCTGTCGAGCAGGGTTTCGAAGGCCGCCTTGGTTGCCCCATAGGCGCCCCAATAGGCACGCGGTTCCGCACCGACGCTGCTGGTCAGGCCGATCACCCGGGCGGCGGGGGCGCGCTTCAGGAGGGGATCGAAACTGGCTAGCAAGGCCTGGGTAGCAAGCAGGTTGACCGTGATTGCTTGGTTGAACTGCTTGCCGTCGATGTGAACGACCGGGCCCAAGGGCGGAAGGAAGGCCGCGTTGATGACCAGGATGTCCAGCGTATCCCACCGCCCGGCGATGGCGACGGCCAGGCGTGGAACGGCATCGGTCTCCGTGAGATCGACCGGTGCGATCGTTGCCGAACCGCCGAAGGCATGGATAGCGTCCTCCACGCGTTCCAGAGACCGCACGTCGCGCCCCGTGATCACCACATGGGCGCCAGCCCTTGCCAGCGCCTCGGCGGTGGCTGCGCCGATGCCTTTGCTGGAACCGGTGACGAGCGCGGTCTTCCCCGCAAGCGGCATGTCTTCGCTCATGCGTTCAGGCGACCTTTTCGACCGGAAGGGTCAATTGTGCGATTTGCGCCTCGCGCCGATTGAGATCGGTGAGCGGCGTGGGATACTGTCCGCTGAAACACGCGTCGCAAAATTGCGGAACACCCGCATTGCGGTCGGTGCCGCTGACCGCACGGTACAAGCCGTCGATGCTTACGAAGGCGAGGCTATCGGCGCGAATGAATTCGCGCATGGGTTCCAGCTCCATCCGCGCCGCCAGAAGTTTCGACCGCTCGGGCGTATCCACCCCGTAGAAGCAACTGTGCGCCGTGGGCGGGCTGGCGACGCGAAAATGAACCTCGGTCGCGCCCGCATCGCGCATCATCTCCACGATCTGCATGCTGGTAGTACCGCGCACGATCGAATCATCGATCAGGACAATTCGCTTGCCTTCCACCAGGCTTCGGTTCGCATTGTGCTTGCGCTTGACGCCGGCGTGGCGGGCGCCGTCGCTGGGTTGAATGAAGGTTCTTCCGACATAGTGGGAGCGAATGATCCCGAGCTCGAACGGAATACCCGAGGCATGGGCATAGCCGATCGCCGCGGGCACGCCGCTGTCGGGGACAGGTACCACGAGATCGGCCTCGACAGGCTTTTCGCGCGCCAGTTCTTCACCGATGGCCTTGCGCGCTTCGTACACGCTGCGCCCGGCAAAGACGCTGTCCGGACGGCTAAAATAGACATGTTCGAAGATGCAGGGGCGCGCGCGGTGGGTGCCGAAGGGATGAAGCGAATCGATGTTGCCATCGAAGTCGATACGCAGCAGTTCGCCGGGCTCGACCTCGCGAATGAACTCGGCGCCGACGACATCGAAGGCAACCGTTTCGCTGGCGAAAACGGTCGCTTCCCCAATGCGGCCCATCACCAGGGGGCGAATGCCGAGCGGATCGCGGCAGGCGATCATGCCTTCCTTGGTCATCACGATAAGCGCATACGCCCCTTCGAGGAGACGCAGAGCATCGATCAGACGATCGGTTATCGTCGGATAGCGACTTGTCGCGACGAGATGGATGATGACTTCGGTGTCGCTGGTGGACTGGAAGATCGCACCGCGCCCGACAAGATCCTGTTTCAGCGTCTGGGCGTTGGAAATATTGCCATTGTGCGCGACCGCGAAGCCGCCGCCGGCAAGGTCGGCATAAAGCGGCTGCACATTGCGCAGCCCGCTTCCGCCGGTGGTGGAATAGCGGACATGGCCTGCGGCCATGAAACCGGGCAATTCCGCGATCGCCTCCGCAGCGGAGAAGTTCTCCGCAACATGACCGAGACCGCGGCGGTTGTAGAATTCCTGACCGTCGAAACTGACGATACCCACCGCTTCCTGTCCGCGGTGTTGCAGGGCGTGAAGCCCAAGCGCAGTTGCGGCCGCCGCGTCGGTGGCGTTGATGGCGCCGAAGACGCCGCACTCTTCGCGCAGCTTGTCGCCGTCTGCGTCGCAGAAGGGGTTGGTGAGGTTCATCGTTGCCCGGGATGCCGAATGCCTGATGGGGCAATGGCGATGTTGCGGGATGATTACAAGGGTCGTGCGGCAGGGCGAGGGCTTAAATCCCGGCCATTGCGCGTTCATGACCTGCTGCCTAAAGCGCCCCCACGCTAACTTGACAGGGCTTTCCTTGCTGCTCTCCCCATTCGAATGGACCATTGCCAAACGCTACCTGCTGCCGGGCAGGAGCGAAGCCTTCATCGCGCTGGTCGCGGGCATCTCGATCACCGTGGTGATGCTGTCGGTGGCGATGCTCGTCATCGTCATGAGCGTGATGAACGGATTTCGTGCCGAGCTGCTCGACAAGATCGTGGGGCTGAACGGCCATGCGATCGTTCAGGCCTATGGCGGGCGGCTCGACGATTGGGAAAATGTTCTGGCCGAAGTTCGCGCCACGCCCGAGGTGGTGGAGGCCAGCCCGCTGATCGAACAACCCCTGCTGGTGACGCATAACGGCCGTGTGGAAGGCGTGCTGGTGCGCGGCAACACGGCGGCCGATATCCGCGAGCTGTCCGACAAGTTGGTGGCGGGAAATCTTTCCGAACTGCGGGACGGGGCCACCAAGGTAGCGATCGGCATCAGGCTGGCGCAGAATCTGGGTGTGCGGGTTGGCGATGTCATCACGGTCATCAATCCCCAGGGGCGTTCCACTCCCTTTGGGACCGTACCGCGACAGGTGGGCTATGAAGTAGCCGCGATCTTCGAGGTCGGGATTTACGATTATGACGAGAAATTCGTCGTCATGCCGATGCAGGATGCGCAGACCCTTCTGCTGATGGGCGATTCGATCGGTATGATCGAGGTGAAAGTGACCGATCCCGACCGCGTCGGGGCCATACTGGATCCGGTCCAGCGGGCACTGGCAGGGCGCGCGGTGATCAGTGATTGGAAAACCATCAACGCATCCCTTTTCGAAGCGCTTCAGGTGGAGCGGGTGGCGATGGCATTTGCGCTCAGCTTCATGGTTCTGGTGGCTGCATTCAATATCCTGTCCAGTCTCGTCATGCTGGTGCGAGCGAAGACCCGAGATATCGCCATCATGCGCACCATGGGCGCGACAAGGCAGAGCCTGATTAAGATTTTCGTGACCACGGGATTCACCGTGGGTCTTATCGGGACGTTGGCCGGCTTGATCCTGGGCTCCATAGTGCTGTTCTTCCGCGAAGGGATCGTGAAAGGGATCGGGGCGATTACCGGACAGGACCTTTGGGACCCGCAAGTGCGTTTCCTCTCCGCCGTTCCCGCGCGCGCCGATCCGGTGGAGATCGCCATGATCATCGCGCTCGCTCTCGTGATGAGCTTTCTCGCCACCCTGTATCCCGCATGGAAAGCGGCGAGTACCGATCCCGTAGAGGTGCTGCGCTATGAGTGACCGGATGCAGCCTGTGGTCTCGCTGAAGGGAGTTACGCGGAGCTTCGTGCAGGGCGGCACGCGTATCGACGTGTTGCGCGGTGTCGATCTTGATGTCATGCCCGGAGAAATCGTGGCACTGCTGGGTCCCTCGGGATCGGGCAAGTCGACCATGCTTCAGGCCGTTGGTCTGCTTGAAGGCGGCTTCGGCGGTACAATCGCCCTCGCGGGGAAGCGCGCGGAACAATCCGACAGCCGCGCCCGCACGGAACTGCGGCGGGATCACCTGGGCTTCGTCTATCAGTTCCATCATCTGCTGCCCGACTTCGATGCGCGGGAGAACGTGATCCTCCCGCAACTCGTGGCCGGACACACGCGAGACGAGGCAATAATCCGCGCGGAAGAACTGCTGACTGCCCTGGGGCTGGGGGCCCGCATGGATCACCGGCCAAGCCAGCTTTCGGGCGGCGAGCAGCAGCGCGTGGCGGTGGCGCGCGCGCTGGCCAATCGGCCTGCTCTGGTGCTGGCGGACGAGCCTACCGGCAATCTCGACGAGGCGACCAGCGACAAGGTGCTGGCGCAATTCCTTGAGCTGGTTCGCGGCCAAGGCAGCGCGGCGCTGATCGCGACGCACAACGAGCGGCTCGCGGCGCGGATGGATCGGGTGGTGCGGCTTCACGAAGGCAAACTCGAAGCGGTGGAAACGCGCGAAGCACTGGCACGTTGATGGCTCAAAGGAGATTTGCATGACCGACCATCCCAGCACCTACAACGCGACCGACACCTTCCGTGAGGGCGTGCAGTGGGACGACCGCGCATCGATCCACCTTGCCGATGATGGTGAGGGTCTGCTCGATGGCGCCAAGGGCCTTCGCAGCGGCACGCTTGCCGATATGATCGCCCAGGTGATGGCCTACCCCGAGGACGAGCGTAGCAAATATGTGATCGAGAAGGCCGGCGACCATAGGCTGACCAGGGGTGAGATCGAGGCGCTGGCGGCCCGCGAGGATTTTCCCCGCTGACCGATCTGCGGCTCAGGACCATTCGATCATGACCACGATTGCCGATTTCACGGTCACCACCAACCGGGGCAACGAGCTCGATCTGTCCGACAAGCTCGGGCAAGTGCTGTTGGTGGTGAACACCGCAAGCAAATGCGGGTTCACGCCTCAGTACGAGGGGCTCGAAAAGCTCCATGAAACCTACAAGGATCGCGGTTTCGAGGTGCTCGGATTTCCCTGCAATCAGTTCGGGGCGCAGGAGCCTGGCAGCGCGGAGGAGATCGCCGAATTCTGCAAGGTGAATTTCGGCGTGACCTTCCCCCTAATGCAGAAGATCGATGTCAACGGCGATGATGCCAGCCCGTTGTTCGACTGGCTGAAGGCGGAGGCGCCCGGCGTACTTGGCTCCAAATCGATCAAGTGGAACTTCACCAAATTCCTGATCGATCGGGACGGCAATGTCGTGAGGCGGTATGCGCCCAACGACGCTCCGGAAAGACTGGCGAAGGACATCGAGAAGCTGCTCTGAACCGGGGCGGGTTTTCCCACAGGTGAGCGCTGGGCGAACTGGAGATTTCTCGCGCTGATCCTAATGTAGGCCGCATGACTTTTTCCCCTTTCGTGCCCTTGCGCGTGATGAGCGCCTATTCCATGCTGGAAGGCGCGATCGAACCCAAGACCATGGCTTCCCTGGCGAAAGAGCGGGGATTTCCCGCCATCGCGATCTGCGACCGCAATGGCCTTTATGGCGCGGTGATGTTTGCCAAGGCGTGCATGGAGGCGGGCGTTCAGCCAATCGTCGGTACGCTCCTCGGCGTCGCGCGCGATAGCGATGGCAAACAGGTCGATTATCTTCCCCTGTTCGCGCAGGACGAGGCGGGATACGACAATCTCTGCCACCTCGTCAGCCGGGCGCACCTTGATCGTCCCTTGGCCCTGGAGCCGCATATCGCGCTTTCAGATCTGGAGGGGCGGACGGATGGACTGATCGCCTTTACCGGAGCGGGCGAGGGTGGAGTGGCGCGGCTGCTGGCCGAGGGGCAGCGTTCCCATGCCGAAGTGCTGATGACCCGGCTCGAGACGCTGTTTCCCGAACGGCTCTACATCGAGCTGGCGCGGCGGGGCGATCCGGTGGAAGCGGCGGCCGAGGAAGGGCTGATCGACCTTGCCTATTCTCGGGAAATTCCGCTGGTTGCGACCAATCCCGCGCAGTTCGGCGAACCGCACCAGCACAAGGCGCATGACGCCATGCTCTGCATTGCGGGCAGCACACATATCGACGCAGAGGAACGGGCGCGCTCCAATCCGGAAAGTTGGGTCAAGAGTGCCAGCCTGATGGAAGACATCTTCGCCGATCTGCCCGAGGCGACGCGCAACACGCTGGTGATTGCGCAGCGCTGCGCTTTCGCACCGCCTTATCGCAAGCCGATCCTGCCCAGTCTCGCGGGCGATCTGGAAGGTGAGGCGAGAGCGCTGGCGGAGGACGCGCGGCGCGGGCTCGAAGCCCGGCTCGCCCGCTACGAGGGGATGACTCAGGAAGAACGCACCCCTTACTTCGAGCGTCTGGATTTCGAAGTCGGGATCATCAATCAGATGGGCTTTCCCGGCTACTTCCTGATCGTTGCCGATTTCATCAAATGGGCAAAGGATCACAACATCCCCGTGGGTCCGGGGCGCGGTTCGGGGGCGGGCAGCCTGGTGGCTTGGGCGCTCACCATCACCGATCTCGATCCGATCAAGCTGGGCTTGCTGTTCGAACGCTTTCTCAACCCGGAGCGCGTTTCGATGCCGGACTTCGATATCGATTTCTGCGAAACCCGCCGCGGCGAGGTGATCCGATACGTTCAGGCGAAATACGGCCATGATCACGTCGCGCAAATCATTACCTTTGGTAAGCTCAAGGCCCGCGCCGTGCTGCGCGATTGCGGTCGCATCATGCAGATGAGCTACGGTCATGTGGACCGGCTTTGCAAGATGGTGCCCAATCACCCGACCGATCCTTGGACGCTGAAGCGCGCATTGAATGGCGCGGCCGATTTCAAGCGCGAATACGACAACGATAACGAGGTGAAGCGCCTAGTCGATCTGGCGATGCAGCTCGAAGGCTTCCCCCGCAACTCCTCCACGCACGCAGCCGGCGTGGTGATCGGGGATCGGCCGCTCGCCAAGCTGGTGCCGCTTTATCGCGATCCCCGTTCGGACATGCCGGTGACGCAATTCGACATGAAGCATGTCGAAAGCTCCGGCCTGGTCAAGTTCGACTTCCTTGGCCTCAAGACGCTTTCGGTCCTTCAGAAGGCCGTCGAACTGCTCGAAAAGCGGGGCGTTTCCATCGATCTCAGCGCGCTGCCGCTCGACGATCCGCAGGTCTACGATCTGATGAAGGCGGGCAATACGGTCGGGGTGTTCCAGCTAGAATCGGAAGGCATGCGCCGCACGCTGACGGCAGTGAAGCCGACCAATTTCGGTGACATCATCGCGCTCGTCAGTCTGTATCGTCCCGGTCCGATGGACAACATTCCGCTGTTCGGAAAGCGCAAGGCGGGGGAGGTGCCGATCGAATATCCGCATCCCAAGCTGGAAGGCATCCTCGCCGAGACATACGGCATCTTCGTCTATCAGGAACAGGTCATGCAGGCCGCGCAGATCCTGGCCGGCTATTCGCTCGGCGACGCCGATCTGCTGCGCCGCGCGATGGGCAAGAAGGTCCAGGCCGAAATGGATGCACAGCGCGAGCGGTTCGTGGAAGGCTGCAAGGCGGTGAGCGGGATCGAGCCCAAACAGGCCAACGAGCTGTTCGACTTGATCGACAAGTTCGCCGGCTATGGCTTCAACAAGTCGCACGCCGCCGCTTATGCTCTGCTGGCTTATCAGACTGGGTGGCTCAAGGCGCATTATCCCGAAGAGTTCTTCGCTGCCTCCATGTGTTACGACATGCACCAGTCGGAAAAGCTGGCGATCTTCGTAGACGATGCGCGGCGGGGTGGAGTGGCGCTGCTGCCCCCCAGCATGAACCATTCTGAAGCTGAGTTCACCGTCGAACAGACCGAAGATGGCTATGCGGTCCGCTACGCCCTGGCGGGGATCCGGAATGTCGGCGAGAAGGCGATGGAGGGCATCGTTGCCGACCGCGAGGCGCGCGGGCCGTTCGCCGGCCTGAAGGATCTTTTCGAGCGGATGCCGAGAGGCGCGCTCAATTCGCGTGGGTTGGAAGCGCTCGCCGCCGCAGGCGCGCTTGACGAATTCGAGCCGTGCCGCGCCAAGGTCCATGCCAATGCCGATCTGCTGCTGGCGGTGGCCGACGCCGCCGAGCGCGAGCGCAGCAGCGGGCAGCACGGCCTGTTCGGCGGGGAAGAGCAGCAGAGCGAGGATACGCTCCGCCTGAAAGACGTGGAGCCGTGGTCACGCGCCGAGCGGATGAACCGGGAGCGCGAGAACTTCGGCTTCTTCTTCTCCGCCCATCCGGTCGAGGCCTATCGCCAAGTCGCATCCGCCAATGGCGCGCGCAGCTATGTCTCTCTCATCACCGGCGGGGCACCCAGCGGCGGGCGCGCCGGCGCGGTCATGGCGGCTATGGTGGAAAAGGTGAACAAGGGGACGACGCGCAAGGGCAAGCCTTTTGTCCGCGCCGATTTCTCTGACAGCAGTGGGCAATTCAGCGCCGCGTGTTTCGAAGAAAGCATGGTGGAGCGCTTTCAGACGTGGGCAGACGAAGGCACCTGCGTGCTTCTCCAGGTCGAACTCGACAGCCCAAGCCCGGACGAGCCCCCCAGGATCACCGTGCGCGGGGGCACGCCGCTTGCGCAGGTCAGCAGCCAGGCGCGCATGTTGCTGACGCTGGATGTGCTCGAAGAAGCCGGCCTCGAAGCGCTGAAGCAGGAACTGAGCGAAGGTGGCGGCACGGGCGAGGTGATCGCGACATTGCGCACGGGGCTTGGCAGCGATCCAGCGGTTCGGCTCGGCCGCGATTTCCGGATCGACGGGGAAACCGCCGAACGCTTGGCAAGCGTGCCCGGTCTTGCCAAGGTGCAGCTTACAACGCGGCGAGGCGGGGCTCACCTCAAACTCGTCGCCTAAACTACCCGCCGTTCGAGCGGGAGAAGGAGAGACGGATTTGCTCGAAGCCATGCAGGACTGGGACCTGGTCGTTCACCACCTGATCGACCACGCCGCGCGGGAACATGGCTCGCGCGAGCACGTGACGCACTGGGCCGACGGCACAGAAACGCGCACCGACTGGGCTGGCATCCGCCGCGATGCCTTGAAGATGACCCAGGCGCTGCGAAGGCTGGGTGTGGGCAAGGGCGATCGGATCGCGACGCTGGCGATGAACCATTCGCGGCATCTGGTCACGTGGTACGGCGCCACCGGGGTCGGCGGCATCCTCCACACGATCAACCCGCGGCTGTTCGAGGATCAACTGGACTACATCGTCAATCACGCCGAGGACCGCGTGTTGCTTTATGACGCGGCATTCCAGCCGATCGTCGACATGATGCGCAGCCGCTGGGCCTCGGTGGAGCACTATATCTGTTTCGATCCCCCGCCCGGTTCCGACGCCATCGCCTTCGAAGACTGGATCGGCGCGGAGGACGGCGATACCGAGTGGGCCCCGGTGGACGAGCGCGATCCCTGCATGCTCTGCTATACCAGCGGCACCACCGGCAATCCCAAGGGCGTGCTTTACGAACACCGATCCACCATGCTGCATGCCTGGGCCGGGATCCAGCCGATGGCCTTCGATTTCGATGCGACGACGGTGATGCTGCCGGTGGTGCCGATGTTCCATGCGGCAAGCTGGGGGCTGCCCTGGGCCGGCGCAATCACGGGCGTCAAGTTCGTCTATTCGGCGGTCAACGATCCCGAGGTGCTGTGCGATCTGATGGATCGGGAAGGGGTCACCCATTCTGCCGGCGTCCCCACCGTCTGGCTGGCGATGTTCCAGCATGCGGACGAGACCGGCCGGGATTTGCCCAATCTGAAGCAGGCGGTGATCGGCGGTTCGGCTGCGCCCCGCTTTATGATCGAACGCCTGATGAAGCACGGGATACGTGTCGCCCATGCGTGGGGCATGACCGAAACCAGCCCCATCGGCACCGTCGGTGCGCCTACCTTCGATTGGGCGGACAAGAACTTCGATGAAAAGGTCGGCGTGGTTCAGATGCAGGGCCGCTCGATCTTCGGGGTCGAACTGCGCACCGTGAGCCTGGACGATATGAGCACGCCGCTCCCCCGCGATGGAGAGACAGCGGGTGCCCTGCAAATCCGCGGACCCTGGGTGGTCAAGCGGTACTTCAAGGCGGATCAGGACGCGGTCGATGCCGAAGGCTGGTTCGACACCGGCGATGTCGGCATCCTTCACCCCGACGGGACTCTACAGCTTACGGATCGGACGAAGGACGTCATCAAGTCCGGCGGCGAGTGGATCAGCTCGGTCGAGCTCGAGAATGCCGCCGTAGGCCATCCGGCGGTGGCCGAAGCGGCGGCGGTGGGTATGCCGCATCCCAAGTGGGACGAGCGCCCGGTGCTCTTCGTGGTAAAGAAAGCGGGGGCCGAGGTGACGGGGGGCGAAATCATCGAGCACCTCAAGCACCAGGTCGCGAAATGGTGGCTGCCCGATGCGGTGGAATTCGTCGACGATATTCCCCACACCGCCACCGGCAAGATCAGCAAGAAGGATCTGCGCGAGCGGTTCGCCGACTATACCTTGGAGGTTTAACCCATGACCGATACCTACATCGACCCCAGCAGCGCAAACTTCGAGGCGTTCAAGGCGCTGCCCCGCGACAAGCCGATCCACATGCTGAACCTGCTGCAGTATCGGGACCTTGCGGACTATCCCGAGGGCCACGAGCATGCCGGCAAGGGCTGGACGGGACGCCGCGCTTACGAGGAATACGGGAAGACCAGCGGACCGATCTTCCGCCGGGTGGGCGGGCGCATCGTGTGGCGCGGCGCCTATGAGACGGTGGTGACGGGGCCGGAGGCCATGCAATGGCACGATGGCTTCGTGGCCGCTTATCCCGACAGCAGCGCCTTCTTCGAAATGATCAAGGATCCGGATTATCAGAAAGCGGTCGTCAACCGGACTGCCGCGCTGGCGGATAGCCGCCTGGTACGTTTCGCTCCGGGTGGGGATAGCGACGGTTTCGGATAAACCGTGCAATAAATGTACGAGGCCCGCAACTTTACCCGGACCGCCGGGTTCGGTCGGCAGGAGGACGATCCATGCTTGACTGGAAATGGCCCATCTGCGTGTTCGCGCTCGTGGGTCTGGTCGGCCTCGGCGCAAGGCAGGCGATAGGGCACGTCTATTCGTCGGGGCAGGCCGTCGATCTGCTGCAATCCCTGTCCCAATCGGGCCTTTACCTAGGTTCTGCCACCGCCACTGCGTCCGCAACCACTCTGGCGCTGATGCTGACCCTGGTCGGCATGGTCCGCCGCTCCGACGAGGACTTCAACGCCGAGATATATCGCGGCATCCAGCGGATCGCGACGCTTTCCACCGCCTCTCTGGTCGCCAGCCTGTTACTCCTGCTGGTCTTGGTGTTCCCGGTGAGCGAGTTCGACGGTATCCCCGCGCCCTGGTATCCCACCCTGTATCAGGTCCTCTTCGGAGGCACGATCCTCGTCGTGGCACTGCTGGCGGCGACGGTGGCCTTGGTCTATCGCACCGTCCGCCACGTCATCGCCAGAGTTACGCCGGGCGAGGATGCCTGATGCCAGCCCGGGCGAGGACGCGCTTTAGAACTCGCCCCATTCGTCGTCAGGCTTCACCGCCAGTGCCAGATTGCCTGCCACCTGCGGCACTGCGGGCGCAGCGCGGAGGGGAATAGGCGCTCCCCCGTCGCGGGCATCGGTCTGCCGCGTGGAGATACGGAACCGGGCCACGCTGTTCTTGAGGTCGTCTGCTTCGCCGGCCAGATTGCGACTGGCTGCCGCGCTCTGTTCGACCATTGCCGCGTTCTGCTGGGTGGCCTTGTCGAGATCGTGCATCGCGGCGTTGACCTGTTCGACATGGCGCGCCTGTTCGGTCGACGATCCGGCGATGGTGCCCATCATCGTGTCGATCGCTGCGACATTGCTCGCGGCATCCCCGAGCAGCACGCCGGTCTGACCCACCAGCTGTCCGCCGCGTGCCACGCTTTCCGAACTGGTGGCGATCAGCGACTTGATCTGGCTGGCGGCGTCGGCGGCCCGCTGGGCCAGCGCCCGCACTTCGTTGGCGACGACGGCGAAGCCCTTGCCGCTCTCACCCGCGCGGGCGGCTTCCACGCCGGCGTTGAGCGCCAGCAGATTGGTCTGGAACGCGATCCCGTCGATCATGTCCGTGATCTGTTCGATCTCGTTGGAAGACTGCGTGATGGCGTTCATGGCCTCTGTGGCCCGGGCAACCACCTCGTTGCCTTCTCGCATGGTGGCGCTTGCCTTGGAAACCTGAGCCTGGACGGTCACGACATTGCCGGCGGTATCGGTGACCATGGAGCTGACCTGGCGCAGCGATGCCGCAGTCTCTTCGATGGTGGCGGCCTGGCGTTCGTTGCGCAGGGCCAGATCGTCTGCCGCGGAGCGGATCTCAGCCGAGGAGACCGAAACGCCGCCGGCGGAATTGTCGACCCCGCCGAGGACTGAATCGAGGTTGGAAATCGCTGCGTTGAAAGCCTGACGAAGCTCCTCGTATTCGCCCGGGAAGGTGCGTTCGATCCGGTAGGTCAGGTCGTTTTCCGCCAGTGCCCTTAGGGCCGATCCGAATTCGGCCATGATCACATCGCGTGCCGCGCTTTCATCAAGCGCTTTCATGTTGCCGGCAAAAACCTTCATCGCCTGGGTCATGCGACCGACGCAGTCGGTGTAGTCGGTGTAGGGCATGGGGGAATCGACATCCCCCTCAGCCAGTGCCTCCATCCGCATGACGGTGGTTACGTAAGGCCGGGTCACGGCTTCGCGGACGTAGATAAAGAATGAAAGTGCGGCGAGCAGCAGAAACGCGCTGACCGCGATCCCCATGGTCTCCGAACCGGCGCGAAAGTGGTAATACTGGCTTCCGATCTCGGCGAGAAGAAACACCACCATTACGCCCGTTATTACCAGAAACTTCTGGCGGATCGGGGCGTGCGCCACAAACCAATTGATCATCGAGAGGGTCTCCTGTTGCCCCTCCTTCATAGTTGATAGTGCGTCAGAAATTTGGTGACGTGATATTAGGCATCTTTCCTAGGGTCCCGTGCAAGCGCTCCAACGGAACGCGGGACCCAAGCGGTGTTCGCCCCGGGTCCCTCACAGGGCCGAAAAGGGTGGCGGGACCCAGGCGGTGTTCGCCGGGGTCCCGCCAGGGGGGTACCGATCGGGTTGGAGGGTAGCCCCCCTAAAATTCGCTCCATTCGTCGGAAGGCTCGGCAAGGGCCAGATTGCCCCAAGTGGCGCCGGTGGCACCGCCCGTCGACCTGCCCGAATTTGCGCTCGCTACCATCGCCGGCTGCATGGATCGTACGGACGATCCGCTGCCCGACAGCCGGAAGGAGGAGACCGTGGTGCGCAGCGCGTTGGCTTCGTCGGCCAGGCTGCGCGCTGCGGCGGCACTTTCTTCCACCATGGCGGCGTTCTGCTGGGTCGTGCGGTCCAGATCGCTCATCGATCCGTTGACCTGTTCGGCCGAGCGGGCCTGATCGTTGGCGGAGCCGGCAATTACGCCCATCGTAGAGTTGATTTCCGAGACGCTGACCACGACCTCGCTGAGGATCTGCCCGGTTTCCTCGACCAGCGAGGCGCCCGAACTGACGTTTTCCGCGCTTGATGCGATGAGGGACTTGATGTTGCTGGCCGCTTCCGCCGACCGTTGGGCGAGCGCACGCACTTCGTTGGCGACCACGGCGAAGCCCTTGCCGCTTTCGCCGGCGCGTGCTGCCTCGACGCCGGCGTTGAGCGCCAGAAGGTTGGTCTGGAAAGCGATACCGTCGATGAGGTCGGTGATTTGACCGATCTCGGCGGAGGACTTGGTGATCGCCTCCATGGCAACTGTGGCGCGCTGAACCACATCGCTGCCCTGAAGGATCAGCTTGTCCGCGGTGGCGACCTTGCCCTGGATGGTGGTCACGTTCTCGGCGGTTTCCTTGACCATGTCGCTGATCTGACGGGTCGCGGCGGCGGTTTCCTCGATGGTGGCGGCCTGGCGCTCGTTTCGGTTGGCCAGATCGTCGGAAGCGGCACGGATCTCGGTTGCCCCGGTGGATACCGCGTTGGCGGATTCGTTCACGCCGGCGATCGCCTCCTCCAGATTGACAATCGCGCTGTTGAAGGCGGATTTCAGCTGTTCGTATTCGCCCGGGAAATCGGACGCGATGCGATAGGACAGATCGTTGTCCGCCAAGGCGGACAGCGCCTTGTTGAATTCGGCGACGATCAGCGCCTGCGCTTCCGATTTCTCCCGGATGGCATTGGCGTTGTCGCGGAAGGTCTGCATCGCCTTGGTCATGCGGCCGACGCAGTCCTTGTAATCGGTGAACTGGATTTCGGAATCGGTGTCACCGGCGGCCAGCCCCTCCATGCGCACCACCGTGGTGACATAGGGACCGCAGACGGCTTCGCGCGCCAGGAACAGCAGCCCGGTCATGATCGCTGCCGGGATCGCCACGGCAAGCGTCGCTTCTCCTAGAAGGCCCGAATGAAGCACATTGGAAAGCCACACCACCTGCGCGACCCCCGTCACGACAGAGGTTAGAGCGACGATAAGCATCTTCTGCCGTATCGGGGCATCCTTGACGAACCACATTTTCAATCTCCAGCGCGAAATAATGCCTTGGTTGCGGAAGATCCCTAACAGTGGAGCAATAACTGATCCGTGTTGGTCGGCCCCGGTAAAACACCTATATTTTACGCGATCTTAACCATGGCATCCCGTAAACCTCCCAAATGAAACGATTTTTTCAGCAGGGTCCAAGCGTCGGATGAAGATATTGATCCAGATTAAGAAGACGGATGCTCAAAAAAGTCTTAACTGGCCACCCCTCAAGGGTGGCTGAAATCGTTTACAATCCAATTCAAACATGAACTTGCCGATTCCGGCGCGTTTGCACGCCAGGCGGAAGCGGGAGCGGAAAAGATCGGCCCACACGCCGGTGGGCTTGAGCCGGGTGAAGAAATCGGGATCGTTGTCCTTTCCCCCCCGGATCGACTGGACGATGTGCATCACCTTGTCGCCGCGTTCGGGGAAATGCACTGACAGCCATTCGCGAAACAGCGGCGCCACCTCGTGCGGCAGGCGCAGCGGTATCCAGCCGATGCTGTCCACGCCCAGCGCCGCCGCCCGCACCACGATATCCTCCATATATTCGTCGGTGATGGCGGGTATGACCGGGGCGATCGAACAATGGGTGGGCACGCCTGCCTCCACCAGCCGCCCCAGCGCCGCCAGCCGCTTTGCCGGGGCGGCGGCACGCGGCTCCAGCTTGCTCGACAGTTTCGGATCGAGCGTGGTGACCGAGATCGCCACCGCCACCAGTCGCTGCTCCGCCATTTCGGCCAGCAGGTCGATATCGTCCAGCACCCGGTCGGACTTGGTGGTGATGGTGACCGGATGGCGCGTTTCCATGCACAGCTCCAGCACCTGGCGGGTGATGCGGTAACGGCGCTCTATCGGCTGATAGGGATCGGTGTTGGTCCCCATGGCGATGGGGCGCGGCGTGTAGCGCGGCTTGGCCAGCGTCTCGCGCAGCAGCGCGGCGGCGTTGGGCTTGGCGAACAGGCGGGTTTCGAAATCGAGGCCGGGCGACAGGTCGTGATAGGCATGGGTGGGCCGCGCGAAGCAATAGATGCAGCCATGCTCGCACCCGCGATAGGCGTTGACCGACCGGTCGAAGCCGATGTCGGGCGAGGTGTTGAAGGTGAGGATGGTCTTGGGCCGTTCCTCCGTCACCGTGGTGCGCAGCTTGACCGGCGGGCCGCCTTCGCTGCGGGCGAGCGCCTCCATATGATCGCGCCAGTCGCCGTCCTCCTCGCGCGCGGCCAAGCCGAAACGCTGCGGCACCAGCGATCCCTGCGCACCGCGACCGGAGACGGGAGGGGCGAATCGACGTTCTATGCCGTGGAACATAGCGAGAACGCCAAGATCGCGCTACTTTTATCCTACCCTAAGTTGGGTGCGGCAGGGTGGAGGGGCAGGGCGGGCCTTGCCCCTCCGTTTTCCGATGCCTGAGCGTCAGATGTCTCCTCCTCGTTACGGGCAGGATCTACCGTATTCAGCTGTAGCTTACGCTCATCCGCCTGCGGCTGCGCAATGCGCCACCAACGGCGCCGAAGCCTAGGATGAACAACGCCCAGGTCGCCGGTTCGGGAACTGCGCCCGCACCGCCCACGACCGCGCCCTGTGCATAAAGGCTACCGATCTCATCGGCGGTGAAGGATGTATCGTAGATCGCGGCCTGATTGATGCTGCCCTTGAGCAAGCCGTTCGTACCGGCAACCGAAGGATGGCGCAGGCCAAGCAGGACGATCGGGTTGGCGAAAGTCAGCGCAGAGTAGGTTCCACCGGAAGCATAGAACTGACCATCACGATAGATCGTGATCGCGCCGTTGGCGGCGTAGGTGACGGCAATCATGTGCTCGTCGAGGCTGGTCTCCCGCGCTCCGCCATTGTTGACGGGCGTACGACGGAAAAAGTCGGAACCAGCCATCCACTGGTTCGGGGTGCGTTCGCCATAAACGATCGCATTGAACTTCTCGTTTGTGCTGCCCTGACCCGGATTGTCGACCACGGAAAGTGCGGCACCGCCGCCCTGGGACAAGGTGTCGAGCGAAACCCAGGCAACCAGAGTATGCGCGGTGAACGTGCCGCCCATTTCACCGGTGGACATGAAGGTGCCACCACGGCCCTTGTCGCCATCGAGGACGAGCTTGCCATTCTCGATCTTGGCGTTGCCGTGAAGCGTGCCGTCGAGATTGCCGACGGAATCCTTCGCCGTCCCATCGTTGAAGGTCCACATGTGGATCGGATTGACGATGGTGGCGGCGCTCGCAGGTGACACGAAAGCGGTCGCGGCCAAAAGGCCCGCGAAAACGGTTTTCTTCATACTGGTATTTGGCCCTATTGGAATGCGCAGACCCCCTGCCTGACGCCGGGTCCCCATTTAACCAAATATTTACCATTGGCAACCGGATATGGAATATTTTGCTCATATCTCTAGTCTCATAATGGGACGCAGTTCATCTGCGGCCCCGGACATTTCTTTCGCCAAACGGAGATTTCCGCGTCCTGATTTCCGGTCTCACGCCGCCAGCAAGCCCCAGAGCCAGCGCCATGGTTGACGCCGTTGACGCAGTGCAGGGGAAAGACTTGGCACCGGTGGCGGGGGCGGGCGGAGTGGCGGGATTACCGCCGGATCGGGCCGACGATACATGCGGAAACGAAGGCGCGGGCGGCGCGTTCTTTTCGGGGGCGGGGCGATTACGCGCGGGGCTTCGGTCGAACCCGTCGATAAGCGCCTCCACTTTGGCGAGATTGGCATCCCAGCGGCTGGCCGCGATCTTCCTGACCTCGCTGTCCATCACCGCGCAATCTGCGTCCAGGTCTTCATGGAAGGCGCTCAGGGCCTCGTCCCGCTCGGTGGCGGTATAGGCGCCGGTCTCCTCGTCCTCGTCCTCGTCCTCGTTTTCTCGCCTCCCCGCATAGAAGGCGTCGGTTTGCACTCTGGTCATCACCTCCACCGCGTCGCGCGCCATTTCCTCGGCATAACCTTCGCGGTCGACGGCATCGATGTCGCTCTCGCCGCTGGCGATGGCCGCCAGCACGGCGTCGAAATGGCCTGCCCATTCCCGCACCGACGCATCGGTATCGTCGGCCAGCTTGTCGAGCCGAGCGAGGTGGGCCAGCAGCAGCCGGCTGTCATAGCGGCGGCGCGTGCCCACCAGTTCGCCGCGAAAATAGATGTCCTCCTCCACACCCTCGATCGCGCGTTCGGACAGCAACTCCACGCTGTTGTCGCGTCCCAGCAATACGGCGGCGTTCCAGGCGCGGGCAAACTGCGCATCGCGGCGGCGCAGGCGATAGGCGCTTTCGGCCGAAAGTCCCACCGCGCGGCACGCGGCGCGTGCATTGCCGTGGGTGGCCAGACGATCGAGGAATTGCACCTTCGCCTCGGCCGTCCAGCCGCGTGCGGGGGGTAGGGCGATGGTTTGGGAAGCGGAAACAGTACCGGTCATGACTCGCGTCTCCTTGATGAGAACAAAAAGCGAATCAGGCCTATTACGCACGAGAAGCCGTGTAGGACAGCAAATAGGATTTTCGGTCGTCCGCCATCGTGACGCGAGGGATGGCGCGGCCGAAACGCCCCTCCCGCTTGCGGGAGGGGTCGGGGGTGGGGCTGTGCCTTTACCGCTCCCGCAGTCTCGGCATCAGTTCCACGAAGTTGCAGGGGCGGTTGCGGCTGTCGAGCTGTTCGGACAGGATCATGTCCCAGCCGTCCTTCACCGCGCCGTTCGATCCGGGTAGTGCGAAAATGTAGGTCCCGCGTGCCAGCACCGCGCAGGCGCGGCTCTGGATCGTGCTGGTGCCGATGGTCTTGTAGCTGAGCATGCGGAACAGCTCCCCGAAACCGGGGATGTCCTTGCTCTTCACGCGGTCCAGCGCCTCGGGCGTGACGTCGCGGCCGGTGAGGCCGGTGCCGCCGGTGGTGACGATGGCGTCAATCTCCTCGTCGTCGATCCAGCGGTGGAGGTGGGCGGCGATCTGTTCGACGCTGTCCTTGCTGATTTCGCGCGCGACCAGTTCGTGCCCGGCATCGACGATGCGCTGGGCGAGGATATCGCCCGAGGTATCATCCTCGCGCGTGCGGGTGTCGGATACCGTCAGCAGCGCGATGCGGATGGCGCGGAAACGGCGGTCGGTGTCGATAGGCATCTAGCGCTCCCTGGGAAAAGTGGGCCACTGGTTCTGCGCCAGCTGCACCCGGCTGTCCGCCGGGGCATCGGCCTGGCGCAGATACATCCAATAATTGCGCATCACGATGTTCACATAGCCGCGCGTTTCCCAATAAGGGATCGATTCCATCCAGGTCAGCGGATCGCCCTGGTCGCGCACTTCGGTGTTCCAGCGGGTGACCGGCGTCAGCCCGGCGTTGTACGCGGCCATCACCTTGGGCAGTGCGCCGCGGGTGGCGGATGCTTCGGCCAGGCTGGCGAGCGCCTGCTGACCCAGTGCCAGGTTCTGCGCTGGGTCCTTCAGATCGACATAGCGGGCATCAAGGCCGATCTGCCCCGCGTGCTGCCGCGCGGCGATGGGGCGGACCTGCATCAGCCCGATGGCATTGGCGGGGCTGACCACCTCCTCGCGGAAGCTGGATTCCTGAAGCGCGTGCGCGAAGGCGAGCGCGGGGTCGACCTTCCAGCCGCCGCGCGGCTCGCGATTGGTGATCGGCCAGCGCGCGGCCAGCTCCACTTCCGCCCCGCGCGGCGCGTTGTACGCCATGGTGCGCTGCGCGGTGGTGAGACCGAGCGCGCGGGCAAGGCGGGTGAGCACGCGGTAATCGGAGGCGGAACCGGTCTGCGCCTGCCAGCGCAGCAGCTCGTCCGCTTCGGAACGGCGGCCGAGCTGAGCCAGCATCACCGCGCGGCGGGCATTCTCCACGCGCTCGAGCCGCTGCCAGTCCTCGCGCGTGAGATCGGGGCGGGTGTGATCGTCGGGCAGCTCCTGCCCCAGCTGCTCCAGCGCCAGCATGCCATAGAGCGTCTCGTCGCTGCGCGCGGCCTTGCGCAGCGCGGCGGCGGCCTCGCCCGGCTGGCGGCAGCGCACGAAGGCGCGGCTGAGCCAGTAATTGGCGGCGGCAGCCAGCTCGGGGTCGGCGGACTTGGACGCCTGCGCGAAGCCGATGGCCGCATCCTGGCAATCGCCCAGCCGCCATGCCGAAAGCCCCGCGACCCAGGCGCCCTCCTGCACCCATGGCCCCGCGCCGTCCTGCACCGTCGCCGCCATGCGATAGGCGTTGGCGTCCTGGTTCTCGATATAATAGCTCCACGCGACCTTCTGGCGCCATTCGGCCCGCGCCTCGCGGCTGAGGGAAGCGTCGATGCCGTCCAGCAGCAGCCGCGCGCCATCGGGATCGTCGCCCACGATGCGCTGGGTGATGGCGCTCGCCATGTCGGCGGGCATGGTGCCGTCGGTGACGGAGCGCGGCAGGGTGCGGCGGGTGAGGCCGCGCTGGCCGCGCAATTCCTGCGGCACGGGCAGGCGCGGTGCTTCCGTCAACCCGCGGGTGGAGGCGACGCGCGCGATGGCGGCGGCCTGCGGCAGCTCGGGGTAGCGGTTCAGCCAGTCGGTCAGCCGGACGATGTCGATGCGCGGGCTGGCGGGATCGAGATAATATTCCGCGCGCGCCACGCCGTGGAGCGGCCCGTCGGCACGCTCCAGCAGCATCGCTTCCACCTGGTCCCACGCCTTGGCATCGATGGAGGCGAACAGCTGTCCGTACCAGTTGCGATCGTCCTGCGAGAGCAGGGTGGGGACGGCAGCTGCCTTCTGCTGGGTGAAATAGGCGACACTGGCCGCATTCGCGAGCGCGGGTGCGCAGGGCAGGGTGAGGGTAAGGGCCCCCACGATACCAGCCGCCATGGGAAGGCGGCTCATGCCGAAAATTCGAGCCATGCGTTCCAGAACCTTTTCTTCCGCTCGCCCGAGCGGATCAGTGTTTCAATCTGCGAGGTGCGCAGGACGGGACTATCGGCGCCTTCGCTGAGCAGCGCCGCGCCCTTGCCGAATGCGATCAGGCGTTTGGGCGCGGCGAGCGCGATATGATGGCGGGTCACTTCGCCCAGACCGCGCGCCGCCAGATCTTCCCAGTCGGGCAGCGGCATCACGCGCGGCAGGCAGCTGGCGAGATAGATCTCGTCCATCCCCAGCCCGATCGCCCGCATGATCTTGCCCAGCATCCCGCCTTCCGGCCCGCTCAGCAGCGCTTCGGCATCGCCTTCCTCGGGCTGGCCCACCAGGACCATCAGCGGCGCGCCCGCGGGTCCCGAGGGCAGGACCCGGTCGCGCAGTGCCCCGTCGTCGAGGCTGGGTTCTGAAAGCCAGTATTCGCGGAAAGCCTCCAGCGTCTGCGGCCAGTGGGCCTTGTCCCCGCCGATGGGCGCGCCGGACTTGTCCGCCAGTGCGCGTTCCAGCGCCGGGGAGGCGGGCTTGCGCGCCACGGTGCGCGGGGGCGGGGCGGCGGGTGCCTCCTCCACCTCGGGCTCGGCCAGCCACGCGGTCGGCTCGTCCACATAGTCGCAATCGACGCCCGCGTCGCGCCACCAGTCGAGCGCGGCGGCATAGTCTGCGGCGAGGGAAGAGGCGGTGTCTGTCATGGTCTGGCGGTCATTCGATCCCGCGCGCAGTCTTGACCTCGGGCGCTGCGCCAATCAAGGCTCAACCTACACGCAGTACGACGAAAAGAGACGGAAATGAGCGAACGCGAATCGATGCCTTGCGATGTTGTCATCGTCGGAGGCGGGGTTGCAGGCCTCGCGGCGGCGATCCGGTTGAAACAGCAGAATGCCGAACTGGAGGTCGTGCTGCTGGAAAAAGGCAGCGAGATCGGGGCGCATATCCTCTCGGGCGCGGTGGTCGATCCCAAGGCGCTGGACGAACTGCTGCCCGAATGGCGGGATCAGGATTGCCCGATGGCGCAGACCCCGGTGACCGACAACTGGCACTGGGCGCTGTCCAAGGGCAAGAAGCACGACATGCCGCATGCCTTCATGCCGCCGCTGATGAGCAACAAGGGCTGTTACACCGGATCGCTGGGCAATCTGTGCCGCTGGCTGGCCGAACAGGCCGAAGGGCTGGGCGTGATGGTGTTTCCCGGCTTCCCCGCCGCCGAAGTGCTGTTCGACGATAACGGCGCGGTCGCGGGCGTAGCCACGCAGGACATGGGCGTTGCCGCCGATGGCAGCCACAAGCCCGATTACCAGCCCGGCATGGAAATCCAGGCGAAATACACCCTCTTCGCGGAGGGCGCGCGCGGCAATCTGACCAAGCAGATGAAGGCGCGCTTCGATCTGGAGGCCGATTGCGAGCCGCAGGTCTATGGCCTCGGCATCAAGGAGCTGTGGGATATCGACCCGGCGAAGCACGTGCCCGGCCGGGTGATCCACACGCAGGGCTGGCCGCTGAGCGAAAGCGGAAGCTGGGGCGGGGGCTTCCTCTACCACCAGGCGAACAACCAGGTCGCTTTGGGATTCGTGACCGCGCTCGATTACAAGAACCCCTATGTGCGCCCCTATATGGAATTCCAGCGCTGGAAGCACCATCCCGAAATGGCCGCGATCCTGGAAGGCGGCAAGCGCGTGGCCTATGGCGCGCGCGCCATCAACGAAGGCGGCTGGCAATCCGTGCCCAGGCTCGCCTTCCCCGGCGGCGCGCTGATCGGCTGCGCCGCGGGCTTCGTCAACGTGCCGCGCATCAAGGGCAGCCACACCGCGATGAAGAGCGGGATGCTGGCCGCGGAAGCGGTGGCCGCCGCGCTGGCCGACGGGCGCGGGGGGGCAGAGCTCATGGACTATGACGCCGCCGTGCGGTCCAGCTGGATCGCCGACGAGCTGAAGCTGGTGCAGAACGCCGAGCCCGCCGTCGCCAAGTTCGGCGAGGATTTCGGCACCATCATCGCCGGGATCGACATGTGGATGCGCACGCTCAAGATCGGCCTGCCGATCAGCATGAAGCACCACCGCGATTACGAGGCGCTACAGCGCGCGGATCTCTACACCCCTATCGACTATCCCAAGCCCGATGGCACCTTGAGCTTCGACCGCCTGACCAATGTGGCCTTCTCCTTCACCAACCACGCGGAGGATCAGCCCAACCACCTCAAGGTGGAAGATCCGGAGCTGCAATACGAGAGCGAGTACCTGACCTACGCCGGCCCCTCGCAGCGATACTGCCCCGCGGGCGTCTACGAATGGCTGAAGGACGAGGACACGGGCAAGATGAAGTTCCAGATCAACAGCCAGAACTGCGTCCACTGCAAGACCTGCGACATCAAGGACCCCAACCAGAACATCGAATGGACCACGCCGGAGGGCGGTGGCGGGCCGAACTATCCGAATATGTGAGTGGGGCAGCGACCCGTAGGGCGCTCTTTATCGATGCTGAGTTTTTAAAAGGGGTAAGTATATGGGAATGAAGCCAAAAGTTTTTATAGGGTCCTCGCGTGAGGGCGTGAAGATTGCTGACGCCATTCACGCTAACATGACTTATGAGGCTGAATGTACGGTTTGGAAAAATGGTGTTTTCCAATTATCGGAAAACACGCTTGCAAGCCTAATCAAAGCCTTGCGTGACTCAGACTTTGGGGTTTTCATTTTCTCACCCGACGACATTTCGCTAATGAGAGGCCAGACCGTCAGCGTCGTTCGTGATAATGTATTATTCGAATTGGGTCTATTCGTCGGACGGCTCGGTGCAGAACGATGCTTTTTTCTCGTTCCAGACGATGCTCCCGATTTGCGCCTTCCGAGCGATCTAGCCGGGATTACTCCGGGGGTGTTTGAAAGTGGGCGTTCTGACGAGAATTGGACGGCTGCGGTCAATCCAGCCTGTATGCAAATTAAGGGCCAGATTTCTCGCCTAAAAAGCTTTCAGGACGCCGACGAAGTCGGGACTCAGAGCAACGGCGCAAATTTACGAACACCATCTAAATCCCCGGCGACCCGTCGCTCCACAAAACCAAAGCCGAAGACCTCAAAAAGCCGGTTTGGAGAAGACCTGTCGGCAGCGACTTATAAAAACAGTTATTTAGTTACGGGGAATACCAAGGACCATCGGGAAAGGCTGAAAGAAGTTGGCTGTAGTTGGAATAATAAACTGCAAGGATGGGTGCTATCGCCTTCTAAATTGGATGGATTGAAAGAGGCTTTCCCCGGTATCACAATTGATGATTAGCCCAATAGCCTTCAATTCACGAAAGCTATGTGATGCGCGAAACCGCCTTCGCCAAAATCAACCTCGCGTTGCATGTCCGCGCCCGGCGGGACGATGGCTATCACGAGCTTGAGACGCTGTTCGCTTTTGTCGACGCGGGCGACACCCTCACCGTGCGGGTGGCGGAGCGGGACTCGCTCACCACGCTGGGTGAGTTCGCGGGCGGGCTGGACGATCCGTTCGACAATCTCGTCGCCAGGGCGCTGAATACGCTCCCGCGCGCCGAAGGGCTTGCGATTGCGCTCGAAAAGAACCTCCCCGTCGCGGCGGGGCTTGGGGGCGGATCGGCGGATGCGGGGGCGGTGTTTCGCCTTATCCGCGAACGCTATGGCCTGCCCGAGGACTGGCAGAATCGCGCCGCGAAGCTGGGCGCGGATGTCCCTGCCTGCGTCGAGAGCGTGACCTGCACCGGGCGCGGCACCGGGACCGAGCTGGAGCCCGCCGATCAGAGCCTGGCGGGAACGCCCGTGCTGCTGGTCAATCCGCGCGTGCCGCTGTCCACCGGGCCGGTGTTCAGGGGATGGGATGGTAAAGATCGCGGGCCTTTGCCGACGGGCGATGCGCGCGCCACCGCGCTGAAAGGGCGCAACGATCTGGAGGCGCCCGCCATCGCGCTATGCCCGAAAATCGCCGATGTGCTGGTTGCGTTAAAGGAAACCGATGCGTTTCTCGCACGTATGAGTGGATCGGGCGCGACCTGCTTCGCGCTCTACGAAACCGAACAGGCCCGCCGGGCGGCAGCGCAACAGGTCGCCACGCGCCAGCCGGGCTGGTGGCAGATGGAGGGCAAGCTGCGATGATCAACGGCAGACCATACCGCCAGGTGGGCGATGTGCCGGCCGGTCGTGGCAAGGGAAGCGGAATTATCTGCGTCGCCGATCATGCCAGCAATCACGTCCCCGCCGGGATCGATCTGGGTATCGATCGCAAGCTGCTGGACGACCACATCGCGCTCGACATCGGGGTGGACGGGCTGGCGGACCGGATTGCGCGGCGTCACGGTTTCCCCGCGCATATCGCCACCGTCAGCCGGCTGGTCGTGGACCTGCATCGTAACGAGGACGATCCCTCGGTCGTGCCCAGCGAAAGCGACGGGCAACTGATCCCCGGCAATATCGGCGCGGATATCGAAGGGCGGCTGGCGAAGTTCCATCGCCCCTATCACGCGGCCTTAGCCGATTTCATCGACCGGCATCAGCCGCGCCTGATTCTGGCACTGCACAGCTTCACCCCCGCGCTTGCCACCGAAGGAGAGCTGCGCCCCTGGGAAGTGGGCCTGCTCTACAATCGGGACGATAGCGCCGCGATGCATGCGATCCGGATGTTCCGCGAACAGCATCTGAGCGTGGGGGACAACGAACCCTATTCGGGCAAGGATCTGAACGCCACCATGGACCGCCATGCCGAAGCGGCGGGCATTCCCTATCTCACCATCGAGGTTCGGCAGGACCAGATCGCCAACGAGGCCGGCCAGGCACGCTGGGCGGCGCTGATCGCGGACGTCGCCGGGCGCGTATTGCTGGCGCTAGACGGGCAATAAGCTTGCGCCGCCAGGTTCAGCCTTGAACTAATCGGACTTCCCCGCAATGGGGGGCCATGACTTTCGACAAGAGCAAACTGCCATCCCGCCATGTGTCGGTCGGCCCCGAACGCGCGCCGCACCGGTCCTATTACTATGCCATGGGCCTGACCGAGGAAGAGATCGCGCGGCCGTTCGTCGGCGTGGTCAGCGCCGGCAATGATTCGGCGCCCTGCAACACCACGCTGGACGCGCAGGCGGACGTCTGCCGCCGCGGAGTGGAAGAAGGCGGCGGGATGCCGCGCCGTTTCAACACCATCACGGTGACAGACGGCATCGCCATGGGCCACCAGGGTATGAAGAGCTCGCTCGTCAGCCGCGAGGTGATCGCCGATTCGGTCGAGCTGTCCGTGCGTGGCCATTGCTACGATGCGCTGATGGGCTTCGCGGGTTGCGACAAGTCGCTTCCAGGCATGATGATGGCGATGCTGCGGCTCAACGTGCCCAGCATCTTCGTCTACGGCGGGTCGATCCTGCCGGGCCGGTACCATGATCGGGACGTGACCGTGGTCGACGTGTTCGAAGCGGTGGGCCAGCATGCGGCGGGCAATTGTCCGCTGAAGGATCTGACCGCGCTCGAAAAGGTCGCCTGTCCCGGCCATGGGGCCTGCGGGGGGCAGTTCACCGCCAATACCATGGCCTGCGTGGGCGAGGCGATTGGACTGTCATTGCCAAACAGCAACATGACGCCTGCTCCTTACAAATCGCGTGAGGAAATCGCGGTCGCCGCCGGCCGACAGGTGATGACTTTGATCGAAAAGAACCTGCGCCCGCGCGACATCTGCACCCGCGCTGCGTTCGAAAATGCCGCGCGTGTGGTCGCGGCAACCGGCGGTTCGACCAACGCCGCGCTTCACCTGCCCGCCATGGCGCATGAGGCGGGGATCGCATTCGATCTTCATGACGTCGCCGAAATATTCAAATCAACGCCTTATATCGCGGACCTCAAGCCCGGCGGCAAATATGTCGCCAAGGACATGCATGAGGCGGGCGGAGTCTACATGGGCATGAAGACGCTGTTGGATGGTGGCTTCCTCGATCCCAGCCCGATGACCGTCACCGGTAAGACGCTGGGCGAGAATATCGAAGAGGTGACCTGGAACCCCGACCAAAAGGTGTTCTACGAGGTGTCGAGCCCCATCACCAACACTGGCGGCGTCGTCGGTCTGCGGGGCAGTCTCGCGCCGGAAGGGGCCATCGTGAAGGTCGCGGGGATGGAGCGGCTCAAGTTCACCGGCCCGGCGCGCGTGTTCGAATGCGAGGAGGATGCCTTCCGCGCGGTGGAAGACCGAGACATCGCCGAGGGCAGCGTGATCGTGATCCGATACGAAGGGCCAAGGGGCGGCCCCGGCATGCGCGAAATGCTGGCCACCACCGCCGCGCTCTATGGCCAGGGCATGGGCGAGAAGGTGGCGCTGATAACCGACGGGCGCTTCAGCGGCGCGACGCGCGGTTTCTGCATCGGCCATGTCGGGCCGGAAGCGGCCGAAGGCGGCCCGATCGCCCTGATCGAGGACGGCGACGAGATCGCGATCGATGCGGAGAAGGGCACCATCGATCTCAATGTCGATGCCGCCACACTGGACGAACGCCGCCTGAAGTGGCAGCCGCGCGAGCATGACTACCAGTCCGGAGCTCTCTGGCGATACGCCCAAAACGTTGGACCGGCGGCGGCAGGCGCCGTCACCCATCCCGGCGCCGCACGCGAAACCCACGTCTTCGCCGATATCTGACCCGGTCCTCTCGGTCGACGCCATGCGCGCGGCAGAGGCGGCGGCGGATGTCGGGGAGTGGGACCTGATGCGCCGCGCCGGAGAGGGTGCGGCGCAATGGATCTGGCGCGTGGCGGCCGGCCGCCCGGTCACCGTGCTGTGCGGCCCGGGCAACAACGGCGGCGACGGCTATGTGATCGCTGAATGGCTGCGGGCCCGCGGGCTCGACGTGGTCGTGGTCGCTCCCAAACCACCCGCCACCAATGTGGCGAAGCAGGCGCGAGACGGGTTTTCGGGCCAGGTGCGCACCGGTCTGGAGGGGCGGCATGCTCCGATCCTGGTGGACGCCCTGTTCGGATACGGCCTGTCGCGCGCGGTCGAGGGCGAGTTCGCGAATCTGCTCGAACAAGCAGGCGCAAGTCACGAATATTGCATCGCAATCGATGTGCCAAGCGGCGTCGAAAGCGACACCGGTCACTGGCTGGGGGATAGCCGCCAGGCCGATCTCACGCTGGCCCTTGGCGCCTGGAAGCGCGCGCATTGGCTGATGCCGGCCGGCGCGGCCATGGGCGAAAAGAGGCTGGTCGATATCGGTCTTTCCGGCCTTCCCGACAACGAGCGGCTCTCTGCGCGGCCCGGTTTTTCCACCCCCGCCGCCGACAGCCATAAGTACCGGCGCGGTCTGCTGGCGGTGGTGGCCGGAGACATGCCCGGCGCGCCGATCCTTGCATCCGAAGCCGCGATGCGCAGCGGCGCGGGCTATGTAAGGCTGCTGAGCAAGCACTCGCACCCCGATGCGCCCGCCGATCTGGTGATCGACGACGGGCCGCTGGGCGACGCGCTCGACGACGATCGTATCGGCGCGCTGCTGATGGGGCCGGGCCTGGGGCGCGATGCGAAGGCGCGCACGCGCCTGGCGGCCGTGCTCGATGCGGGCGCCCCTGCCGTGCTGGATGCCGACGCACTGCATCTGCTGGACTGGGATGCGCTGGAGGGCGTCGATGCCTCGCGCCTGCTGCTGACCCCGCACGAGGGGGAACTGGCGGCGCTGTGCGAAGCCTTCGATGTTTCTGCGGACAGCAAGCTTGAGCGCGCCACCGGCCTGCGCGATGCCATCGGGGCCAGCATTCTGGCCAAGGGTCCCGACACGCTGCTCGCGCCTGCCGGTGGGGGGATCGTGTTCTTTCCCCCCGCATCGAGCTGGCTCTCGGTTGCGGGTACGGGCGACGTTCTGGCCGGGATAGCCGGTGGCAGGCTTGCGTATCACGGGGATCCGGCGCGCGCCGCCGAGGAAGCGGTGTGGCTGCATGGCGAAGCGGCGAGGATCGCCGGCGCCGCCTTTACCGCGGGCGAATTGGCCCATGCGGTAAAGCCCGCGCTCGCGCACTTCCTTTGAGCAGCGAAATCGTCCGCATCGCCGCGAAGGGCGATGGTGTCACGGCGGACGGGCAGCACATCCCCTTCGCGGTGCCGGGTGACGTCATGGCGTCGGACGGCACGCTGACCAACGGCCCGCATCATGTCGATCCGCCGTGCCGCCATTTCCCGCAATGCGGCGGGTGCCAGCTTCAGCATGCGGACGAGGCGGCCCTGCGGCGCTTCGTCACCGATCGCGTGGCGCATGCCGCCGAGGGGCAGGGGGTGACTGTGGGGGAGCTGCTGCCGACACATCTCTCCCCGCCACGCACCCGCCGCCGCGCCACTCTGCACGGGTTGAAGGCGGGCAAATCGGCCGTTCTGGGCTTCCGCGAGGGCGGATCACACCGGATCGTGGACATGCGCGAATGCCATATCCTGGAGCCGGCGCTGTTCGCGCTGGTGGCGCCGCTGCGCGCGCTGATCGCGGACTGGGCCGGCAAGGCACCGGTCGACGTCGCGCTGACCCTGACCGACGGCGGGGTCGATTGTGCCATCAAGGGTTTGGAAATGGACGGACTCGGGCCCACCGAGGCGCTGCTGGACTTCGCCAAGGACAATGCCTTGTCGCGGCTTTCGATCGACGATGGCTATGGCGGGCAGACGGTGTGGGAGCCCGAGGGCGTGACCGTGACATTGGGCGGCGTGCCGGTTGGCTTTCCGGCGGGCGCGTTCCTGCAACCCACCCCCGATGGCGAAGCGGCTCTGACACAGGATGCGAAGTCCTTCCTCCAAGGGCATGGAATCGTAGCCGATCTTTTCTCAGGCCTGGGCACGTTCGCCTTTGCGCTCGGGGGCAAGGTGCTGGCAGTAGAGGCTGCGCGCGATGCGTATCTGGCATGCAAGGCAGCTGCCGCTTCGCATCGACGAGAGGTCCACGCGCTTCACCGCGATCTATTTCGTAATCCCCTGCAACCCGAGGAGTTAAACCGCTTCGGCGCGGTGTTGCTGGACCCGCCGCGCGCCGGGGCCCGTGAGCAGGTGCAGGCCATCGCGAACAGCGATCTGGCGCGCGTGGCCTATGTCAGCTGCAACCCATCCAGCTGGGCGCGCGACGCGAAGATGCTGACGCAAGCGGGCTTCCGGCTCGAAAAACTGCGTCCCGTAGGTCAGTTCCGCTGGTCGACCCATGTGGAATTGACCAGCCTGTTCGTGCGCTAAGCCTTCCTGAGGCCGGTAGGGGCCTTAAGCCTCGACCGTCTTGGCTTCCACGAAAGCGAGAAGCGCGCCGTAGCTTTCCATCATCTCGCCCTCCACCTCGTCGTCCTCGATAGTGATGTCGAGCTGGTCCTCGATCTCGGTGAGCAGCGTCGCCACAGCCATGCTGTCGAGTTCGGGGAGATGGCCGAACAGGCCGGTGTCTGCATCAAATTCGGCCACTTCGCTTTCTTCGAGCCCTAAAACGTCGACCAGCACCGCGCGCAGGGTGCTGTCGATTTCGGCACGCGAGGGGCCGGTGGCATCTGTTGTCGTGGCGCTATGCGGCGTCATGCGGGTGTCGATCCGGATTGATGCTGAAGGCAGCGGGGCTTAGCCGCGCTTCAAAACGGGTGCAAGCCGTGGGCGGACTTGCGCTTTGGCCGCACCGGCGTGATAGCGCGCCGCGTGCAAGGCCCCGATCCCACTCCGTTTCCCATCGATCATTTGGCCGGGCGTGGTGCGCCCGATACGCCCGCTCTGGTTCTCAAGGACCGCACCCTGACCTTTGCCGACCTCGAGCGAGAGATCGCGGCGCTGGCGGGAGCGTTGAAGGCCGCCGTGCCCGAGCCCGGCGCACGGGTGGCGAGCTGGGCCGCCAAGGGCTGGCTCACCTGCCTGCTACCGCTCGCCGCGCCGCGTGCCGGGCTCGTCCATGTCCCCATCAACCCTCTGCTGAAACGCGCCCAGGTGGCGCATATCCTGGCCGATAGCGGGGCGAGCCTGCTGGTGGGTACGGCGTCCCGGCTCAAGACGCTGGAGACGGGCGATGTCCCGGCGGGCTGCGTAATTCTGGAGGAAGGCGGCGATTGGGGAGCGCACGATCCACTGGGTCCGTCTCGTGGCGATCCCGATGCGCTGGCGGCTATCCTCTATACCTCGGGCTCGACCGGTCGCCCCAAGGGGGTGATGCTGAGCCATGCCAACATGGCGCTCGGCGCGGCGAGCGTGGCGCATTACCTCGGCATGGCGGCGGACGATGTGACGCTGGGCGTGCTCCCGCTGGCCTTCGATTACGGTCAGAACCAGCTGTTTTCGACCTGGTATGGGGGGGGCTGCGTGGTGCCGCTCGATTACCTCTTTGCGCGTGACGTCACCAAGGCTTGCGCACGCCACGGCGTCACCACGCTGGCGGGCGTGCCGCCGCTGTGGTGGCAGCTGGTCGAGGCCGAATGGCCCGCTGACGCCACGCGCGCGATGCGGCGCCTAACCAACAGTGGCGGCGCATTGACGGTAGGGCTGGTGGACCGCTTGCGGGCCTGCTTCCCGGATGCGAAACTGTTCCCGATGTATGGCCTGACCGAAGCGTTCCGTTCCACCTTCCTCGATCCCGAACTGGTGGGAAGCCATCCCACCTCGATGGGCAGGGCGATTGCCTTCGCCGAGATCATGGTGGTGCACGAGGATGGCAGCGAATGCGCGCCGGGGGAGGAGGGCGAGCTGGTCCATGCCGGGCCGCTGGTGGCGCAGGGTTACTGGCAGGACGCTGCGCGCACCGCAGAGCGTTTCCGCCCCGCGCCGACCTCCAGTATTTACGGGGGCACGGCGGTATGGTCGGGGGACCGGGTGGTGCGCGACGAAGAGGGGTTGCTCCACTTCGTCGGGCGGCGTGACGCCATGATCAAGAGTGCGGGCAACCGCATCAGTCCGCAGGAGGTGGAAGACGCCGCACTCGCCACCGGGCTAGCCGTCGAGGCCGTGGCGCTGGGCGTGCGCGACGAGAAGCTGGGCCAAGCGGTGGAACTGGTGGTGCGCGGCAATAGCGCAAATGATACGGCGTTGAAGAAGGCCCTGGCGGCGGCGCTCCCCAATTTCATGCAGCCGCGCACGATCCACTGGCTCGAGAGCCTGCCGACCAATCCCAACGGCAAGATCGACCGCACCGCACTGGCAAGGGAGCTGGGAGCGTGAGCGACAAACCGAAGCCTCTCGGCCCGATCCCCGCGGGCTATCACGCTATCGACGGGGAACTGGCGATAGGCGGCCGGCCGGTGAGCGCGCTGATCGCAGAGGCGGGCGAGACCCCCCTTTTCGTCTATTCCCGAGAGATGATCGCTGCCCGCATGGCGCATCTGCGCGCCGCACTGCCGGATCGGATCAGGGTGCATTACGCCATCAAGGCCAATAGCTTCCGCCCGGTTCTTGAGACCATGGCGAGCCTGGCGGACGGTCTCGACATCGCCTCTGCCGGAGAGCTGGCGCTGGTGCTGTCCGCCGGGTGCGACCCGGCGAAGGTCAGCTTCGCCGGGCCGGGCAAGCGCGACGAGGAGCTGGAAGCCGCCATTGGCGCAGGTGTGACGTTGAACCTCGAGAGCGAGGGAGAGGCGGAGCGGGCGCTTGCCATCGCCGAGCGGATCGGCATGACCCCGCGCCTCGCCATCCGAGTCAATCCCGATTTCGACCTGCGCGGGTCGGGCATGAAGATGGGAGGCGGCGCTCGCCAATTCGGGGTGGACGCGGACCGTGTCGCTCCTCTTGCCATGCGGATCATCCAGGCAGGCTGCGAATGGCGCGGACTGCATATCTTTGCCGGCAGCCAGGCGCTGGACGCCGAAGCGGTGATCGCCGCCCAGGGCGCGACGCTGGACCTTGCCGATGCAATCGCGCGCGAGATCGGCGTGGCCCTGCCTGCGTTGAACCTGGGCGGCGGCTTCGGCATCCCCTATTTCGCGGGCGACACGCCGCTGGACGTGGGCGCGGTGGGCGCCGCGCTGGCCGATCGCTTCGCCGCGCTTCCCGAAATGCTCGCCGAGGCAGAGTTGGCGGTGGAGCTTGGCCGCTATCTGGTGGGCGAGGCGGGCGTCTATTTGACGCGTATCGTCGATCGGAAGGAAAGCCGGGGGGAAACGTTCCTGATTACCGACGGCGGCCTGCACCATCAGCTGGCCGCTTCCGGCAATTTTGGCACCGTGGTGCGGCGGAACTATCCGCTCGCCATCGCCAGTCAATTTGGCGCGGCGCCCGCGCAAATCGCCAATGTGGTGGGGTGCCTGTGCACTCCGCTCGACCGGCTGGCGGACCGCGCTGCGCTGCCGCGCGCCGATGTGGGCGATCTAGTGGCGGTTTTCTGCGCCGGGGCCTATGGCGCCAGCGCCAGCCCCAGCAACTTCCTGGGCCATGGGCCGGCGGCGGAAATGCTTGTCTAATCCGGCGTCGAAGTGCTTATCAGCGGGCGAACGGGGAGCGAACAGGGTCGTGGCGATGTATCAGGAGGCATTCGGGCTGGATGAGCGGGCGTTCGAGCCCGAACCCGATGCGCGGTTCCATTTCTCCTCGCTGACGCACCGGCGGGCGATGAGCGCGATCGGTTTCGGGCTCAATCGCGGTGCCGGCATCATCGCCATCACCGGGGGGCGCGGGGTGGGGAAGACCCAGCTTGTTATGCATGTGCTCGCCCAGGTGGAGCGGGACGAGGCGATCATCGCCATGCTGACCCTGACGGGTGGTGAGGATCGCTCGCTGATCGAACAGGTGGCGCTCGCTTTCGGCCTGCCAGACCCCGGCAGCGTTCCCGCCGCGCGCGAGGCGCTGCCCGCCTTCCTGACCGGCGAACGCGACGAAGGGCGCGCAGCTCTGCTGCTGATCGACGATGCGCATCATCTGGATGGGGAAGGGGCGGGCGATCTCGCCTTCCTTGCCGGGCTGACGCGGGGCCAGCGCGGACTGCTACAGATCATGGTGGTTGGCGAACCGTCGCTGGCGGGGCAGTTCGACAGCGGCGGCGCATGGAAAGGCGTGCGCGGGCGCGTGGTGGCCGAGCAGCGGCTGGAAAACCTGCTGGCCGAGGAAGTCGATCCGTACATATACCACCGGCTGACCGTCGCCGGGCGAAGCGCCAGTCCCAAGATCGATACGGGGCTGGCTGCGCTGGTTCATCAAGCGACCGGCGGGTTGCCGCTGGCGATCAATGCGGTGATGACCAAGCTGCTGGACGAGGCGGCCGAAGCGGGTCGCGAGCATCTTACCGGCGATTCGCTGGCCGGAATCGTGGACGTGCCGGAAGACCGGCTCGCCGAGTCCGAAACCATGGGCGACACAGCTTTGGAGCCGGTGCGAATGCCGCCGCCGGCAGCGCGCACTCCGGGGCCCCCGCCGGTCCCCCCGCTCGCCGCCGAACGCAGCGTGCGCCCGCAGCCGCTGGATGGCGCGGTGCCCGAGGTTGACTTCGCCGCGATCGAAAGCGCCTTTGCCGAACAGGCCAGCAGCATCGCCGGGCTCCAGCGCGATATGGCCGCGCTACGGGACGAACCCGGAGCTGCCCAGGGCAATGCCGCGCTCGAGCGCCGCGTCGCGGCCCTCGAGCAGCGGCTCGATCAGCAGGAAAAGGCGCTCAGGCACATGCTGGGCAAGCTGATCGGCTTCTTCGAAAGCAGGGGAGGGAAGGGCGTAGAGAGCGAGAGCTAGCGCGCGTCCACCAACACGATCTCGGCGTCCTCCAGCGCTTCGACCACGATCTCCGTCTCGCCCGTCACGGCCACGCCATCGCGAGGCTGCGCCTCCACGCCGTTGACCGTGATGCGGCCCGTGGGCGCGACCAGATACTGGTGGCGCGATTCGCCCGTGGTCCAGACTGCCTTCTGCCCTTTGGTCAGGGTAGCGGCCGCGACCTTGGCGTCGGTGCGGATCGGCAGGGCATCGTCGCCTTCGGGATCGCCGCTCGCAAGCACTTCGAAACCGCCCTCGCGGCTGCCCTTCGGGAATTCGCGCTGACCCCAGCCGGGCGCTTCGCCGCCGCGATCGGGCAGGATCCAGATCTGGAACAGCGTGGTCGCCTCGTCTTCCACATTATATTCCGCATGCGTGATCCCGGTGCCCGCGCTCATCACCTGGACATCGCCCGCGGCGGTGCGGCCCTTGTTGCCGAGGGAATCCTGGTGGGTGATGGCCCCGGTGCGTACGAAGGTGACGATCTCCATGTCGCGGTGGGGGTGGGGGGGAAAGCCGCTCTGCGCCGCGATGGTATCGTCGTTCCAGACGCGGATGTTGCCCCAGCCCATCCGGTCGGGATCGTGATAGCTGGAAAAGCTGAAGTGGTGGCGGGCGTCGAGCCAGCCGTGATCCGCGTGCCCAAGGCTCGCAAAAGGTCGGATATCGATCATGAATGGTCTCGCCTCGGCGGGGTGTTGCCGCCGGTATTCGCTCTAGTTGGGGTCGGGCGCGCGTCTGTCAACCGAGCCAGCCGATGCTGGTCTCCCTCTTCGTCGAGGATCTGCTGGCCTAGGTGACCCCGTGCCCCCGCGCCATGTAGTCGGCGCTTTGCATTTCGCGTAGGCGGCTGGCGGTACGTTCGAACTCGAAGGCGCCATCGCCCTTGGTATAAAGCTCTTCCGGCTCGGCGGCGGCGGTGGCGAACAGTTTCACGCTGTTCTCGTAAAGCGCGTCGATCAGCTTGGTGAAGCGGATCGCCTCGTTGCGATTGTCAGGCCCCATGCGCGGAATGCCGACCACAATCACGGTGTGGAAGGCGTGCGCGATGGCGAGGTAATCCGCCGAACCGCGATTTTCCCCGCACAACCGCTTGAAGCTGAAAACGCCTACCCCTTTCAGGCTCTTGGGAACGTGCAGCTCTCGCCCACCGCCCAGATCGAGCTGACCGCTAGGCACATTGGCGGCGTCCTCCGGTTTGTAATCGGTGAGGCGGAAGAACGCCTCGCGGACCTGCTCCGTCGCCGCATCGCCCAGCGGCACGTGCCAGCTGTCGAGATCGCCCAGCCTATCCAGCCGGTAATCGGTGGGGCCGTTGAGCGAGAGCACGTCCAGTTCCGCCTCCACCAGATCGATGAACGGCAGAAACAACGAACGGTTGAGCCCGTCCTTGTAGAGATCGCGGGGAGGGCGATTGCTGGTGGTAACCACCGTCACCCCCTCGTCGCGGATCAGCGCTGTGAACAGTCGGCTCATGATCGCGGCATCGGCGGTGTTGTTGACGACCATCTCGTCGAAGGCGAGGCAGCGCACATCATCGGCGATGGCGGCCGCGACCGGGGCGATCGGATCGCCGCTTTCCTTGGCCCGCTCGGCACGGATCAGCCGATCGACTTCGAGCATGAACTCATGGAAATGAGTGCGCCGCTTTTCCGCGATCCCCAGCGTCTGGACGAAGAGGTCCATCAGCATGGACTTGCCGCGCCCCACGCCGCCCCACATGTAAAGTCCGCGCGGGCGATGCTTGCGTGCGAACAATTGCGAGAGCAGCCCGCCCGGCTTTTCGGCCTCAAGCTCCTTCTGCAAGCGGTCGAGCCGCTGCGCCGCGGCGCGCTGGTCCGGGTCGGCGCGCAGTTCGCCGGCCGCCACCAGCCGCTCATAGCGGGCCAGCATGCCCGTCATCCCGCGGAAGGTGTCCGTATCTTCTTCATGATCCCGGAAAAGCTCGCCACGATGCCCGTGTCCTGTTCCACCGTTCCGCGCACGAACACCATGCTTCCGGTTTCGCGCACGATCTCGCCCACCGCGTCGAGCGGGCGATCAAGCTGACCGCTGCCGACGAATTGCGTGGACAGTTCCAGCGTGACCGCGGGGCCGGCATGACCTCTGCCGGTGGTATGCATGGTGGTGAACAGGCTGATGTCGATCAGCGATAGCGTCACCGCACCGTGGATGATCCTTTGCAGGTTCATGTGGCAGCGTTCGGGGAACATGCGCAGCCGTGCCCGCCCGTCATCGTCCACGCGCGTGATCATGCGGCCCATGACAGCGCCGTTGAAGAGCGTGTCATCCCTGAGGTTCCAGTGCCGCCAGCCGGGGTTTTCCGGATCGGGACCGTGTTCGAATATCTCGTCCAGAAACGCCAAGGGTCAGATCGCGCGTTCGGCCATCATCTTCTTGGTTTCGGCGATTGCCTTCGCCGGATTGAGCCCCTTGGGGCACACGTTGGCGCAGTTCATGATGGTGTGGCAGCGATAGAGGCGGAAGGGATCCTCCAGCTGGTCCAGCCGCTCGCCGGTCATCTCGTCGCGGCTGTCGGCAAGCCAGCGATAAGCCTGAAGCAGGATGGCGGGGCCGAGGAACTTGTCGCTGTTCCACCAATAGCTGGGGCAGGCGGTGGAGCAGCACGCGCACAGGATGCACTCATACAGCCCGTCAAGCTTCTCGCGCTGTTCGGGCGACTGGAGGCGTTCCTTGCCGCTGGGCGTGGTGGACACCGTCTGAAGCCAGGGGCGGATGCTGGCATATTGCGCGTAGAAATGGGTGAAATCGGGGACCAGATCCTTGATCACATCCATATGCGGCAGCGGGGTGATGCGGATTTCGCCCGGCAGATCCTCGATCGCGGTGGTGCAGGCGAGGCCGTTCTTGCCATTCATGTTCATCGAGCACGATCCGCAAATCCCCTCGCGGCAGGACCGGCGGAACGTCAGCGTGGGATCCACCTCGTTCTTGATCTTGAACAGCGCATCCAGAACCATTGGTCCACACTGGTCGAGATCGATCTCGAACGTGTCGTAGCGCGGGTTCTCCCCATTGTCGGGATCGTAGCGATAGATCTTGAAGCTCTTGACGCGGCCCGCGCCCTCGGCACGATAGGTGGTGCCCTTGCCGGTGATCTTCGAGTTCTTGGGGAGGGTGAATGTGGCCATGGTCGCTCGCAATCCGCTTGATCTGAGGCCTATCTAACGGCCCGTGCGTTGAGGGCAAGTGGGCTGGGGAGCGCAAAAGTTGCAGGACGCGAACGAAAATAGGCAATCGGGGCGGCGCGCGGTGGTGTTCGGCGCCACCGGCGGGATCGGGCACGCGCTGTGCGAAGCGCTGTCTGGCGAAGGCTGGCGCGTTGCCGCAGTATCACGACGGGGCGCCGAACTGGCGTGTGCCGATCTTTCCTTTACCTGCGACATGGCGGACGAAACCAGCATCGCAGCGGTGGCCGATCGGCTTCGCGACGAACCTCCGTCGCTGGTCGTCGTGGCGACAGGGGTCCTGACCCTTTCCGACGGCACCGGGCCGGAGCGCAGCCTTCGCCACATCGACGGCGAAGCGATGGCGGAGGCGTTCCGCGTTAACACCATCGGCCCGGCGCTGATCGCCAAGCACATGCTCCCGCTGTTCGCACGCGAGGGCGAAGGCGTATTCGCGGCTCTGGGAGCGCGCGTCGGCTCCATCGGCGACAATAGGCTGGGAGGCTGGCACAGCTATCGTGCCAGCAAGGCCGCGCTTGCCATGCTGATCCGCAACTTCGCCATCGAGACCCGGCGCACGCACCCCGGCCTCGTGGTGATCGGCCTGCATCCCGGCACCGTAGACACGCCGCTCAGCGAACCCTTCCAGCGTAATCTTCCCGATGGCCAATTGACCGGACCGCGCGTGGCGGCCGAACACCTGCTGCGCGTGATCGCCGGCGCAAAGCCTGAAAAGAGCGGTGCCGTGCTCGACTGGAAGGGGGATATCGTGCCCCCCTGACGCACATTTCGATTGCCTTCGCGTGCGCGCCGGATAGCCTCGCGAATCAGAGGGGGCGGGCGCGATGATCAAGGGATGGTACGACAGGCATGTCATGCCCCGGCTCGTCACCTGCGCCTGTTCCCAGGACGCCATTGCCGATCGCCGTGCAGAGATCGTCCCCCTGGCTTCCGGGCGCGTGTTCGAATTGGGCTGCGGAGGCGGTCTGAACCAGCCACTCTACGACCGCGAAGCGGTGACCCTGTTTGCCGGGATCGACCCGCATGAAGGTCTGCTGCGCGCGGCTCGGAAACGCGCTGCCGAAATCGGGTGGGAGCATGACCTGCGGCAAGCCAGCGGAGAGGACATTCCTTTCGCTGATGGTTCCTTCGACACGGTGGTTTGCACCTACACCTTGTGCTCGGTCGATAATCCGTCGCGCGTGATCTCGGAACTGAGCCGCATTTTGAAGCCCGGCGGGCGTTTGCTGTTTCTGGAGCATGGGCGTGCGCCCGATCCCGCGGTGTACAAATGGCAGAAGCGAATCGAACCGATCTGGAAGCCCATGGCCGGTGGGTGCCACCTCACCCGGCCCGTAGGAGGCAGTCTTCGCGCCGCCGGGCTGGAAGTGGAACCGCTCGGCCAGATGTATCTCACGCAGACACCGCGCCCTCTGGGCTGGATGGAATGGGGCATCGCCAGAAAACGCGGCGCCTAGGTAGCGCGGCGTCAGAAGCGCATAGTGCCGCCGATTGGCAGGGTCACCGCATTGCTTTCGCCGAACTGCTGCTCAAGTGCAGCGCGCCGAAACCGGACCGGCGCTTCGAAGGGGTCTTCCGGGGTCAGCATCACGGTGCCCCAGTGCATCCCCACCGCCTTGCTCGCCCCCAGGTCGCGGGCGATGGAGATGCCTTCTTCCGGGCTGGCGTGGCTCGCCTGCATGATGCTGCGCGGTTCGTAGGCGCCTATTCCCCCCAGAGCGACATCGAACGGGCCCTCGCGCGATCCGATCTCGCGAAAGATCTCTCCGGCCGCGGTATCGCCGCCGAACCACAGCTTTCTGGTCGAAGAGGCGAAGGCGAAACTGCCCCATAGCGACCGGTTGCGGTCGAACGGACCGCGTCCGGAGAAATGCACCGCAGGCAGGAAAGTGATGGCAAGGTCGCCAAAGTCCTGGCGTTGCCACCAATCCATCTCGACGACGGTGTCGAACCCGATCCGTCGCAGGAGCTTGCCGGTACCGAGCGGACAGACCACCAGGGTTTCACCCCGCCACCGATAGGCTTTCAACGCCCTGGCATCGATGTGGTCGTAATGGTTGTGGCTGATAACGATGAGGTCGAGCCGCGGGAGATCCTGCGCTGCTATGGGCGAGGGGACGAAACGTTTGGGGCCGAGTCCTAATGGCCCTGCCGTCCTGGTGAGATAGGGATCGGTCAGGATCAGCTTGCCGCCCATCCTCACTGCAAAACAGGCGTGGCCGAGCCACGCGAGTTCGTTTTCAGCGAAGCCCGCAAGATCGGGCGGCGTTGGAGCGACATGGCCTTCGGGGATGGGAGGCGGGCTTGCGCCGCGCATGTCCACGAACAGAAATCGCAGGAATTCGCGTAGACCCGCCGTAGATCGCGGACTGCCAGGGGGATTGCGAAAACGCCCGCCTGCTCGGTGATGGGCCGGGCGGACGGGCGTCTTCTCAGTCACTTCCGAGGCGGTTTATTCGCCGAAGGTGCGTTGCCACCATCCCCGGCGGGGCTTGGCCTCTTCCGCGGGGGTTTCGGTCGCGGCCGGTTCGGATGGTGCAGGGCTGGGCGCCTCCGCACTGGCCTTTGCGGCCCTGGTCCTGCGCGGCTTCGTCGTGGCAGGCTCTGCGTCGGGAGCAGGAGGTGTCGCTTCGACAGCGGCGTCTCCCGCCTTATCGGCTGCCGGCTCGGCCTTCTTGCGGCTGCGTCGTGCCTTGGGCTTGGGTTCGGCCTCCGCCTCCGCTTCGGCGGGCTGCTCGGCAGTCTCCACATCGGCCTTCTTGCGCCGGGTCCGCTTCGGCTTGGCAGGTTCTTCCGCCGGTGCCGCTTCGGTGTCGGCCTTCGCGCCCTCGCTTTCCGCATCCTTGGCCGCGTCCGCCTTCTTGCGGCGCGTCCGCTTGGGCTTGGGCGCTTCTTCGGCGGCTGCCTCTGCGGTTTGCGGGGAGTCGTCCGGCCCGGCTACGACCGCCATGTCGTCCTGTACCTGCTTGGCCACCGGTTCGAGCGCCTCGGCGTCCTTCTCGGACGGGGTGTCCGAACCGCCGTTCTCGTTCCGATCGCGGCCCCCGCGGCGACCGCGTCCACCCCGACGGCGGCGCTTCTTGCGCGGCTGACCGTCCTCCTCGTCGCTATCGGCAGCGGGGGAGTCCTGCTGCTGATCGTCTTCGGATTCCGAATCGGAATGCTCGCCACCTTCGTCGGCGCGTTCCTTGCGGCGACCTCGGCCACCACGACGCCTGCGGCGCTTCTTGCGGTCCGACCCATCGCCCCGACCGTTTTCGGAATTGTCACCGCGATCGTCGTCGGACTGATCGTCTGCATCATCGTCATCGTAATCGTCGTTGTCGTAGTCCTCTTCGGGCTCCTCGTCATCGACGATCGGCTCGAACCTGGGGGCGGCGGCAGGACGCGGGCCGGAACTGCCGACGTCCATCTTGGCGCCTTCCTCTTCCCCTTCGGGCACCACTTCCACGTTGACGCCATAGCGCTGCTCGATCTCCATCAGCTCCGCGCGCTTCGCGTTGAGCAGATAGACCGCGGCCTCCGTGCTGGCCGACAGGGTGATGATCGTGCCCTTGCCCTTGGCTGCTTCCTCTTCGATCAGCCGAAGCGCGGAGAGGCCGGCGCTGGATGCGGTGCGGACGAGGCCGGTGCCATCGCAATGCGGGCATTCGCGCGTGGTTGCCTCAAGCACGCCGGTGCGCAGGCGCTGCCGGCTCATTTCCATCAGCCCGAAGCTGGAGATGCGGCCGACCTGGATGCGCGCACGGTCGTTCTTGAGCGCATCCTTCATGGCGCGCTCCACCTTGCGGGTATTGGAGTGGTGCTCCATGTCGATGAAGTCGATCACCACCAGCCCGGCCATGTCCCGCAGGCGCAGCTGGCGCGCGATTTCCTTGGCGGCTTCCAGATTTGTGGCGAGCGCGGTCTGCTCGATGCCGTGCTCCTTGGTGGAACGGCCCGAGTTGATGTCGATCGATACCAGAGCTTCGGTCGGGTTGATCACCAGATAGCCGCCGCTCTTGAGCTGCACGACGGGATCGTACATCGCGCGGAGCTGATCTTCCGCACCGTATCGCTGGAACAGCGGCACGGGATCGGAATAGGGCTTCACCCGGCGCGCGTGGCTGGGCATCAGCATCTTCATGAAGGCGCGGGCCGACTTGTAGCCTTCCTCACCTTCCACCACGATCTCTTCAATGTCGCGATTGTAGATGTCGCGAATCGCGCGCTTGATCAGGTCGCTGTCCGAATGGATCAGATTGGGCGCGCTCGAACCCAGCGTCTTTTCCCGAATTTCGTCCCACAGGCGGGCGAGATAGTCGAAATCGCGCTTGATCTCGGTCTTGGTGCGCTGAAGCCCGGCGGTGCGCACGATCAGTCCCATCGACTTGGGCAGGGTCAGATCGTCGACGACGGCCTTCAGGCGCTTGCGGTCGCTTGCCGAACTGATCTTGCGGCTGATGCCCCCGCCGTGGCTGGAATTCGGCATGAGCACGGTATAGCGCCCGGCAAGGCTGAGATACGTGGTAAGGGCGGCACCCTTGTTGCCGCGCTCTTCCTTGACGACTTGCACCAGCAGAACCTGACGGCGCTGGATGACGTCCTGGATCTTGTAACGGCGGCGCAGCGCCATGCGCTTGGCGCGGGCTTCGTCCACTTCCTTGGCGCGGGCACGGCCACCGCCGCGGCCCTGACGCCGCCCGCGACCGCGACGCTGGCGGGAAGACCGGTCGTCGCCCTCTTCGTCCGAGGCATCGTCCTCGTCGTCGGAGTCGGAATGGCCTTCCTCGATGGTGGAAACGTGATCCTTGTCGGAGGTATCGACCTCTTCAAGCCCGTCTTCGGCCAGATCCTCGGCCAGAGCTTCGCTGCTCTCATCCTCGGCGTCGTATTCGTCGCCGGGCATCTCCCCGCGCTCTTCCTCCTCGTCGCGGAGCCGGGCCTCTTCCTCGGCCGCCTCGGCCTCTGCGGCCAGCAACGCCTCACGGTCCTCGCGCGGGATCTGGTAATAATCGGGATGGATTTCGCTGAAGGCCAGGAAGCCGTGGCGATTACCGCCGAAGTCTACGAAGGCCGCCTGAAGGCTGGGCTCTACGCGGGTGACTTTGGCGAGATAGATGTTGCCCTTTATCTGCTTCTTATCGGCAGACTCGAAATCGAATTCCTCAATCCGGTTGCCCTTGAGTACCGCCACCCGGGTTTCTTCCTGGTGGCGCGCATCGATTAGCATGCGCGTTGTCATCGTATATTCTCCATGCGCGGGCGGCCGGATCGGATCCAGCGGCAGTCACGCGCAAAATGTATGGAAATCCGCCACCTTCATAACGGGCGGCGGGGTGTCGTGACCGCGGCTGTCGCAAGACTGCGAGAGCGCGGTAGTTCGTGTCTGCATGCGCGAACCGGTGCTTCATGGGCACTCTCCGAACCGCCGGCATGGCGTTGCGGTCGATCGACTGCAAAGCTGTGTGGCGGGAAGGACGGTTCGAAACCTGCATCAACCTGTCTTCGTAGGGCCGGCAGGAATGCCGAGCCGATAACGGGGGGCCTGCGATGCGCATCGCGCGATCGAAGGCCGATTAGACCGGGCTAGCAGCATGGCATTTATGCCGCAACCATATTGCGCGGGACTGCCCGATCGCCGTAACCGCATGTCATGGCCATACGCCGCCTTGTTCCCCTCCTTGCCGCGCTGGCCGTGCTCGTCTTGGCGCTTTTCGCGCTCGCTCTGAGTGTCGCGCCCGGTCTCGCTCCGTTTGGCGAAAGTTCGATCGCGCGAGTGACTCTGCCCGAAGCGCGGCCGTACGAAGGGCCGGGGTTGGTGGGAAGCGGAGATGATTCCGCTCCCCTCGTGGTGATCGATGCAGGCCATGGCGGCTTCGACTATGGCGCGCGTGCCGAAGGGTTCGACGAAAAGACGATTGCCCTCGGCCTTGCACAGGCGCTGCGCGACCGCCTGGTTTCCGATGGTCGCTATCGCGTGGCGATGACCCGCGACGACGACAGCTTCGTATCGCTGACCGAGCGTTTTCGCATCGCGCGTCGGATGGGGGCCGACCTGTTCATATCTATCCATGCGGACAGCGCGGGCGCCAGCGGTGATACGGCCGAGGCGGTGACCGGGGCCAGCATCTACACGCTCTCGGATAAAGCGTCGAGCGCCGCCGCCCGCCGTTTCGCCAGCCGGGAAAATTCCGCCGCACAGGTCAACGGGCAGGATATGGAAGGACAAAGCGATGTCGTCGCGTCTATTCTGGTCGACCTGTCCCAACGCCGCACGATGGAGCAATCGGCCAAACTCGCGTCGCTGATCGAAAGCGAAGGGCAGGGTATCCTGCGCTTCCACAAACGGCCGCTGCGTACCGCCGTTCTGGAGGTCTTGCGCGCGCCCGACGTTCCTTCGGTCCTCTTCGAGAGCGGGTACATCACCAATCCGCAGGAGGCGCAGCGTCTCTCTTCCGTCGAAGGCAAGCGCGCCTTCGCAACGGTTATGGCGCGTGCAATCAGGCTCTATTTCGCAAGCGAACGACAGGGCCAGGCCAGTCCTTCGCCCATTGCCAGCGGGGCGGTCGCGCCCTAATCCCCGACGCATGGCTGAAAGCTCGATCCTTGGGAGTGCGCGTGGGCGCATTGCTGCCACCGGCGCGGCGGTGGGGAACTGGTACGCGCGCAACTGGCGCGAGAGGCGCTGGTTCCGCTGGGGCAACATTCTGCTGGTTCTTGGCCTGCTGGCGGCCCTGATCGGCTGGTTCCTGCTGTCTCGCGACCTTCCCGATGCCGAATCGCTGCTTGAATACGAGACCCCCCTTCCAACGATGGTTCGCGGCGCCGATGGCGAGATCGTTCATTCCTATGCGCGAGAGCGCCGCATCCAGCTGCAATACACCGATTTTCCGCCCCAGCTGATCGAGGCGTTTCTCTCTGCAGAGGATCGAACGTTCTTCTCGCACGGTGGCGTCGACCTGTTCGGGACTGCCAACGCCGTGATCGACTATCTCAATCCAGCGCGAACAAGGCGCGCGGTTGGCGGGTCCACGATCACGCAGCAGGTGGCCAAGAACGTCCTGCTGAGTGACGAATACTCCGTGACGCGCAAGCTCAAGGAAATGATCCTTGCCCGCAGGATCGAGGGCGTGCTTTCCAAACAGGAAATCCTGACCCTCTATCTCAACGAAATCCCGCTCGGCCGGCGCAGTTTCGGCGTGCAGGCGGCATCGCGCGCCTATTTCGACAAGGATGTCGGCGATCTGACGCTGTCCGAGGCGGCGTTCCTTGCTATTCTGCCGAAGGCGCCCGAACGGTATGGTCGCGAGCGCAACCAGCAGGCGGCGATCGACAGGCGCAATTTCGTGCTGGAGCAAATGCAGCGCAACGGCTTCATCACCGCGAGCGAGGCCGCCGCTGCCAACTCCCAGCCGCTCGGCCTGAAGACGGAGCGCGCCGAACGTTATGTCGATGCGGGCTATTTCCTGGAGGAAGTGCGTCGCCAGCTTCTGGAACGCTATGGCGAAACGGCCGAAACCGGTCCCAACAGCGTCTATGCCGGGGGGCTGTGGGTTCGCACGTCGCTGGACACCGAAATGCAGGATGCGGCCCGTGACGCTTTGCGCGTTGGCCTGTTGCGCTACGCCGCAGGGAAGGCCTGGCGGGTGCCGGTTGCAACACTCGATCCGACCAAGGGCGACCTGACGGCGCAACTAGCTTCTTCCAACATCGGCATCCGTTACAAGGACTGGCGGATGGGCGTGATCGTTGAGAAGAACGGCGATTCTGCCACGATCGGCTTCTCAGACGGAACCACGCACCCGCTTTCGAACGTGCCTTCCGCCATCAAGGTCGGCGATGTCACCGCCGCGGCGCCCAGCGGTAGCGGCTATGTCACCCGCACGGTGCCCGAGGTTTCGGGCGCTTTCCTGGCCGAAGATCCGAAGACGGGTCGGATCATGGCCATGCAGGGCGGGTTCGACAGCCGCCTCGGCAGCTTCAACCGCGCTACTCAGGCGCTTCGCCAGCCCGGATCTACCATCAAGCCCTTCGTCTATGCGACGGGGCTCGATGCCGGGATGACGCCGGCCACCCAGGTCCCCGACCAGGCTTATTGCGTCTATCAGGGTGCGGCGCTGGGCGAGAAATGCTTCCGCAATTTCGGTGGCGGCGGGGGCGGCACGCATACCATGCGCTGGGGCTTGGAACAGAGCCGCAATCTGATGACCGTTCATATCGCCGCGGATGCGGGGATGGAAGCGGTCACCAACACCTTCAAGCGGGTGGGCATCGGCGATTACGACAACTACCTCTCCTTCGCGCTGGGTGCGGGCGATACCACGGTCGCGCGGATGGTGTCGGCCTATACCGCACTGGCAAACTGGGGCCGCATGCACGGTGAAGGCACCGTGATCGATTATGTGCAGGACCGGCGCGGGAAGGTCATCTGGCGCGCGGACAAGCGCGACTGCGCCGGCTGCAATATGGCCGAGTGGGATGGCAAACCGATGCCGCGACTGGGCATTTCGGGGCAGCAGGTAATGGACCCACGCACCGCGTTCCAGGTCGTCCACATGCTGCAGGGCGTGGTGCAGCGTGGCACGGCGGTGCGCCTGCGTAGTCTGGGGCTACCGCTGTTCGGCAAGACCGGGACGACGTCCGGACCGACCAATGCCTGGTTCGTGGGCGGATCGCCCAATATCGTCGCGGGGATGTATGTCGGTTACGACCAGCCCCGCGATCTCGGCGGCTGGGTACAGGGCGGCAATACTGCGGCCCCGATCATGAAGGAATTCGTGGAAGCGACACGAGACCGTTGGGGCGACGACGAGTTCGTAGCCCCGCCGGGCGTGCTGATGGTGAAAGTCGATCGCCGGTCCGGAAAGCGGGTCTTCGACGCCACTCCATCCAGCGAGCCGCTTGCTGCTGTCATATGGGAAGCGTTCAAACCCGATACCGAACCTCCGCGCTCTACCCGAAATGATCAGATCGCGGCGCGCCGTAACGAGATTCTGGAACTGATCCGTCAGGCCCGCATCGCAGCGCAACCCAATCGGGGCCCGCAGCGGCAGGAGGCACCCGCCGATTTCGTGGAAGAGCAGGGCGGCATCTACTAATTTGCTTGGCCTTGCGCGTGGGAAGGTCCATGTTCGGCGCATGACAAAACGCAGCAAAACCCTTTCGCTCGTCGCGGCCGTTGCTGCGATCGCCCTGTCCGCCCCGGCCACTGCCGAACTCCCTGCCGGGGCGAAGGCGCCCGCTTTCAAGGCGCAGGGCGCGCGTGCCGGGAAAACGGTCAGCGTCGATCTTGCCGGCGCTCTCAAGAAGGGACCGGTCGTCCTCTACTTTTTCCCCGCCGCCTTCACCGCGGGCTGCAATATCGAAGCGAACGCCTTCGCGCAGAACATCGGTGCCTATCGCAAGGCGGGGGCTACCGTCATCGGCATGACGGCGGGCAACACCGACCAATTGAAGGAATTTTCCGCCAAGGAATGCGCCGGGCAGTTCACTGTCGCTGCCGCATCGCCAGGCGTGATCAAAGCCTATGACGTAAGCCTCGCCAACAAGCCGGGTTACACGTCGCGAACGACCTATGTGATCGGGCGGGATGGCCGCATTGTGGACGCATTTTCCGACATGGCACCGAAGGGGCACATCAGCCGCAGCCTTGAAGTGGTGCGCAAGCTCGCCGCCAGATAGCGTAAAAGCCGCTGCTTTCCCTAATCGCCGCGCTGCGCTAGGCGCGCTGGCGTATTGATTATTATCGGAGTGTTTTCAGCATGCGTGCCGAAGGGCAGGCCCATATCGACCGTATCGAAGCCGCCTTGGCGTTGGTTCGCCAGTCCCTGGACTGGGACCGAGCGCTGCGCCGTCTCGACGAGCTCAACGCGCGGGTGGAGGATCCGACGCTGTGGGACGATCCCAAGGAAGCCGAAGCCGTCATGCGCGAGCGTCGGAAGCTGGAAGCGGCAATCGGCACGGTGCGCGAAATCTCTTCCGAGATGAAGGACGCCGTCGAATTCGTCGAGATGGGCGAGGCCGAGGGCGACGAGGAGGTTGAGACCGAGGGGCTCCAGACTTTGGCCCGGCTGGCGGAGCGCGCCGATGCGGACAAGGTCCAGGCGCTGCTTTCGGGCGAGGCCGACGGCATGGACACCTATCTCGAAATCCACGCCGGGGCGGGAGGCACCGAGAGCCAGGACTGGGCCGAGATGCTGCTGCGGATGTATGCCCGCTGGGCCGAGCGTAAGGGCTTCAAGGTGGAGACGGTGGAGTATCAGTCGGGCGAAGCGGCTGGCATCAAGTCGGCGACACTGCTGCTGAAGGGCGAAAATGCCTATGGTTATGCCAAGACGGAAAGCGGCGTACACCGGCTTGTCCGCATCAGCCCCTATGACAGTTCGGCGCGGCGCCACACCAGCTTCAGCTCGGTCTGGGTCTACCCGGTGATCGACGACAGTTTCGAGATCGATATCAACCCGGCCGATCTGAAGATCGACACCTACCGCGCCAGCGGCGCGGGCGGCCAGCACGTCAACACGACCGATTCCGCCGTGCGTATAACGCACCAGCCGTCGGGCATAGTCGTCGCCAGCCAGGTCGACCGCAGCCAGCACAAGAACCGCGACATCGCGATGAACATGCTGAAGGCGCGCCTTTACGAAGAGGAAATGCGCAAGCGTGAGGAAGCCGCCAGTGCCGAACACAGCGCGAAAAGCGACATCGGCTGGGGGCACCAGATCAGAAGCTATGTGTTGCAGCCCTATCAGATGGTGAAGGACCTGCGCACCGGGGTGACAAGCCCCACGCCTGACGACGTGCTGGACGGCGCGCTCGACCCCTTCATCTCCGCCGCCCTTGCGCAACGGGTGACGGGCGAGAGCGTCGATGTGGAGGACGTCGAATGAAGGCGATGCTTGGCTTGGCGGCACTGGCTCTGCTTGCCGGCTGCGATGCCGGTACTCCTGCCGCAGGAGACGAAGAGCATCGGTTTCCTGCGCCCGACCGGCCGGTCTCGGATCTGGGTGCCAATTCCTTCTCCACCGAGGACCAGCGTGACAGCCGGGGCGAGGCGGAAAGCGTCATGCGCCTTGCCGAGATCGAACCCGGCATGGCGGTGGCTGACATCGGCGCGGGCGAAGGATATTATACGGTCCGTCTGGCGGAAAAGGTCGGCAAAACCGGCCGCGTGCTGGCGCAGGACATCGATCGGGACGCGCTGAACCGCCTGGGAGAAAGGGTCGTACGCGAACGGCTGGACAACGTCTCTATCAAGAAGGGCGAACCCAGCGACCCGCTCTTGCCGCAAGACAGCTTCGACCGCGTCTTCATGGTCCACATGTATCACGAAATCGGCGAACCTTACGCCTTCCTCTGGCATCTGTGGCCCGCGCTGAAGGACAAGGGGCAGATCGTCCTGGTCGATGTGGATCGACCCACGGACGAGCACGGCATCCCGCCCTTGCTTCTCAGCTGCGAATTCGAATCCGTCGGCTATCGCCTCGTCGCGTTCAAGGACGCACCCGAACTCGCTGGCTACTATGCACAATTCGAACGTGCAGCTAAAAGACCGGCACCGGATCAGATCAGACCGTGCAAGGGCGACGTGCCCCAGCCCGGGGCAGCGGCGAACTGAGCCCTCCGCGGCAGACAGGAATAAATTATGGCCACCATGGCGAACACCGGCTCTTTCAAGGGGCTTGAACCGATCCAATACGGGGGTCGCGAGGTCTGGCCGCTGATCGAAGGCGGAAAGGGTGTATCGGCGACCAACCATGCCAGCAGCGGCGCCTGGGCGGCGGCGGGCGGAATCGGCACCGTCAGTGCGGTGAACGCCGACAGTTACGATGCCGAGGGGAAGATCATTCCCCAAGTCTACGATCAGCTGACCCGGACAGAGCGGCACCAGCAGCTGATCCGCTATGCCATCGACGGCGCAGTCGAGCAGGTGAAGCGCGCTTACGATATCGCGAGCGGCAAGGGTGCGATCAACATTAATGTCCTGTGGGAAATGGGCGGTGCGCAGGAAGTGCTCGAAGGCGTTCTCGAGCGTACGCGCGGGCTGGTGACTGGCGTCACCTGCGGTGCGGGTATGCCCTACAAGCTGGCCGAGATCGCGGCGCGTTTCGACGTGCATTACCTGCCTATCGTCAGTTCGGCACGCGCCTTTCGGGCGCTCTGGAAGCGCAGCTATCACAAGGTCTCCGAACTGATGGCCGCGGTGGTCTATGAAGACCCTTGGCTGGCGGGCGGACACAACGGCCTTTCCAACGCCGAAGACCCGTTGAGCCCCCAGGATCCGTACCCCCGCGTCAAAGCCCTGCGCGAAACGATGCGCGCGGAAGGCGTATCCGAAGATACCGCGATCGTGATGGCTGGCGGGGTCTGGTATCTGCGCGAATGGAACGACTGGATCGACAACCCGGAGCTGGGCAAGATTGTGTTCCAATTCGGCACCCGTCCACTGCTGACCGCGGAAAGCCCCATTCCGGAGGAGTGGAAGGAGCGCCTACGGACTCTGGATGAAGGCGATGTCCTGCTCCACAAGTTCAGCCCGACCGGTTTCTATTCCTCGGCGGTCAAGAACGACTTCCTGTGGGACCTGATCCATCGATCGGAACGCCAGATACCTTATAGCCGCGTGGAAGCGGGCGAACACACGCGTCAGTTGGACGTCGGGGTTCGCGGCAAGAATTTCTGGGTTGCCCCCCGCGATTACGAGCGGGCGAAGAGCTGGTACGACGCCGGGCACACCGAACCGCTCAAGACACCGGACGACACCATCGTGTATGTCACCCCGCCCAAGCGTGACGAAATCCGCAAGGATCAGAAGGATTGCATGGGCTGCCTCAGCCATTGCCAGTTTTCGAGCTGGAAGGATCACGGCGATTACACCACGGGGCGGCTCGCGGATCCGCGCAGCTTCTGTATTCAGAAAACCTTGCAGGACATTGCGCACGGTGGCCCGGTCGAAGACAATCTGATGTTTGCCGGACATGCGGCCTATCGGTTCAAGTCGGACCCGTTCTATTCGAACAATTTCACGCCGACCGTGAAGGAATTGGTGGATCGCATCCTTACCGGGGACTGACGGGCGCGGTCACCGCCACAGCTGCATGCTGCGGACCGCGTCTACCAGTTGGCCGTCCTTGTCGGGCCGGGAGAGGGACCGTTCCGCCAACCGCCACTTTCCGCGCGCGAATGCTTTCTTCCACAGGTCGAAGATCCAGACCGGCCCTTTGAGTTCGCTGCCACCGAGCCGGGCTTCGATGTGCATCTGAGTGGCGAAAACGGCGATGCTGCCATGGCGATGCACGTAAACCTGGTCGAACCGGTAGGATTCGCATGAAAAGCGGGTGGTTGCCGCTTCCAGCCAGCTGGCTCGATCGAGGATCGCGGCCTGCTCGCCGCCGAGAAGGAAGATAAAATCCCTCGCCGTCATCGCCTTCAACTGGTTGCGGTCGCGCTGCATCCACGACCGCATCCAGCGATGCTCCAGCGCCTCTATCTTCGATGCGAACTCGTCCATCAGTTTAGGCCCGTCAGAACCTGATCGGGCGGCCGGTGTCCGTCGGCCCACATGCGGATGTTGGCGACCACCTTCATCCCCGATTCTTCCCTCCCTTCGCGTGTCGCGCTGCCGATGTGGGGGAGCGTCATGGCGTTAGGGATCTTAAGAAGGCGCGGGTCGACATTGGGCTCGTCTGGGTAGACATCCAGCCCGGCTCCCGCGAGGTGCCCGCTTTCCAGCGCCTCGATCAGCGCTTCCTGATCCACCAGATCGCCGCGTGCCGTGTTGATCAGGCAAGCCCCGGCTTTCATCATCGCGATGCGGCGCGCATCCATCATGTGATGGCTGTCCTTGTTTGCCGGACAGTGCAGGCTCAGGATGTCGGCCTGCTCGACGAGCTCGTCCAGCGTCTCGACATAGCGCGCGCCCAGCATCTGTTCGATCGCGCCGGGCAGTTGCCGCCGATTATGATAGGCGATGCGCAGCCCGAACGCCTTCGCGCGATGGGCCACGGCCTGGCCGATACGGCCCATGCCCACGATCCCGAGCACCTTGCCGGAAAGCTTCACGCCGAGCAGAGAGGTCGGCGTCCAGCCCCCCCATTCGCCGCGCCTGATCAAGGATACGCCTTCGCGAACCCTGCGCGGGATCCCGATGATCATTTCCATCGCGATGTCGGCGGTGTCGTCGGTAAAGACTCCCGGCGTGTTGGTTACGATGATGTCACTGGCCGCGGCGGCCGCCAGATCGATATGATCCGTGCCCGCCCCGAAACTGGCGATCATGCGCAGATCGGGTCCGGCCTTTCCAATCATATCGCGATCGATGCGGTCGGTGACGGTGGGGACCAGGACATCGCAATCCTGCATGGCCGCGACCAGTTCTTCCCGGTCGAACTGTCGGTCCGTGGTATTCACCCTGGCATCGAACAATTCGACGAGGCGCGCCTCGACTTCCGGCATGAGGCGCCGGGTCACGATGACACGAGGCTGGCGGTCGAGGGGCTGTCGCAGTCGGGGCATGAATGGCGCGCTAAAGCGTGGCTGGGCGAATGGTCAAGAACGGTTCTTCGGTCCTTGCGGAACTGCCTTTACCAACTTGCCAATTTACGCGACCTGCCATAGTCGAACGCGCAGATATGCGTCGCGCGCTTGCCAGCCTCATCCTGCTTTTCTGCTGCGCTCAGCCGGCGCACGCGCAGGAACGCGAGGTTCCCTACTGGGCCACCATCAGGCCGAGCGCGACCAAGCTGCACATGCGTGCCGGACCGAGCGTGAACTTCCCGATTTCCTGGATCTATCAGCGGCCCGGTCTGCCGATGAAGGTCGTTCGCGTCCACGAAAGCTGGCGGCTCGTGCGCGATCCCTCCGGAACGCAAGGCTGGGTCGCGTCCCGGCTCCTCAGTCCCGAACGGGGCGCTATCGTGACCACCGGGCGTCCTGTGCCGATGCGTGACGGTCCCTCCGACGGCTCTACCCTGAAATGGTTCGTCGAAGCCGGCGTCGTGGGGGGGCTGGGTGATTGCATGGGCGCGTGGTGCGAATTTTCGGTCGCCAAGCGCCATGGCTGGGTCCCGCGCGCGCGCCTGTGGGGATCCGAGGAGCCCTGACCTGCAAAACGGGCAAAGCCTGCCCGTCTAACAGAAGCGTTATCGTGCGGGGGCGGGCGACGGCCCGATTGCTCGAGCCGCCGCAGCTATCGATCAGACCAGTTCCACCGCGATCGCCGTCGCTTCGCCGCCGCCGATACACAGGCTTGCGACGCCTCGCGTTTTCCCCTGCGTCTTGAGCGCATTGAGCAATGTCACGATGATCCGCGCACCGCTCGCGCCGATGGGGTGACCCAGCGCGGTGCCGCCGCCGTTTACGTTGATCTTTTCGTGAGGGATGCCGATGTCGCGCATGGCGAACATGGCAACGCAAGCGAAGGCTTCGTTCACTTCCCACAGATCGACATCGTCCGCGCTCCAGCCGGCCTTTTCGAGCACCTTCGTAATCGCACCGATCGGGGCAACGGTGAACTGGGCGGGTTCCTGCGCGTGGGCAGCCATGGCCACGATCTTCGCCACGGGCTGTTGCCCATATTCGCTGGCAACGCTTTCACGGCTCAGCACCAGGGCGGCGGCTCCGTCCGAGATCGAACTGGAAGTCGCGGCAGTAATCGTGCCATCCTTGGCGAAGGCAGGCCGAAGGGTGGGGATCTTGTCCGGCTTGCCGCGACCCGGCTGCTCGTCATGATCCACGGTCTGTTCCCCGGCGCGTGTGCTGAACGTGACCGGCACCACCTCGCCATCGAAGGCACCGCTTTTGATGGCGGCATTCGCACGACGCAGGCTCTCGATGGAATAATTGTCCATCTCCTCGCGCGTCATCTGATATTCGTTGGCGGTTTCCTGTGCAAAAGTGCCCATGGCGCGCCCTTCCTCGTAGGCGTCTTCCAGCCCGTCGAGGAACATATGATCATAGGCCGTGTCGTGCCCCAGCCGCGCACCGGAGCGGTGCTTTTTCAGCAGGTACGGGGCGTTGGTCATGCTCTCCATGCCTCCTGCCACGACATAGTCGATCGATCCACTTGCCAGCGCTTCCGCGCCCATGATCACCGTCTGCATCCCGCTGCCGCAAACCTTGTTCACGGTGGTGGCCTGCACGGATTTTGGCAGTCCGGCCTTTATCGATGCCTGCCGCGCGGGTGCCTGGCCAAGCCCAGCGGGAAGGACGCAACCCATGTAAGTGCGATCGAAGCGGTCGGGCGCGACTCCGGACCGTTCCACGGCCGCCTTGACGGCGGTGGCGCCGAGATCGGTTGCGGAGACATCAGAAAGTGCCCCCTGCATGCCCCCCATCGGGGTACGGGCGTAAGAAAGGATGACGACCGGATCGGCGGCACTGAACTGGGCCATGGTGTTACTTGTCCTCGGCTTGCGGAAATGAAATAGCGATTGCCAGTGCAGGTAATGCCCGATCGACAGAGTTGCAAACGGAGAGAACCAATGGCGCAGGATCGCAAAACCGAAATGGAGCGGGTGCTTGAAAAACAGCGCCAGTCGCACATCGCAGCGCGGCCCGAGCCCATGGAATTGCGCAAGGACCGGATTCGGCGCGCGATCAATCTTCTCAAGAACAATGCCCCCGAATTGAACCGCGCCATGGCTGCCGATTTCGGCAACCGCAGTCCGGCGCAGTCCATGATGACGGATATCGCCGGCACGGTCGGATTTGGCCGCTATTGCCTCAAGCACATGGACAAATGGGCCAAGGCGGACAAACGCCATGTCCAGTTTCCACTCGGTCTGCTCGGCGCCAAGGCGGAGGTGCGCTACGAGCCGAAAGGCGTGGTCGGTATCCTCAGCCCATGGAATTTCCCGGTCAATCTGACCTTCGGGCCGCTCATGCAGATCTTCGCTGCCGGTAACCGCGCGATGATCAAGCCCAGCGAGTTAACCCAACGCACCAGCGAGGCGATGGCGCGCATGGTGTCGGAGGCATTCGACGAGGACGAATGCGCCGTTTTCACGGGAAGCCCCGAAGTCGCGCAGGCCTTCAGTTCACTGCCTTTCGACCATCTCGTTTTCACCGGCTCCACCGCGACGGGGCGCAAGGTCATGCAGGCGGCGGCGGAAAACTTGGTGCCGGTTACACTGGAACTGGGCGGAAAGAGCCCGGTCTTCATGGGGCGCAGCGCCGACTTCGCGAAGGCCGGCGAACGCGTGGCCCTGGGCAAGATGCTGAATGCCGGGCAGATATGCCTCGCGCCCGACTATCTCTACGTGCCGGAAGACAAGGCCGACGAAGCGGTGCACGGCGTGTGGCAGGCGACCGCGAACATGTATCCTACCCTGCTGAAAAACGAAGATTACGCGAGCATTGTTTCCGACCATCACTTCGATCGCCTGAAAGGCCTTGTCGAAGACGCGCGGGATAAGGGTGCCGAGGTCATCGAAGTCAATCCGGGGAATGAAGACTTTTCGAGCACCAACGCCCGCAAGATGCCGCTCACCATATTGAAAAACGTCACCGATGAGATGACGGTCATGCAGGAAGAAATTTTCGGCCCCGTGCTGCCGATCAAGACATATATGGGGATCGACGAAGCCATCGGCTATGTGAATGGCCACGATCGCCCGCTCGGCCTCTATTACTTCGGCGAAGACGATCGGGAGCGCGAAAAGGTGCTGACGAAAACGATCAGCGGCGGCGTGACGGTGAACGACGTGATTTTCCATGTCTCCATGGAGGATTTGCCGTTCGGTGGCACTGGGCCCAGCGGCATGGGCAGCTACCATGGGGTCGAGGGTTTTCGCGAGTTCAGCCATGCACGCAGCGTATATTCGCAGTCCAGGATCGACATCGCCAAGCTCGGGGGGCTGAAACCGCCTTATGGCGATGCTACGATGAAGGCTGCAAAGTCGATGATGAAGTAGCTTGCAACGGGGGCGGGCGGGAATTGCAAGCCCGCCGCCCTTGCACCGCGAGTGAGGGGCATCTAGAGGCTGGCGCAAATCCGCGCATCTAGCTGGGAATCAATCGTGGTCGATCTCGCGCAGTACCTGCCGATCCTCATCTTTCTGTTTATCGCCGCAGGGCTGTCGGCGCTGTTCGTGTTTCTCCCCATGGGAGTGGCGCGGCTGACCGGGGCGCACAATCCCGACGCGTCCAAGCTGAGCGAGTATGAATGCGGCTTCCCCGCTTTCGAAGACCCGCGCGAGCCCTTCGATGTCCGATTCTACCTGATCGCCATCCTCTTCATCGTCTTCGACCTTGAGGCCGCGTTCCTTTTCCCCTGGGCAGTTAGCCTGGACCTGACCGGATGGCCGGGCTGGATCACCATGATGGTTTTCCTGTTCGAACTGATCGTCGGCTACGCCTATGCCTGGAAAATCGGCGCGCTGGAGTGGGAATGATATGAACCAGCCGGCACTCGATCACGTCCTCGCCAATCCAGGCGCCACCACCACGGCGCCCGATCGGGACTTCTTCAATTCGCTTTCGACCGAGGTGGGCGACAAGGGCTTCCTCGTCACCAGTACCGAGGAACTGTTCCAATGGGCCCGCACGGGCTCGTTGTGGTGGATGACCTTCGGACTCGCTTGCTGTGCGGTGGAGATGATTCACGTCAACATGCCGCGTTACGACATGGAGCGGTTTGGCGTGGCTCCCCGCGCAAGCCCGCGCCAGTCGGACGTGATGATCGTCGCCGGCACCCTTTGCAACAAGATGGCGCCCGCCTTGCGCAAGGTCTACGACCAGATGTCGGATCCCAAATACGTCATCAGCATGGGTTCCTGCGCCAACGGCGGCGGCTATTACCACTACAGCTATTCCGTAGTGCGCGGCTGTGACCGTATCGTGCCCGTGGACATTTACGTGCCCGGATGCCCGCCCACGGCCGAAGCGCTGCTTTACGGTGTGATGCAATTGCAGCGAAAGATACGCCGCGTCGGGACGGTGGAGCGCTGACATGGCTGCCGTCCTTCATTCCGCACCGAAGATTTCCACCAACGAGGGCGTCCGCGAAGGTCTGGGCAATGCGCTCGGCAGCCTGCTTGTCACATCGCGTGAAGAGCATGGGGAAATTCTCTTCCACGTCGAAAGGGATGGGCTGGAAGACGCGCTGCGGATGCTTCGCGACGAGCATGACTACCAGCAACTGATGGAGATTGCGGGGGTCGATTACCCCGACCGGGTCGAGCGATTCGAAGTGGTCTACATGCTGCTGTCGCTCACCATAAATCATCGCATCATGGTGAAGGTAACCGCTGCCGAGGATCAGCCGGTTCCGACGGTGACCACGCTTTGGCCCAACGCCGGTTGGCTCGAGCGTGAGGTTTTCGACATGTATGGCGTGGTGTTCGATGGAAATACCGACTTGCGCCGCATTCTTACCGACTACGGATTCGAAGGCCATCCTTTCCGTAAGGACTTCCCGCTCACCGGGTATCAGGAACTGCGCTACTCCGAAGAGCAGCGCCGCGTCGTCTACGAGCCCGTCGAGCTCGCACAGGAACTGCGCCAGTTCGACTTCATGAGCCCGTGGGAAGGTGCGGATTACGTGCTTCCGGGTGACGAGAAAGTTGCCGAACATCCGGCTGCCCCGCCGGTTTCCGAGCCCAAGACTACCGAAAAGCCGAGCGATACCGGGGCGGGCGCGAAGACGGACGAGGAAGCTGCAGAAAAGATTTCCGAAGCCGCACCGGCCGAGGAAGAGGGCGGGCAGGATGCCCCAGCCCCCAAGCCGACGCAGGACCGGCCGAAGCGCGCGGCCCGCGAAGGCAAAACCACCGATACGAAGAAGGCGACCGAGCCCAAGGCGGAGAAATCTGCGGCGCCGCGCAAGCGCACCCCCAAGCCCAAGGGTGAAGAGTGATGCGTGCCAATTTTGTTATGATGGCAAGCTGTGTGCTTAGTCTGTCTGCCTGCGGCCAGACGGAAGAGGGCCCCGCCGTCGACGAGGCCGCCGACTTCGCCGCCCGCGTGGGCGCCGCGCAGTCTCCGGCGCCGGGCCAGGCTATCGCAACCGAAGCTGCGCAGGGCGGCCCGCCGGCAAATGCCGATGTGAAAATTCTCGATGAGGTCGGATACATCGCCGGAGTCGATCTCGGCCAACGCGCCGGGACCTGTGCTTTCCGGGTCGATGGTATGGACAAATTGATGGCTACCGGCCCTGCCGAACGTACGATGGGCGGCAAGGCTGTGGTGCGGATCGGGGGGACGCTTTATCGGCTCGATGGCGGCCCCGGCGGTTTCGCTGCGGTCCGCGAAGGCACGGTCTTCAAAGGCGAGGGCATTACGGTGGGCGTACAACCGACCGGACCTGGTCAGGCGCAATTGACTGTGACCGATCGCAACGGTGAAACCAAGACCATGGTGGGTGACTGGAACTGCTGATGAGCAACGCGCTGCACCTCGAAAATTCGCCCACCACGGGTGATGAGGTCATTACCAATTACACGATCAACTTCGGTCCCCAGCATCCGGCGGCGCACGGAGTGCTGCGGATGGTGATGGAGCTGGACGGCGAGATCATCGAGCGGATCGATCCGCACGTCGGCCTGCTTCACCGCGGCACCGAAAAGCTGATCGAGCACAAGACTTATTTGCAGGCGCTGCCCTATTTCGACCGGCTCGATTACTGTAGCCCGCTGTGCATGGAGCACAGCTATGTGCTGGCGATCGAGAAGCTGCTGAATGTCGAAGTGCCGATCCGCGCGCAGTATCTGCGCGTGCTGTTCGCCGAGCTGACGCGCATCTGCAATCACATGCTCAACATCGGCGCGCATGTGATGGACGTCGGCGCAATGACCCCGAACCTGTGGGTCTTCGAGCTGCGCGAGGATTGCCTCAACTTCTTCGAACGGGCGAGCGGTGCGCGCATGCACAGCGCGTGGTTCCGCCCCGGCGGCGTGCATCAGGACGTGCCGCTCAAGCTCCTCACCGACATCGGCGACTGGTGCGATACGCGTTTGCCCGAGCTGTTCGGCGACGCGATGAGCCTGGTGCTCGACAACCGCATCTTCAAGCAGCGCAACGTCGATATCGCGGTCGTTTCCAAGGACGATGCAATTGCCTGGGGTTTCTCCGGCCCGATGATCCGCGCCGCCGGCCTGCCGTGGGACTTGCGCAAGTCGCAGCCCTACGACGTCTACGACAGTATGGAGTTCGACATTCCCGTCGGTACCAATTCGGACTGCTACGACCGCTTCATGGTGCGCGTGAAGGAAGTTTACGAGAGCGCCAGGATCATCAAGCAGTGTCTGGCGGAAATGCCCAATGGCCCCATCGCCTCGGACGACCGCAAGGTCGCACCGCCCAAGCGCGGCGAGATGAAGCAATCGATGGAAGCACTCATCCACCACTTCAAGCTCTACACCGAAGGCTTCCATGTGCCCGCGGGCGAAGTTTACGTCGCGACGGAAAGCCCCAAGGGCGAATTCGGGGTTTATCTGGTCAGTGACGGGTCGAACAAGCCCTACCGCTGCAAGATCCGCCCGACCGCGTTCAGCCATTTGCAGTCCATGGATTTCATGTCGAAAGGTCACATGTTGCCGGATGCCACTGCGATCCTCGGCGCAATCGATGTCGTGTTCGGGGAGTGCGACCGCTAATGGCCGACCGTCATCCCGCACCCGACACACCCGAGCTGCGCGAGCGCTGGGGCGGGTTCGAATTCTCCGACGCCATTCGTGAAAAGGCGGACTGGCACATCGCTAAATACCCTCCCGGGCGGCAGCGTTCGGCGGTCATGCCGCTGCTCGACCTTGCTCAGCGGCAGGTCGGTGAAGAAACGAATACGCAGGGATGGTTGCCGCTGCCGGTGATCGAATACGTCGCCCATTATCTCGACATGCCGGTGATCCGCGTGCTCGAGGTCGCGACGTTCTACATGATGTACAACCTCGTGCCTGTCGGGAAATATCACGTGCAGGTCTGCGGCACGACGCCTTGCATGCTGCGCGGCTCGGACGCCTTGTTCGAGACTTGCAAGAAGCGCGGCATGAGCAAGGGCCATGTCTCCGATGACGGGTTGTGGACGCTGACCGAGGTCGAATGCATGGGCAATTGCGCCACCGCGCCGATGGTCCAGA
>NZ_JBELMO010000003.1:0-133500 GCF_042095715.1 Qipengyuania sp. | reverse complement strand
CGGAACTTCACGGCATCGCCGACTTCATGCAGGGCGCGCTCGGCCGCGCGGTGCGGGTGGGCAAGCCCATCGCAATCCCCGGTCTGCCCGAGGCGCATGCGACCCCCGGCTTCGTGACTCTCGCCGGATTGTGCCTCTATGCGGCGGACGATCCGGTCGATATCCGCGCCATCGACGAACGCGTCACTCATGTGCGCCGCTTCGCCGGCCTCGGCGTTTTCACCCGTGTCTGGCAGGCGGTGCGGGACTATTTCTGATCCATGCGCAATTTGCCCCCGGAACCGCGTTTACCCTTTGTGGATAAGGACTATGCCGCCCCGGTGACGATTCGCATTGTCCCGCGCATCGCGCTAGACGCCCAGTTTATTCGTTTTCCCCGAAGGAAAGCCCAAATATGAGTATCAATATAGGCCCCGCATCCTCGGAAGAGCTGCGCCCCAAGATCACCGTGGTCGGTGTGGGCGGCGCCGGGGGCAACGCGATTGCCAACATGATGGCTGCCGGCATCGAAGGCGTCGATTTCATCGTCGCCAATACCGATGCCCAGGCCCTGTCGAACACGACTGCGGAAAAGCGCATCCAGCTAGGCCCGGCGATCACCGGCGGACTGGGTGCGGGCGCGCGCCCCGAAGTGGGTAAGGCCGCCGCAGAAGAGACCGTGGACGATATCGAGGAAATGCTCGAAGGCGTGAACATGGTGTTCATCGCCGCGGGCATGGGCGGGGGCACCGGCACCGGCGCCGCGCCGGTGATCGCGGAGGCGGCGCGCCGCAAGGGCGTGCTGACCGTGGGCGTGGTGACAAAGCCGTTCCTGTTCGAAGGCACGCGCCGGATGCGTGCCGCCGAATCCGGCATCTCGGAGCTGCAGCAGCACGTCGATACGCTGATCGTCATCCCCAACCAGAACCTGTTCCTGGTCGCCAAGGCGGAGACCACCTTCAAGGAAGCCTTCCAGCTTGCCGACGAAGTGCTGCAACAGGGCGTGCGCTCCATCACCGACCTCATGGTGATGCCGGGCCTCATCAACCTCGACTTCGCCGACGTGCGCTCGGTGATGAGCGAGATGGGCAAGGCGATGATGGGCACCGGCGAGGGCGAGGGCGAGAATCGCGCGCTCGAAGCTGCCGAACGGGCCATCGCCAACCCGCTGCTCGACGGCGTTTCCATGGCCGGCGCCAAGGGGGTGATCATCTCGATCATCGGTGGCGAGGACATGAAGTTGCTGGAGGTAGACGAGGCCGCCAATCACATCCGCGAGCTGGTGGACGAAGACGCCAACATCATCTGGGGATCGGCCTTCAATCCGGAGCTCGACGGCAAGATCCGCGTCTCCGTCGTCGCGACCGGCATCGATGGCGAAGCGCAGCGGATGTCGGCCACCACGGCGCGCAATTACGCGCTGGGCGATTCCCGCCCGCCGCGCCGCCCGGTGCTCGATCTGCCACGCGAGAAGGTCGAGGAAGAGCCGTTCGAGCTGAACGAGGGCCTGTCCGCCGACGAGGAACCCCTGCCGCAGCCGACGCCGCCGACGAGCGAGCCTGATTTCGGCGAAGATGAACCGATGGAGCTCACCTCCGCCGACTTCGCGGAAGAGGATGAGGGCGATGACCAGGGTTACGCGCCCGCAACCGGCTCCGATACGCTTTCCGGGCGCCAGCCGAGCTATGATTATGGCAACGATGGCGAGGATGAGTTCGACGACGTCGACGACATCGTCGATCCGCTGGCGGGCCTGCGTAACGAGCACACCGAACGCTTCGACCGCGAGGAAGACGAGGAGCCTCTCGATCTGACCGGAGGGATGTCCGAACAGGCAGGCCACGGCAGGTCTGCCGAACGCGCTGGGGGCGAACTGGATCTCGGTGGCCAATATGCCCCGATGACCGGCAACCCCCTCCAGCCCAAGCGACGCCAGCCGATCATTCCGGGCGGCGGTGCGGAAGGCTCCGGCGACGCGGGCGAAGGCGCAAGCAAGGCACCGCCTCCCGGCAACACCCTGTTCGAGCGGATGGCCAATCTTTCGCGCGGCTCGGGCGGCAACACCAACCGCTTCGACGAAGAGGATGGCGATGATGACGGTCCGGACAGCCCGGCGCTCAACATTCCCCGTTTCCTCGGTCGGCAGAACAACCAGTAAGCGCCCGTACACCGTCATGCGGGCAAGGATGGCCGCATGACGGCAAGCGCTCCCCATCTGTCGATTTCCTGCGCGCTCGCCGCGGTGGGCCTGGCCTTGGCCGTGCCTTCTGCGCCGACACGTGCGCAGGAGGTCGTGCAGGCAATTCCCCCGCGAGAGGCGGGCGAGCTGCGCGACGCGATGCGCCGCCTGGGTTCCCGCCCCAACGATCTGGACGCGCTGCTGAGCGCGGGTAACGCCTCACTCGCCCTCAGAGACCCGGGGGCCGCCGCGGGGTTCTTCTCCCGCGCTGCCGCCATCGCGCCCCGCAACGCGCGCGTCCTGTTGGGCACGGCCCGCGTGGCTCTGGCCGAACAGCGGCCCGTCACCGCCCTCCAGCTCTTTGCGCAGGCTGAAGCCGGCGGCATTCCAGTCTTGGAAATGGCTGCTGACCGTGGCCTTGCTTACGATCTGGTGGGCGACAATGCGTCCGCCCAGGCGCTCTACAACAGCGTGCTGGCGCAGGGCGACAACGCGGAAATTCGCCAGCGTCTGGCGCTGAGCCTGGCCATGTCGGGCGACCGGACGGCGTTTGAGGCGGCGCTTTATCCTCTGCTTCAGATGGGCGACCGCACGGCCTTTCGCACCCGCGCCTTCGGCCTTGCCATCCTCGGCAAACCGGAAGAGGCGGTGGCGATCGCCGACACCATGCTGTCCACCGATCTGGCGCTCAGGATGGCACCTTATTTGCGCTATATGCCGCGCCTCACCCGCGCGCAGCAGGCGGCGGCCAGCAATCTGGGCACCTTTCCGGCGGCAGCAGAGATAGGGCGCGATTCCGCGGATATTGCGGGCTATGCGGCGCGCGGCGCGCAGATAGCGGCCCGCGCAGACAATTCGTTGACGCCGTCCGGACCAGCGCTCGGCGCCGCGCAGGTCGCAGCCCCGCCGCCCGCGCGTCGGCAGCGCCCCGACCGCACAGCCACATCATCGCTCCCGGCACCCTCCGCGCAGCCGAGCGTTCCACCGGCTCCGCCGCCGGCCTCGCTGCTACCTCCCACTGGTGCCGCGCCGGTACAGGTGGCGGCAGCGCGTACGCAGGAATTGGCTCCGGTACCCGCACCTTCCCAGGCACAAACTCAGCCGGTGGTGGTCGCTTCCGCTCCTGCGCCAGTCGCCCCGCCGCCACTCGAGCAAGTGGATCTTGCGGAAGCCTTCGCCGATCTCGGTCCGGCCCCCGGCGCGCCACCTGCAGCCTCAGCGGGGGCGGTCGATATCTCTTCGATCAAGCCGAAGCGTGAGGCGCCGCCCGCCCCGCCATCTCCCCCGCCGCCACCACCCGAGCCCTCGCGCATCTGGGTCCAGGTCGCGGTCGGCAAGGACAAGGATGCGCTTGCATTCGACTGGCGCCGGCTGGTGCGCAAGGCCGGGGGCGCGATCACCGGCAAGGGGCCCTGGATCGCCAAATACGGGGTCTCTCAGCGCATGCTGGCCGGGCCGTTCCCCAACGCCGAAGGTGCCCGAGACGTCATCAAACAACTGAAAGAAAAGGAAATAGAATCTCTGCCTTTCACCAGCGAAGCGGGCGAGAAGGTCACCAAGCTGGACTGATCGACAGGTTGTTCACAGGCTTTGCACAGAGTTTACGCGGCCAGCCAACTTCTCAACAGGAGCCGCCGCCCGCACGATTGCCAAGCCCTGTTGGGCGCCTGCTATGTCACGGCCTCACCTAGTGACAGGACCGGGAATTATGCCAACGCAAAGCGAAGCCATGACGGCCGATGACAATGCCGCGCCGCTGGCGATGCTGGCTGCGCTGTTCAGGGCGCATGGCTGGCCCTGCGAGGCTGGGCCGGAGGAGCTTTCGGGCGAAATTCAGGGCAGCTGGATCAAGTACCAGCTCAAGTGCCTTTGGCGCGCGGACGACAATGTTCTGCAGGTCCTGTGCCTGCCCGACATCCGCGTGTCGGAAGACAAGCGGGGGGTCGCCAACGAACTGCTGGCGCTAGTCAACGAACAGATGTGGATCGGCCATTTCGACTTGTGGTCCAATGGCGGAACGCTGCTCTACCGCAATGCCACCCTGCTGGGGGATGATGGCCTGCTGAGCCTTTCGCAGGCGCAGGCGCTGATCGAAACCGCCGTTGACGAATGCGACCGCTTCTATCCCGCGTTCCAGTTCGTGTTGTGGGGCGACAAGAAGCCCCGCGAGGCGCTGACCGCCGCCATGGTAGACGCAGCGGGGGAGGCCTGAGCAGGGACGCGGCGGATCCGGCCCTGCGTTCAGGCCAGCGACCCCGATCGTTTCTCCTGCGAAGACAAGAACGCCGCCTCGATGACCTTCTGCACCGCGAGTATTTCATCGGGCGAAACCGGCGGCGGACCTTTTCCCGTGCATGCCAGAGCCATCTGGCGGTAAAACGTCTGCTGCGCGCCGCGCAGGGCCGGGCGCCGGTGGGTTTCTCCCTCCGCATCCCACCACGCCAGCGAGTCTGGATCGACGCCCCAACCCTTATCGCCGGGTCGCAGCCCGGCATTGGACTGCGCCTCCTGAGGATCGGCCAGCGTCTTTATAAGCGATCCGCCAGTGCCGTGGACGGCAAAGCGCGGCGATCCGCCTGCCACGCACATGCTGGCATGCAGCACGATGCGCTTGCCCGCATATTCCAGCACCACATGCGCCCAATCGTCCGCCGTCCCGCCCGGTCGCAAGGCAGCGATGTCCGCTGAAACGGAAAGCGGCATTCCGAACAGAGACAGAACCTGATCCACCAGGTGTGGGCCTAGATCGAACCATATGCCTGATCCCGGCCCGCCGTCCTCGCGCCAGCGGTCGCGGATGGTTGGGCGGAAGCGGTCGAAATGGGATTCGAAATGCAGCACGTCCCCTACCAGCCCATCCGCAATGGCCTCGCCGATGGTCAGAAAGTCGCTGTCCCAGCGCCGGTTGTGAAAGGCGACTGCATGGAGGCCCTTGTTACTGGCCAAATCGAGCAGGCCTTGCGTGTCGGCCACGCTGAGCGTGAAAGGCTTTTCGACCACCACATGACGGCCTTCCTGCAAGGCCTGTTTCGCCAGTGACGCATGGCTGCCGCTCGGCGTGGCGATGACGATAAGTTCTATCGCCGGATCGGCGAGCAAGGCGTTGATGGATGCGACGAGGGTGACCCCGGGCAGCGGCGGGGCAACACTCTCTCGGCGGGATGTGACGGCGCGCAGCTCGAACTCCGGCATGCTGGCAATGTAGGGCGCATGGAAGACGCGCGTCGCCATCCCATTGCCGACTATTCCCACGCCGATCCGTTTCACGACACACCTCCGCTATCCAGCCGCTGAGCCTGGCGGCTGTTGTGAAGCATAACTCCAGCGCGACCGAGCCGGATCCTGCAAGCCCGCGCTGCGTTTTGAGTGCAGCTGCCGGAGAATGGTGCCCGCCGCCGGGGCGGGTGTAAACTTCGTGTAAACTTCGCGTCTGTAGCTCGGTCGGCCGGTCGGTATTCTGTTGCCAGCCGTGTTACCAAATGCGACAAGGATTTCGCCCGGTTCTCCTTGAAAATCGTGGCCGGGCACGCGATATTCGCAAGCATGAAGCGGAGCGTTTCGCCTTCGCCAAAGGGAGTTTGAAGTCATCATGGCCGATTGGAACGACACCAGGCAGCAGCAGCGCCCGGGCTTTGGCTCGGTCCCGCGCGCCGGCGACGCCGTTGCCCGTCAGGCGACTTACGACACGGGCCTGCGCGCCCACATGCTCAAGATTTACAATTACATGGCCTCGGGCGTGCTGCTGACGGGCATTATCGCCCTTCTCACCGCCAGCACCGGCCTCGTCTACACGCTGATGGGCGGTCCGTTGATGTGGCTCGTGATCCTGTCGCCGCTCGCGATCGTCTTCGCGATGAGCTTCGGGGCCAACAAGTTCAGCACCGGTACGTTGCAGTTGATGTTCTGGGGCTTCGCGGCCCTGATGGGTCTCTCCATGTCGACGATCTTCGTCGTCTACACCGGTGAATCCATCGCCGCGACCTTCTTCGCCACGGCGGGTGCCTTCGCGGGGCTCAGCCTGTTCGGTTACACCACCAAGAAGGACCTGTCCGGCATGGGCACCTTCCTCGTGATGGGTGTGATCGGCCTGCTGATCGCGATGGTGATCAACATCTTCCTGCAGTCGAGCACGCTGATGATGGTCGTGAGCTTCTTGGGTGTGCTGATCTTCGCGGGCCTTACCGCTTACGATACGCAGCGTCTGAAGCATCAGTACGCACAGCTGCGCGGCACCGATTTCGCAGGCAAGGCCGTGGTTCTGGGGGCGCTGTCCCTGTACCTCGACTTCATCAACATGTTCCAGTTCCTGCTCAGCTTCATGGGCAACCGCAACTAAGCGCGGATCATCCGGAACCAAGCGAAGGCGCCCGGGGGGAAATTACCCCTCGGGCGTTTTCTTATGCGCTATGCCCGCGTAAGCAGGGCGCTTCATCACGGGTCAAGCGATGCGATGCGATGGTCGTCGCCTGATATTGGCCGTGCTTACGGGAAGGGTTCGCAATGCCTCGCACTTCACAGTCACCGCTTCGATTTACGCTGATCGCAGTCGCCACTGCCGCCGCCGCCGGCTGCGCCACACCGCCGCCACCGCCACCGCCGCCGCCACCCCCGCCTCCGGCAGAGGTCATTCCCTACCGGCCCAATCCGCCGGCGGGCGCCGCCTATATCATGGACATTCCCGCCATGGGCGCGGACGGTCGCCGCGTTACCGTGCTCAATTCGCTCAGCGATGACGAAAAGGTTTGGTACTTCCGCTCGGCCTGGAACGTGGCCGCGCTGAATTGCACGGATGCGGCCCACGCCCCGATCCTCGATGGCTACGCCAGCTACATCAAGGACAATGCCCGCACCCTCAGGAAGGTAAACGAGCGGATCGATGCCAGCTATGGCAAGGAATACAAGGTCCGCCGCGATGCCATCAAGGCGCGCGAGAAGATCATGACCACGGTCTACAACTATTTCGCGCTTCCGCCCGCGCGCAACAACTTCTGCGCCGCCGCGCTCGATGTCGCCAGCCGCGCATCGGCGACGGAGGAGATGGACCCGATCGTGTTCGCGCAGACCAATCTGCCGATCATGGAACAGCCGTTCGAAACCTTCTACACCGCCTACGAGCAGTACCAGCGCGATTCGGCTGCTTGGGATGCGCGTTATGGCGATCGCTACGGTGCTTCTCAGCCAGGATATGTGGCCGTTCAGAAGGCGCGCGCCAGCATGACCGTTCCGGCAGCGGGTGGGATCAGCGATCCCGTCACCACTACTTCGGCGCCGCTATCGCAGAGCAAGGTAACCGATCAGGAAACCGGTGCGCAGATCCCGGTGGTTCCGGTAAAGCCCGAACAGCAATCGAGCCCGGTGGTGCAGCCGATACCCGACGACGCACCGGGCAAATAGGTCTTTTCCGGGCGCCTCGGCTTCGCTAAGGCGCCCGTTCGCGTTGCCGCAGAGACCTTCGCGTCGGCGCGCATGACCTGGAACGGGGCCGTAGCTCAGATGGGAGAGCGCGTCGTTCGCAATGACGAGGTCAGGGGTTCGATCCCCCTCGGCTCCACCAGGTCGATTTCGCCGAAATTTCCCTGGGCTGTTTCGTTTCCGCACGCCCTCCGGCGTGCGATGTCCTCGCGCCGTTCAGGTGCAAAGGGCGCGCATTCGCACTTGCGGTCGCAAGGCGACCGATCTTGCGCAAACTTCGATTTGGTCGCTAGTCCTTTCGGTGGCTATCCGACCGCAAGGCCGACCGGCCGCCCGCAGCGCCGCAGGCGCGAGGAAAGCCTGAAGGGCCGGATGGCGTGGATGGCAACTGAGGCTAAAAGACCATGCACTTTCTCGATCAGGCCAAGATATTCCTAAAGTCCGGCGGGGGCGGGCCCGGTGCCGTCAGCTTCCGGCGCGAGAAATACATCGAATACGGCGGCCCCGACGGCGGCAATGGCGGCAAGGGCGGCGACATCGTGTTCGAGGCGGTCCAAGGCCTCAATACGCTGATCGACTTTCGGTATTCCCAGCATTTCAAGGCGAAGCGCGGCAATCACGGCCAGGGCAAGGACCGGACGGGCGCCGGTGCCGACGATCTGGTGATCCAAGTGCCTGTTGGCACGCAGATCCTTTCCGAGGACAAGGAGGACGTGCTGGCCGATTTCACCGAGGTGGGGCAGCGCATCGTCTTCCTTGAAGGCGGCATGGGCGGGCGCGGCAACGCCAGCTACAAGACCAGCACCAATCGCGCACCGCGCCAGCATCAGCCGGGCGAACCGGGTGAGGAGATGTGGGTCTGGCTGCGGCTGAAGCTCTTGGCGGACGTCGGCCTCCTCGGGCTGCCGAACGCGGGTAAATCCACCTTCATCAATCAGGTTTCGAACGCCAAGGCGAAGGTCGGCGATTATGCCTTCACCACGCTGGTGCCCAAGCTGGGCGTGGTAAGTCACAAGAACCGCGAATTCGTGATCGCCGACATCCCCGGCCTCATCGAAGGCGCCGCGGAAGGTGCCGGGATCGGTGACCGGTTCCTCGGCCATATCGAGCGCTGCCGCGTGCTCATCCATCTGATCGACATCGCCGGCACGGATCCGGTCGAAGCGATGCGGATCGTGGAAGACGAACTGGCTGCCTACGGCGCTGGGCTGGACGACAAGCCCCGTCTCGTCGCACTCAACAAGCTGGACCTCGCCGATGCCGAGCTTGGGGAAGGGTTTGCCGATGAACTCATTGCAGCGGGTGCGGACAAGGTCTTCCGGCTTTCGGGCGCAACTGGGGCGGGCGTCGAAAATCTGCTCGATGCGGTCCTCAGCTACCTCCCGGACCGAACCTCGACCGAAACCAAGGCCTCCGAAGTCGAAGACGAAGACGCAGCGCCAGATTCCTGGTCGCCTTACTGAGCAAGTTCATAATTCGCTTTTGACGGGCCCGCGAATTTCATAGGGGCATCAGGTCGATGCCAAAAACGATTTCCGATTTGCTGAACGCGCCGCGACTGGTCGTGAAGGTCGGGTCCTCCCTGCTCGTGGACCCAACCGGTGCCGTCCGGACCCGATGGCTCGCGCGCTTCGCAGAGGATATCCGCGACCTCAAACGCAAGGGTCAGGACATCGTCATCGTCAGTTCGGGCGCGATCGCGCTGGGCGCCGCCCGGCTTCATCTGGACAAGGGCGGGCGCGGAAGCCTTGCCGATGCGCAGGCGGCTGCATCGGTCGGGCAGATCGGGCTGGCATCGCTGTGGTCGGAAATGCTCGGCGCACATGGTCTGGTCGCCGCGCAATTGCTGGTCACGCTCTCCGATCTGGAAGACCGGCGCCGCTATCTGAATGCCGCGGCGACGCTGGCCCGGCTGCTGGATGCCGATGCGATCCCCGTCATCAACGAGAACGACAGTATCGCGACCGAGGAAATCCGCTTCGGCGACAACGACCGCCTGGCTGCCCGCGTGGCGCAGGTGGCGCAAGCGCAGGCCGTGGCGCTGCTTTCGGACGTCGATGGCCTCTACGATGGCGATCCGCGCGCCGAAAATTCGCGCCTGATCCCGCTGGTGGAACGCGTGACGCCGGAAATCATGGAGATGGCGGTACCGGGTATCGGATCGGGCATCGGGTCGGGCGGGATGGCATCCAAGCTGGAAGCAGCGCAGATTGCCGACCGGGCGGGCATCCCCCTGGCGATCATCAATGGGACTCACGAAGCGCCACTCTCCCGAGCGGCGAGCGACGCGCGCGGGACGATCTTCGCCGCGCAGCGGGGCGCACGGGCCCGCCAGGTATGGCTGGGCGGGCGGCTCGCCCCGGCGGGTACGCTGATCGTCGACGCGGGTTGTGCCACCGCGCTTGCGGACGGCGCCAGCGTTCTTGCGGCGGGGATCACCGGTATCGAGGGCGAATTCCGGCGCGGCGATCTGGTGGTGATCGTCGATGCGAACGGCAGGCGCATGGCGCAGGGGCTCGCCGAATATGGCGCGCAGGAATGCCGAACCATCATGGGCCTGTCGCAGGCGCAACAGGCGGCGCGGCTCGGCTATGCCCCCCGTGCGGCGGTGGTACATCGGGACCATATGGTGCTGCTGTGACGGTGGCGATCACCGGCGCGACCGGCTTCGTGGGTCAGGCCGTGCTGGACGAGGCCGCAAGGCGCGAATTGACGGTGCGCGCGCTGACACGTCGTGCCCAAGAGGACCGCTTTGGCGTGACCTGGATCGAAGGTACGCTGGGTGACGATGCCGCGCTGGCGCGTCTGGCCGAGGGGGCGGAGGCGGTGGTTCACATCGCCGGTCTCACCAGCGCGCCCGATCCTGCCGCGTTCGGCCCCGCGAATGTCGACGGCACGGCGGCCATGCTTCGCGCCGCCAAGGACAGTGGGTCACGGCTCTTCGTGTTCGTCTCCTCGCTCGCGGCGCGCGAGCCGGGCCTTTCCGCCTATGGGGCGTCGAAAGCGCAGGCGGAGCGGCTGGTCGAGACGAGTGGGCTAGACTGGACCATCGTGCGACCGCCCGGCGTCTACGGTCCGCGCGATGTGGATTATCTGGAGATGTTTCGCACGGCAAAGCGCGGCTTCGTGCCTCTTCCACCTCCAGGCGCCAGTTCGATCATCCACGTCGCGGATCTCGCGCGCCTGTTGCTCGACGTCTGCGGCGCGCCGCGCAATCTGGTGCGGCGCGGGCTGTTCGAGCCCGATGACGGGCGCGCCGGCGGTTGGTCTCATAAGGCGCTGGCGAACGCGATCGGGGCTGCCGTGGGAAAAGACCGCGTCTTCGCGCCCCATCTTCCCAAGACGATCATGCGCGTTGCCGCGCAGGCGGACGGGATGATCAGGGGGAACAAGGCCCGGCTCACGTTGGACCGGGTGGGCTATATGGCGCATCCCGATTGGGTCGCGCGCCCACCCCTTGCCGTGCCCGGGGAGGTCTGGCGCCCCCAGATCCAGGGTCGGGAAGGTCTGGTCGAGACCGCGCGCTGGTATCGCGAGAACGGCTGGCTTTAATTCTCTTCGGCCGCGCTTTCGCGGCGTTCCATGATCGCCAGCAGCTTCTCGAGCTGTTCTGAGGAGCGTAGGTGGAGATCGCGCTGGGGGAACGGGATTTCGACGTTGTTCTCCTTGAACAGCCACCACAGCTTCTTGAGAACGGCGGACTGCACATTGCCCACGCCTTCTTCCGGGTCCTGGATCCAGCAGTGGATGATGAAATCCACCGAGCTTTCACCATAACCCTTCATCCAGGCTATGGGGGGCGGGCTCTTGAGCACGCGGGCGCAGGATTTCGCCGCTTCCAGCATCAGCTTTTCGGCCAGGTCCATGTCGGCTTCGTAACTGACCCCCACCGGCACCTGGATCCGGACGTTCCTGCTCGAATAGGACCAGTTTTCGACCTGATTGATCATCAGGTTCTCGTTCGGAATGAGATATTCCTTCTGGTCGCGCGTCACCAGGCTGACGGCGCGCACGCCGATCTTGCGGATCTGGCCGAAGGTCGAATTGCCCGCGGAATCCGCGATCACGATGACGTCCCCTGGCTTGATGGACTTGTCCATCAGCAGGATGATTCCGGCAATCAGATTGCCGAAGGTCTTCTGGAGGCCGAAACCGATCGCCAGGCCGAATGCGCCCGAAAACACCGCCAGAGCGGTAAGGTCGATGCCCAGCAGATCGATGGTCAGGAAGAACACGCCCGCCCAGATCACGATGGAGATGATCTTTTCGGCCAGCAGTTGCTGCGTGCTGTCCATCCGCGTGGTGCGACGGACAAGCGATCGCGCGGCTTTCCCGGCCAGCTTGCCCGCAGTGTAGGTGAATACCAGGATCGCAAGGACGATGATCAAATCCCAGACCGAGATCCGGAAGCTACCGAGTTCGATAGCCAGAGCATCGAGCGAGTTGACGAATCCGCCCAGTGTCTCGCTTTGCTGAACCGCCCTCTTGATTTCCTGCGCCGCGGCGACCTGGGTCTCCTCCGGCATCGGCTGGGCCAGGCTCCACGCTTGCTCGGGGGGCGGCGTCGGTGCTGCCGTGGCGGTCGCTGCGTCGGTAGGGGCGTCGGTCGGTATCGCGGGGAGGGCCATCAGAGCGCCCTCATCGCGGCGAACCCGCGTTCGAGATCGGCGATAAGATCGGCCGGATCCTCCAGCCCGATCGAGAGGCGGATTGCGGGCTTGCCCTCGGGCCATTCGGTCTCCGTGCGAACGCGCGCCGGATCTACGGGCAGGGCAAGACTTTCGAATCCTCCCCAGCTGTAACCGATGCCGAACAGCGAAAGCGCATCGATCATCCGGCACCTTGCGGCATCGTCTGCATCCGCCAGCGTGAAGCTCATGAGGCCGCAGCCACCGGTGAAATCGCGCTTCCACAGATCGTGACCGACCGCGCCCGGGTACATCGGACAGAGCACTTCGGCGACCTCTTCCCTGCCATCCAGCCAGGCGGCGATAACGAGGGCGCTGGTCGTGGAGCGTTCGAGCCGCAAACCCAAGGTCCGCAGACCACGAAGCGCCAGGGCTGCATCATCGGGGGAGACGACCTGCCCCAGTTGCTGTGCGGTGGTCCTGAGGCGCGCATACCATGTCCGCCCGGCGGTGCAGGAGCCCATCATCAGATCCGAATGGCCGCCGACATGTTTGGTCAGCGCCTGAATCGATATGTCGCACCCGTGGTCGAGCGCGGCGAACCCGAGCGAGCTGGCCCACGTGTTGTCGATCAAAACGGCCGCCCCGCGCTTTCGCGCTTCTGCGGCGAGAGCAGGCGTGTCGCACACCTCCATGGTGAGGCTGCCCGGGCTTTCCAGCAGCACAGCCTTGGTTCGCTCACAGAACCGGGCGCCAAAGCCTTCCACGTCCATGGGATCGAAGAAGCGGGTTTCGATCCCCCATCGCGCCAGCATCCCGGTGGCCATGGCGCGGCTCGGCTCATAGGCATTGTCGGTCACCAGCAAAACGTCGCCCGGATCGAGCGCGGCCAGCAGAGCCCCCGCGATGGCGGCCACGCCGCTGGGATAAAGCACCGTTCCTTCCGCACCGGGTTCGAGCGCGGTCAGTGCCTCGCACAGCGCCCACTGGGTCGGGGATCCCCTGCGCCCGTAGAAGAAGCGGCCATCGGCATTGGTGGCGAGACCACTCCGCAGGCTGGCGCAATCGGGATAGAGGTGCGTGCTGGCGCGATAGACCGGCGGATTGACGATATGCGGGTCTGGGGACCTTCCCGTGGCTGCGAGCTTGGTCGCGCTGGAGAGGTCCTGATCTAAGTCTTTCATCCGCCTCCCCTGGAACGGCATAGTCCTAACGGCAAGCCCACCCGCTCCGCAAGTCAGCCGCCGCCGGTCTCGACCGGCAGGTCGGGATCCGCGCCCCATTCGGACCAGCTTCCATCGTAAAGGGCGGCGTCCTCGATGCCTGCAAGCTGCAGTGCGAACAGCAGGACAGATGCCGTTACGCCGCTGCCGCAGCTTGTGACGATGGGACGGCTCAGATCGACACCGGCGCGCTCGAATAGCCGGCGCAGTTCCGCGGGACGGAGAAAGGTGCCGTCGTCTGCAAACAGATCGCGGAAAAACACGTTCTTCGCACCGGGGATATGGCCGCCGGGCAGATTATGCACTGTATCCGTAGTCTCGCCGCTGAATCGGCCCGCGTCGCGGGCATCGACGACCTGCTCCGCCTTGCTCGAAAGGTTCTGAAAAATGTCGCTCTTGCGCCTGACCCTGGCGGTAAAGCCGGTTTGCTGCACCTGTGTGCTGGAAATCGGATGTGACCCCGTTTCCAGCGGGCGCCCTTCTGTCTTCCACTTGGCCAGCCCGCCGTCGAGGATCGCCAAATTCGAAAATCCGTATCCGTACAGGATGAACCATGCGCGCGCCGATGTCTTCACGTCGCTGTCATCGTAGAGCACGATCCGCTGGGACCGGTCGAGCCCGACTGCGGCAAAGACCCGCGCCGCCTGTTCCGGGCCGGGCAGGGTCTTACCGACCGACGAGTGGGGATCGGTGAGATCAGCGAGGTCCAGAAAGCGTGCGCCCGGAATGTGTCCGCTGCGAAACTCGGCTTCGGCATCGCGGTCGGCGGCGGGTAAGTGACGGCTGGCATCGAGGACGATCAGGTCCGCACCATCCTGATTGTCCGCGAGCCATTCGGTGGAAACGAGACTGTCCATCGCCGGATTTGCTAGACAGCGACTGGGGCGCTGTCGAGCTTGCGCTGAGCCAGCGGTGCGAAGCTGCGCGGCCCCTCGTCAAGCCTGAAGGGTTGCGGGCGTGCGCCAGACCCCTGGCCGATGACCAGCGTGGTGACGACGGGATCCACTTCGTCGGCAAGGGCACGCACGCGCATCAGGGGCACCAGCAAGGCGACATTGCCCTGCCTGATCGCGGTTACCTCGGAAAGGGCCAGGCGAAGCTGCCCTTCGAAACGCTGCGATCCCCCCGGCGCAATGCGGTCCGCCTGATGGCGCAGCGGGAGCGGCGCATCGGGGGAAGCCAGTTGGCTATCCAGATGCGTGTCGCGCGCAGCAGACACCAGATCGCCCTCGATCACCAGGTTCGACAGGGCACGCGCTGACGGATTGTGAAGAGTGATCCGGTACGCGACGGTTACGTTCATCAGGCTCCGGTCCATGCGCAGCGCGGCCACTTCCATTTTCAGCCTGGCCCGTTCCGATCGAGGTGCGACTATTGGCGGGACAAATTCCGTCACCGGATCCGAGCGACGACGGCGCCGGAAAACCACCGCGCCAACGAGAATGGCGAGAACCAGCGCGGCAGCGGTGACGAGGATGGCGGAAAATCCGCTGTCTTCCTCACCCGATGGCTCATCCGCCGGTGTTGGGACAGGCTGAGGGACCGGGGTCTCGACCGAGGCGCCGGCCTCCGCGGTTTCCAGCGCCGCCGGCTCGTCGATGCCCGGCGCATCGATTGGCGTATCAACCGACGCCTGCTCGGCAGTCGATGTGCCATCGCTTACCCGGCTGGCGGGGGGCTCGACAGTTGATGGGGCGCGGACTGGCGCGGGTCGCGGCGCGGTCGTCGGAATGGCCGGTTCGGGTCTGGGCGGACGAACGGGCGTCTGCGTCTGCGGTGCCTCCTGCGGCGCGGCCCGACTGGGCGATGGTGTGACGATGGCACGCGGCCGGACCGGGATCGGCCCGTCCGTGTCGACCGGACCCTGCACGGAATTGCCCTGTGTCGGCGTGGGCGTGGGTCCCGGCTCCAGCGAAAACCCCCCGCCCGATTGCGCGAGAGAGGGAGCGGCGAGAGCCGCGATGAGGCTCGATAGAAGAAATGTACGCAGTCGCATGAGAAGAGAGCCGGGGAATCGAGGGAAGCGCGTGAATACGCGGTGAAGCAGATGCATTCCAAGCGCCCGCTTGCCTCCAGGCTGCGATGGGGCCAGATGCGCGGCATGAACGGCACACCGAAATTCCTGGGCGCTACGACGCCGCTACCGTCTTCGCCCGAAGAGGCGGAACTGGACTATGTCGCCAATCCGCGGGCGGGAGAGCTTTACCTGGTTCGCTTCGCCGCCCCCGAGTTTACCTCTCTGTGCCCGGTAACCGGGCAGCCGGACTTCGCCCATCTGGTGCTGGACTACGCGCCGGGGGAAACCATCGTCGAATCGAAAAGCCTGAAGCTGTTCCTGGGCAGCTTCCGCAATCACTGCGGTTTTCACGAGGATGTGACCGTGGGTATCGGAAAACGGCTGTTCGAGGAGATGGCGCCGCGCTGGCTGAGAATCGGCGGGTATTGGTATCCGCGTGGCGGCATTCCAATCGACGTGTTCTGGCAAAGCGGGTCGGCGCCCGAGGGGCTGTGGGTGCCCGAGCAAGGTGTCCAGAGCTACCGGGGCCGAGGCTAAGTTATCCGGCCTGTTTTCGAAGCAAAGGCCCGCAGCGCCGCGAGGAATTCCGAACAAAAATCAAAATCGAAGAGTTTGGTGCCGGCTGCAGGGATCGAACCCGCGGCCCCCTGATTACAAATCAGGTGCTCTACCATCTGAGCTAAGCCGGCATTTGCGCGCCGCCGCTAAGCTCAAAACGCGCCAAAAGTCCAGCCTTCGGTTCGAGCGATATCTTTGGTGAGGCCCGAAGGGGACCAGCGTCTCGTATCGCCCGCCACCTTTCGAAGCCACGCAGCGGCCAGCAACGCGTCGGATGCGTGGTCTTCGATCGCACCCCGCCCCGCGACCGGCGGACTGCCCAGAGTGGTTAGCGACCGGTTCAGTTCCTCGAAACTGCGCATTTTCGCGGTGCCGGGCGTGCGTCCAGCCTCCAGCGCAGCCAGCGTGGTGTAGATTTCCACGAGGACGGAGCCGGTCGCGGGCAGCGGATCGACGGGCCACACGGGAATTTCGCCATGCAAGCCGTGCAGCATGCGCATTCCGGTCAGGCTGGATTTGCCGACTTGCGCGGCGCCGACCAGATTGAAATTGGAATAGGGCCGGCATCCCATGTTCGCCTGAACCTTCTCGGTGACGCGAAATCGTCCGCGGCCGTGCGAAGCGCCGTCGCAGCCGAAATGCACCCCGGTCTGCGTGCCATCGCGAAAAAACGGCCGCGCGGACGGATGGGCCACGAAGCTGTTGGCTCCAAGGTTTGCCTCCGCCGACGCCACCCGGTCGATCAATGCCCACAGGCCACGCGCGTCCTCGGGGCTTTTGTCCCATCCGGGGAAATAGGCGCCGCAATCTGCGAAGGGGAGCGCGATGCCGAGATCCAGCCCGACGAGCGTGTCGGGCGGCAGTTCGTCGCGCAGGACGGCTTGAATCGCTTCCCGGGACCAATCGTGCCTGACGAGAACCGGCGGCCCTCCGACTGCATCGGCGATGGCCAGCGCGATGCCTTTCTGCCGGGGGCCCTTTGCGCCGGACCAGTCGATCGCCACGAAGTGCGTGAAGCGCCCTATCATCCGGGCCTCATCCGCGTTCACGCCTCAGCTTGTCCCAGTAATCGAGCCGCTTCTTCACCTCGCGCTCGAACCCGCGATCCACGGGCGCGTAATAGCTCTGCGGCTCCATCTCTTCGGGCCAGTAGTTGTCGCCGGAAAAACCCTCGTCGGCATCGTGATCGTAGCTGTAGCCGGCGCCATAGCCGATCTGCTTCATCAGCTTGGTGGGGGCGTTCAGGATGTTCTGCGGGGGCATCAGGCTCCCAGTCTCCTTCGCGTTGCGGAAGGAGGATTTCATCGCCTTGTAGGCTGCGTTCGATTTCGGTGCGGTGGCGAGGTAGATGCAGGCCTGGACCAGCGCCAGCTCGCCTTCAGGGCTGCCGAGGAATTCATAGGCATCCTTGGCGGCCATGCACTGCACCAGCGCCTGCGGGTCGGCCATGCCGATGTCCTCCACCGCCATGCGAACCAGCCTACGCGCAAGGAAGCGAGGCTCCTCACCCGCCATGAGCATGCGCGCGAGGTAGTAGAGCGATGCCTGCACGTCGCTTCCCCGCACCGATTTGTGAAGCGCGGAGATAAGGTTGTAATGCCCCTCCCGGTCCTTGTCGTACACCGCGACACGGCGTTGCAGGAACGCCCCCAGCGCGGCGGGATCCAACGGGTCTTCGATCCGCGCATTGTAGAGCGTTTCCACCTGGTTGAGCAGAAAGCGCCCGTCGCCGTCTGCGCTGGCAATCAGCGCGTCGCGCGCCTCGCCAGTAAGGGGCAGCGGCCCCTCCAGTTCCTCGGCCCGATCCAGCAGGCTGGCGAGCGCCGCGGCGTCCAGGCGGTGCAGGATCAGCACCTGCGCACGGCTGAGCAGCGCTGCATTGAGCGCGAAGCTGGGGTTCTCCGTGGTCGCGCCCACGAGGGTGACGGTGCCGCGTTCCACGAAAGGCAGGAAGCCATCCTGCTGTGCCCGATTGAACCGATGGATCTCGTCCACGAACAGCAGGGTGCGCTGCCCGGCTTCGGCGGCGCGATCGGCCTCGGCAAAGGCCTTCTTCAGATCGGCGACGCCGCTGAACACCGCGCTGACCGCCACGAAGCGCATCCCCACGGCATCGGCCAGTAGCCGGGCGATAGTGGTCTTTCCGGTCCCCGGCGGTCCCCACAGGATCATGCTGGAAAGCCGACCTGCCGCCACCATACGCCCGATGGCGCCCTCGATACCGGTCAGATGATCCTGCCCGACCACCTCGCCCAGCACGTTGGGCCGCAGCCGATCGGCCAGCGGGGCATCGTCCGGGGAAGGAATGGGGGCGGGGGAGGGGGGCGCTTCGTCGGCGAACAGATCTGCCATCTCCAACAGATAGCGTACGACACACGAATTGCCATGTTTGCCCGAGCGCGAACCGTCCTCGCATGGAGTCGAACCGGGGTGGCGTTCCTCATCATCTGGCGGGCGAAAAACTTTTCTTTCCCCCTTGTCGGACGGCTCTTACGATATATCTTAGACATATCTTAACATGGAGAGGCTTTGCGATGTACGGATCGAGGAATTTCAGGAAATGGGGTCGGGACTGGCCGGTAACGATCACCATGGGCGCCAAGGGGCGCGACGGCGATTTTGGCGACATGGGCGGCTTCTTCGGCCCGGACGGTTTTTTCGGACCGAGGGGTCCCTTCGGTCCTGATGGTCCCTTCGGCCCCAAAGGCCCCTTCGGTCCGGGCGGCGACCAGCGTGGACGAGATCGCGGCTATCGCGGCAGGCGCAGGCAACGCATGTTCGCGCAAGGAGAATTGCGGCTCCTGCTCCTGCGATTGATCGCCGACGAGCCGCGTCATGGCTACGAACTGATCAAGGCCATCGAGGACATGACCGGCGGCAGCTATGCACCCAGCCCCGGCACGATCTATCCAACTCTGTCCCTGCTGGAGGACGAAGGCGCGATCCGCGAGGTCGAGGGCGATGAACCGCGCCGGGCCTACCAAGTAACCGAAAAGGGCCGCGATGAATTGAAGGAGCGGGCCGAAGATGCGGCAGCTCTGATGGAACGGCTTACCGGCCAGGCGGAAGACCGCGCGCAGCGCCACCGCGCTTTCGCAACGCCGGAGATGTTCCGTGCGCTCGGCAATCTCGCGCAGGTCGTGAAGAACAAGGCCCGTCACGGCAGACTGGACGAAGACACCATGGCCGAGATCGTCGACCTTATCGACGAAATGGCTCGCAAGATCGAACGCCTTTGAGTCGCGTCGCCCGGATGCTATCCCTCCCCGCAGGGCGCGCAGTCTGCGGGGAGAGCACCATGGTTGAGTTCGTAGAGGATGATTCGGCGCGCGCGGTGCCGGTGCGCACCGCCACGGCAGAAGGCACGCCGTGGCATTTGTGGGCGGTGGGGGTCGTCTCTCTGCTGTGGAATGCCTTCGGAGCTAACGATTATCTCCAGACGCAGCTGGGCAACCTAGCCTATTTCGAAACCATGCTGGGCGGCATGGAGGTTACCCCTGCGCAGGCCATGGCGTATTTCCAGAGCTTTCCCGTCGGCGTGACGGGTTTCTGGGCGCTTGGCGTATGGGGCGCCGTTGCCGGGTCCATCCTGTTGTTGCTGCGCACGCGTTTGGCCGTCTGGGCCTTCGCGGGTTCCCTGATCGGATTGGGCGTCAACACCCTGTATCAGCTGCTGACGCCGCAACCTGACTGGATAGATTCATCGACCCCGATGACCATCGTGATCTGGTCGGTTGCGACCTTCCTGTTGATCCACGCCATCAGCATGCGCGGCAAGGGCGTGCTGCGATAAACGTCAGCGTTGGCGCGCCATGACCAGCCGCAAATAGGTGTCGGCCATTTCGCGATTGATCCGGTCCCAGTCGAACAGCCGGCTGCGCGCTTCGCCTGCCGCGCCGTGCTCTTGCCGCAGCTCGGGCTGTTCGATGTAGCGTTGCAGCGCATCTGCGAAACCTGCCGTATCGCCTGGCGTCACCAACACGCCGGTGACGCCATCCTTTACCAGCGTGGTCGCCCCGGTTGCGCGGGCGGCAACCACCGGCACTCCGCAGGCCATCGCCTCCAGCGTGACGTTGCCGAAGGTCTCGGTAATCGACGGGTTGAAGAACATGTCCATACAGGCGACCCAGCGCCCCAGATCATCACCCGTCTGATATCCGGCGAAACGGGCTTCGGGCACTTGCTCTGAAAACCATTCCCTTGCCGGCCCATCGCCCAGGACCAGAACCTTGTGCGGCACCTTCCGGCGTTGGAGTTCCTTCATGGTTTCGGCGAATTCGGGCAGCCCCTTTTCCATGACGACCCGGCCCAGGAAGCCGATCGCGACCTCATCGTCCTCGATCCCGATCCCGTGTCGCAGCGCCGGGTCGCGCACACCGGAATTGAAGATGTCGCGGTTTACCCCGCGGGACCATATGCCGATATCGCGATGCATGCGCTGTTCGCGCAGCACGTCGACCATCCCGTCAGAAGGGGCGACCAGCGCATCGCACTTGCGATAAAGCGCGCGCAGCCATGCCTCGACCGCGCCCTGCATGAAACCCAGATGGTAATACTGCGGGTAAGTCTCGAACCGGGTGTGGACGCTGGCGAGGACCGGAACGCCGTGTCCGCGCGCCCATTTCGCGGCCTGTCGGCTCGCCCGGTCGGGGCTGGCGACATGGACGATATTGGGGCGGAAATCCTCGAAATTCTCTTTCGCTTCGCCGAAGAGGCCCAGGGGAATGCGATATTCGCTCCGCCCCGGAATGGCGAAGCTGGGTAGCGGCACAATCTCGCCCGGCTGTTCCACCTGCGGATTATCGATGGTTGGGGCGAAGATCCGCACTTGTGCGCCCTCGTCCAGCATGAACCTGACCAGGCGGCCCAGCGCCTGCGTTGGCCCGTCGCGCACCATGTTGTAATTGCCGGTGACGAGTGCGATCCGTAGGTCCGAAATCTTCATTCGCCGCGCCTTAGTTTGCGCCGCTTGATTTGGCGAGGGCGGCAACGATCCTTCACCCGGCGCGCTTCACCGCATAATTACCGGTATTCATTGACTCGGCGGCTCGCAACTTTATGTGCGGCGCCGGGCCACGCGGTCCCAACGCCGCGCGTGCTCTCTGCAAGGAGAGAATACATGACTGCTTCCAAACCGGCGCGCAAGCCAGCGCGTCCGTTCTTCTCGTCCGGTCCCTGCGCCAAGCCGCCGGGATGGTCCCCCGACAAGATTGCTACCCAATCGCTCGGGCGTTCGCATCGCTCCAAGCTGGGCAAGGCGCGTCTGCAATATTGCATCGACCTGATCCGAGAGGTTCTGGAGGTGCCCGACAGCCATCTGATCGGCATTGTGCCCGGTTCCGATACCGGAGCCGTCGAAATGGCCATGTGGACGATGCTGGGTGCGCGCGGTGTGACCACGCTCGCCTGGGAAAGCTTCGGCGAAGGCTGGGTGACCGACGCTCTCAAGCAGCTCAAGATCGATCCGACCGTTATCCGTGCCGATTATGGCGAACTGCCCGATCTTTCGCAGGTGGACTGGTCCACCGATGTGGTGTTCACCTGGAACGGCACGACCAGCGGGGTGAAGGTGCCCGATGGCGAATGGATCGCGGCGGATCGTAAAGGCCTGGCCATCGCGGATGCCACCAGCGCCGTGTTCGCGCAGGATATCGCCTGGGACAAAGTCGATGTGCTGACCTTTTCGTGGCAGAAGGTGCTCGGCGGCGAGGGCGCGCATGGCGTGCTGATCCTGGGTCCGCGCGCGGTCGAGCGGCTGGAAAGTTATACGCCTGCCTGGCCGCTGCCCAAGCTGTTCCGCATGACCAAGGGCGGAAAGCTGATCGAGGGCATCTTCAAGGGCGAAACCATCAACACCCCGTCCATGCTGGCGGTGGAAGATGCGATCTTCGCGCTCGAATGGGCGAAGTGCGTCGGTGGTCTGGCCGGAATGAAGCGCCGCGCCGAAGCCAATGCCGCTGCGCTCGATAAACTGGTTCAGGAACGCGCGTGGCTGGGCCATCTCGTTGCCGATCCGGCCAACCGCTCCAACACCAGCGTCTGTCTGACGGTTGAGGGCGCGGATGCGGATTTCATCAAGAAGTTCGGCGGTCTGCTCGAAGCCGAAGATGCCGCCTACGACATTGCCGGATATCGCGATGCGCCAGCGGGCCTGCGGATCTGGTGCGGATCGACCGTTGAGACCGCCGATATCGAAGCGCTCGGCCCCTGGCTCGACTGGGCCTGGGACACGCTCCGCAACTAATTCATGTGTCTCCCGGTTTTGCACCGGGGTTCCGCTCTTTCTTCTGTCCCGCCGTCCGCAAGGACGCGGGACCCCGGAGCATCTCCGGGGTTACGATCCAAGGATTTCCCTGATGACCAGCAAACCCAAAGTCCTCATTTCCGACAAGATGGATGACAACGCCGCGCGTATCTTCGCCGAAAACGGCTGCGACGTGGATGTGAAGCCGGGCATGACGCCCGACGAGTTGAAAGCCGTTATCGGTGAATACGATGGCCTCGCCATCCGCTCCGCCACGAAGGTAACCGCCGACATCCTGGACGCCGCGACCAATCTCAAGGTGATCGGCCGGGCCGGAATCGGCGTCGACAACGTCGATATCCCCGCGGCGAGCTCCAAGGGCGTGGTCGTGATGAACACGCCGTTCGGCAACTCGATCACCACCGCCGAACATGCGATCGCCATGATGTTCGCACTCGCGCGGCAGATTCCGGAAGCGAACACCCGTACGCAGGCGGGCGAATGGCCCAAGAACGCGTTCATGGGTGTCGAGGTGACGGGCAAGACCCTGGGCCTGATCGGCGCGGGCAATATCGGCACCATCGTGGCGGCCCGGGCCAACGGCCTCAGGATGAAGGTCGTCGCCTACGACCCGTTCCTGACGCCCGAGCGCGCGATCGAGATCGGTGTGGAGAAGGTCACTCTGGACGAGTTGCTGGCGCGGGCCGATTTCATCACCCTGCACACGCCGCTGACCGACGAGACCCGCAATATTCTCAGCCGCGAGAATCTCGCCAAGACCAAGCAGGGCGTGCGTATCGTCAATTGCGCGAGGGGCGGGCTGATCGACGAAGCGGCGCTGGCCGACGCGCTCGACAGCGGGCAGGTCGCGGGCGCGGCGCTGGACGTGTTCCAGGCCGAACCTGCCAAGGAGAGCCCGCTGTTCGGCAAGCCCAACTTCATCTGCACCCCTCACCTGGGTGCCTCGACCACCGAAGCGCAGGTAAACGTCGCCCTGCAAGTGGCTGAACAGATGGCGGATTATCTCGTCACGGGGGGCGTCACCAATGCCCTCAACATGCCCAGCCTCAGTGCGGAGGAGGCGCCCAAGCTCAGGCCCTACATGGCCTTGGCGACCAATCTCGGCAGCTTGGTCGGACAGCTCGCGCATGGCAGCCTGAGCGAAATCAGCATCGAACGCGAAGGGGCCGCTGCGAGCCTTTCCGGAAAGCCCATCACCGGCGCGGTGCTAGCGGGCCTGATGCGCCGCTATTCCGACACCGTGAACATGGTCAACGCCCCGTTCCTCGCCAAGGAGCGCGGCCTCGATGTGCGCGAAGTTCGACATGATCGCGAGGGCGTATACCAGACTCTCATCCGCGTGACGGTCAAGACCAGCCAGGGAGATCGGTCCGTCGCCGGCACACTATTCGGCCCCAGCGCACCGCGTCTGGTGGAGATTTTCGGAGTGGGAATCGAAGCCGAACTGTCGGGCCACATGCTCTACATCGTAAACGAGGACGCGCCCGGCTTCATCGGACGCATCGGTTCCCTGCTGGGCGACAACGGCATCAACATCGGCACCTTCCACCTCGGCCGCAGGGACACCGGTGGCGAAGCAGTGCTGCTGCTGAGTGTCGATCAGCCGATCCCGGAGGAGGTTGTGAAGGCGGCCTGCGCGCTGGAAGGCGTGAAGGTGGTGACGCCGCTGGAGTTCTAGGGCAGGGGGCCGTTCATGACGGAACTCGACGACCTGCTGCCCGAAGGGCTTGCCGATGCACTCCCTGCGGAAGCCGCCGCGGTGACACGAGCCATGCGCGCGGCGCTCGATACGATGGACGCACACGGTTACGACCGGGTGCGTCCGCCGCTTATCGAATTCGAACGCTCTTTCTCCCAGCGCATGGAGGGTGTCAGCACGCGCCGGATGGTGCGCTTCACCGATCCGGTCAGCCTGCGGACGCTGGCGGTTCGCAGCGACATGACCCCGCAGGTCGGCCGGATTGCCGCGACCGCGCTGGCGCATGCCACGCGTCCGCTACGGCTATGCTACGCGGGTGAAGTCGCCACGATCCGGGCGGACCAGCTCGATCCTGCGCGCCAGCGCCTGCAATTGGGCGCGGAGATCATCGGCAGCGACACGGTCGCGGCAGCGCGTGAGGCCGTGGAACTGGCGGTGGACGCCGTGATCGCCGCTGGCGCAAAGAAGATCTCGGTCGATTTCACCCTGCCCGATCTGGTGGACACGCTGGCATCGGGGATGCTGCCACTGCCCTCCGGTGCGGTCGATGCCGTGCGCCGCGAGCTGGACATGAAGGATGCGGGCGGCCTGGTCGAAGCGGGGGGTGAGGACTATCTGCCGCTTCTCTATGCGGCGGGTCCGCTGGAGGAAGCGCTTGGGCGCCTCGCCGAGATGGATGATGGCGGTGCGCTTGCCAGTCGGCTGGGTGCGCTGCGTGAAATCGCATCGGGGCTCGGCGAAGGGGTCCGCGTCACGCTCGATCCTACCGAGCGACATGGCTTCGAATATCAGAGCTGGTTCGGGTTCGCGCTTTATGCCTACGGTGCGCGGCACGCGATCGGTCGCGGGGGCACCTATGTCATCCACGGAAGCGACGAGCCGGCGGTCGGATTTTCGCTCTATCTCGAACCTCTCCTGGAGGCGATCGGTCTCGAAGGCGAAGCGCGCGACGTCCTGTTCCTGCCTGCCGAACACGACCTCGAAGCAGCGCGGCGCCTGCGCGCTATCGGTTGGCGGACGGTGGCGGCGCTGTCCGACGATGACGATGCGGCTGCCTTGGGTTGCACGCATGTGCTGCAAGATCAGGAGCCGCGTGTGCTCTGATCCGGGCGCCAGGGCTCATGCTTGGCCATGATGGCTTCAAAAAGGTCCGAGCTCGTCAGGCTTTGAAGCCATCCCCGCGCGCGGGGCACGGGTTGCTGATCGAACCATGCCCGGTCGGCGTTGGCGAATTGCCGCACGAAGGGGAAAATGGCGATATCCGCGAAGCCGCGCCGTTCGCCGCACAGGAATTTCTGAGAAGCGAGCCGTTCTTCCAGCGCCATCACATGCTGGATGGCCTGGGTGCGATGCGTGACCGGGTCCGCATCCTCGTACCGCGTCGCGTATTTGTAACGGTCGAGGTGATGCTTGAAAGGGCCATCGTTCGACGCGAGCAGGTCCGCATCCTGCCGTTGCAGCCACGCTTCCGGGTCTCTCACCGATAGCGCCCAATGCATGATATCGAGGCTTTCCTCTAGGACACGTCCGCTGTCCAGCTGGAGGACCGGCACGGTTCCCTTTGGCGAAGCTTCCAGCATTTGCGCCGGTTTGTCCCGCAATACGACCTCGCGATGCTCGTAGGACACGCCGCTCACATGCAGGGCCATTCGCGCCCGCATCGCATAAGGGCAGCGGCGAAAGCTATAGAGGGCGGCCTCAGCCATTATCGCTGTCAGCCGGATAGCGCGCCCCGATGTGCGTCTGTCCCCGCTTCGCCGCCAAATCCTCCTGCCGTTGACGTTCGGCATACCGTGCGCGCTGCTCCTCATTGCGTTGCGAAGCGCAATGCGGGCAGGAAACGCCTTCCTGGTAATGCTCCGAGGCGCGATCGTTCGCAGTGAGCGGCATCCGGCAGGCACGGCAAAGCGTGTGCTCGCCAGGTTCGAGGCCATGCCCCACGCTCACCCGCTCATCGAAGACGAAGCAATCACCTTCCCACAGGCTTTCGCGTTCTTCCATCTGCTCGAGATAGGCGAGGATGCCTCCCTTGAGATGATAGACCTCCTCGATACCTTCCGAGCGGAGGAAGGCCGTCGATTTTTCGCAACGTATGCCCCCGGTGCAGAACATGGCGATTTTCGGCGCATTGCGCCCCTGGGTCAGCGCGGTGCGATTGTCGCGAAACCAGGCTGGAAAATCGCTGAAGCTGGCGGTCTTCGGATTGATGGCACCGGCGAATGTGCCGATCTGCACCTCGTAGTCGTTGCGCGTATCGATCACGATCGTTTCCGGATCCGCGACCAGAGCGTTCCAGTCTTCCGGGGCCACATAGGTACCTACGGCCCCTAGCGGATCCAGATCGGGCTGGCCCATGGTCACGATCTCCTTCTTCAGCCTCACCTTCATGCGGCGGAAGGGTGGATCGGCGGCGTGAGAGAACTTCACCTCCAGTTCGGAACAGCCCGGGAGGGCGTGGATATGCTCCAGCACCACGTCGATGGCGGCGTGGCTGCCGGCAATCGTCCCGTTGATACCTTCACGGGCGAGCAGAAGCGTGCCGCAGATATTCTGGCGTTCGCACAATTGCAGCAAGGGCGCGCGCAGCCGTTCGGGCTCGGAAAAGCGAGCGAAGCGATAAAGGGCGGCAATGCGGTAGGCTTGGGGATCTGGCACGCCGCGCCCATACCAAGCGCGCGTGCCTCTCGCCACCTTGCGATGGCGCGGACCGCATTCTCAGGCCGCTGGCGCCATGAAACCGAGGTCGGGCGTAGCGAATCTGCCGAGATTGGGAGCGATCGCGCTCAGTTCGCTGTCGGCAACTCCAAACCAGCGGCCCAGCGTGCCCATGTACTGATCGACCGATGTTGTCGGGAGCAATCGGCCATTGCCCACCTGATCCTCCGTCTTGAGCGAAATCGCCGGGGCCGTACCGTAATAGCGACCGCCGCGCACTGCTCCGCCCATCACCAGATGGTGCGATCCCCAGCCGTGATCGGAGCCGTCTCCGTTGGAGGCAAGCGTCCGACCGAAATCCGAGGCGGTGAAGGTGGTGACCTTGTCCGCGACCCCGAGTTCCACCATCGCCGCATGGAAGGCCGAGAGGGCGAAGTCGAGTTGCCCCATCAATTGCGGGTGCTTGGTCGGTTGATTGTCATGCGTGTCGAACCCTCCCATCGACACCATGAAGACCTGGCGCTTCACTCCCATCGCCCGGCGCGCCGCAATCAGTCGCGCGACCACGTTGAGCTGACCGGCAAGCCCGTTGCTGCCGCTGGCGGGCGCGAAACTGGTCCCGAGCCTGACCGGTTCCAGCGCTGCGGTGACGAAGGCCTCAGCCTCGATCGAGCGCTTGACGATGGCGCAGTGATCGGCGGCAAGAACATGCGGATTTGCCTGTGTGAGCAGCGCGGACAGCGCATCACCCGCAGATCGCGAGCCGTAAACGCCGCCCTTAACCCCGTTCACTGGAATCGCCCCGTTCGGCGAGATCTGATAGGAAAGGGCGCGCTGGCCGGACAGGAACACAGCATTTCCGGCGGCGGACATGCAGGTGAACAGAGCGTTGTGGTTGCTGGACATCGCCAGATCGCCCATCCGCCCGCCAGCACCGATTGTCGCGCCTTCTGTCGAATAGGCCTGCCAGGATGATTGCTGATCGTTGTGGCTGAACAGCTTGGGGGGGCGCGGGACGGCACCACTCTTGTACTGCGCAAGCGTCATCGGCGCCAGCAAGGGGCCCACGTTGAGCAGCGGAGCCATGTCGCCCGAAGCATAGAGGCGCGCAAGGTTGGGCATTGCAGGCGACAGCGCATAGGTGATGTCGTGATTGGTCACCTGCCCTGGGGGGATACTGAGCACTGTCGCGGAAAGATCGGAGCGGGCAGGGGTCAGCCCACCGCCACCTTCCCCGTCGCCGCCGCGAATTTCTGCGTAACGCGCGTAGTTCGTCGCATCGAACGGCACCAGCATCGCATTGTGGTCGTTCCCTCCATAAAGGAACACGCAGACCAGCGCCTTGTAATCGTCCCCCGCGCTGAAGGCGGCCGCCTCGCCAAGTCCGGCAAGACCCAGAGCATAGGATGAAGCGGCTCCCATGGCTGCCAATTGCCCGCTCCTCCGCAAAAAGAGACGGCGTGAAAGATCCTGCGATTGGCCGATGAACATGCGCGTCACTCCTCAACGCTGGACCAGATATTCCGGTGCGGCCATGACGAGCAGCACGGCCGTTCGCACCTGGCGAAGCTTGGTCTTCTCATCGCCGGTCTGCGCGATCGATTTGGCGTTCAGCGCGCCAAGGATGATCGAACGACTTGTTTCGGAAAGCTGTTTTGCCGTCAGCAGCAGATCGAGCCGGTCGAGTAGCGCTGTGCTGTCGTGTGCAAGGGCGAGCTCATCGGTGAAGCTGAGGCTCAGGTCGCGGGTGGCCCATTCCGTCCCCTCCAGCACGCGTTGCATGAAGTTGACGTAGGCCGGTGCCGAACTCTCGTCGACAAGCTGGAGTTCGGGCGCGACCATCGCATTGGCCGCGACATTCGAATTGGCGGGGACATAGCCGGGGCGGAAAAAATTGAACACGGAGGGTGATCGCAGGGGGCTTTGGGAAAGGCGCGAGCTGGGGTCCGAAGTGTTGCGGATCGTCCACTTGCCCGATGCGGAGCTGCCGCCGAAGGTGCGTGCGGCCTGGGCTAGTCGCAAGATCGGCTCGCGTAGCTTTCCAAAGCTGTTGCTGCTTGCATTGGCGCCGGCCAGGGCCTCGTCATCGAGCCAGATCGCGCGGAATACCGCCGCCAGATCGCCGCGTACGCCCTTGCCGTTGTTGTCGAAGACGGACGCGACGCGCCGGACGTAGCCGGGGGCGGGATTGCTGGTGACGAGCCGCTGGATCAGTTGGCGCGCAACGAACGGCCCCACATTTTTGTGATTGAACAGCGTGTCGAGTGCCACCCGCAGGCTCTCCGCGGGCCCGGTCCCAGCCGGGATGGTTGCGCCCAGAAAAAATTTCGCTTCCGCCGAATGGTAGCCGCTGGTTCGGGGCTTGCGCCATTTCGCCGGGTCCGCCGTCATCGGCTTCAGCGCGTAATCGACAGTGGAAACGGTGCCGCTTCCCCCCGGTGCTGGAACTTCGGTCGTCCCGGTCCAGTCGAAATCGTACCCGGTAAATGCCTTGGCCAGCTCCTGAACATCGCTGTTGCCATAGGTTTCGATGGGCTGTCCGCTCGAATCCAGCCGCGGCGATCCATCATTGTTGAGCTCGTACAGGCCGATGGTGAACAGCTGCATCACTTCGCGGGCGTAATTTTCGTCCGCCTGACGCCCTTTTCCGTCCGCCGCGCGGTTGCCCAGAGTGTTGAGCCAGGTGCCCATTGCGGGATTTAACGTTATCTTCTCGAGCAGCGTCCGGAAGTTGCCGAATGCGTCTTCGGAAAGAATATCCCAGTATCGTGCCATGGCCTGGCTTTTCCAGCGGAAGTCCACGCCGTTGAGAGACACCACGAACATTTCCGACAACGCCAGCGCAGCGCGTATGCGCACTTCTCCTGATGCGTCCATCAGCTGGAACCAGGCCATGTGATCGCCCGGATCCTTCATGTCGTAATAGCGGTTGTCGTCGATCGCGGTGAAGCTGTTCGATTCGAGCCACCGCACCGCTGACACGCCCGGCGACGCCATCTGGCGATTGAGCCACGGTTCGTAGCCCTCGCTCCGGAGCGATTCCAGCTCGCGAGAGGATGCGGCTATCCCTGTCTGAAGCAGAAACCTGGCCGCCTCGGCATCGCTGGTCGGCTTTCGCGCAGTCGCGCCTGCGATTGGGGCGTCGGTGCCGCTGCCGGCGCTGGCCCCGCCGCCGCCGCCACATGCGGCGACCGCAAGAGCCAGCCCGGCAGCGGCAAGGGGTGGTGCTGGCCGGGCATGAACTCTTGCGTCATCAACGGTTTCGGGCCGACAATCGGCATCCGCTTCGGCGAGCCCTGCGCACATCGTCATCGTGACCCGATCCCGTCCAAGGGGCGAATGCGCCCGACCCAGCCCGCACTTTTACGCGGCGGTTCTAAACGGGTCTTTTCAGGATGGGGTTAGGTCGGAATTTACCATGCGGGGCGGTTCCGCCCCTTCACGCCGGGTCAGTCCAGTTCGGCCGGATCCGGCCCCATGCGTCCGTCCGGATCATCGAGCGCATCGATGCGGCTCATCTGATCGTCGGACAGCTTGGCGTCGAGCGCGGCAAAATTGGCCTCCATGTGTTCGCGCGAAGACGCTTTGGGTATCGGCAGAAGACCATGCTGCAAATGCCAGCGGAGCACGACCGTACTCTCGTCCAACCCGGTTTCTTCGGCGATGGCACCGATGACCGGGTTGTCCAGACCGTTGCCTTGACCCAGCGGAGACCAGCACTGGGTCACGATACCCATGTCATCGTGCACCTTGCGCAGCGCGGTTTGCTGGAAACTGGGGTGCAATTCGATCTGATTGAGCGCCGGGGTCACTCCGGTGTCGTCGACGATGCGCTTCAGATCCTCTTCACGGAAATTCGATACGCCGATGGACTTGGCCTTGCCGTCATCACGCAGGGCGATCAGCGCCTTCCACGTTTCCACGAACTTGTCCTTTCCGGGGCAGGGCCAGTGGATCAACAGCATGTCGACATGATCACGGCCGAGCCGCTCCAGGCACTTGTCTGCGGCCTTCAGCGTACGATCGTAGCCCTGGCTTTCGTTCCAGATCTTGGTTTGCAGGAAGACATCGGCCCAATCGCCCAGGCCTTCACCGACGCCTTTTTCATTTTGGTATATCGCCGCCGTGTCGATCAGCCAGTAACCGACGTCGCGGGCCTTCCTGACGGCATCCGGCGCGTCTTCGTTTTCGATCTTGTAAGTGCCGAAACCCAGATGGGGAATTTGCCGGCCGTCGTTCAAGGTAAGTGTTGGTTGTTCGGTCATTTGGTTCTCCGTCTCTTGAAGCACGAACGAACGTATGGCGCTTAGTGTCCGACATTCGCGCCGCTGGCGAAGGCACTTTTTAAGATTGTGCTGTCATTACCGGGCTGCGCCCGGGTCCATGGGGTGCGTCGAGGGCGGGGAAAGCCTCTCCCGGCGGGTCCAACCGGGAGAGGCCCGCGGCAGCTAAGCAAGCTCCGGGCGGAGCCGCTGCCGCGATCCCGGAGACGGCAATTGCCGCCCCAATTCTCCACTCGCACAATCGCGAGCGCTACCGGTCAGGTGAGCAAAAACATACCCGCCCCCAGCCGGCGATTGCCTGGTCTCTGACAGCTTTAACCACGATCGACAACACAATTGTAAACCCCCCGTTAATCTTTTTTGGTCGCAGAAAATCGCGCAATTCGGACTTTGGATGGCTCACGCTGTTGCCGCCCATTGCCCAAGGGCCTAAGCCGCCGCCGATTTGCCACACGGAAGGAACAACAGTTGGCCAATGTCACGGTGATCGGCGCGCAATGGGGCGACGAAGGCAAGGGCAAGATCGTGGATTGGCTCGCGAGCCGGGCGGATGCCGTGGTGCGCTTCCAGGGTGGGCACAATGCCGGCCACACACTGGTGGTCGGTGACACGACATACAAGCTCAGCCTGCTTCCCAGTGGCATCGTGACCGGCACGCTCAGCATCGTGGGCAACGGTGTCGTTCTCGATCCCTGGGCGCTCAAGGCGGAGATAGAGAAGCTCGAGGGGCAGGGCGTTTCCATAACGAACGACAATTTCGCCGTGGCCGACAATTGCGCGTTGATCCTTCCCCTGCATCGGGATCTGGACGGGCTGCGCGAAACGGCGGCAGGTGCTGGAAAGATCGGCACCACGGGGCGTGGGATCGGCCCCGCATACGAAGACAAGGTCGGACGCCGTGCCATTCGCGTGTGCGATCTGGCGCACCTGGACAGTCTCGAACCCCAACTCGATCGTCTGTGTGCGCATCATGATGCCCTGAGGGCCGGTTTCGGCCAGCCGGCAGTGGATCGGGCGGCCCTTCTGGAAGAGCTGCGCGAAATCGCACCATACGTTCTTCAATATGCTCAGCCGGTGTGGAAGCGGCTCAAGAAAGTGCGCAAGGCGGGCGCGCGCATCCTGTTCGAAGGCGCGCAAGGGGTGCTTCTCGACGTCGATCACGGGACCTACCCCTTCGTGACCAGTTCCAACACAGTAAGCGGAACGGCTGCGGCGGGAAGCGGCCTTGGGCCCGGCAGCACGGGCTTCGTGCTCGGGATCGTGAAAGCCTACACCACACGCGTGGGAAGCGGTCCGTTTCCCACGGAGCTCAGCGACGATACTGGCCAGCGGCTGGGTGAACGCGGCCATGAATTCGGCACGGTTACCGGGCGCAAGCGGCGTTGCGGATGGTTCGATGCGGTGCTGGTCCGGCAGAGCTGTGCGATCAGCGGCGTGACCGGTATCGCGCTGACGAAGCTCGATGTGCTCGACGGGTTCGACACAGTGAAGATCTGCACGGGCTACCGGCTTCACGGCAAGATCATGGATTATTTCCCCTCGCATTCGGCCGATCAGGCCGCCGTGGAGCCGATCTACGAGGAGATGGAAGGCTGGCGCGAGACCACGGCCGGGGCGCGCAGCTGGGCGGATCTGCCGGCACAGGCGATCAAATATGTCCAACGCGTGCAGGAGCTTATCGAGACCCCCGTGGCGCTGATATCCACCAGCCCCGAGCGTGACGATACAATCCTGGTCCGCGACCCGTTCCTTGACTGATCGGGCCGCTCGACACTTGACTAGCTGACTGCGTGTTCTACATTTGTTCGCACGATTCGAAAGGTGCGAACATGGGGCAACTGGCTTACGCTTTTGACGACCGCGGTGGCGTGCTTACGTCTGCCGGTGGCGAAATGGCGCCCACCGTATCGCTGTTGGGCGAAGGTCGGGCGCTGGAGCGCATGAAAGCGGATGTCGCCCGGGCGGGAGTCTCCGTGCGTAATGCAGGTCCGCTGGCCGGATTGTTGGGGGAAACGGCGGTGCCACTGGGCGAGGTGGTCATGGTCGAGTGCCGGCAGGTTTCGGGCGCGAGTCTGGCCGCGCTGGTCCGACTCGACGCGCGTGCCGCGCGGGCCGGGGCGGAAGTTCTGGCATTCACCAGCGAAGAGGCTCTGGAAGATGTCTTCGGTTGCCTGGCGTCTGCCCGGGTCCAGTATCTGCTCGATGCCTTTCCTGCGGAACGCCTGGCCGCGCTGGGAGCGGCGCTTGGGCAGGTGCCGGGCTCCCGGGTCCGCGAAATGGACGAGGAGGAGCGGCTCGCGCTCTTGCGCCTGACGCAGGAGGTTTCGCGGCTCGCCAGTAAGGTGGATCGCCTGGACCCGGCGTACGGGACGAAGCTTTCCCACGACAGCCATAGCCGTTCTGCTTTTCCTGATCTTGCAGGCGACACGAGCAGCCGTGGTGAACGACATGCGCGTCCGTCTCTGCCCGATCCGCGCCTCGTGCAGCAGATCATTCGCCAGCGGCGCTTGCGGGGGCGATACTTCAAGCCCGATCTGTTTGCCGATCCGGCATGGGATATCCTGCTGGATCTCACGGCGGCGCGTGCCGAACATCGCCGGGTTTCGGTCAGTTCGCTGTGTATCGCCGCGGCAGTACCGCCGACCACGGGGCTGCGCTGGATCGCCCAGATGACGGAGGCGGGATTGCTGGTGCGCGAGCAGGACGACAGGGATCGCAGGCGCGCTTTTCTCACGCTTTCGGATTGGGCGGCGGAGGCCATGGCCCAATATTTCGATGCGCTGGGTAAGGATGCGCTGAAGATGATCTAGCCAGATCATCCGCCCGATTGCGCGGAATTGTAAGGCGTTATATCAAGTCGCACAATCTCCCGTGTTTCGAGGGTATTGATCGGTGCATGTTTCGATCCCAGTCGACAGGCGGAGGTCGCTGCCGCCCCAGGTTCGCACCAGGCAGGGCAACATTGTCCGAACGGCACGGTCGCTGAGCGGCAAGCCCATCGGGCTGGTCGAGGATTTCGTTACCGAAGCCGAGCGCAAGCAGCTCCTGTTTCACGCACGGTCTCCTACCGCGAAATGGAACGACCGGCTGCCCCCGGACGATGTGTGGTTCGGCCGCATGATCGACCCTGTGGACATGCCGCCAAAGCTTCTGAAACTAATGGCGCAGATCCGCCGGCGCGCGGCGCGGCACATCGCGTCGCACTACGCCATTTCGGAACCGCTCTACGCCGACACCCTGCAGCTTGTCCGCTGGCGGCCCGGAGACAGTCAGGACGCCCATGCCGACTGCGAGCAACCCGATGGCCAACCCAACGAGTTTCCGTGGCGGGCCTTTGCCTCGATCATCTATCTCAACGATGAATTCGAGGGTGGGCGGATCCATTTCCCGAAGCTGGGGCTCGAACCGCCCATCAAGCCGCGCATGATGGCCTTCTTCCCGTCAACCGCCGATTACCTGCACGGGGTTACGGAGGTCACCCAGGGAATACGCTTCACGCACAGCTGCTTCTATACCTTCGATCCGGCCCACCACGACGGACACCGGGTCTAGGCACCAAGGGTCTAGGCGAGCCAGTCGGGAACCTGCTCGGCATCCATGATGGCGCTGGCTTCGATGCGCTCCGCCACGATGGCGAACTTGTCGTCGTTTACCAGTACCTCGGCCACGAAGCCCCGCGAATTATAGCTGGACGCCATCGTCGCGCCATAGGCGCCCGCGGTGCGGAAGACCGCGAGATCGCCCGCCTGAAGCGCATCGCATTCGCGGTCCATTGCGAAGGTATCGCCGGTCTCGCATATGGGCCCGACGATATGGGCGGTGCAGCGTTCGCCGGTCGGCTCGACGGCGTCGAAATCGTGCCATGCGCCATACATCGCCGGTCGGGCCAGATCGTTCATCGCCGCATCGACCACCACGAAGGGCGGGCCGTTCGAGCTGCGCTTGGTGCGGATAGTGCGCGTGAGCAGCACCCCAGCGTCTGCGGCGATGAAACGCCCGGGCTCGAACATCAGCTGGGCATCCCACCCCTTCGTGACGCGCGCCACCATCGCGCCGTATTCGGCTGCGGTCGGAAACGTCTCGCCCTCGCGATAGGGCACGCCCAGGCCACCGCCCAGGTCGGCGTGGGTGACGGCGTAACCCGCCTCCCGTAGCTCGCCGATTAGTTTGCCGACCTTGCCGAAGGCGGTTTCAAGCGGTTCGAGTTCGGAAAGCTGGCTGCCGATATGGACAGCCACGCCCCGCATGTTCAGCCCATCTTCCGCCGCCAGCGCGGAATAGAGGGCACCAGCGCGGTCGATCGGAACGCCGAACTTGTTCTCGCTTTTTCCGGTCGAGATCTTGGCGTGGGTACGTGCGTCCACGTCGGGATTCACCCGCAGCGCGCAGTTTGCGATGAAGCCATGGCGCCGGGCCAGCAGCGCCAGCTCGTAACCTTCTTCCTCGCTTTCGAGATTGAACTGGCCGATCCCCGTTTCCAGGGCCTGCAACAGCTCCGCATGGGTTTTGCCCACGCCGGAGAAGACGACATCCTCTGGCGCAATGCCCGCCGCGATCGCGCGCGCGAGTTCTCCGCCCGAAACCACGTCCGCGCCGAAGCCCTCGCGCCCCAGGGCCCGCAGGACGGAAAGATTGGGGTTGGCCTTCACGGCGAAGGCGATGTGCGGATTGTCCAGCTCGCTCAGGCCATCGCGAAACGCCCGCGCGTTATCCAGCAAGGCAGCCAGGGAATAGACGTAAACCGGCGTTCCCACTTCCTCCGCGATGAGAGGCAGGGGGACGTTTTCGGCGTGCAATACGCCGTTCCTGAATTCGAAGGCGGCCATCGGAATACTCTATTGAGGGGGTAGGTCGAAGGGATCGTCTTCACGCTCTTCGGAACGGCTGCGCAGTTCCGTGGTGCGCGTGGGGACCGCCAGGACAGGCGGTTCCAGAAGGGCATCGGCGTCGGGCGTGGTTCGCGCTCCGAACGGGGCGGGGGGAAGGCTCTCGCCCGCGGCAGGCCGCAGCTCCGCGCGCTGCGCACAGCCTGCCAGCGCCAGGGCGAGCAGGGTGAAGGAAGCAATTTTGATCATCTGTCCATCCCCAATGCCTGCCGCGCCGCAGCCACCTGCTCGCGTACCCGATCGGGCGCGGTCCCGCCATAGGACGAACGCGAAGCGACAGAGGCATCGACCGAAAGCGCCCGATAGACCCGATCGTCTATCCTTGCGTCGATCCCGGTCAGCTGGTCCAGGGTCAGTTCGTCGAGCGCGACGCCCTGACTCTCGGCCAGTTTCACCGCCGCCCCGGTGATATGATGCGCCTCGCGAAATGGAATCCCGGCTTCACGCACCAGCCAGTCCGCAAGGTCCGTCGCGGTGGCGAATCCCGCTTCGGCGGCGGCGCGCATCCGATCGGCGTTGAAGGTGGCGCCCGCGATCATCCCTTGCATCGCCGCGAGACTGAGATCGAGCAGGCCCGCCGCCTCGAACACGGGCGGCTTGTCGTCCTGCATGTCCTTCGAATAGGCCAGCGGCAGGCCCTTCATCGTCACCATCAAGCTGGTGAGGGAGCCCATTATCCGCCCCGAATGACCACGCACCAGTTCGGCGGCGTCCGGGTTCTTTTTCTGCGGCATGATCGAACTGCCGGTGGACAGCGTATCGGGCAGGCGGACGAAGCCGAACGGCTGGCTGGCCCAAAGGATCAGCTCTTCCGCCAAACGGGACAGGTGGATCGCGCATTGCGCCGCAGCCTGGAGGAAATCGAGCGCGAAATCCCGGTCCGATACCGAATCGAGGCTGTTCGCGGTCGGGCGTGTGAAGCCGAGGGCGCTTGCGGTGGCGTTGCGATCGATGGCAAAACCGGTGCCGGCGAGAGCGGCGCTGCCAAGCGGGCATTCGTCCATGCGGGCCCGCGCGTCGGCAAACCGCGAGACATCGCGTTTAGCCATCTCGAAATAGGCCATCAGGTGATGACCCAGCGTCACCGGCTGCGCCGTCTGGAGATGCGTGAAGCCGGGCATGATCGTGTCGGCGTTTTCGCCAGCGCGCGTTACCAGAGCGGTTTGCAGCGCTATCAGGCCCTGCTCCGCCCGCTCGCAGGCGGCACGGGTCCACAAGCGAAAATCGGTTGCGACCTGATCGTTGCGGCTTCGCGCGGTGTGCAGCCGGCCTGCCGTGGGGCCGATCAGGTCGGTGAGGCGGGATTCCACGGTCATGTGGATATCCTCCAGGTCCCAGTTCTCGGGAACGCCCTCGGCCTCGTACTCGGCGGCGATGGCCTGTAGACCCTCGTCGATGGCTTTCGCGTCTTCGGCGGAAATAATTTCCTGCGCGGCCAGCATGGCCACATGAGCGCGGCTGCCCCTGATATCTTCACGCCACAACGCCTTGTCGAATGGGATCGAAGCGTTGATTTCCCGCATGATCGCACTAGGTCCGGCAGCGAACCTGCCGCCCCACATCTGGTTGGAGCCCGAATTGTCCCGCTTTTCGCTCACTACGTCCGCTGCTCTCGTCCTGCTGCTGGCGGGGTGCGATAGAGGCGCTCCACCCCCGGCGCAAGAAACCTCCGCCGCTGCCGCCCCCGTTTCCAGGCCAAAGACTGCGGGTGCCATAGACCGCAGTCATGCCGGCGAGCCGATGCCGACGCTGGATCTTGTCGATCCGGAGGGCAAGGCCTTCAATCCCGCCGATATCGAGAACCGCCCGGTCCTCCTCAATCTGTGGGCAACTTGGTGCGCGCCCTGCGTCAAGGAAATGCCGCTGCTGGATGATCTGGTGCTCGAAGAACCGAAGCTGACTGTCCTTACGGCCAGCCAGGACATGGGCCCGCCCGCGGATGTGCAAAAGTTCTTCGAAAAGGAAGGGCTGGAGCGTCTGAAACCGTGGATCGACCGCGAAGGGGCTCTGGGCCTGGCATTCGGCGGCGGCCTGCCGGTGACGATCCTTTACGATTCGGATGGCAAGGAAGTCTGGCGGGTGGTCGGCGATCTCGACTGGGGTGCCCCCGATGTGCGCGGCGCGCTGGACGAGGCGATAGACCCGGCCTGACGAGCGCTGTGCGCCCGCTCCGGGCGCCCACCCGGCCGGGCCAGGCTGCTCCGACTTGCAAGTGGTGGGCGCTGACGGGCTCGAACCGCCGACCCTCTCGGTGTAAACGAGATGCTCTACCAACTGAGCTAAGCGCCCCACGACACGCAGCGATGGTTGCGCTGCGCGGGGAGGAGCGCCTCATAGCGTTTGCCACCGCAATTGCAATCGCGATGCTGGAACTCTTGCAGCCTTGTCGCTAACCGCCTGCGCCCATGACGAACGCATGCATCAGAGTGCTGGCAACCGGCGGCACCATCGCGGGCCGCGGAGCCGGGGGAACGGGCCGCGCCTATGCGCCCGGGCAGGTCAGCATCGATGAAATGGCAGCGGAGATCCGCGCACTCGGCATTCCCGTCGAACTGCGGGCCAAGGCCATCGCCGCGATCGGGTCCCAGGATATCGGCTGGCGCGAATGGGACGAGCTGCACGATGCCATTCTGGCGACCGAAAACGCCCCGGACATCCACGGTATCGTCATCACCCACGGGACGGACACGGCAGAGGAAACGGCCTTCCTGCTCGATCTGACGCTGCCGGCGACCAAGCCGGTGGTGCTGGTCGGCGCGATGCGCCCGGCCGATGCGGTCGGCAGCGACGGGATGCGCAATTTCGCCAACGCCGTGCGGGTGGCGCGCGATCCCGACGCCGCAGGGCGCGGGGTGATGGTAGTGATGGGGGATCAGGTCTTCGCCGCCAGCGACGTCCGCAAGGCCCGCACCACCAATGTGGATGCGTTTCGCGGATTTCCGCGCGGACCGCTCGGCAATGTCACCCCCTCCTCGCTCGACTGGTTCGGCCCGCCGGACAAGCTCAACCGCACCGCGCGCCTGCGGTGGCCGCATGCGCTGCCGCAGGTGGATATCGTCGCGGCTTATGCGGGCATGAACCCGGGCGTCGTGGACGCGCTGCTAAATGGCGGTGCGCGCGGGCTGGTTCTTGCGGGCATGGGTCAGGGCAACGCCCCGGCCGCAGTGCTCGATGCGCTGGCGACAGCGGTTCGCTCGGGTGTGCCGGTGGTCCGGGCAAGCCGCGTCGATCAGGGATATGTCGACCGGAACCTCGAGATCGATGACGATGCCCTTGGATTTGTCGCCGCGCGCTCGTTCAACCCGCCCAAGGCGCGCGTGCTCCTGCAACTGCTGATTGCCAACGGGCTCAGCGAAATTGCCGAGATGCAGGAGCACTTCGACCGGAGGTAGTGCAAACCCCCGTTCGTCATAACCGCGGGGATGAGAAGGGGGAGCCTACCCGGGGCGGGCGAAGTCGGTGAGTCAGCGAAATGACAAGGCCGCACCCCCGCCGTCGCGCAGACGACGGGGGCGGCCCGAAACCCCTCAGGGCGTGACCAGATATTTCTCGCCGGTCTTCATCGCGCGATATTCGGTCGCCGCTTCCTTGGTCAGCATTTCTTCCAGCGTCACCTTGCGCTTGTAGCTGCTGGCAAAGGTCGTGGTCAGTTCGGATAGCACGCGCTGGCGCATGCGCCCGACGGTTTCCTGCCCGGCCTGCGCCATGAACGGTGTGAGCAGCCAGCCCGTAAGCGTCCAGCCGAAACCGTAGCTCGGCGTCAGGATGGTCGGCCCCAGATCGAGCCGGCCATAGATGTGCATCTTCTTCTGCTGGTTGGAACCATAGCGATTGTAATCGCCCATCTTGCTCGCGGCGACCTGCTCCATGGCCTTGAAACAGCTATCCACCGTCTTCCCGCCGCCAATCGGATCGAAGCCGTAGAAGGCGCCGGTCGCCTCGATCGCGGCGCGCAGCTGCTTCATGAAATCGTCGTCGCTCGAATTGACGACATGCTTGGCGCCGATGCCCTTGAGCAGATCGACCTGCGACTGGCTACGCACGATGTTGACCAGCTCGATCCCATCGGCCTGGCAGATCTTGACCAGCATCTGGCCCAGGTTGGAGGCCGCGGCGGCGTGAACGATGGCCCGCTGTCCATCCATGCGCGCGTTTTCGACGAAACCCAGTGCCGTCATCGGATTGACGAAGCTGGAGGCGCCGGCCTCCGCACTGTGGTCGCCGAGCGGCAGGCACATGCCGGCATCGGCGATGGCGTATTCGGCATAGGCCTGCCCCGGCACGCAGGCGACGCGCTGGCCCATCAGCGCCTGCGCCGCTTCGCCTTCGCCGGCCGCGACCACGGTGCCGGCGCCCTCGTTGCCCACCGGCAGGCGCTGGCCGTGCCGGGCCTTCGCACCGGAGGCGAAGGGTTCGGGCATCTTGGCTACCAGCTTGCCGGGGGAATAGTCTGCCGTTTCCAGATCCGCGGAACCGAGCAGGAGCGCCAAGTCGCTGGGATTGATCGGGGCGGCTTCCATCTTCACCAGCACCTGATTTCCCTTGGGATCGGGAAACTGCGTCTCACCCACTTCGACGGTCAGCGTGCCGTCGGCCTCCAGTGTCGTGAAAATCTGCTTGCCGGTCGTCGTCATGTCTCGTCTCCCATGTGATAATTGCCGTCTCGCTAGGCGGGGTTTGCCGGCAAGAAAAGGGTTGCGAGCAAAAACTAGTCGTTCGGGTAGGTGGCCGCGACGAAATAGAGGCCGTGGGGCGGGGCGTTGAGGCCCAGCGCGGCGCGATCCTTCGCGGCGAGAGCTTCCGCCATCTGATCTTCGCGCCAGCGGCCCATGCCCACAAGCGCAAGGCAGCCGACCATGGAGCGGACCTGGTGATGCAGGAAGCTGCGCGCGGCGGCGTGGATCCGGACCATACCTCCCTCGCGCTCCACGTCGAGCCTATCCAGGGTCTTGTTCGCGCTTTGCGACTGGCAGTTGACCGATCGGAACGTGGTGAAATCGTGATGACCGACCAGCGCCTGCGCGGCGCGGTGCATGGCCTCGTGGTCCAGCTCCTGCGGTATTTGCCAGGCGCGATTGCGCTCCAGGGCCAGCGGCGCGCGCCGGTTGGCGATGCGATAGACATAGCTGCGACCGATGCAGGAAAAGCGGGCATGCCAATCTTGCGGCACCACTTCGCACGCCGTCACTGCGATGGGATCGGGCCGCAGATGGTGATTGAGCGCCTCCATCAGCCGGAAGCCTTCGAAGGGCTTTTCGATGTCGCAATGGCTGCGCATCGCAAGCGCGTGGACGCCTGTATCGGTGCGGCCCGCGCTGTGTAGCGTCACCGCTTCGCCGGTTACGCGGCCCGCCGCCTCCTCGACCGCCTGCTGAACGCTGGGCCCATGGGGCTGGCGCTGCAGGCCCATGAAAGGCGTGCCGTCGAATTCCAGCGTGAGCGCGAAGCGGGTCATTCTAAACTACCTGACGACTTGAGCAGTCACGCAAGCATGGTCCCCGCCGGGATCGCCTTGCCCCGCAGCAGAGCGGCGGTTTCCATGGCCGGCTTTCCGGCGCGCTGGATGGTGTGGGGGCGCAGCGCCCCCGTGCCGCAAGCGATGGTCAACGCATCGTCCAGTACCTCGCCTGGCGTGCCCGAGCCATCGGCGATCTCGGCTGCCAGGATGCGGTATCGCTCGCCCTCGTATTCGAAGAACGCGCCCGGTGCCGGGGCGAAGGCGCGAACCTGCCTCTCGACCTGCTCGGCCTCCTGCGACCAGTCGATCCGGGCTTCGGCCTTGTCGATCTTCTTCGCATAGGTGGCGTGCTCGTCGTCCTGCGCGATGGCGTGGAGCGCGCCGAGTTCGGTCAGCGTGCCGACCATCAGTTGCGCGCCGACCTCTGCCAGTTCCGCCGTCAGTTCGCCCGCGGTCTTGCCGTCCACCTGCACGCGCGCGGTGGCCAGCATGGGCCCGGTGTCGAGCCCCGCTTCCATCTGCATAAGCGTGATGCCGGTCTGCGGATCGCCCGCCAGAATGGCGCGCTGCACCGGCGCCGCGCCGCGCCAGCGTGGCAGCAGGCTGGCATGGACGTTGAGGCAGCCGTGGCGGGGCGCATCGAGAATCGCCTGTGGAAGGATCAGGCCATAGGCCGCAACGACCGCCAGATCGGCCTCCAGTGCCGCGAACCGTTCCTGCTCCTCGGCGGATTTCAACGAGGTGGGGGAGCGGACCTCCAGATGGCGGATTTCCGCTTCCTTCTGCACTGGTGAGGGTTGCAGTTTCTTCCCCCGGCCCGCCGGGCGCGGCGGCTGGGTATAGACCGCCACGATCTCGTGCGCGGCATCGTGCAGCGCCGCCAGCGTCGGCACCGCGAAATCGGGGGTTCCCATGAAAACGATGCGCATGGCGGTGGTCCGGGCCTTTCTTAGATGCGGGCGCGGCCCTATCTGGCGGGGGATGGCATCGCAAGAGATCGAAACCCTCAGCAGCGCGCTCGCCCGCCTGCCCGGCCTCGGCCCTCGCAGCGCGCGGCGCGCGGTGCTGTGGCTGGTGAAGCGGCGCGAACAGGCACTTCCCGCGCTGCTGGAAGCGCTGGTCGCGGTGCGCGACACTCTGGTGGAGTGCGAGGTCTGCGGCAATGTCGACACGCGCAACCCCTGCGCCATCTGCGCCGATCCGCGCCGCGATGCCAAGGCGATCTGCGTGGTGGAGGATGTCGCCGATCTGTGGGCGCTCGACCGGGCGAAGCTGTTCACCGGCACCTATCACGTGCTGGGCGGCAGGCTGTCGGCGCTCGACGGCATCCGCCCCGAAGACCTCAACATCGCCGCGCTGCTGGCGCGCGTGGAAGCGGGCGGGGTGGACGAGATCGTTTTGGCCATGAACGCCACGCTGGAAGGGCAGACCACCTCGCACTATCTGGCCGAGCGGCTGGAAGGATTTCCCCTGCGCATCACCCAGCTTGCGCACGGCCTGCCGGTGGGCGGAGAGCTGGACTATCTCGACGAGGGCACTCTGGCGCAGGCGCTGCGGGCACGGCGGCCCGTTTCCTGACCCTCCCCATTTCCGGCGGGATTGAACGAATCCCCCGCACGCACTAAATCGCCCCGCATGGCCATTCGTGAAATCCTGGAAGTGCCGGACCCCCGGCTGAAAACCGTGTCCGAACCCGTCACAGAGTTCGATGCGGAGCTCAAGACGCTCGTCGATGACATGTTCGAGACGATGTACGATGCCAACGGCATTGGCCTCGCCGCGATCCAAGTCGGCGTGCCCAAGCGCATCCTCGTGATCGACCTCCAGCCCGACGATCCGGATGCCGAGCCCGAGGAATGTCATCATGACGGCCACAAGCATTACCACCAGCCCACGAAGAACGAACCGCGCATCTTCGTGAACCCCGAAATCCTCGATCCGGCGGAAGAGCTTTCCACCTATCAGGAAGGCTGCCTCTCGGTCCCCGACATCTACGCCGACGTGGACCGCCCCGCCGCCTGCCGCGTGCGCTGGCAGGATCTGGAAGGCAACACCCACGAGGAAGCGCTGGAAGGCATGATGGCCACCTGCATCCAGCATGAGATGGACCATCTGGAAGGCGTGCTGTTCATCGACCACCTGAGCCGCCTCAAGCGGCAGATGGCGCTGAAAAAGCTTAAGAAGCTGCGCGAGGCGGCGTAAACCCTCAATTGCGCGCAGGCAGGGCGACCGATCCCGTTGCGGTGACCGCGCCCGCACGCTGCAAGATCGCGCCTCCACGGCGTCTGGCACCTTGTATTCGACCCCCGGCTCCCCATTTCGGGATCATCGAAGAGGCATCCTGCTTGTGAGCGCCCTCGACTGAGAGACTTAGAGCTCCCGCTTGCAAAAGGGAGCCGGTCGATGTCCCACGCTAAACGCCAGCGATATCCAGACTGTTTCGCAACCGGGCGAAGCGGGCGGTCAGCCGTCCGATGTCCCGCCGGATATGCACGGAATCGTGCGCCAGATGACCGAAACCTATCTCGTGGGCGGTTATCGATACACCACGCTCGCCGATGCGATTGCGCAGGCCCGCCGCATGGCGAAGCAAGAGCCTGTTTCGCCGTGAATCCTCGCGGCAATACCGGGCCCCAATATCTCTCGATCTTCGCGTTGCTGGCCGCAATGGCGCTCCTGATCTGGTGGATGATCAATTGACCTTCCGTGGAACCTACACAGGGATCTGGCCTCTATGACCGAAGAAAAGACCCGCGCCCCGGCTGCTCATTGGCGCAGGCGTACCAAGCCCTCTCCGCTTTCTCCCGATCAGGCCGCGAGGCAGGGTGATATCACCAGTTTCGCCTTCCTTTCGCTGGGCAGGGATGCCGCAATTGCATTCCTAAACAGCGACGATGCGGAACTGGGCGGGCAGCCTCTGCTGCTGGCGACGGAAAGCACAGCCGGCGCCAGCAAGGTGCGGGCGAAGTTGCACCGACTCGCCGCCAACTAACGGCATGCGCGACAAGAGGTCGCGAAGTCGGCTCTTCGGGCGCTGCCCGCCCTGGAGCACGAGACGTCCCAATTTTTGGGCAGGAACCGAAAAGGACGATGCCATGGATCTCAACGAACTGCTTGGTGCTCATCAGGAAGAGGTGATGCGGTTGGGTGCGTCGGGCGGGGATGCGTCCTCGAGCGATCATTTCGGCCGGATCGCCAGATACGCGCGGGAGATCCGGAACCTGCGCGATATCGCCCCCACCGGTGCGACCATAGCCAACCCCCTCGCTCCCCAGACCATCATCTATGGCAGCTACGCCGGCCCCTGCGATGCGGCTTCAGCGGAAAACGAGGGCGAAGCGGCGAACGAGAACCCCGACCGGGGCCGCGCCGACGATTGAATGCCGGCCCCATTCAAGCGCTAAAGAACTTACAAAGGAAAAGACGATGGCAAAAAGTCAAAAGCGATCGAACCGTGAAATCCGCAAGCCCAAGGCGGAAAAGGTCAAAACGAATGCATCGCAGCCGAGCCTCAAGCCTGGCGGGATCAAGGGCCTCGAAACGATCAAGAACAGCTGAACCGCGTAATCGCGGATCAAATCGTTTCAGCTATCGACCCATTGCGGACATTGGTTGGCGCGGTAGGCTGTCCCATGGAAAGGACGGTCGCGTGTTTGACTTCGTTTATGACTGGGTGATCTATATTGTGCCGACCAGCCTTTGGTGGGTCTAAATGGCCGCAAGCGGTCTCTCAGGTATCGACCTGGCGGATTTGTGCGGATCGATCATGTCGGGCATCGCACTTTACTTTTGCCGCGTTTCACTCAGCTGCGCAGCATACCGTAGAAGCCTCTCAGCTTCCATTTCGCCAACAAGAGCATATGCCAGCGGACCTTCCTCCCAATATGCAATGGCGTTCTCTTCGCGCTGCTCCATGAGAGGCAACTCCTCCGCAGGGGTCTCGGCGCGCGCCGCAAACAGCGACAGGTGTTCACCTCTTTGAGTGATCAAGGTTACCGTCAGCGAATTGCCTAGGTCGGACGGAAAGAGTTGCACGTCGCTTACCTTCCACCCCGAAGGCAGATCGGGAAGGCCAAGACCGGTAGTTTGTGCAATCTCCCGGCGATCTAGCTGCTCCGACTCTTCGAGCGAGATCATTGCCTGCCTCGCTCGGCTAGCCGCGTCGGAGGCGTGCGCCTCATCCACAATCGAAGCCGCAACTGCCGGCTCGGCAAGATCGCCTATCAGTCCGTTTGCCATCCAGCCCGCACCAAAAAGCGCGAGCATTGCTGCTGCCCGACGCCAACTTCCGTGCGGCTGATTGTCATTCACCAAAGTGATATGCGCAGCCGAAGCCCCGGTATTATCCAGTTTGCGCCCGACGAGGGTCCCTTTTGTACTACCACTTGCCCGTTCGAAGGTTATTTCGGGCCAATCTCTTGCCCAACGCCTGGCAATGACCCGTTCTCCCGGACGCGCGGCATCATCGAGCAGGACTTGTCCGTTGGGTGTGAGGCGATCAAAAAGGCATTCCGCAGCGCCTCGGACAAAGGGATGGACCGTCCACGGCGGTCCGTCGATGATTATGAGGTCGATCCGATCGGGTATGTCGTGGAGGCAATACCATCGTCCGGGCCAGTCATTTACTTCGCTCGAAAGAGGCGCCCAACGCAGATCAGCTTTCGCCCCTTCGTCTTCAATCCAGCGTGCCGTCGCTTCGACGAAGTCTTTGTGCTGGTCGAAACTGACAAGTCGCCCACCCCCGTTCCGGGCCAGTGCCTTGGCGCATACAAGTGTCGAGGCCCCAGCGCCAAGTTCGACCACAACCTGAGGGCGAAGCTCTTCAACCGTATCGACGATCCGATGAAGGAAACCCGTGTCCGCCTTCCAACTGCCGAGATTGGGGAGCGAGTTTTCATTCAGTCCGATGCGCGCGAGTAGCCGCTGTTTTGACGCCTTCGTTCCGCCCCACAGACTGAATAGCAGCCACGGCCATCCGATCGCCCCGAAGGCGAGGCGGTGCGCAACGTCAGAAAATGAAGCGCGTTCGGCACGGCCCTCATCGTCCGGCAGTGCGAACAGGCGCGTAGTTTCTCGTGAAGTCATAGTGTTGGGTCTAAGCGCTGCAATCGATCAAATGGCAGGAAGGCGAGTGCCAATGGCGCAGCCCACTTGGCTGTGGCTTGAACGCAATTGCCAGTATCAGTGGTTCAGACAAAAGCAAACAGCTCAACAGCCCTAGGCCAGAGGGGAAGACGCTTTCGACTGTAATCCTTTGCCAGCTATCCACCCATATCGGTCGTTCGCGAAGCTTGGGAAGCTGTCCATCAGCGTCCGTCCGCTTTGGTTTGTATTGGCCCAAATCCGGACTGTCAGCAAACGACCCCATTACGGACATTGCGAGCATGCGAGCGATTTGGCATTCTTTACTGATGCCCATGCTCTATTCCCAGCGAACGCGTCCACTAGGTGTGCAACCGTTTGTGCCGCCGTCAGCCGAAAGGGGGACGGAGCGCGTCATGTTAACCTTGAGCAGCATGTCGTTCTGCGGGTTTGTCGCACTGTCAGCCTACGTGGTCTTCCCGCTGAACCTCCCGGAAGCACTTTGGGGCTGCCTGCCCATGTTGCTCATTCCCTTTAGTCTGCTGTGGGGCTGGCATGGTGCTAGACGGAAGCGCATTGCAGCGGAACGATACCTAGAGCGCTATCGAGCGGGATTGCAGCAAACAATCAGCGGTCGGTGACTTCCGCTTTCCACCCAATTTCAGACGTTGAGCGGCAATTTCGGAATAGCCCAAAGCGGGTGCGCCGTAACCGACGCGCGCAAGCGATAAGAATTCCGAATTCCGGGGAAAGCTGGATTTTCTGGCCTTTCCTACACCTCCCGTTCCGGCTATGTTCCCGCGCATGGACATGCTTGCGATCATTTTCGTCATTGTTGCCCTGCTGGCGGGGCTTGCTGTCGGCTGGTTTCTCGGGGGGCGGCCCGTGGCTGAATGGCGGGCGCGGCATGGGGAGCGCGATGCGGAGGCGAAGGCGCTGGACGAGAAGTTTCGCCGCGCCATCGTGGAGCTGGAAAACGCCTCCGTGCGCGCGGAGCGGGCGGATGCGCTCGATGCCGAACTGCGCCAGATACGCGGTGCGCAGGAGGCCGCGCTCGATGCGCAGCGGCGGGAGAATGCCGCGCTCGGGTCCGAACTGGCAACGCTCAAGGAAAAGACCGCCAATTTCGACGAGCAGAAGCGTTTGCTGGTGGAGGCGCGCGAAGCCCTGCTCAAGGAATTTCAGAACACCGGTCATGCCGTTCTGACCAAGGCGCAGGAATCGCTGATCGAGCGGGCCGCCGAACGGCTGGGCCACTCCGAAAAGGCGAGCGAGGAAAAACTGAAGGCGCTGCTCGAACCCGTCGGCGCGCGCCTCAAGGCCTATGAGGATCAGGTGGGGGCGCTGGAGGCCAAGCGTGTGGATGCCTTCGGCCAGCTCACCGGGCTGATCGAGTCCATGAAAGCGGGGCAGGAAGAGGTCCGGCGCGAGGCGCAGAGGCTCGGCAATTCGCTGACCAACGCGCCCAAGGCGCGCGGGCGCTGGGGCGAGCGGGCGTTGCAGAACGTGCTGGAGCAATGTGGCCTCGCCGAACATACCGATTTCCATCTCGAACATTCGATGGAAACCGAGGAGGGCCGGCTGCGGCCCGATGCCATCGTCAACGTGCCGGGCCAGAAGAAGCTGGTGATCGACGCCAAGGTCTCGCTAAACGCCTATCAGGCCGCGTTCGAGGCGGAAGACGATGGCGAGCGCAAGCGGCACATGGATCTGCATGCGCGCGCGATGAAGAACCACGTCCAGACGCTGGGGTCCAAGAGTTACCAGAGCCAGTTCGACGACGCGCCCGATTATGTCGTGATGTTCGTGCCCGGCGAGCATTTTGTGGCCGCCGCGCTGGAGGCCGATCCGGAGCTGTGGGATTTCGCCTTTCGCAACAAGGTGCTGCTGGCGACGCCCACCAATCTCGTCGCCATCGCGCGCACGGTGGCGCAGGTGTGGCGGCAGGATAAGATGGCCCAAGAAGCCAAGGAGATCGGGAGACTAGGCGGCGAACTTTATGACCGGCTTGCCAAGGTTACTGAGGATTTGGGTAAGATGGGAACGCATCTCGGACGGGCCGTGTCGAGCTACAACGATTTCCACCGGAGCTTTGAATCGAGAGTTCTCGTGTCCGCCAAGAAAATGAAGGACAAGGGCATCGAGATCGGCAAACGCGAGATCGAGGAGGTGGCGCTGGTGGAAAGTGCGCCGCGCTACACGGGCGACGATGTTGCGCAGATCGCTGATGCGCGCGAAGCGGCGGAGTAGCGGAAGCCGCTCGGTGCAAGGGTGTATTTTGGCCTGACCTTAGTGTGAACTTCCAATCCTATTAGCCGCGCGATCAAAGGTTTGACAGCAAGGTGACGTAGCGTAATCCTTTTGTGGAACCTGCTGCGGTGCCCGGGATTGAACACGCGACAGGGGCTGGCGACACGGGAGAAGATTTACATGCGAATTGCCGGAGCCTTGAGCGCCATGGCCCTGGCCGCGCTGGCCGCATGCGGGCAGCCGGCGGACGGTCCGACCGAGGGCGATGCGGATGCCGTCGCCGCCGCACCGACGCCCGCGGCGCCTCAGGGGCGCTTCGAACCCCGCAACGAATGTATCGAGCTGCCGGGTGCGAAGGCGTTCTTCCTGGCGTTGGAAAACGCGGTCCGGATGCGGGACGCAAACCTTCTCCTCAGCAATACCAGCGCCGACGTCCAGCTCGATTTCGGGGGCGGGGCGGGGCTGGTGACGCTTCGCGAACGGCTGTCGGACAAGGACGGCCAGCTGTGGCGCGCTCTCGATTCGGCCACGATGTTGGGCTGCGCGCGGGCGGACAATGGCGAGATGGTGATGCCCTGGTACGCGGCGCAGCCGATGGACGATCTTGACCCGACACGTTCCATGATCGTCACGGGCAAGGATGTGCCGCTGCGCTCCGCCGCGGCGGCGGATGGCCCGCAACTGGCCACGGTAAGCTGGGATGCAGTAGCCCTGACGGACGGTCTCGACCCGGCGGGGACGTTTCAGAAAGTGACGCTCGCCGATGGGACGCAGGGCTACATCGAAACGGCGATGCTGCGCTCGCCGCTAGACTATCGCCTGCGCGTCGCCCCGGTCGGTGACGGCTGGCAGATCGTCAGCTTCGTCAACGGGGACTGATCACGCATCCAGCGTGGCGAGTACTTCGTAGGCAAGGACCGCCGCGGCGACGGCGGCATTCAGGCTGTCGGCGCGGCCCTTCATCGGCATGGTGACGCGCAGATCGCAGGCTGCCTCGTAAGCATCCGGCAGGCCCTGCGATTCATTACCCACCATCACGAAGCAGGGCGCGGCATAGGGCGCGCCGCGATAGGGACGGGCATCGCGCAGGCTCGCCGCGACCAGCTGCCCCCCCTGTTCCCCGGCGCCCGCACGCAGCCATTCGAGGAACTCGGGCCAGGATGCCTGGGCCAGCTGCTGCGTGAAGATTGCCCCCATGCTGGCCCGCACCGTCTCTACTCCGAAAGGGTCGGCGCAGTCGTCGATCAGGATCAACCCGCCAGCGCCAACGGCATCGCCCGTCCGCAGCATGGTGCCCAGGTTCCCCGGATCGCGCAGCGCCTGCGCCACCAGCCAGATCGGCGCCCGGCTGCGGTCCACCCGCTCCAGCGAGGTGTCGAATTCGGTGAAGACCCCGGCCACCGCCTGGGGATTGGCCTTGCCGGTGATCTTGGAGAGGATATCCGGGGTCGTTTCCAGAACCTCTCCGCCTGCCTCGGTCACCGCCGCCTCCAGCGCGGCGAGCAGGGGGTGCGGGTCGCGCGCATCGGACAGAACCAGAGTCTCGGGCAGGCGCCCGTTCTCGCGCGCATCCGTCAGCAGGCGCAGCCCCTCGGCCAGGAAGCGGCCCTCGCGCCGGCGGTGCTTCTTCTCCCGGAGAGCGCGGATCGCCTTGACGCTGGGATTGGAGAAGCCGGTGATACGGCGGCGGGTCACGTTTCCCCGAACCCGTCCTCGACCATGGCCGACAACGACTCGATTACGGTTTCGGCGTTCTCGCCCTTGACGATCAGCTCGACCGTGTCGCCCTTCGCCGCGCCCAGCATCATCAGACCAAGGATGGAGCCGCCCGCCGCTTCGTTGCCGCCCTTGGCCACGCGCACAGAAACGCCTTCGGGCAGCTCGGCCACAGCCGTGACGAACTTCGCGCTGGCCCGTGCATGCAGGCCGCGCTGGTTGACCACGGTGAGGGTGCGGCGCGTTTCGCTCAAGCCGGCATCCTCAGGCGGAAGCCTTCTTGGGCGAGTCCTCGCTGTGCCCCAGGAACTCGGACGCGACGGTGATGTAGTTGCGGCCAGCCTGCTGCGCGGCCTGCACCGCCTCGACCACGTTCATGGCCTTGCGGGCGCCGGCCAGTCGGATCAGCATCGGCAGATTGATGCCCGCGATGACCTCCACTCGCCCGGTTTCGAGCAGGGAGATCGCGAGATTAGACGGGGTACCGCCGAACAGGTCGGTCAATATGATGGCGCCCGATCCGGTATCTACCTTGGCGATGGCGTCTGCAATGTCCTGTCGGCGCTGCTCCATGTCGTCGCTGGGCCCGATGCAGATCGTGGCCACATCGTCCTGCGCTCCGACGACGTGCTCCATCGCCTCGACGAAATGCTCGGCGAGCCGGCCGTGGGTTACCAGAATGAGGCCGATCATGGGGCGATGGATCCCGGGTGGCGTTGCAAGACGGTGACGCTCGAAGTGCGGCGGACTAGGCCTGCATTTCCTGCCATGTCAACCGCCCCGGCCGGGTTGTATCGTTGCGGTGCGATTCGATGCGTCGGGCGCTGCCAGGGTGAGGTTGCGGTGGTGGACGATCGGATCATGCCCCGCCTCGCGCAGGACTTCGCCCATTCGTTCGGCCGAATAGACCGAGCGGTGCCGCCCACCGGTGCAGCCGAAGGCGATCGTCAGATAGGCGCGGCCCTGCGCCGCATAATGGGGAAGAAGCTCCAGAATCGTGGCTGTGATCCGTTCAAAGGATGGGGAAAAGGCGGGGTCCTGCGCGATGTGCTCCCCCACCGCTCCATCGAGCCCCGTTTGCGGGCGTAAGACGGGATCCCAGTGCGGATTGTCCAGAAACCGCATGTCGAATACCAGATCGGCGAGGGGCGGCATTCCGCGTGCAAAGCCGAAGCTCGTGACGGTGATTGCCATTGCTTCCCCGGCCGCGTCCCCGAACTGGTTGCGCATCACCTGCTGCAATTCGTTCACACCATAATCGCTGGTATCGAGCGTCATCGTGGCGCGGCGCTGGAGGGGCTCGACCATTTCCCGCTCCGCCCTGATCGCGTCGGCGATCTGCCGATCCCGCCCCAGCGGATGAGGGCGCCTAGTCTCGTTATAGCGGCGCTGGATGACATCGGGGGCGGCATCGAGGAACAGGATCTCGATATCGGATCCGGATTGGTCGATAACAGTCAGGATCGCGGCCGGATCATACCCGCGGGTCCGGGAATCGATGCCGATCGCAAGCGGCACGCCATCCGCCGGTCCGGTCGCCAACAGGCCTTCGAGCAGCCGTATCGGCACGTTGTCGATGGTCTCCCAACCCAGATCTTCCAGCACCTCGAGCGCCGTCGACTTTCCGGCGCCGGACAAGCCCGAAACGATCAGGAGGCGTGGGTCGGTCGGGATCGAATCGCTGGTCATCGGCGCGCCTTTCATGTCAGGCATGCCGCACGCGCGAAAGGGCTGGCTTCACACGAACGCGTCGGGGCCTGGCAGCCCATGAAGGTCCATCGCGTACTCCATACGCAGGTCGAGGCGCCCGGCGTCACTGCGTGCCCGAAGGTGAGGGAGGTCCCCTCCATCGAATTTCATCCAGTCCACGTCGGGCAATCGCGGACCGTCTTCTCCCAGCGTCACCGCCAGACAGAGGGGTGCGGAAATGGTCGGAAGCTCGACTATCCCCACCCCGCGTATCTCCAGCTTGCCCGCGATGTTCGGCGGCGGATCGGCCCACAAACGCCCGTGGGCGCGCCTGAGAACGATGCCATCGTCTCCGACCAGGATTGCCCCGCGGTCGATCATCGCCATGGCCAGGGTGCTCTTGCCGCTTTCCACGGGGCCGCAGATGAGCAGCCCACGGCCTTTCATCGAAACGCAGCTGACGTTGGCGAGTATCTCCATGTCAGCGGCCCGGCTCCAGCGCCGGCAGGCTCAGCCGCATGCGCGCGCCGGGGTTGCCGTCCTCTCGCGATAAGGCCTCCAGTCGGCCATCATGCGCCTCCGCAATAGAGCGGGCGATGGCCAGGCCCAGCCCGGAATGATTGCCGAAGTCCTCGTCGTCGGGGCGGAGCGAGTGGAAACGCTGGAAGACATTTTCGCGTCGCTCCTCCGGGATACCCGGCCCCGAATCGATGACGCTCAACGTGACCCACCTCCCATCACGGGCAATGACCACCTCGATCTCGGCCATTGGCGGCGAGAACGAGACCGCGTTGTCGAGCAGGTTCACGATGACTCGCTCGAGGCGGGACGGCTCTCCCATGACCGAAACAGTCGACAGCGTAGTCGCGATCCTGATCGGGTGGCCATCGTTCTGGGCGCGATCCTCGCGCGATCCCACGATGGCCTCGGTGAGGGCGACCAGGTCGACCTGCGCGAAGGTGGCGCGGCTGAGCTCTGCATCGATCCGGCTTGCGTCCGAAATCTCGGTAACGAGGCGGTCGATCCTTTTGACATCGTGGCGGGCGATATCGAGAAGCTGTGCCCTCAACGCCGGGTCCTCGACCTTGCCCAATGTATCCGTCGCATTGCGAAGCGAGGCCAGCGGGTTCTTGATTTCATGCGCGACATCCGCCGCGAAACTTTCGACGGCGTCGATACGCTGGCGCAGGGCGCTCGTCATATCCGAAGTGGCGCGGGCGAGCTGGCCGATCTCGTCGCTACGATCGGGCAGTCTCGGCACCTCGACTTGCCGATCGCGTCCCTGTCGCACGCGCACTGCCGCCTGGGCGAGAGTGCGCAAAGGCACCACGATGGTCCGCGCCAGAAACAAGGAGAGGAACGTCGATACGCCGAGAGCGACCAGCACCGCCAGCGCGACCAGACTGCGCGCGCGGCGCACGGATTCCACGATATCGACCGGATTGCGCGTCAACAGCAAGGTCTCGCCGCGCAGGCCAACCGGCGCGGCGGCCGTGATGACATGGCTGCCATCGGGGGCATCGCGAACAACGATCTGCGTGAGGCTTTCGTCCTTTGCGCGCGCCAATTCGGGCCATGCGGCAACGTCGTCCTCGGCAGGCTCGCGATAGTCCGGGAGCGGAGGCGCATCCACCAGCCAATCGAACCAGCGGTCCAGGGATCGGGCGAAATCGTCGCGGGCGGGTTGGGCGAGCGTGAACGTCGGCGGGGCGAGAGCGAAGCTGTCCGCTTCCAGAGTGCCATCGTCGGCATAGAGCCGCAGTCGCAGCTTCTGTTCCTTGCCGATCTGGATCAGCAGCGCCTCCTGCCGGGCATCGTTCGCACCGGCCAGGGCTTCAGCCACGATCTGCGCCTCCACCAGTGCGAGCTTGAAGCGCTCGTCCAGCAATTGCTTGCGATAGACGTCGAGGTAGATGACCCCGCCGCCCAGCAGGACGAGCGGCAGGACATTGACCAAGAGGATGCGCGCGGTGAGGGAAAGCCGGGCGCCAAACTTGGGCGGGGCAGGCGTGCCGGCCGTAGCCGCCTTATTCATCGCTGAAGCTGTAGCCCGCCCCATACAGCGTGCTGATGGCGGAGAAGTCCGGGTCCACGCCGCGAAACTTGCGCCGCATACGCTTGATGTGGCTATCGACCGTTCGGTCATCCACGAAGACATCGTCGGGATACGCCGAGTCCATCAGCTGGTTACGGCTCTTGATGACACCGGGACGTGCGGCAAGTGCTTCCAGCAACAGAAACTCGGTGACGGTCAGGCTGACGGGCTTGTCATCCCAGGTCACCTGATGACGTGACGGGTCCATCACGAGCCGCCCGCGTTCGATGAACGTTGCAACGCGGGTTGCAGGCTCTTCTCCAGGCGATGGCAGGTTTACATCGCCCCGGCGCAGGATCGCGCGGATGCGCGCGACGAGCAGGCGAAGGCTGAACGGCTTGGCGATGTAGTCGTCCGCCCCCGTCTCCAGGCCTGCTTCCTCGTCCGCCTCGTCATCCTTGCTGGTGAGGAAAATCACCGGGAGCGCGGATCGCTGGCGCAGGCGCCGCAGCAGTTCCATCCCATCCATGCGTGGCATCTTGATGTCGAAAACCGCGAGGTCGGGCGGATTTTCGATAAGCGCGGCAAGGGCCGCCTCGCCATCCGAGTAAAGACGGGTCGCAAAGCCCTCCGCCTGGAGCGCGATGGATACCGTGGTCAGGATATTGCGATCATCATCCACTAGGGCCACGACCGGCGACAAGGTCGGCGCAATTTCGGGATCGGTATGTGCAGCCTCGTTCATCGAAGACGGGTTAGGCGCTTTGGCGTCGCGATACAACGCGAGGAAAGTATCGATTTCAGTATGAGTTCGGGCGGGCGCGCCTTCTTCGCAGGTGCAAATTGACCTCGGCATTGCAGCGCATTATGCGCCACCCATAAGCCTGACGCATACGAATGCGTTCGGACCGCCAGCATTGGCTGAAAAAGCTATTCGCGCCAGGAGAAGACGCGTGACGACCTCGCTATCGCATTCGCTTGCCGACCAGGGCATTGCCACCAACGCCACTATCCACGCCAATCTTTCGTCCGAGCAGCTTACCGAACATGCGCTTCGCAACGGCGAGGGCGAACTGGCCAAGGACGGGCCCTTGGTCGTTGCGACGGGCAAGCACACCGGCCGCAGTGCGAAGGACAAGTTCATCGTTCGCGACGGTGAGACCGAAGACACCGTGTGGTGGGACAACAACGCCAGCATGGCGCCCGATCAGTTTGCAGCGCTCAAGACCGATTTTCTCGATGCGTTGAACGGTAAGGACACGCTCTACGTCGCCGATCTTTTCGGCGGGTCTCAGCCCGAATATCGCGTACGTGTGCGCGTCGTCAATGAACTGGCCTGGCACAACCAGTTCATCCGCACGCTGCTGGTGCGCCCCACTGCCGACGAACTGCAAGGCTTCGTGCCCGAATACACCATCATCGATCTGCCCAGCTTCAAGGCCGATCCGGCACGCCACGGTACTCGGAGCGAGACGGTTATCGCCGTCAATTTCGCAGAGAAGCTCGTGCTGATCGGCGGCACGAAATACGCCGGAGAGATGAAGAAAAGCGTCTTCGGGATCTTGAACTACCTGCTGCCGCCCAAGGGCGTGATGCCGATGCATTGTTCGGCCAATATCGGTCCCGACGGCAAGACGGCCGTGTTCTTCGGTCTGTCGGGAACCGGCAAGACCACATTGTCGGCCGACGCAAGCCGCACCCTGATCGGCGACGACGAGCATGGCTGGTCCGATACCGCGGTCTTCAACTTCGAAGGCGGTTGCTACGCCAAGATGATCCGCCTCTCGCCCGAGGCGGAGCCGGAGATCTACGCCACCACGAAGATGGCGGGAACGGTGCTCGAAAACGTAGTCATGAACGAGGCGGGCGAGATCGATCTCGACGACAACAGCCTGGCCGAAAACACCCGCGGTGCCTACGAACTGGCAGCCATTCCGAACACCTCGGAAAAGAACATGGGCCCGGTGCCGGCAAACGTGATCATGCTGACCGCCGATGCATTCGGCATCCTGCCTCCGATCGCGCGGCTGACGCCCGACCAGGCGATGTATTACTTCCTGTCCGGTTATACCGCGAAAGTCGCCGGTACCGAAATCGGCGTAACCGAACCCGAGGCGACCTTCAGCACCTGTTTCGGTGCCCCGTTCATGCCGCGCCATCCCAGCGTCTACGGCAATCTTCTCAAGGAGCGGATTGCCAAGGGCGGGGTCCAGTGCTGGCTGGTCAATACCGGCTGGACGGGCGGCAAATACGGAACGGGCAGCCGCATGCCGATCAAGGCGACCCGGGCCTTGCTCAACGCCGCGCTGGACGGCGATCTCGACAATGTCGAGTTCCGCAAGGACCCGAACTTCGGTTTCGAGGTCCCGGTGAGCGTGGCCGCGCTGCAGGACGCCGGCATCGATCAGACCATTCTCGATCCCAGGGCCACCTGGGACGACAAGGATGCTTTCGACCGGACGGCAGAAAAGCTCGTGCAGCTGTTCGTGGACAATTTCACCCCATTCGCGCCGCATGTCGACCAGGGCGTGCGCGACGCGGCCCCCCAAGCCGCCTGATCAAAGTTTCACAGTTGGAGAGGAGAGACCCCGGAGCGCTCAAGCGCTTCGGGGATCTTTCGTTTCGAGGTTCTCGGTTGCGCGCTCTACGGCTATGCCAGCGGTGAGGCCATGGACCACCGTGCTCAGAACGATGGTGAACGCCACGGTCGCCCATAGCGTTTCTTCGTTTACGAGCTCCACATGGTGCCCGGCATAGGCAAGGTAGTAGATCGAGCCGATCCCCCGCACACCATAAAACGCCGTCACCCAGCGCTGGCGTCCCTCCAGCGGTGTGCCGATGAGAGCGAGCTGTCCAGCGAGCGGTCGGACGACAAAAACCAGGCCCACGCCGATCAATGCGTGCTGCCAATCAAGATAAGGCCACAAGGCGGGCAGCGCCCCGCCAAGCGCAACTAGCAGGATCGCGGTCAGCGTGTGTTCGAGCGATTCGGAGAAATCGTGGAGGCGGTTGTGAAAGTGATCCTCCTCTTCAACACGGCGCAGGGTGATGCCCGAAACGAAGGCCGCAATGAACCCATATCCCTCGACGATCTCGGTCAGGCCATATGCCATCAGTACGCCGGCGAAGGCGATCAGTCCCGATTGCGTCTTCGATAGCGGATTATGCCGCGGCCAGTCGAAAAGTATCTTTCCCAGCAGCCAGCCTATGCCCCATCCGGCGGCGGTTCCCACGGCGATCCGATAAACCACGTCGCGCAGCAGCCATTCGCCGGCCAGGCCTGCGGTCAGTCCGCCAGCGGCGGCTATAAGTATTCCAAGGTGGACGAAGGGGAAGGCCAGACCGTCGTTGAGGCCGGCCTCTGTGGTCAGGGCGTAACGTACCGGGTGCTCGCCGCCCTCGTGGGGGGGCCCCACCTGCACATCCCCCGCCAGGACCGGGTCGGTCGGCGCGAGGACCGCACCCAGTAGAAGGCCCCCGGCAAGCGTCATTCCCGCCGCCATCCAGCCCAGGAAGGCAAGCGCCGCGATCGTAAGCGGCATTGCGATAAGGAGCAGCCGAGCGGTCGCGCGCCATTGGTCCTTCACGGCAAGATGGTCGATCCGCAGTCCCGTTCCGAACAGTCCGATGATGACGCAGAGTTCTGCGGCCACTTCCCAGACGCGCGGCGCCGAGACCGGATCGAGCGCCTCCGGCATGCCGGGTGCAAACTGGAAGACCAGACAGCCGGTGAGGACCAGCATTGCCGATGCCGCCGGTTCCCGCCCCGATAGAAAACGCGGCAACCAGTACGAAGCGGCAATAGCGATGCCGGTCGCTGCCAGCAGGATATGATAAGGCTCGAAGCCGAACATGGGCCCTCTTTCTGGGCGGGGCCGAAAGCCCCGGGGGAGGGTGGGTTAGCGCAGCTTCTCTGGAACCTCGCCGCCATTGTTGGCCAGTTCCTGCATCACCCGTTGATGCAGCCAGATATTGTCTTCCGGGCTTCCCGAGTAATCCGCGCGGCCCAATTCGTGCGCCAGAGCCTTGCGGCTGTCATAGTCCGAATCGACACCGATCAACTTCATCAGGTCGACGATGGAGGTGCGCCAGTTGAGTCGGTCGGCGCCGGGCATGGAATCCAGACTGTTCTCGATATTGATGACCGGCTTTGCATGCGGTTTCTCCCGCGTGGCTACGGTCGAATCGGTGCGGACGGTTCCTGGGGCAGGAGGCGTAGGTCTTCGCGGCGCGGGGGCTGTGGGCTTCTCGTCATGTCCGAAGATCGCGTCCTTGATCTTGCCGAAAATACTCATTGTCTGGTCTCCTGGCGCGCCGCATCGAATTTGCCGCCCGTGCTCAGAAACCTGCGGCGGTGTCTCCCGGTTCCACAGTCGCTTTGTTAAGTATGCGTGCTCGGCTATGGCGCGGCCATGAATTCCGACTGGATACTCTCGCTCGCCGTATTGGCGGCGCTCGCCCTTTTCGGCGGGGCAGCATATCTCTGGCGCAAACCGAACGAGCGCCGCAGGGCCATTCTGATGGCCGTTGCGGCTCTCGTCGTCCTGCTCAATGTCGCGATCTGGAGCCTGCCGGCACCGCAGGCCCCGGCCGAAGCGCCACCGCCGAACGCGACGCCCTGATCCCTTGGTCGGCCCCCGCTATTGGGGCAGTCGCCACTCGACGGCATTGGAATAGGACCCGCCAACGGCGTCACCCGATCCGTTTCGCGCGGGCTGAAACTTCGCGCGCCGAGACACGAGCGCGCAGGTCGCCTCGTCCAGCTCGGCATGACCGCTGGAGGAGGTGATGCTGCAGTTCGCCACCCTTCCGTCGGCAGCGATTTCGAGGCGAAAGCCGACGCGCCCGGTCAGTTCGCGGCGGATCCAGTTTCCGCGATAATCTTCCGTAGAGACCCAGCGTCCGGGATCGTTGCGCGGCTTGGCGAGCGTGGGGGCGAATGAGGATGTTGGCGTTGGCGTTGGCGTTGGCGCCGGAATCTCGATTTTGATGTCGCCCGTGTTCGGTATGGGAATGGTGGGTTGAAGTGGGCGGATATCTTCGGTGGTCTTTACCCGAGACGTATCCAGGTTGAACTCGATCGGTGGCTGGGGCACCTGGATGTCACGCTGGACGGGGGCCTCTGTCTGGGGCTCGACCGGTTGCGGCTCCGGGGGCGGGGGCGTTTTGGGCAGATCGAAGGTGCTGGGCGGCGGATCCTTGGCGATGATCGTCCCGCTGATGGTCAGTCCCAGGATCAGTGCTGCGCCAACCGCGCCGTGAATGGCGACGACCCCTGCCATGCTGGCGGCGCTGGGGCGGTTTCTGCTGTCAAGAAATGCCATGGTCATCCTCTCCTCGTGACCGCTTCTATCGGCCATCTCGAAGAGGATGTTACAACATATCTGACTTGGCAAGCGTTTTCGCGTTGCTGAAAGCAACGCGATTTCAGTCGGTCAGCGGATCGGGCAGGCCGGGTCGAGCCGGAAATTGAGGTAATTGTCGACCGAGGCCATCAGATCTTCCTGCTCGTTCTCGAAGAAATGATTGGCACGGGGAATTTCTTCGTGATGAATCGTGATGTGCTTCTGCGTGCGCAGCTTGTCGACCAGCTTTTGCACGGAATTGGGCTGCACCACGGTATCCTGCGCCCCCTGAATGAAGATCCCGCTGGCGGGGCAGGGCGCCAGGAAGCTGAAATCGTACATGTTGGCGGGCGCCGAAATCGAAATGAACCCGCGAATTTCCGGACGCCGCATCAGAAGCTGCATGCCGATCAGGGCACCGAAACTGACGCCGGCCACCCACGTGGTCTGCGCTTCGGGATGGATCTGCTGGACCCAGTCGAGCGCGCTCGCCGCGTCAGACAATTCGCCCACGCCGTTGTCGAAGCTGCCCTGGCTCTTGCCGACGCCGCGAAAATTGAAGCGCAGGGTTGCAAAGCCGCGATCGACGAACGTCTTGTAGAGCCGCTGGGTGATCTGCTCGTTCATGGTCCCGCCACCGTGCGGGTGCGGGTGCAGGATCATCGCAACCGGCGCCCGCGGACGCCGGGCGGGGGCAAAACGACCTTCGAGACGGCCTTCGGGGCCGGGAAAGATGACTGAGGGCATCGCAAACCTGTCAGAAGATGTGGCGGTACGCTGGCCGTGGCTGGCGCGTCCGAGGTGGGGGCTATATAGGGGCAAACCGCCAATTCGCAATATTTTCGAGCCTTCGTCCCATCTCTGAACGCATCTACCTGGATCATGCCGCGACGACACCCCTGCGCCCGCAGGCCAGGGAGGCCATGGCGGAAGGCATGCGGCACTGGGCAAATCCCAGCAGCCCGCATGCTGAAGGCCGCAAGGCGCGCGCGTTGCTGGAAGACGCGCGCGCGCGGATCAAGGTTGCGCTAAATTGGGAAGGAGAACTGATTTTCACGTCCGGAGCGAGCGAGGCGCTGGCCCTTGGACTTCACCGCGCGAAGACGAAGCGGCGTCTCGTTTCCGCAGTCGAACACGAAGCCGTGTTCCGCGCTACGCCCGATGCCGACACGATTTCCCTTTTGGATGGCGATATTGCGGGCGATGTTCTGCACCGCGAGCTCGAGCGCGGTCCACCGGCGGTGATCGCGGTTCAGAGTGTCAATTCCGAAACCGGCACCATTCTGTGGCCGGAAACGGCGCTGCCCGGTTTGGACACGATACGCGCTCATGGTTCCCTCTTGCTGCGAGATTGTTCGCAGAGCGCCGGAAAATTCGCACTTCCGGTGGGCGATATGGTCGTGATCTCCGCGCATAAATTCGGCGGACCCATCGGGATCGGGGCGTTGCTGGTGCGCGATTTCGCCCTGCTGGAGCCGGTGGGTGGGCACGAGCGGGGCTATCGTCAGGGGACCGAGAACCTTCCCGGCGCGCTGGGAATGGCGGCGGCGCTGGAGGTGGCGGACATGGACGGATGGCCGACGACCGCTGAGGAGCGATTGGACTTCAAGCAAGGCCTGATGGAATTCGGCGAGGTAATCCAACCCGGCTATCATTGTTCGCACATATTTGCTGTCGCGCATCGGACGATGAGCGCGCAGGCCCAGCTCATCAGGCTCGATGCCATGGGCTTTGCAGTGTCGGCCGGCAGCGCATGTTCCTCCGGCACGCTCAGGAAGAGCCGTGTTCTGGAGGGGTTCGGGATCGATGACGCGACGGCCTCGCGGACCATCCGGGTAAGTCTGGGCTGGACGACGACCAAGGAAGAGCTTGATCGTTTCATCGAAGCTTGGTCTGGACTTTCCTCATGATTTATCTGGATTATCAGGCCACCACCCCGCTTGCTCCGGAAGCGCGCGACGCGATGATGGCATGGCTCGACGGGCCGGGCGGCACGGGGTTCGGCAACCCCCATTCCCCCCACCGCATGGGCCGCACGGCAAAGGCGGCGGTGGAACTGGCGCGCGAACAGGTCGCGGCGCTGTTGCCGGCGGGGGGAACGGTGATCTTCACTTCCGGGGCGACGGAGGCCATCAATCTGGCAATCCGTGGCAGCGGGCACGGCGGGACGGTAAGCGTGTCCGCGATCGAACACGCCGCGGTGCTGGATACGGCTGGAGACATGGGCAAAACCCATTACCTCAACGTCGCCAGGGACGGACAGTGCAACGTCAATCAGGATCTGCCGGCAGATACCAGGCTGGTGTGCGTGATGCAGGTCAACAACGAGATCGGGACCATTCAGCCCACGCTCGACTGGCATAGAAAGGCCAAGGAAAACAACGCGCTCTATTTGTGCGACGCGGTCCAGGCCTATGGCAAGATCGAGGTCACCGGCGCGGACATGATCGCCATCAGCGCGCATAAGTTCCACGGACCCAAGGGCGTGGGTGCGCTGTGGGTGAGGCAAGGCCTTGAGTTGCAGGAGGTCCAGACCGGCGGCGGGCAGGAGGCAGGGGTGCGCTCGGGCACCCTCAGCCCGGCGCTGATCGCCGGCATGGGAGCGGCCGCGAAACTTGCCGATCAATCGCTTGATCATGACCGCGAACACATCGAACGGTTATGGGAACGCGCCCGTGATCGGTTCAAGGACTGGCAAGTGAACGGGAGCGAGGAGGCGCGCTGGCATGGCAACCTCAACCTCCGCCGCGAAGGCCTGGATGTCGCCCGGCTGATGAGCGATTGCCGCAATATCATGTTCAGCGCCGGATCGGCCTGCGCCAGCGGGTCGGGTCGGCCCAGCCACGTGCTCAAGGCCATCGGATTGTCCGACGCGGAGGCAAAGAGTTCGATCCGGCTCGGCTTTGGCCGCTACACGAGCCTGGAAGACATCGACGAGGCGGCGGAGACGATCAACGCCGCCGCGCAGGCGCAGGCGCTATGAAAGTCAACTTCACCACCCCCCACGGCGAAACGGTAGAAGCGGAAGCGGCGGCGGGCGACATTCTGCTCGGCGTTGCCCAGGCCGCCGGCATGCCGCTGGAGGGGACATGCGAAGGGCAGATGGCCTGTTCCACTTGTCATGTCATCGTGGCGAAGGAGTGGTTCGAAAAGCTCGCCGAGGCGAGCGAGGAGGAAGAGGACATGCTCGATCTTGCCGCCGGTGCGTGCCGCACCAGTCGCCTTTCCTGCCAGATCGTGCTGACCGAGGATCTTGACGGGCTGACAGTGACAATTCCCCATGAGGCCCACGACATGCGTCGCGGCTGAAGTGCGTCGGTCCTTCGATCCCCCCGACGGTCGTCAAACCGTCCCTAATCGCGACAATCCGAAAGTCAGGCGGAACCATTCTACGTTGGACCGGTTCAGTGCGAGTGCTTGAAACCAAGTACCTTTTAAAGGAGTGGTCTTATGTTCCGCTGGGCAATCATTCTGGCCGTTATCGCGCTGATCGCCGCGCTACTTGGTTTTGGCGGGGTTGCGGGTCTTTCCGCAGATCTTGCGAAGATCTTCCTGATCATCGCGGCCGTCATCCTCGTGGTAGGGTTCCTCTTCGGCCGCGGGGCGAAAGTCCCCTAGTCGCATTCGAGGACGGTTCTTCGTGAATCACCAACGGGATGTGCATTAGCCTTCCCAATGATTAGCGTCCGGTTCCTGGCTGTTGAGCACAGGGCCCGGACGCATTTCATCATAACGGCTCGACACGCGAAGCGCGCCCGACCGGACCGGAAGATGCCGGCCGGAGAAACCTGGAAACATCCTTTCGATCAGATAATGGGAACGGGCGGGCGAGCTCAGCCCGCATTTTCGGGCAGATCGAAGAAATCCACCTTGCCGCTACCAAGCGAATAATAGGCGCCCACGACCTTCAGCCGACCCGATTGTTGCGGTTCGAGCATGAGAGGATCGGTCTGGTTGCGCAATTGTCCGACGACACGCCGCACGTTCTGGCGCACCGCATTTTCCAGCTTGTCGCCTTCCTGACCACGCGCCTGCAGCACTGCCGGAATGATGGGCTCCACCATGCGCCCGATCGATCCGGGAAAAGTGGCGTTTTCGCTGACTACCTCGGTCGCGGCCTTCACCGCGCCGCAGCTTTCGTGGCCCATCACCACCACCAGCGGCACCTTGAGCACCGCGACGGCATATTCGATCGAACCCAGCGCGACCGTGTCCACGGTGTTGCCTGCATTGCGTATGATGAACAGTTCTCCCAGCCCGCGCCCGAAGAGCAGTTCTGGCGGAACACGACTGTCGGAACAGGTCACGTAAGCGGCGAAAGGCTCCTGCCCCCCGGCCAAGGTCAGCCGCCGCTGCGCGTCGGTCAGCACATTGGTCTGCGAACCCTGCAAGAAAGCGGCGTTTCCTTCGCGAAGCAGGTCGAGTGCCTGATCCGGGGTAAGATCCTTGCCAGCCGGGGCGATGCCCCTCACCGCCGTTTGGGCGGTCGCCGATCCGGCCGCGCCGCCGCCGACCAATGCGGCAGCACCCAGTGCGCCAGCGCTTCCTATCACGTTGCGTCGAGATATCGTTGTCATTCCGGTACTCCCTTCTAGTCTTGGTCAATTATTGCATGATTGTCGCGAGTACGAGGAACGCCGCGTAAGCGAGCACCAGCGTTCCCCCGATTGCGCGTCCGATCCCCCGGCCCATCGCGATCAGCCCGACGATGAGCGCAGCGGACGCGGCCATGATCCCCAGGTCCAGCGGCCACAGGCTTTCGGGTATCGCGCCGGGGGCCACGATCATGGTGACGCCGCCGATGCCCAGGATATTGTAGATGTTGGAGCCCACGACATTGCCGAAGGCGACCTCCGATTGGCCCTTGCGAGCCGCGACCAGTGACGTCACCAGTTCCGGCAGCGACGTGCCGATGGCCACGATGGTCAGGCCGATCAGCGTTTCGCTGAGACCCGCCACGCGCGCCAGATCGATCGCCCCCGTCACCAGCAGGCGTCCCCCGACAACCAATAGGGCAAGCCCGATCAGCGTCAGCACTATGGGTTTCCCCCAGCCATTTCTGTCGGGGTGAAGGGCTGGATCGGCGAGTTCGCGAGCCGAGGAGCGATCGTGCGGGGCACTGTGCGCCGCCTGAGACGTGTCGACGCGTTCCTGGCGATAGCAATAGGCGATATAGAGCACGAGCGCGGCCACCATCGCCACGCCGATCCAGATGCCAGTCAGACCGGTCACTGCCAGGACGATCAGCATCGCCGAGGCGGCGAGCGCGACCCCGCTGTCGCGCAGGGCCGATCCGGCGCGCACCGCGATGGGCGCCAGCAGCGCCGCCGCCCCGAGGATCAGCAGCGAGTTGGCTATATTCGAGCCGACGATATTGCCCCATGCGATTGCCGGCGATCCTGCCAGTGCGGCTTCGACGCTGGCGACCAGTTCGGGCGCCGAGGTGCCGAAGCCGACGATGACCAGACCCACGATCAGCGGTGTCACCCCGGCTCTTTCGGCCAGGCCCACCGCGCCGCGCACCAGGAGTTCGCCACCGATCAGCAGGGCTGCGAGCCCGCCCATCAGCAAGGCGATGGTCTCGATCATGCGTCCGCCTTCCGTGGCAGGACGCTGCGAAGCAGGGCGAAGCCTGCTAGTGCCGCGATCAGCGAACCGGACAACACGCCCAGCTTGACCGCATCGACTTGCTCCGGGTCGACGAACGCGAGATTGCCGATGAACAGGCTCATGGTGAAGCCGATCGCCGCCAGCAGCGACAGGGCATGGATCTGGCGCCAGGTTACCCCCTCAGGGAGGCGCGCGAGGCCCGTCTTTACCGCCGCAAAGGCGAAGCCGAAGATACCGATCTGCTTGCCCAACAGGAGGCCGAGCGCGATGCCCAGCGGGAGCGGCGCGAGCAGCGCAGCAGGATCCAGCCCGACAAGGCGGACCCCGGCATTGGCAAAGCCGAAGATCGGGATCACCATGAACGCGACCCAGGGGTGCAGCGCATGTTCCATGTGTTCCAGCGGACGCGAACCGCCGCGCGCCACCATGGGAACGCAAAGTGCCGCCGCGACCCCTGCCAGCGTGGCATGGATGCCCGATTTGAGGATGAAGACCCACAGCAGGATCGACAACACCACGTAGGGAATGCTGGAGGCGACCTTGAGACGGCCCACGATCGCGAGCAGCGCCAGCACCGCCACGCTCGCGCCCAGCATCCCAAGGTCGATGGAACCGGTATAGAACAGTGCGATCACCGCGATGGCACCGATATCGTCGATCACTGCGATGGCCAGCAGCAGCGCCTTGAGCGCCACGGGTACGCGCGGGCCGAGCAGCGCGAGCACGCCCAGCGCGAAGGCGATGTCGGTGGCGGCCGGGATCGCCCAGCCGAGCTGGTTCGCCGGTTCGCCGGCATTGATGGCGAGATAGATCGCCGCGGGCATCGCCATGCCGCCGATGGCGGCGATCAGCGGAAGCGAGGCGGCGTCCCAGCTGGCGAGCTGGCCGGCGAGCACTTCGCGCTTCACCTCCAGTCCGACGAGGAAGAAAAATACCGCCATCAGGCCGTCGTTGATCCACAGCAGCAGCGGTTTCTCGATGATGAAATTGCCGATTCCGGCGATGACGGGCAGGTCGAGCGCAGCGCCATAGCCGGGAGCGAGTGGGGAATTGGCAACGATGAGGGCGAGCGCCGCCGCCACGATCAGCACGATGCCGCCCGCGCTTTCCTTTTGCATGAATTCGCGCAGCATGGGTGCGATCGCCAAGGCCATGGCATTCTCCGTTGGTCGTCGGTGCAAGGGGAAGGGCCGCGGCGGGCGGCGATGGACGCGTGCCGCCGCGGCCTGCTTCACGCGGGGATCAGGCCGGCTGGCCGGTCCTCGACAGGCGGTGCAGCGCATCCTTCACGCGCAGCTTGGTTTTCTTGAGGCGCAGGACCTCCAACCAGTCGGGCCGGCGCTTGCGCAGTTCCATGCGCAGGTGCTCGTCGATCCGCTGGTGCATCTGGGTAAGTCTGAACTTCAGGGCCGTCATCTTAGTCTCCTTGATCGAGGCTATGTCGATCGGACGTTCGATGCGTCTGGTGTCGGGCCGGAGGAAAATCGCAAAGGCCCACTCGCGCGCATCGGAATGTCCGATGCGGTCCGACATCACGTGCGCCATTGTCGCGCACGCCAGAGGGGCCCGGCCCGCTTCTTACAAATGCACGGCCTTCCGATCAGTTTCAAGGGTAAATCGAAAATTTCGCCTCAGCCCGCTTCTTCCCCTCTGGACACATCCATCCGCACCTCGCGCTCGCGCGGGATATAGGCGGGGGCCGGCTCGTGCCCGGCGGCGGCATCCAGGCGCGATGCGGAGGCCAGCATGTGTTCGCGCAGGCGGCAATGCATGTTCCATCCCGCCTTGGGATCCTGCGCGCGCGCCATGAAGCGCACCACCATCGCCCGTGCGTTCTGGCCCACCACCTGGCACTTCGCCTCCTCGGCATCGATGACGTCGGGATCCTGTTCCAGGAAATCGGCGAAGGGCTTGCGCAGCGCTTCCACGTCGGCGCGGTTGTCGAGTTCCAGCTCGACATGCATCATCAGGCTGGGATCGCGCTTGGTCCAGTTCTCGAAGCTTTCGCTGGTGAAGGTGCTGACCGGCGCAATCACACGGCGTTCGTCCCAGGTGCGCAGCCTGAGATGGGTGAAGCCGATCTTTTCAACATAGCACCACTGGCCATCGTAGTAGATGGCATCGCCGATCCGCGCGGTCTGCGCGAAGGCGATCTGCACGCTGGCCATGATATCCCCCAGCACCTTGCGCGCGGCGAAGACCAGGACCAGCCCAACCAACCCCGCCGAGGCGATGATGGAGAAGCCCAGCGTGGTTGAGATGTCGCTGGCGACAAGCAGGATGCCGATCGCGGCGACCAGCAACAATGCGGTGACGATGCGGCGCACCGCGCTCATCCGAGTGTAGAAGCTGCGATCGTCGTTGTTCTCGGGCGCTTCCAGCTTGTCGGTGCGGCGGTCGGTGGCAAATTCGAACATCGCCTCGATCACCGACAGTGCGATGCCCAGCGCCGCTGCGAGCACCAGGATGAGCTGGAGCGGATCGAGCAAGTCCTTGACCGGGCCAGACAGCCGGAAGAAACTTTCGCGCACGATGGCGAAGGTGCCGGCGAAGGCCAGCAGGGTAGCAGGAAGGTGGATGGCCTGAAGGACGCCGACAAGCTTGCCGTCATCGCCCGCAGCATCCCGCCAGCGCTTGATCGCCAGATAGGTGAGTGCGGCAGCAAGCGCCGCGATCAGCAAGATCAGCGGCAGGGCGATCACTTCCCACCACGCGAGCGTCCAGAACGCCTGCTTGCGTAGCGGTGCGGGCAGCGCTTGTTCGAAGGCGGTCGGGCCGTATCGGCTGTAAAGCGCGGGAACATTCGCCACCGTCTGGCGGCTGAACATCCAGACCGGCTCCCCGCCTGGCATCTGCACGCGGGCAAGACGGATGGGAACGGTGCGATCGTCCAGCGCCAGCGTGGCCAGCGTGATGGAGCGGCGTGCGGTCCCGGACATCGGGTCTTTGCTGCTGGTCTGGGTATCCACCGCGTCGGGGCGGTCGGGCAGGGCGGTCCAATCCACGGTCAGCGAGCGGTGCATGAGATCGTAGAGCTTGGCCGCGATCGCTTCGCGCGACTGGCCGTCGGGTGCATCGACGCGCGCGTAGTCCAGCGCCTCCGCCGCGCGGCCCCATTCGCGCGCCTCGCCCGCCGCCATGAAGCTTTCGACAAGGCCCATCGGCGTGCCAAGATCGAGCCGGTCGGCCTCGACGCTGCCGCCCATCGCCACAGTGTCGACCTGATAGACAAAAGGTTCGGAGGCGCGTGCCACGTCGCGGTCGGACTGCGCGGCGGCCAGCCCCGAGAAACACAGCGCCACAAGCAGCGCAAAGATACGGATCGGTGATGCCATCAAATTCCCCTGTTGAAGAGGCAATGGATCAACCGTGCGATAGGTCCGAAAAGCTTGCCGCCCTTGTCCCATCCCAGACTAGGGGCGGGCGCAGGGCATGGAAGGCTCAGAGCGCCGGCTGTCCGTTCGACGCCATGACGCCGCCATCGACTGGTAGGTTCACGCCAGTGACCATACGGGCATCCTCGCTGGCGAGGAACGCCATCACCGCGGCGATGGCTTCCGGTTCTGCGGGCGCACCCAATGGCATCCGCTCGCGGAATTTCTCCATCAGTTCGTCATCCTCCTGCATCTCCTGCGTCATGCCGGTGTCAGTGAAACTGGGATTTACGGCATTTACCCGCACCCCATCTTTCGCCGCATCCAGAGCCATGGCGCGGACCATGTTGGTGACCGCGCCCTTGGACGTGTTGTAGGCCATCATGTTCCAGTCCCCGCCGAGGCCGGAAACGGATGACGTCATCACGATCGAGCCCTTGCGCTTCTTGAGTTCTGGCATGGCGGCTTTCGCCATGCGGTAATATCCACCCACGTTGACGGCCATGACTTTGTCGAAATCCTCCTCGCTCGTGCTGGCGACATCGCCCTGGGCATGAATGCCGGCGTTGTTGACCAGCACGTCGAGCTCGCCGAACCGCTCGACCGCGGCCTTCACCGCCGCTTCGGCATTGTCACTCTTCGAAGTGTCCCCCAGCTGGATTAGGGTGCGGTCGTCGGGAAGGTCGGAAGCGGCGTCCTCCAACTCGTCGGCATCCACATCCATCATTACCACATTGGCGCCTTCCTCGCAGAAGCGGTGGGCCGCCGCCTTGCCCATTCCCGATGCGGCGCCGGTAATCAGCACCGTCTTTCCTTCAAATCTGTTCATCATCTTTCCTTGTCAGCGGGCCTCGCCACTTATGGGGCGAGACGAAAAGAGGGCGGCCGCGCCCTCAACGGATGCGACCGCCCCCTGATTTTCGGCGCTATTCGCCTGAGTACGTGGAAGGGATCAGGCGCTTTCGAGCTCGCCGTTCACCTTAGCACCCAGCTTTTCGATCAGGGCTTTGGAGAAGGCCGGGATATCGTCCGGATTGCGGCTGGTGATGAGATTGCCGTCCTGCACCACCTCGCGGTCGACCACGTCGGCACCGGCATTCATCAGGTCGGTGCGGATCGAGGGCCAGCTGGTCACTGTCTTACCGTCGATGATATCGGCTTCCGCCAGCAGCCATGGGCCATGGCAGATCGCCGCGATGGGCTTGCCCGCATCGGCGAAATCCTTGACGAGCTGAACCGCGTCGTCGTTCATGCGCAGAATATCCGGGTTCATCTGCCCACCTGGCAGCAGCAGGGCGTCGAAATCATCCGCGTTTGCTTCGTCCACGGTCATGTCGACCTTGACGCTCTTGCCCCAGTCCTTCTGGTCCCAGCCCTTAATCTCTCCGCTTTCCAGGCTGACGACCGTGGTTTCGATGCCGGCCTTGTTGAGGTTGTCGCGGGGCTTCATGAGTTCCGACTGTTCGAACCCGTCGGTGGCGAGAATCATAACCTTGGTCATAATCCGTATCTCCTTTGTAAGTGTGGTTGTTCTTGCAATGCGTGGGGACAGCAATTGGTCCCGGATTGCAGGACGAGTTGCGAGGCTGGTAGGGCGGGGCGATGGCCGACACTCTGGATACGGACAAGGACCCCTTCGACGCGATCGTCGATGCCCCTTTCGACAGCGCGCTTTCGGAGCGCTATCTCGTCTATGCGCTCTCCACGATCACCGCGCGCAGCCTGCCGGATCTTCGCGATGGGCTGAAGCCCGTGCATCGCCGCCTGCTGTGGGCGATGCGGCAACTGAAGCTGGACCCGGCGTCGGCCTTCAAGAAATCCGCCCGCGTCGTGGGCGACGTGATCGGCAAATATCACCCGCATGGCGATGCGTCCGTCTACGACGCGATGGTCCGCCTGGCGCAGGATTTCGCGCTGCGATATCCGCTAGTGGAAGGGCAGGGGAACTTCGGCAATATCGACGGCGATAACGCCGCCGCTTACCGCTACACCGAAGCGCGGCTGACGCGCACGGCGCTGCGGCTGATGGAGGGGCTCGATCAGGGCACGGTCGATTTCGTCCCCACCTACAATGGCGAGGAGGAAGAGCCGGAAATCTTCCCCGGCCTGTTCCCCAACCTGCTGGCCAACGGCGCCAGCGGCATCGCGGTGGGCATGGCTACCAATATTCCCAGCCACAACGTGGCCGAGATCATCGATGCCACGCTGGAGCTGATCGACAACCCGCATGTCGAGCATGCGCGTTTGATGGAGCTGTTTCACGGGCCGGATTTCGCCACCGGCGGGCGGGTGGTGGACAGCCCCGAGAGCATTTCGGCCGCATACGAGACCGGCCGCGGCAGCTTCCGCGTGCGCGGGCGCTTCCATGCGGCCGAGGCGGCCAATGCGGCGGACCGGGAAGCGGGGATCGAGCGGCTTGGCGGCGGGCAATGGCAGCTGGTGGTCAGCGAAATTCCCTATCAGGTGCAGAAGGGCAAGCTGATCGAGCAGATCGCCCAGCTGATCGCCGACAGGAAACTGCCGATCCTGGAAGACGTGCGAGACGAGAGCGACGAGGCGATCCGCTTGGTGCTTGTCCCGCGCAGCCGCAACGTCGATCCAGAACTGCTCAAGGAAAGCCTCTACAAGCTGACCGATCTGGAAACCCGTTTCGGGCTCAACCTCAACGTGCTGGATGCCACGCGCACGCCGATGGTGATGGGGCTCAAGGAACTGCTGGGCCACTGGACCGCCAGCCAGATCGACATTCTCCAGCGCCGGAGCCGCCACCGTCTGGATCAGATCGCACGGCGGCTGGAACTGGTCGAAGGGTACATCGTCGCTTACCTCAACCTCGACCGGATCATCGAGATCATCCGGACCGAGGACGAGCCCAAGCCGGTGATGATGGCCGAGTTCGACCTGACCGACCGGCAGGCAGAGGCGATCCTCAACATGCGGCTGCGCAGTCTGCGCAAGCTGGAGGAGATGGAGCTCCGCAAGGAGCGCGAGGACCTGCTCAAGGAGCAGGAGGAACTCAATAAGCTGCTCGACAGCCCGGCGCGGCAGCGCACCAGGCTGAAGCGCGATCTGGCCGCGCTGCGCAAGGAATATGCCGAGGACACGGCCCTCGGTCGCCGCCGCACCACGGTGGCGGAGGCGGCACCGGCGGTCGAATTCAGCATGGACGCAATGATCGAGAAGGAGCCGATCACGGTCATCCTCTCCGCGCGCGGCTGGATCCGGGCCGCCAAGGGTCATGTCGATCTGGCGCAGGACTGGAAGTACAAGGAAGGGGATGGCCCCGCCTTCGCCTTTCATGCGCAGACTACCGACAAGCTGCTGCTCGCCGCTGACGACGGCAGGTTCTACACATTGGGGGCCGACAAGCTGCCGGGCGCGCGGGGATTCGGGGAACCGGTCAGAAACACGCTCGACATCGATGCCGCGGCCCAGCTTGTTGCGGCGATCGTACACCGGCCGGGCCAGCGGCTGCTGCTGGCGGCGGACACCGGGCGCGGCTTCGCGGCGCAGACCGGGGAACTCCTCGCCGAAACGCGCAAGGGCCGGCAGGTGGTGAACCTCAAGGACAAGGCGAAGCTGGCGGTCGTCTATCCGATTGCCGCTGCCGACGATCACGTCGCGGTGGTGGGCGACAACCGCAAGCTGGTGGTCTTCAATCTGGAGGAACTGCCCGAGATGACGCGTGGGCAGGGCGTCATGCTGCAACGCTATCGCGATGGCGGGCTGGCGGATGCGCGCACCTTCAAGCTGGAAGAAGGGCTGAGTTGGGCGATGGGCGGCGAAACGGGCCGCACCCGGACCGAGCCCGAGATGTGGCAATGGAAGGTCGCCCGGGGCGGGGCCGGCCGCATGCCGCCCAACGGATTCCCGCGCGACAACCGGTTTTCCTGATTAAAACGAGAAGCCCCGCCGGCTTGCGCGGGCGGGGCTTCCTTCAATGCACTCTGATCGAGAAAATTACGAAGCGTCGGCAGCGGCTCCGGCGGTGCCCTGCGCGGCGAGGGCTTCCTCGATCTGCGCCATGGTCAGCCGCGCGGTGACGCCGGCATCGGTGGCGGCGAAATATTCGCGCAGCAGGTTGACCTTGCCGGCATCGTCGGGGCGATCGATCACGATCTGGTCGCCATCGACTTCGGCCACGGTGCCCAGCGCGGCACCGTCGGCGGTCATAACCGTGGCACCGGGGATCAGCGCAGCGTCGCGCTTGGCATTGGCGGCGGCCATCTGCTGATCGACCATGGTATCGAGCTGAACCTTGGTCACGGTGATGGTCGGGCCGGTTTCACCCTTGCCATACATGTCCACGCCCAGCGGAACCTTGTGCTTGCCCGTGTCGAGCACGGCCTGACCGTTTGCGACGCTCACGATCTTGCCGACCGGTTCGCCTTGCGGGCCATAGACGGTGGCGCCCACTTCGACATCGCCGGGAGCGGCGAAGGCAGGTGCGGCGGACAGGGCGAGGGCGGCAATTGCCAGCTTCGCGATGTTCATTGTGATAATCTCCGGTAGCTTTTTTGATACAGTCGGTGCCGCAACACGCCGGAAGCGCGCCGGGCCAGGAATGGATTGTCGGAGCGGGATCGGCACGCGGCATGGCGCCCCGGGACCCGCGACGGGGAGTATTCCAAACGAGGCCCCGTTTGGCAACCTCGAGCCCGGTTTATGTCATCGTCCGCATTAAGCGAAGCTGAAGCGCTTCAAATACGGGCGATTTCTTCGTCCAGCAGAACGTCGATCCGCTGGCGTCCGGGGAAGCCTTCGGCGACCCAGCGCCCCTCCACCGCCTGAAGCACGCGGGCCACCGAGGGCCCCGCCGCGACGCCTCGGGCCACGATCTCTCCACCTTTCAGCGAGAAGTTTGGAATGTCCCAATCGTCCAGCGGTGCGGTGTCCGCGCCCAGCAGCAGCAGTCGGTCGTGCGCGCAGGCCATCCCTTCGCGGTAGGCGAGCGCGCGCGGGTCCCGGTTGTCATCATCGCAGCGCTCCGCCGCGCAGACGAGCCGGGCGCGCTGCTGCCGGGACAGGCGAAAGCGCGCGGCGACGGTCTCTGCAAGAGAGCGGACGGGGGGGATGAGCGCGGCGAGGCGGCGCAATGCTTCGAAGTTTGCACCTTGTGCCTGTTCGCAGGCGATCAGCCGCTCGAGCGAGGCGATCCCGCGTCCGCGCGCTTCGGGCAAGACGACGGCGAGCACCCCTGCCTGCGCCATGATGGCCACGGTCGGTGCCGGATCGGGCAGCGCGAGCAGAGTAAGCATCTCTCCCCCGATCCGCTCGCGGCTGAGGCCCTTGAGCGTGCCGGCCAGATTCGCGCATGCCGCCAGAGCCTCGGGATCGATCTCGTCCCCGAAGCGCGCCTGGAAGCGGAAATAGCGCAGGATGCGCAGATGATCTTCGCGGATGCGCGTTTCGGCATCGCCGATGAACCGCACCCGGTGCGCCGCCATATCGTCCAGTCCGCCGAAGTAATCGCTGATCTCGCGCGTTTCGGGGTGGGCGTAGAGCGCGTTGATGGTGAAATCGCGCCGGGCGGCGTCCTCGCTCCAGTCGTCCGCGAAGGCGATGGTGGCCCGGCGGCCATCGGTTTCGACATCGCGGCGGATCGTGGTGATTTCCACCGGACCATCTTCGAGCACCGCGGTGATCGTGCCGTGATCGATCCCGGTCGGCACTGTACGGATGCCCGCTTCCCGGCAGCGGTCGATCACCGCGCCGGGCAGCAGCCGCGTAGCGCAATCGACGTCGTAGATCTCGTGCCCCAGCAGCGTATCGCGCACCGCCCCGCCGACCCAGCGGATCTGCTCCGCGCCCAAGGTGCGGGTCAGCAGCGCTAGTCCTTCGCGGCGGGTCCAGGGGGCGTCGGGGAGCAATGTCGCCATCGGTTCAGTCCTGCCCCACCCAGGCCAGGCGGCGCGACAGGTTGGCGCAGATCGCTGCCGTCACGCCCCAGATGCGGTAGCCTGCGTGATCCATTTCATAGTAGTGCCGCTCCGCCCCCTTCCAGACTGCCGAATTGGTCTGCCAGTTGCGCTCGTCCATGAGCAGCGAAAGCGGCGCTTCGAACCAGCTTTCCACCTCGCGCGGATGCGCCTGTAGCGGAAGGTCCGGAGGCACCACGGCGAGGACCGGAGTAATGTCGAACCCGGTGCCCGTCTGGTAACGGTCGGTGGTGCCCACCACGCGGACTTCGGCAGGATCCATCGCCAGTTCTTCGCGCGCCTCCCGAAGGGCGGCGGTCACCGCATCTTCTCCCGCTTCCAGCTTGCCACCGGGAAAGGCCACCTGGCCCGGATGGTCGCGCATGGTGCGCGGGCGCTGCGTCAGGATGACGCCGGGATCGGAGCGATCGGTCACGGCGATCAGAACCGCCGCATCCGCCGTCCGACCGGCATCGGCAAAACGCCGATCGGACAACAACTCACCCACGTCCCGGGCATGTCCCTGCTCGAACAACTGCGAAAGGCGGTCGAACAGCGCGCTCATGCCGGGAGGAGGGCGAAGCTCGATCCACCGCTGGAAACATGCGCGCCGTCCCCCTGCGACAGGGCGATCTCGGCAAGCTGCAACCAGGTTGACCGGTCCAGCCGCGCTTCGCAGCCGTGGCGGACCGCCAGATAGATTGCGGGGGTTTCGGCATCGCCGCGGGCCGTGATCGGATGGTCGGCACCGGCCACCACCAGATCGTCGGTGTTGAGGCGGAAGATCAATGCGCCATCACGCTCCACGCAATCCACCGCGATGAAGGCCGCGTCCTCCACCACGATGCTCAGCTTCTGCTGCGGCGTCACCAGCCAGTGCTGCCCGCCATCATCGCGGATCAGGAGGCTGGCGAAGGCGCGCACCATGGCGGGGCGGGAGATCGGGCTGCCCTCGTGATACCAGCGCCCGTCGGCGCCGATGCGCATGTGGCTGTCTCCGACATGGTCGGGGCTCCACTTTTCAAGAGGCGGAAGACGCCGCGCGGCCACCGCTTCGGCGACTTCGGCCAGGCTCAGTCCGGCAAGTTCGGGCGGGGGGTTATAGGGCACGTGTCTGCGGTGCCAGAATTGGCGCTTCGCTCCAAGGGCCCAGCATCCCTTCGCGCGGAAGTACGGCGGGGTTTTCGCAGCGGACCAGCAGCCGCTCCCGATCCCACGGACCGGGGCAGCGCCAGCCGCCGGTATGCTCGGCGGAAAAGCCCCAGCGGCCATAATAGTCGAGATCGCCGATCAGCACCTGCGGCAGCGGCGCCTTTCCCGAAATCGCGCCCAGGCTGGTGGCCATCAGCGCCTTGCCATAGCCTTCGCCCTGGCGTCCCGGCGCGACCGCGACGGGCCCAACCATCAGCAGGGGGTGCGGTCGCCCATCCGCATCGGTCAGCGCCACCGGCCAGAGCTGAATACTGGCGACCAGATAGTCGTCATCGTCCAGCGCGGCGAAGCTCAGCGCCGGGAGCCAGTCCATGCCGGTGCGAATGCGATAGGCGGTGCGCGCGTGGCGCCCGTCCCCGAACGCCGCATCCAGCAGCTCTTCGACGAGCGGGGGCTCTATCGCGGAAAGGGGCACTATGGTCGCCATACGGGGCGCCGCGTTAATGCGCGCGATCCGGCCTGTCGATTGCGATTATTCGGGCGTGAGGCGCCAGAGACGAGCGCCCTCCTTGTCCTCCAGCAGCAGGATCGCGCCGTCCGGTGCTTCGACCACTTCGCGGATGCGCCGGTCCATGGGAGTACGGGCCACCTCGCGTGCGGAGGTTCCATCGAAGGCGACCCGCACCAGTGCCGTCGGCTTCATGGCTCCGATAATCGCCTGGCCCTTCAGCGCGGGAAACATATCGCCATTGTAGAACATGAAGTCCCCCGGTGCGATCACGGGGTTCCAGCTGATGGCCGGAGTGGCGAATTCGGGGCGCGTTGAATGGTTGGGGATGGGCTTGCCATCGTAATGATCGCCATTGGAGACGATGGGCCACCCGTAATTCTTCCCCTTTTCGATTAAATTGATCTCGTCACCCCCGGCGGGCCCGTGTTCGAGGTTCCAGAGCCGCCCCTGCGCATCGAAGGCGAGGCCCAAGGTGTTGCGATGGCCATAACTCCAGATATCCTGTGCCTTGCCGGCCTGTCCGGCAAAGGTGTTGCCGGGCGCAGGAGTCCCGTCGAGGTTCAGACGTACGATGGAGCCGAGATTGTTGGACGTATCCTGCGCAGGGTCCATCTTTTGCCGATCGCCGCTGGCGACGTACAGATATTTGCCATCTGGGCTGATCGCGAGACGGTGGGAATAATGGCCCCTGCCGCTCACCTTGGGCTGGCGCCAGATGACGTTGAGCCCTTCGATACGGCAGCTGTCCGCCCCATCGCAGACCAGCGTCCCGCGCCCGACGGCGGCGCCGCGCGTATCGCCAGGGCCCGCTTCGGCCCAGCTCAGGTAGATCGTGCGACGGCTGATCGTGCTGTTGGCCTCCGAAGGAAGAAAGACGATATCGCCCAGGCCGCCCTGGCCCCCGTAATCCACTTGCGGAGTGCCCGTCACCGTGCCCATGCGCTTCGTGGCCATGTCGAAGAACCGCAGCGTTCCGGCTTTCTCGGTCACGAACAGCGTGTTGGTGCCGGGCGCGAAGTCGGCAGCCCAGGGTTCATCGAAGCGGGCCAGTTCCTCCATCGCGAAGGACACGTCCCCGCCGTTGTCCGCGGTGCTCGTAGAGGGGGCGGGCGTCGATTGCGCGGTGTTTTCCCCCATGGTTCCCGATCCGCAGCTTGCGAGAGCGAGAGCAGGGAATAGGATGGCGGCGGTCATGGATGGTTTGATCATGCACGCTGGAACGCCCGAAACCGGGCTTGGTGCCGCGCCGATTATCGTCGGCGTGGACGAGGCCGGTCGCGGGCCGTTGGCCGGGCCCGTGGTCGCGGCCGCGGTGGTGCTGTGCAAGCCCTGCGTCGCGGGGCTGGACGATTCCAAGAAGCTGTCCGGGGAAAAGCGCGCCCTGCTGGAGCCGCGCATTCTGCGCCGCTGTGCCTGGGGCATCGGCGTCGTCGATGTCGAGGCCATCGACCGGATGAATATCTTTCAGGCAACCATGCTGGCGATGACATTGGCCGTTTCGCGGGTGGTTGCCACCCTCGATTGCGAGCCGGAGGCGGTGCTGGTGGATGGCAACCTGACGCCCCACGGTCGCACGCCGGATTGGCGCTGGCCGGCGCGGGCGATCGTGGGGGGCGATGCGAAGGAGAAATGCATCGGGGCCGCATCGATCCTCGCCAAGGAACACCGCGACCGCTTGATGCGCGGCTATCATGCGGCGCATCCGCATTACGGGTGGGACCGCAACATGGGCTACGGAACGCCCGCGCATCTTGAATCATTGCGTAGGTACGGGCCGAGCCCGCTGCACCGCCGCAGCTTCGCTCCGGTCGCGCAGCTGGAGATGTTCGCATGAGTTTCGGTTTTGCCGCCATTCCCGACCAGAGCGGTAAGACCGCCATCGTTACCGGGGCTAATACGGGCATCGGGCTGGAGATCGCCCGCGAACTGGCCCGCAAGGGTGCACGGGTGCTGCTCGCATGCCGGGACGGCGACAAGGCCGACGAGGCCCGGCACAGGATTTCGGACGGGCCGGAGCGTGTCGATGTGGATTATCTCCATCTCGATCTCGCCAATATCGCGTCGGTCCGCAACGCGGCGGAAACGGCGGCCAAGGAGCAGCGGATCGATCTGCTGATCAACAATGCCGGGATCATGATGCCGCCGCTATCGAACGGGACGGGTGGCGCCGAATCGCAATTTGCCGTCAATCACCTCGGGCACTTCGCCTTCACCGCGCTGATGCTGGACAAGCTGGCGGCGGATGGCGGGGGTAGGGTCGTCGTCCAGTCCAGCCTGGCCCACCGTGGCGGCCGGATCGACTTCGACAATCTGGATGGCGCCCAAGGCTATGCACGCCAGCGGTTCTACAATCAGAGCAAGCTGGCGAACCTGCTGTTTGCGATGGAGTTGGACCGGCGTCTGCGCGCTGCCAATTCGCCCGTCGCGGCGATTGCGTGCCATCCCGGGATCGCGCAGACCGAGTTGATGCGCCACCTCGGCCCGTTGAAGATCGCGGGGCATCTGGTCGGACTGCTGCTGAATGACGCCCGGCAGGGGGCGCTGCCTGCACTTCAGGCGGCGACCGATCCCGATGCGAACGGCGGGGATTACTATGGACCCTATGGGCTGGGCGAAGCATCCGGGAGCAAATCGGGAAGAGCCTTCGCGACGGCGCGCGCTCGGGACCCGGAGCTCGCACGCAAGCTGTGGGACAAGTCGATCGAACTGACGGGCGTCGACCCCGGCCTCGCCCCCGCCTGATCCGCGGTTCGGCCGCATTACCAAATCCCCACCCGTCTGAGTCTTCCGCGCCACACCCGCATGATTTGGGGTGCCGCATTCCGACGCGGGCTCAACATCTTGTCGGGGACTCTGTCTGTTCCACCTGAGGAACCGGCGATGCGATTCATGCAACCGCCGGGTTTCGTCTTGACTGTCCCGGCGCTTGGACTCACCCTGTGGATAAGTGTGACTGAAAACAGGGGATGGCATGGGGGTTATCGAAACCACCGAGGTGAGGACGCGCGTCCTCGAAACTGCGGTAGAATTGCCGCTGGGGCAGATCCTGCCCGGCGATTGCGTGGCCGCGATGCGCGCGCTGCCCGACAAGTCGGTCGACCTGGTCTTTGCCGATCCGCCCTACAACCTGCAGCTCGGCGGCGATCTCGCGCGGCCTGATGGCAGCGCGGTTGATGCCGTCACCGACGATTGGGACCGGTTCGCCAGTTTCGAGACCTACGACACGTTCACGAAGGCATGGCTGACCGAGGCGAAGCGCGTCCTCAAGCCAGACGGCGCGCTGTGGGTCATCGGCAGCTATCACAACATCTATCGCGTCGGCGCGATCCTTCAGGACCTCGGCTTCTGGATCCTCAACGACATCGTCTGGCGCAAATCGAACCCCATGCCCAACTTCAAGGGCACGCGCTTCACTAATGCGCACGAGACGCTGCTGTGGGCGAGCCAGGGAGAAAAGGCGCGCTACCACTTCAACTATCGCGCCATGAAGACGCTGAATGACGAGCTTCAGATGCGCAGCGACTGGGTGATCCCGATCTGCGGCGGGCAGGAGCGGCTGAAGGAGGGCGGGCACAAGGTCCACCCGACCCAGAAGCCGGAGGCGCTGCTCTATCGCGTGCTGCTCGCCACGACCGAGAGGGGCGATGTCGTGCTCGATCCCTTTTTCGGCACCGGCACCACCGGAGCGGTGGCGAAGCGGTTGGGCCGCGAATGGATCGGCTGCGAACGCGAAGGCGGCTATCGCGAGGCGGCTTACGCCCGGATCGAACGCGAGCTGCCGCTCGACGAAAGCGCGCTCGCCACGATGCAGGCGGGCCGTTCCGCGCCCAAGGTCGCCTTCGGTGCGCTGGTGGAGGCGGGGCTGATTCCACCGGGCACGCAGCTGTTCGACAAGAAGCGTCGCTGGACGGCCACCGTGCGCGCCGACGGATCGCTGTCGTACGAAAAACAAACCGGCAGCATCCATGCGCTGGGCAAGGCCTTGCAGGACGCGCCGAGTTGCAATGGCTGGACATTCTGGCATCGGGAAAGCGGCGAAAAGATCGAACCGATCGACGCCGTTCGGCAACTTTACCTGCTTAGCATCGAGGAATGACCGCTATCTCCGACGCCAGACCGTTTCTCGCCACCGAGGGTATTCACAATTTCCGCGACTATGGCGGATGGCGCACGGACGGGGGCGGGCAGGTCCGCCGCGGCCTGCTGTTTCGTTCCGGCCAGCATGTCGGCGCGACGGACGAGGACCTGGTTCTGATCGGCGCGCTCGACATACGCACCGTGATCGACCTGCGCGGCACCAGCGAGCGCGAACGCAACCCCTGCCGCAGGGTGGAAGGCTTTTCCGGCGAAGTGCTGTTCTACGATGGCGAGACCTCCTCCTCGCCCCCGCACATGGATGTGGACGAAAGCGTCACCACGGCGGAATATGCGCGCGAGCGGATGATGGCGGTCTATACGCGCATGCCTGACAACCCGGCGATGCAGGACATGTTCGCGCGCTATCTCGGGATCCTGGCCGAACGGGACGGCGCCAGCCTGGTGCATTGCTTTGCCGGCAAGGACCGCACCGGGATCGCCGCCACGCTGCTTCTGCATATCCTTGGGGTCAGCCCGCAGGACCAGATGGCGGAATTCCTGCGCACCAACAGCGCGCCCACGCTGGCGGTGCTGCGCGACCAGTCTGTCCCCGGCATCGAGCAGCGGCTGGGCCGCAAGCTGGACGAGAGCGCGATCCGCGCCCTGCTGGAAGTTCACGAGGACTACCTGACCCGCTTCCACCAAACCGTGCGAGAGGGCCATGGTTCGCTCGATGCCTGGCTGGAGGACCGGATAGGTGTGGACGACACCCTGCGGCAGAGGTTGCGGGACCGGCTGGTGGCGTGACATTGGGCGGGCGGCGTCCCATATCGGCGCCGTTTCAGTTTCCCAGCAGGATCGCCCGACATGGCCACGCATCGTACCAAGCTTCTGATCATCGGTTCCGGCCCGGCCGGCTATTCCGCCGCCATCTACGGGGCGCGCGCCATGATGGAGCCGATCCTGGTGCAGGGCCTTCAACCCGGCGGGCAGCTGACCATCACCACCGATGTCGAGAACTATCCCGGCTTTCGCGACGTGATTCAGGGCCCCTGGCTGATGGAAGAAATGAAGGCCCAGGCAGAGCATGTCGGCACGCGGATGATGTGGGACACCATCGTCGAGGTCGAGCTGGACAAGGGCCCGCCGTTCCGGGCGATCGGCGACAGCGGCGACGAATATGTCGCCGATGCGCTGGTGATCGCTACCGGCGCGCAGGCCAAGTGGCTGGGCGTGCCGGGGGAGATGGAGCTGGGCGGCAAGGGCGTGAGCGCCTGCGCCACCTGCGACGGGTTCTTCTATCGCGGCAAGAAGGTGGCGGTGATCGGCGGCGGCAACACGGCGGTGGAAGAAGCGCTGTACCTTACCAACCATGCCGAACACGTCACCCTGATCCATCGCCGGGACGAGTTGCGGGCAGAGCGTATCCTGCAGGACCGGCTGTTCAAGCATCCCAAGATCTCGGTAAAGTGGAATCACGTGGTGGAACGCTTCGCCGGCGATCCGCTGGCTGGGGGGCTGACCCATCTGGTCCTGCGCAATATGGAGATTGGCGCGGACGAGGATTTCGCGGTGGACGGCGCCTTCGTCGCCATCGGCCATGCCCCCGCGACCGAGCTTTTCCAAGGCAAGCTGGAACTGGACGATGGTGGTTACGTCGTGGTCGAACCCGGCACGCCGCGCACCGCGATCCCCGGCGTGTTCGCCTGCGGCGACGTGATGGACCAGGTCTATCGCCAGGCGGTGACCGCAGCGGGCACGGGATGCATGGCCGCGCTCGACGCGGAACGCTACATCGCCGGGCTGGAAGTGGAACTGGACGGGCACGCCGAAGCGGCGGAGTAACGCCCGCCGCTCAGTGCCAGGCGAAAACCGCCATCGCCGCGTGCAGGATCAAGGCGAACAGCGCCAACGTCGATAGCGCGAACAGGGCGAAGCGAACGAGTACCCGGTTGACCGTGGCTTGCACCAGCGAGTGTGCGATCCTGAGGCCGACATATATCCATGCGATGACGGCATTCGCCCCGTCACCCTGTCCAACGACCGCCAGCACCAGCGCTACCGCGTAAAAAAGAGTGGGCGCTTCGTGTAAGTGATTGTAATTGTGCGCGATCCACTGGACCCGTTCGGGCAGGATGTCGTCGAGCTGGCGACCCGTGCCGCCGACCTTCGTCGTCGGGTCGACATCGTTTGAGCTGCGCATCGCCGGCAGCCGCGTGGCATACATCCACACCCACATCACCATCGTCCAGGCGAGCAGGACGATGACGGGTTTCAGGATCTCCATCCCCGTCATCGGGGCCATCACAGGGTGGTCAGATCCGCGAACAGGGTCAGTGCCACGGCGCGGTAGGCGAGATAGATCAACGCGACGGTGGAGAGCAAGAACAGCAGGAAGCGCACCGACACCACGTTGACCGTCGCCTGCCAGATCGAATGGACGATACGCACCACCACATAGATCCAGGCCGCAACCATGTCGCCTGCCGCAGCGCCGAGCAGGGCGATGATCAGGCTGACGGCATAGAATAGCGTGGGCTGTTCCATCAGATGGGCGTAATTATGCGCCTTCCAGTTCACGCGATCGTCCAGGACCCCTTCCAGATCCTGCCCACGTCCGCCGGGCTTGGCCTTGCCCAGTCCCCCGCCGGCCTTGCTCATCGCCGGAAGGCGCGTCCCCGCCATCCAGATCAGCATTATCAGCGACCACGCCACCAGCACGGCGGCGGGTGCGAGCATTTGTGCCTGCATGAAATTCTCTCCCCTGGTTCGGCCCCCGGAAGCGATGCTGCGCCGGGGTATTTGCATTGTCAATCGCAACGCAGTTTGACGGCGGTGATCCTTACAGATCGGTGATGGTCTTGGCGAAGCTTTCCGCGTCGGTGTTACCGCCCGTCAGCATGATGACGGTGGAAGCGTCGATTGCCACCTTGCCCGCCAGCGCCGCCGCCAACGCCGCGGCGCCCCCCGGTTCGACCACCAGATTGAGCGCGGAAAAGGCGAAGCGCTGCGCGGCGCGGATCTTTTCGTCCGACACGGCGAGGCAGGGGCCAGCCCGGTCCTTCAGAACGGCGAGATTGATCGGCTTGGTCGCGTCGGGGCGCAGCGCATCGCAAATGGTGGCGGGTGCATCGGCTGCCACGCGCACGATCTCGCCGCTGCGCACCGCCTGCCCCACCATGTCCCAACCTTCGGGCTCGACCGGCACGATCGCCGCGTCGGGGCAGGCGAGGGCAAGCCCCGCCGCGAGCCCTCCGCCCCCGCAGCAAACGAGAATGCGGCTGGGCTGCGCGCCGAGCTGTTCGGTGATCTCGATCCCCGCGCTGCCTTGCCCCTCGATCACCCAAGGGTCGCCGAAAGCGTGAACCAGCGTACCGCCGCGTTCCTCGAGCACGCGCGCCGCGACTTCATCGCGGTCCTCGCCGGGGCGCTCGTAGAGCACGATTTCTGCACCCAGCGCACGGGTTGCCTCCAGCTTCACCTTCGGCGCATCGCGCGGCATCACGATGACGGCGGGAATGCCCAGCCGCCGCGCCGCCCAGGCGACGCCTTGCGCGTGATTGCCGCTGGATACCGCGACCACGCCGCGCGCCCGTTCATTTTCGGGCAGATTGGACAGGCGCCACCAGCCTCCGCGAATCTTGAAGGCCCCCACCGGTTGCAGCGTTTCCGCTTTCGCCCAGCAACGAACGCCGCCGATTTCGACCGGCAAAAGCGGTGTCGGCGGCAGAATCTGCGCGATGGAGGCGGCGGCGGCGTGCACGCCGGCTTCGCTGGGCATGGTCGATTCGCTCATGCCCGCGACCGCTCAAGTTGACACCGGGTTGACGCAATTGACGCAATGCTGGGACTCGAAACCCAGGCCGCGGTGAGGAAGCAATCGGACCGCGCGGCGGGCAGTGAATGAGGGCAAGGCACAGGCATGGCCGAAGCCTAGGCAAATCGCATGCATGTAGGAAAGCCAAATCGGCGGGACCGACTTGCCCACGCCAAGCATTCACCTATGTGGGCGCCATTGAATTCCATGGGAGCAAACATGTCGACAGTCCTTGTCATCGGCGCGGGCGGCGTCAGCAGCGTATGCGTTCACAAGATGGCCATGAATGCGGAGATCTTCTCCGACATCCATCTCGCCAGCCGCACGAAAACCAAATGCGACAACATCGCCGCATCCGTGAAGGATCGCACCGGGCAGGAGGTGAAAACCTACGAGATCGACGCCGAGGAAGTGCCGGCGATGGTCAACCTGATCCGCAAGATCCAGCCCAGCCTCGTCGTCAATCTGGCGCTTCCTTATCAGGATCTGCCGATCATGGACGCGTGTCTGGAAGCGGGCGTGAACTATCTCGACACCGCGAATTACGAGCCCAAGGACGAGGCGAAGTTCGAATACAAGTGGCAGTGGGCGTACCACGACCGGTTCAAGGAGGCCGGGCTGATGGCGCTGCTGGGCTCCGGCTTCGATCCGGGCGTGACCAGCGTCTTCACCATGTGGCTGAAGAAGCACAAGCTGAAGACCATTCGCCAGCTCGATATCCTGGACTGCAACGGCGGCGACCACGGCCAGCATTTCGCCACCAATTTCAATCCGGAAATCAACATCCGCGAAGTGACCGCCCCCGCGCGCCACTGGGAAAACGGCGAGTTCGTGGAAACGCCCGCCATGGGCAAGAAGGTCGAATTCGACTTCGAAGCCGTGGGCAAGAAAAACATGTACATGATGTATCACGAGGAGCTGGAGAGCCTCGCCAAATTCGTGCCCGAGCTGGAGCGCGCGCGCTTCTGGATGACCTTCGGCGATGCCTATATCACGCACCTCACCGTGCTGCAGAACGTGGGCATGACGCGGATCGACCCCGTGAAATATCAGGGCAGGGAGATCATCCCCCTGCAATTCCTCGCCGCCGTGCTTCCCAAGCCCGAAACGCTGGGCGAAACCACCAAGGGCAACACCAACATCGGGGTGATCGCCACGGGCGAAGCGCTTGACGGATCGGGTGAGAAGACCTTCTACATCAACAACATCTGCAGCCACGAGGCGGCTTATGAGGAGACCGGCAACCAGGCGGTGTCCTATACCACCGGCGTCCCCGCGATGATCGGCAGCGCGATGATGGTAACCGGCAAATGGACAGGCGATGGCGTCTTCAACATGGAAGAGCTGGATCCCGATCCCTTCATGGACATGCTGAACACCCAGGGCCTGCCGTGGAAGGTGGAGGAGCTGTCCGGCCCGGTCGACTTTTGATGCGGTGGGCACTCGCTCTCCGTCACTCGCCATGACCGCCGTGCTCGAAACCCACCGTGGCGACATCACGAAGCTGGATGTCGATGCCATCGTCAACGCCGCCAATTCCTCGCTGCTGGGCGGGGGCGGGGTCGATGGCGCGATACACCGCGCGGCGGGCATGGAGCTGGTCCGCGAATGCCGCCTGCTGGGCGGGTGCAAGACCGGCGAGGCCAAGGTGACGAAGGGCTATGACCTGCCCGCGAGCCACATCATCCATACGGTCGGCCCGGTGTGGCGCGGTGGCGACAACGGGGAGCCGGACCTGCTGGCCGCCTGTTATCGCAATTCGCTGGCGCGTGCGCGGGAGATCGGAGCGCGGACCGTGGCGTTCCCCGCGATCTCGACCGGGATTTACGGCTATCCGCCCGACCAGGCCGCGCGGATCGCGGTCGATACGGTCCGCAACCAACTGGATGAGCATCCGGACGCTTTCGACCGCATCGTTCTGGTCTGCTTCGGCGATGAGGCATGCCGCGCGATAGAGGCGGCGCTGACGGCGTGACGCGCGCACTGGCATGCCTGGCCGCGATACTGATCGCGGGGTGTTCCGAGGAGCCTGTCGTGCAGCCGATGCCGCGCGCCTTCGTCGATACATCCTGGCCGCAGCGAGTGGAGGGCGTGGCGATGGGGCAGGTAACCGCGGTCGATGTCGATGAGCAGAACCGCGTCTTCGTGCTGCAACGGGGGGACCGGGCCTGGGCCGAGCCCTTCCCGACCGAACCGATCGCTCAGGATACCGTGCTGGTTTTCGACGGGCAAAGCGGCGCGCTGCTCGATCGCTGGGGCGCCGGGCAATTCGTAATGCCGCATGGCCTTTCGGTGGATGAAGAGGGCAAGGTATGGATCACCGATGCCGCCCGCGAGCAGGTCTATCGCTATTCGCCCGACGGCAAGCTGGAACTTACGCTGGGCACGCGCGGCGTTACCGGCGACGATGCCAGCCATTTCGGCCGCCCGACCGATGTGCTCGTCTATGGCGACCGCGTCTTGGTTGCCGATGGCTACCGTAACGGGCGCGTGGCGATCTTCGACAGGAATGGCAGCTTTATCGGCCAATTCGGCAGCGAGGGCAGCGGCAAGGGGCAGTTCGCCGTGCCGCATTCCATCGCGCTGAACGGGCAGGCGATACTGGTCGCCGACCGCGAGAACGCACGCGTGGAGGTGTTCGATCTGGACGGCGGCTTCGTGAAGGCGGTCCCGATGCCCGATGGCGGCCGCCCCTATGCGGTCAAGCGCGTGGGCGGGGGAATGCTGGCGACGCTGGAGGGGCGCGACGGGCAGGACCGCGAAGGCGCGGTCCTGCGCATATGGAGCAAGGACTGGAAACTCGACCGCACACTCGACGCCAGCCCCATGTCCGGGCCCAGCCGCGGCCACGATTTCGCGGTGGGGCCGGGCGGTGCGATATATATGGCCGATGTCGAGGCGGGGCGGGTGGCCAAGATCGATTTGAGTATGGAAGGTCCCTGACAATGGAAACGAGAGCCGGCGATCCCGGAGCCTTCGCGCGCTTCGACCTGGGGCGCGTGGACAGCCCCGCCTTCGTGGTGGACGCGGCCAGGCTGCGCGCCAATTGCCAGATACTGGCGGAGATCCGCGACGAGGCGGAGATCAAGGTGTTGTCTGCGCTGAAGGCGTTCAGCATGTGGTCGGTGGCGCCGATTATCGGTGAATATCTCGATGGGGTGTGCACCAGCGGATTGTGGGAAGCGCGGTTGGCCAGCGAGTTCTACGACGGCGAGATCGCCACCTACTGCGCCGCCTACAAGCCGGACGAGCTGGCGGAGGTCTGCCGCCTGTCGGACCACGTGATCTTCAATTCGCCGGCCCAGCTGGAACGCTATGCCCCGCTGATGGAGATCGCGCGCGGTTCCGGCCATGATTTCGACGTCGGCCTGCGGATCAACCCGCAAGTGCCGACGGGCGAGGTGCCGCGCTACGACCCCTCCAGCCCCGGAAGCCGGCTGGGTTTTCCCATCGACCAGCTGACGCCCGAAATCATGGAGGGGGTCGACGGCATTCACTTCCACAATCTGTGCGAGCAGGATTTCGAGCCGCTGCAACAAACCTGGGACAAGGTATTCGACGCGATCGAGCCATGGTTCGGCCAGCTCAAATGGATCAACATGGGCGGCGGACATCACATCACCCGCGCCGATTACCAGCGCGAGGAGCTGATCGAATTCCTGCGGGATGCGAAAGAGGATACGGGGGCCGAGATCTACCTCGAGCCCGGAGAAGCCGTGGCGCTGGATGCCGGCATTCTGGTGGGGACGGTGCTCGACACCGGATACAACGGCATGCCCGTCGCGATCACGGACGTGTCGGCTACCTGCCACATGCCCGACGTGATCGAGGCGCCCTATCGCCCCGCGATGCTGGGCGAGGAAGAGGCCGGGCGGGGTGATGCCGTGCGCCTTGGGGGCCCGTCGTGCCTCGCGGGCGACGTGATCGGCGATTATCGCCTGCCCGTGCCCTGCGAGCCGGGGGCGCGCTTCGCCTTTCTGGATCAGGCGCATTATTCGATGGTCAAGACAAACACCTTCAACGGCGTTCCGCTGCCCTCGATCTGGCTGTGGGACAGCGAGACCGATGCGCTGGATCAGGTGAGGAGCTTCGAATACGAGGATTTCCGTTCACGCTTGAGCTGAACCGGGCTGGGCGTGCGACGCGAATCGCGGGAGTTCGGTTAAAGCCTATCGGCCCGGAACAGAGGTCGTGTGGCGAGCGTTTTGGCTAGAGAATCGGGCGTTTTCGGGCGCGCCCAAACTTTCACTTGCGATTAAGCATGCCGGCCCTATATGCGCGCTTCCGCTGCCCGGCCCCGACCATCGGGGGACTTCCAAACCGCACGGCAGCAGTTGTGAAAAACGAACCGTTCGGAGGTCCCTTGAATTGTCCAGCTATCCCGACGCCCGGTCTGTAGTTCGCGCCCTCGCGCCTGACGAACCGATCCTGGTCAATCGCCCGCACGCTGCGGCGCGCGCGGCGCGTTTCTTCGTCGAGCGGTTTCCGGGCAAGTCGCTATATGCGGTAAAGGCCAACCCCTCGCCGGATCTGATCGAGGTGCTGTGGGCCAATGGCATCACGCATTACGACGTCGCCTCCATTGCCGAGGTCAGGCTGGTCCGCGCCGCGCTGCCTCAGGCCGTGCTGTGCTTCATGCACCCGGTGAAAGCGCCGGGCGCAATCCGCGAAGCCTATTTCGATCATGGCGTGCGGACCTTCAGCCTCGATTCGGTCGAAGAGCTGGAAAAGATCGTCGCCGCCACGCGCGACGAAGATGGCGAACCTGCGAAGGACCTGCGTCTGTGCGTCAGGCTGCGCGTGTCCAGCGAATATTCCGAGCTCAGCCTTGCCAGCAAGTTCGGCTGCGACCTGACGGAGGCCCCGGGCCTGCTGCAGGCATGCCGCCAATATGCCGACTGGCTGGGCATCTGCTTCCACGTCGGCAGCCAGGCGATGACGCCTTTCGCGTACGTGCAGGCGCTGGAGCGTGCCCGCGTCGCCATTGGCGAGGCCAGCGTGGTGATCGACATGATCGACGTGGGTGGTGGCTTTCCCAGCGTCTATCCCGGCATGGAGCCGCCGCCGCTCGAGGATTACTTCGCGATCATCCACCGGCAGTTCGAAGCGCTGCCGATCGCCTACAACGCGGAACTGTGGTGCGAGCCGGGCAGGGCGCTTTCTGCGGAATACAGCTCGTTGATCGTGAAGGTGGAGAAGCGCCGCGGGCAGGAACTCTACATCAATGACGGGGCCTACGGCGCCCTGTTCGATGCCGCTCATGTCGGCTGGAAGTTCCCGGTCCGCGCCCTGGAAGACGATCTCATCAAGTCGCTGGAGGATTTCGCCTTCTACGGGCCGACCTGCGATGATGCAGATTACATGGAAGGGCCCTTCGCGCTTCCATCGGACATTCAGGCGGGCGATTTCATCGAGATCGGAATGATCGGCGCCTATGGCGCGGCGATGAAGACGGATTTCAACGGTTTCGGTTCGTCACCACGGGTCATTGCCGAGGATGAACCGATGGCGAGCCTTTACGATGGCAGCCGCGTGGTGGAACGCCGGGACAACGTCGTCAGCCTCCGCTGATCTGCCGTCGCGGATCGCTCCGACCCTGACTTCGTACCAAGCAAGACACAAAAAAAGGGGCGGCCTGGGCCGCCCCGTATAAAAGGTCCGGCCGGGTTTCCCCGGCCGGATCAAAGCGTTCAAGCGAACTTGATACGTCCGCGCGCGGCGGTGTTCGACCGGGCCTGACGGCGCATCACGCCGCCGATGGCTCCGAAGCCGAGAATGAACAGGCCCCAGGTGGCAGGTTCAGGAACGGCTCCGCCAACCGAGAAGCTGACATTACCGCCGAGCCCGCCGACACCGTCGACCGTCGCAGGCGAGAAGGTGCCGTTGAGCGTGAAGGTGTTACGGCCCGCAGCGATTGGCTTGAGGAACAGCTGCGCCACATCGATCGTGCCGTTGGTGATGGTGAAAGGGGTGGTCCCGTTCAGCAGGCCATCGGTGAAGGTCAGGTTGGACGCTGCATCGGAAAGGATGGTGATGCCCGCGATCGAAACGGTGCCGGCCACGGGAACGTCGAAGAAGAATTCGGTGGTGAAGTCACCTTCCCCGCCAATGGTGGCGCCGAAGATACCGCTGTAGGTGGAACCATCGGCAGATGCGGTCAGATCAACTTCCGGACCTTCGTCGTAAGTAACAGTGGTGGCGGCCTGCGCGGCGCCTGCGGTGCAGAGCGCAGCAGCGATAAAGCTGGAAGCAAAAAATGTCTTCATTGGTAGTCCCTTCCAAAACCCCGAAGGAAACCCTGTTCACAAGCTTCGACGAAGAAGTCTGAAAACAGAATGCGACCCAGGGATTCGATAAACGTAAAGCCCGCCGTTGCGGGCCATGCGGAAATTGTTTTTTTGGGCCGGCTTCCCACCTGCCTTCCACCCACATTATGAATGAATGTTAGGTTTGTTCCGGCACCTTTATCGTAAATTTACCATGTCCCTGTTTGGGACGCTTATCCTGAGGCAGACACGCGAACGGGGGGCCCTAAAGCCCCCCGCAGCGTGATATTTCAGCGATGAAATCAGGAGAAGCTGATCGCCGCGCGCAGCTTGCTATGGCGGGTTGTCTGCCGGCGCATAGCGCCACCGATCAGCCCGAAACCAAGTATGAAGAGCGCCCAGGTGGTCGGCTCGGGAACGGCGCCCGATTGTGCGAAACTGATGTTACCGCCGAAGCCGCCTTTTCCAGTCGTGCCAGTAGCCTTGAGCTGCCCGTTGAGGGTGAAACTGTGAGTCCCGGCGCCGATTGCCTGCAACGCCACATTGGCGATGTCGATGAAACCGTTCGAGATGCTGAAGGGAATGGTGTTGTCGAGGAGGCCGCTCGTAAAATCGATATCGCTCGAAGGACCGGACAGGATCGAGATCCCGGCAATGGAAACCACGCCGGCGGTCGGTACCGAGAAACTAAAGGTGCTGCTGAAATCGCCGCTGCCTGCGACCTCGGCCGCGAACGAGCCGACCAGCGTCTGGCCGCTCGGTGAAGCGGAGAGCGCGACGGTCGAGCCGCCCGGATAGGACACTGTCGTTGCCGCGTGGGCTGGGGCAGCGAGGGCGGTTGCGGCGCCCGCGAGTGCGATGGCTGTAAGAGTAAGCTTCATTGTCGTTTCCTTCCAAAAACGAAGAGCTTACCGCCCGCGGAGTGCGCGAAAGGCGCAAGACCACGGGCGGCAATCCCGATTGATTGCCGTCGACAGCCGCTCCCACGCAGCGACCCACCGAGCTGGTTGATGTTCTTTTCTGCGGAACCTCCCGGCTCCACCGAAGATATGTTTGGCGCGTTAGCCAGTTCCCAAGTTTTATTCGCAAAGCGCAAAAAAAATGCTGCATTCGCGAATGTGTCTCACATCGACACGATGTACCCGGGTTGTTCCGATTTCATGTGTCCGATGACGGGATCTAGGCGATTTGGCGGGCCCCCTAAGTGTGGGGAGGATCAAGCTGAAAAATTTGGTGGCCGAAGATGGTTCCGGAAATGGCACGCCTCAAGATACGGGAGTTCCAAAATGGGACTGGAGGTTGCCGGACGAGTCGCATTTAGGTCGAGAAGGCCCCGCCAATCCCTAAAGGCTAATGCAGCGTTCTCGTGCGTGGGCAGGTGAGGATGTGAATACGGCAGATGAGCGGGCACTTATCATCGTGACCAGCGCCTTTGTTAAAAGTCCGACACCTTCGCTGACGGAAGGGATGGGGAATAACCGACGACAACAAAAAAGGGGGGCCGAAGCCCCCCTTTCCCGCATTTCAAATCGACTTCGCTATTACGCGAAGCGGATCGCAGCCTTGGCAGTGCGCACCTGGCTGCTACGGCGGCGCAGAGCTGCGCCGATCGTGCCGAAGCCGAGGATGAACAGGGCCCAGGTGGTCGGCTCAGGCACGGCAGCGATGGTCACGTTGCCACCGAAAGAACCGTTACCCATGCCGCTCGGCGGGTTGAGCTGGCCAGTCAACACGAGCTCGTTGGTTGCACCGAAAGTGACTGGGGCACCGAACACCACTGCTGTGTCGACCGGGCCGTTCTGCACGGTGCCAGTTACGCCGTTCAGCGTCACGCCAGTGAAGTTGATGTTCGACTGGTTACCAAGAGCGATGCTGATCGCCGAACCCGCAGCCGAACCCGTGGTGGGCGAGCCGAAGGTGAAGGTAGCCGTGAAGTTAGGACCAGCTTGTGCACCCGTGCCGGTTACGACACTGGCTTCGAAACCACCGGAGAAGTTACCCCCGGGGCCAGCAATAAGACCGATTGTCGAACCAGACGTGTAAATGACGGTGGCGGCGGATGCCGGAACCGCAGTGAGAGCAACCGCAGCTGCGGTCGCGAAAGCAACTTTCTTGAACATAGAAGACCCTTCCTCAATCATTCACAATCGAGACTCACATACGACCTTTAGCGTGGAGCAAGTCCCATGGCTCCATGCGGCTTTGCGAGTCGTATAGCGAATTTTTAGGATTTTGAAAGAACAAACAATATCGCAACTGCGAGAAAACGCGCTTCAAAAACAACCTGTGCCAGCATGGGACGGTTGGAGTTTACGGCACGTATTTGCGCTCGCATCGGGCTCCCAACCGATCGATCAGGCGGCGTCGATCAGGCCGCAGCGCGCGAAGTGATCTCCAGCCGGTCCCATATTTCGGCCATCGCCCTGGCGAGATCGACCATCATGTCTTCCGTATGCGCAGGCCCGGGGGTGAAGCGTAGTCGCTCCGTACCCCTTGGAACCGTTGGAAAATTGATGGGCTGAACATAGACGCCGTACTCGGCCAGCAGGATATCGCTGATACGCTTCGCCCGCACGGGATCACCCACCATCACGGGCACGATATGGGTCGTGCTGTCCATCACCGGCAGACCGTGTTCGGCAAGGATCGTCTTGAGGCGCTGGGCAGCGTGCTGCTGGCCCTCGCGTTCCTCACTCGATGACTTGAGATGCCGCACCGCAGCAAGGACGCCTGCCGCCAGCACCGGGCTTAAGGATGTTGTGAATATGAAGCCGGGCGCATAGCTGCGAATGCAGTCGATGATCCGCGTGTCGGCAGCGATATAGCCACCCATCACGCCGAATGCCTTGCCCAGCGTCCCTTCGATGATGTCGATACGGTGCGCCGCTTCGTCCCGTTCGGAGATCCCGCCGCCCCGCGCGCCGTACATGCCGACGGCATGGACTTCATCGATATAGGTGAGGGCGTTGTACTTTTCCGCCAGGTCGCAGATCGCGTGGATCGGGGCGACATCGCCATCCATCGAATAAACGCTTTCAAAAGCGATCAGCTTGGCGCGGGACGGATCCTCGGCAGCCAGCAGCTCTTCCAGATGGCCCACGTCGTTGTGGCGGAAGACGCGCTTCTCGCACCCGGCATTACGGATGCCCGCAATCATGCTGGCATGGTTGAGCTCATCGGAAAAGATCACGCAGCCGGGGAGCAGCTTGGCGAGCGTCGAAAGCGTGGCGTCGTTGGAAACGTAGCCGCTGGTGAACAGCAGCGCACCTTCCTTGCCGTGCAGATCGGCAAGCTCGCGCTCCAGTTCGACATGGTAATGCGTGTTGCCGCCAATGTTGCGCGTGCCGCCGCTTCCGGCGCCGACATCGTGCAGCGCCTCTTCCATGGCGGCGATGACCTTGGGATGCTGACCCATGGCGAGGTAATCGTTGGAACACCATACCGTGACCGGCTTGGGCCCGTTGTGCCCCGCAAAGCAGCGCGCATTGGGGAACGCGCCCTTGTTGCGCAGAATATCGATGAAGACGCGGTAACGCCCTTCTTCATGCAAGCGGTCGATAGCCTGGTCGAAGATATGATCGTAATTCATGCGGGCCTCTAGCCTCGTAACCATGAGCGCCGGATCGTCCCCTCCCGGCCGCTCGGGGAGGAGGCTCCCTTAAGGGGAAACAGTTGGAGAAACCATAACGATCTTTGCGAATCGTTCGCAGAACGCTCAGAAGATTTCCAGCTCTTCCAGACCATACTGCCCCAACACGGGCGACAACCGCTCGAAATCTACGAGATCGCCTGTGGTCACGGCACGGTCAGGGCTGGGACGCGCGAACGGCTGACCCTTGGTGAGATGCGCGATGCGGCGGGCAATGCCCGCTGCGCCATCGACGAAGGCGGTCCTGCCCCCGAACGCGGCGCTCAGTTCAAGTTCCAGCAAAGGGAAATGCGTGCAGGCGAGTACCAGCGTGTCGAGATCCTTCGCCTGCGGATGGCGCAGCAAGCCGTCCAGTTCGGCGGCGAGGGCATCGGGGGCGACGATCTCGCCGCGCAGTTTCGCTTCGGCCAGGGTCACCAGTCCGTTGGCGCCATGACGGATCAATGTCTTGCCCGCGGCAAATTCCGACGCCAGCCGGTCCACATACCCCTGGCGCACGGTCGCTTCCGTGCCGAGCAGCCCGATGACGCCCGTTTTGGTGATAGCCGCCGCGGGTTTGATGGCCGGTACCGTGCCGACGATCGGCACTTCCAGCACGTCGCGAACCATGGCGAGGGCGATCGTGCTGGCGGTGTTGCAGGCGATGCATATCAGGCGCGGATGCCAGCGTTCCGCCATCCGGCCCAGGAGCCCGCAGACCCGCGCAGCGACCTCCGCCTCGGTCTTGGTGCCATAGGGAAGTCCGGCGATATCGGCCGCATAGATCACGGGGGCGTCGGGCAACGCCTTGCGCACTTCGGCCAGAACGGTGAGCCCGCCCACACCGGAATCGAACATGAGAATAGGGGAATGCGCCTGCAAAATTCGATCCCCGGAGGCTTGGCTGGCCCGAAGCGAAGCTGAGCATTGCCCAACCCCTGGTTTTTCGTCACATGCAGCGCCTAGGATAAGCGCCGGTCTTCGACAAGATCGGGGCGAACGACGTGGGCGATAGCGCTAATGACAACGCTTCTTGCATTCTTTGCGGCCTATCTGCTTGGCTCGATCCCCTTCGGCCTTTTGCTGACGCGGGCGGCCGGGCTCGGCGATGTGCGGCAGATCGGCAGCGGCAACATCGGCGCGACCAACGTCCTGCGCACCGGCAACAAGAAAATCGCGGCGCTCACGCTGCTGCTCGACCTTCTGAAAGGCTTCCTGGCTGTGGCGCTGGTGAAGCAGTTCTTCCCGAGCAACGATCCGCAACTGCTGTTCGATCAGGCCGGCCCCGTTCCTGCTGCCGCGTTGGGCGCGGTACTGGGGCACTGCTTCCCGGTGTGGTTGGGCTTCAAGGGGGGCAAGGGCGTGGCGACCAATGCGGGGGTCAGCTTCGGGCTCGGCTGGCCCATCGGTCTGGCTTATGCGCTGGTTTGGCTGGGTGTGCTTGCCGTGTCGCGCATCAGTTCTCTGGCAGGGATGTGCGCCGTGATCGCCGCCGCGCTGGCCGCTGCCGTTTTCGGCTTTCCGCAGTTCGTGCCGGTTCTGGTAGTGATCGCGGCGATCGTACTGTGGCTGCATCGCGAGAACATCGGGCGGCTTTCTCGGGGTGAGGAGCCCCGCGTGGGCGGCAAGAAAGGCTGATGCACGCGCCAGCCGCCGCGCTGAGCCAGGAAGAGGCTTTCGCGCGCATACGCCTCTTGCGATCGCCCCACATCGGACCTGTCAGCTACACCCAGCTGCTGGCCCGCTTCGGCGACGCCGTTGCCGCATTGGAGGGGCTTCCCGATCTGGCGCGCAAGGGCGGACGACAATACAGCGCCGCCCCGAAAGAGCGAATCGAGCGCGAGGTGGAGGCGGTTCGCAAGGCGGGTGCCCGCTATTTGTTTCACGACCAGCCGACCTATCCCCCGCTGCTGGCCGAACTCGATACCGCGCCGCCGATCCTGGTGGTGCGCGGCGATGCGGCGCTCGCGGCAAACCCCTCCGTGGCGATCGTGGGCGCGCGCAATGCCAGTGCGGCGGCGGTCAAGCTGGCGCGCGAATTCGCCGGGGCGCTGGCGGAAGCCGGCTTCGTCATCGTTTCGGGCCTGGCGCGTGGCATAGACGGGGCGGCGCACGAAGGCGCGCTGGGGCCCGGCAAGGCCGGGACCGTCGGCGTGATCGCGAGCGGAATCGATATCGCTTATCCGCCGCAGCATGCCGCGTTGCAGGAGCGGATCGCCAGCGAAGGCCTGCTGATCGCGGAACAGCCGCCCGGCACCGAACCGCGCGGCAGCCATTTCCCCAGCCGCAACCGCATCATCGCCGGGCTGTGCGGCGGCACGCTGGTGGTGGAGGCCGCGGTGAAATCCGGTAGCCTCATCACCGCGCGACTTGCGGGCGAGGCGGGGCGCGAGGTGATGGCCATTCCCGGCAGCCCGCTGGAGGCACGCAGCCATGGCTGCAACCACCTCATCCGCGAAGGCGCCGTACTGGTGCAGGATCCCGCCGACGTGATCGAATTGCTGTCGAACTTCGACGGCACGCCGCGTTCGACCTTCCGCGAGCCGGCGATCAGCTTCGATTACGCACCAGAAGAGCTGGCCGAAGCGGAGCCTGCCGACATCGCCAGTCTCCTGACGACCGCACCGGTGGCGGTGGATGAGATCATTCGCCAATCCGGCGCTGCGGCCGCGGCCGTCCAGCTGGCTCTGCTGGAGCTGGAGATAGCCGGGCGGCTGGAACGGCACGCGGGGGGAAGGGTGAGCTTGCGTGGGTGAATAACCAACCGGCCTCCCACCTTAAAACGCGTCCGAACTTCTCATGAGAGAAAAGAAGTGAATTGGTTCAACCGCCGAGCTTTCCGCGTGAGGTAAGCGATTCCCACTTCCGTGCGCTGAAGAACCCGTTATTTGCAGTGACACGACCGGCCGAAAAATCCGGGCGCAGCTTCTTTGCGAGTGTGTGTCATGGAAATTTTCGGGTTCGATCTCAGCGCCATTCTGCCTTTCATCCTGGTCGGCTTCGCCGCTCAGATCGTCGATGGCGCGCTGGGAATGGCGTTCGGAGTGATTTCGCAGACTATGCTGGTCAGCCTACTGGGCATGCCGCCCGCCGCCGCATCGGCCAGCACGCACATGGTAGAGGTCTTCACGACCGGGGCCTCGGGCGCGAGCCATATCTGGCAGAAGAACGTGGACTGGGGCTTGTTCAAGCGGCTGGTGCCCTTTGGCGTCGCGGGCGGCGTGATCGGTGCCTATCTGCTCAGCAGCATCGATGCCAGCGTCGCCCGGCCTTTCGTGATGATGTATCTGACGGGCGTTGGCATCTATCTGTTTGTAAAAGCTTTCCGTCTTAATCACCACACGTTCGAGGATCCGAAGACCACACGGCCGCTGGCCCTTGCCGGCGGCTTCCTGGACGCGGCAGGCGGGGGCGGCTGGGGGCCGGTAGTCACATCGAACCTGCTTATACAGGGCGGCGATCCTGCCAAGACGGTGGGGACGGTCAACACGTCCGAATTCCTGCTTGCGCTGTCGGTGTCGATCGCTTTCATCCTGACCATGGGCTTCGAGGCGTTCGGCCTTGCCACGGTGGGAATGATTATCGGCGGAGTCGTGGCCGCACCTTTCGGTGCGATCATCGTGAAGCGCATCAGCCCGCGTACATTGCTGCTTGCGGTCTCGGTCGTGCTGATCGCGACGAGCATGTTCGCAATATGGAAAGCATGGCCGATCTTCTAAAATGGCGCTTGACGCTGGGTGAGGAGGGGCACCACCTTCGCGTACACGTACACGCGTAAGGAACGCCCCGGAAAAATCATGCAGCTTGTTATCGTAGAATCCCCGGCCAAGGCCAAGACCATCGAAAAATACCTCGGCAAGGACTTCAAGGTCCTCGCCTCCTACGGCCATGTCCGAGACCTGCCGCCAAAGGACGGCAGCGTCCGCCCGGACGAAGGCTTCGCGATGGACTGGGAGCTTTATCGCGACAAGCAGAGCCGCTTCAAGGACATCGCCGACAACGCCAAGAAGGCCGACCGCCTGATCCTGGCGACCGACCCCGATCGCGAGGGGGAGGCGATCAGTTGGCACGTCCGCGAACTGCTTGCCAAGCGCAAGGCGCTACCCAAAGAGGTGGAGCGCGTCACCTTCAACGCCATTACCAAGCAGGCAGTGACCGAGGCGATGAAGGCCCCGCGCGAGCTCGATCAGCCGCTGATCGACGCTTACCTCGCCCGCCGCGCGCTCGATTATCTCTATGGCTTCACGCTCAGCCCGGTGCTGTGGCGGCGCCTGCCCGGGGCCAAGAGCGCAGGGCGCGTGCAATCGGTGGCGCTGCGCCTGATCGTCGACCGCGAGCGCGAGATCGAGGCTTTCCGGGCTCAGGAATACTGGTCGGTCGCGGCGCAGATGGCGCATGACGGGACCGACTTTACCGCCCGGCTTGTTCGCTTCGACGGCAAGAAGCTCGACAAGCTGACCCTGGGCGACGAGGGAAGCGCCATGGCCGCCAAAGCCGCTGTGGACGGCGCGCGCTTCACGGTCGAGGAGGTCGAGACCAAGCCGCTGAAGCGCAACCCGGCCCCGCCGTTCACCACGTCCACCCTGCAGCAGGAAGCCGCCCGAAAGCTGGGCTTTTCCGCCAGCCACACCATGCGCCTGGCGCAAACGCTCTACGAGGCGGGCGCCATCACCTATATGCGTACCGACGGTGTGCAGATGGACATGGGCGCGATCCACGCCGCGCGTGACGCCATCGGCGATCGGTTCAGCCCCGATTATGTGCCAGAGAAGCCGCGCTTCTATTCGTCCAAGGCCAAGAACGCGCAGGAAGCGCACGAGGCGATCCGCCCAACCGATTTCAAGCGCGACCGCGTGGGATCGGGCGACGAGGCGAAGCTCTACGATCTGATCTTCAAGCGCGCGATGGCGAGCCAGATGGCGACTGCGCTGCTCGAACGCACCACCGTCACCATGCGCGATCCCACGGGCCAGCACGAATTGCGTGCCACCGGACAGGTGGTGAAATTCTCAGGGTTCCTGGCGGTTTATCAGGAAGGGTTCGACGATTCGGAAGAGGACGAGGACGGTCTGCTGCCGTTGATGCGCAAGGGCGATGCCCCAGCGAAGAAGAGCGTGGATGCCACGCAGCACTTCACCCAGCCGCCGCCGCGTTTTTCCGAAGCTTCGCTGGTCAAGCGTTTGGAGGAACTGGGCATCGGCCGGCCGTCCACCTATGCGGCCACGATCCAGACCCTGCGCGACCGCGCCTATGTCCGCATGGAATCAAAGCGCTTCTTCCCCGAGGAAAGCGGCAGGCTTCTGACCGCATTTCTCGAGCGGTTCTTCGAGCGCTACGTCGCCTATGAATTCACGGCGGGGATGGAAGACGAGCTCGACACGGTTTCCGACGGGCGCGAGGACTGGAAGAAGCTGCTCGAGAGTTTCTGGCGCGATTTCAAGCCCAAGACCGAAGAGGTGATGGAGAAGAAGCCTTCGGAAGTCACCGAGGTGCTCGACGAGTTCCTGTCCGACTTCCTCTTTCCCGAGCGGGCGGACGGCCACGAGCCCCGCTGGTGCCCGCAGTGCGATGCCGAAGGACGCGATGGCGGGCGGCTGGCGCTGCGGGGCGGCAAATACGGCGCCTTCGTCGCCTGCGCCAACTATCCCGAATGCAAATATACCCGCCAGTTCGCGCAACCGGGCGGCAGCGGGGAGGGCGCAGAGGAAGACGCGGTGCTGGGCGAGGATCCCGAAACCGGCCTGCCCGTTGAACGCAAGACGGGCCGTTTCGGCCCCTATGTGCAGTTGGGAGAGGGGAAGGAAGCCAAGCGCGCGAGCATCCCCAAGGATCTGGACGATTTCGACCTCGAATGGGCGCTGAAGCTGCTCAGCCTGCCCCGCATCGTCGGCACGCATCCCGAAACGGGCAAGGAAATCGAGGCCGCCATTGGCCGCTATGGGCCCTATCTTCGCCACGACGGCAAATACGGCAAGCTGTCGTCGACGCAGGAGGTCTTCGAGGTTGGCATGAACCGCGCGGTCGACATTCTGGCGCAAGCCGCCAACCGCGGCGGTGGGCGCGCCAAGGCCGAACCGATCAAGACGCTGGGCGAACATCCCACCAGCGGCGGCGAGATGAAGGTGATGCCGGGCCGATATGGCCCCTATGTCACCGATGGCACCACCAACGCGACCATTCCCAAGGACGTGAAACCGGAGGACCTGAGCGAAGCGCAGGCGATCGAGCTGATCGACGCGCGCGCCGCCAAGGGGCCGGCAAAGAAGAAGCGCAAGGCGCCCGCCAAGAAGAAGGCCCCGGCGAAGAAGGCTTCGGCAAAAAAGCCTGCCGCAAAGAAGGCTCCGGCCAAAAAGGAGGCCAAGGCGTAATGACCTGCAAGCTCACTTCGCGCGGTGCTCTGATGGCCCTGTCGCTAGTCGGCTCGACGATGTCGGCCTCTGCATTGTCCGCTCAGGACACCGCGCTTCAGGAGGATCTGAAATGCTTTGGCGCGGTTTCGCAGCTCGTCATGAGCGACGATGCCGAGACGAAATCCATGGGGATGATGGGGTCCGTATTCTTTGCAGGAAAGATCTTTGGTGCGAACCCCGACATCGATCTGAGCGCGGCGTTGCTTTCGGTTGCTCAATCGCTTGATCCCGAAGAAATGCCGCAGCTGTTCGAGCGGTGCGGGGCGGAGCTGACCAGACGCGGCAAACAGATGGAGGACGCCGGGGATTACATCATGAAGAAGGTCGATTGATGGCCAAGGAACGCTTCGAACGGCACAAGCAGCTGTGGAACGGGGAAGAGGCTGGGCAGCTCCGCACGCTGGCAGGCAAGGGCAAAGGTCTGAAGGAAATCGCCAGGGCGCTCAACCGGAGCGAGGAATCGACCAAGGACTTCGCCAAGAAGAACAATATCACCATCGCCAAGAAGCGTTGACGGTCCGTTTTCCGTGCGTGCTGACCCTTATCGGGCAGTCCCGCGTTAGGGTTTGATGCCGCAATTGCGAGATCTGAGCGAAACTCTGACACGTGGGCCAGTGACCGAGGAAAGCGACGGCCTTCCCATGCCGCGCCGTGTCTGGGCGATCGCCGCGATCAGCTTCGGCAGCGCGCTGTTCGTGCTGGATGGCGCCGTGGCCAATGTGGCGCTGCCGACGATCGCGCGCGAACTGGGCGTGGGGAACGGGGCCGTCACGAATGTCGTGACCGTCTATCAGCTGGTTCTGGTGATGGCGCTGCTGCCATTTTCCAGCATGGGCGATCGCATCGGCCATCGAAAGCTCTATCAGGCCGGGCAGATGATCTTCCTCGTCGCGTCGGCCCTGACCTTTCTGGTGCCCGATTTCGCCTGGCTGCTGGTTGCGCGTGTCGGACAGGCGCTGGGGGCAGGCATGGCGCTCAGCGTATCGGCGGGCATGCTGAGGAATATCTATCCTTCGGCAAAGCTCGGTAGCGGGCTGGGCATCAACAGCGTGATCGTGGCGAGTTCCGCGGCGCTGGCCCCCACCTTGGGGGGTTTTATCGTCCAGCATCTCGATTGGCGCTGGGTGTTCGTATCGGCGGCGCCCATGGCGATCGTTTCCCTGCTGCTGGGCCGCAGCCTGCCCGATCCAGTCGCACATCCAGACCGCAAGCGAGAGATCGTGAGCGGCTTGTGGAGCGCGATCACGGTGCTTCTTCTGATCGGGGGATTGCAATGGGCCACCCACGGCGCAACGCAGTGGCCGGGTATCGGAGCGGTGATCGCCGGCGCGCTATCGGCTATCTGGCTCGTCCGCCGGGAGAAGGCGCGCGCAAACCCGGTGGTGCCCGTCGATCTGCTGGCGCGCCCGGTGCTGGGGTTTTCGTCCCTCGCCGCGATCGCGGCCTTCATGGCCAGCGCGGCGCTGATGGTGGCCCTGCCGTTCCGTTTCCAGCAGGGCTTCGGATATTCGCCGTCCGAGGTCGGGCTGCTGCTGCTGCCCTATCCGCTCACGATGCTCGTGATCTCTCCCACGGCCGGCTGGCTGTCGGACCGGATCGATGCGACCAAGCTGGGGGTGACGGGAATGTCCATCGCGATCGTTGGCCTAGGCCTGCTGGCACTGATGAATGGCGATCCGGGTCCCTTCGGCATCGCATGGCGTCTTGGCGTCGCCGCGTTCGGCTTCGCCCTGTTCTTTTCGCCCAATTCGCGCCTTATCATCGGTCGCGCGCCCAAGAGCCGCGCGGCCGCGGCGGGCGGACTGCTGTCCACATCACGCCTACTTGGTCAGACGCTGGGCGCGGTGATGATCGGAATTCTGCTGGCGGGCGGTCTTGGCACGGGGCCGCTTCCCATGACATTTGCCGCCGTCCTGGCGGCCGTCGCCGCAGTGTGCAGCATGGTCCGTTTTCGCGCGCTGCAGCGAGCGCCTGCGCCATGATCAGCCGGTAAAAACGGTCTCAAACCTTTCGCAGGCGATCAGCAGATCGTCGTCCACCGCAACCCCGGTCCCGGCCAGCACGCGGCTGTAATAGGCCCGATGCACTGATTGCCACCATTCGAGCGTGCGATCCCCTTCGCCTTCGTCCCAGGCGAACGCTGCGTCGATATCGCCAAGGCGGGTAATCTCGACCGATGTCGTCCTGATGACCGCGCGTGCGGTCCCATCGTAATCGGTGATGACGAAATAGTCGCCCGGGCGCGCCACTTCCTGACCGGCTATCTCCAATTCCTTGAGCGATGCCGCGGTGGCCTGCTTCTGACCGATCACAACCAGATTGGCGCATTCGTCGGCATCGTCGCGATTGTCGCAAAAATGGAATGCGAGGGGAGGGGTTTCGGGCAGGTCCGGACAGCTTTCGCGGAAGCGAGCCCACATGGCGGCAACGCTTTGTCGCGCTACTTCGTCCATTCCAGACCTATTTCCTCGAAGATTTCGCGGTCCTCGCTCCAGTTCTCTTCCACTTTCACATGCAGGAACAGGTGAACCTTCACGCCAAGCAGTTCGGTCAGCTCCTTGCGCGCAGCCTCGCCGATTGCCTTGATCCTGCTACCACCCTTGCCGAGAACGATGGCGCGCTGATTGTCGCGCACGACCACGATCTGCTGGTGGATTTCCAGGCTTCCATCGGGGCGGTGCTGGTACAGTTCGGGCCGGACGGCGCTGTCGTAAGGCAGTTCTTCGTGAAGTTGGCGGTAAAGCTGTTCGCGGGTGATTTCCGTGGCGAGCAGGCGTTCGCTCGCGTCGGAGACCTGATCTTCCGGGTACATCCATTCCGCCTCGGGCATCATGCTCGCGAGCGCAGTCTTCATTTCGGGCACGCCGTCACCTGTCAGCGCGGAGATGAAGAAAACTTCGGCGAACTCCACTTTACCGGTCAGATCCTGTGCCAGCGCGAGCAAAGGTTCCTTCTTGGCGACATCGACCTTGTTGAGGACCAGGATCTTCTTCTCGGGCCGGTTGGCCAGCGCCTCCAGCAGGGGTTCCAGTTCGTGTCGCCGCTGCTTCACGGGATCTACCATCAGCAGAACCGCATCGGCACTCTCGGCGCCTTCCCAGGCGGCACTTACCATGGCGCGATCCAGCCGCCTTTTCGGAGCGAAGATGCCGGGTGTGTCCACCAGGATCATCTGCGTATCGTCCTCGATCGCGATGCCCAGCATCCGCGCACGCGTCGTTTGTGCCTTGGCGCTGGTAATCGCGACCTTCTGGCCGACCAGCGCGTTGACGAGCGTCGACTTGCCCGCGTTGGGCGCGCCGATAACGGCAATGAGACCGCAGCGAGTCATCCGTAACGCTCCATGAAGGCCCTGGCCGCCTCCCGTTCCGCCGCGCCCTTGCTGGAAGCGGTGCCCTCCGCTTCGCCGACCTTGTGAACGCGCACGCGCACGGTGAAAGACTTCTTGTGGTCAGGGCCGGACTTGCCGATCACCTCATATTCGGGCGGCTTGCGCTGGTTGCCCGCGGCCCATTCCTGCAGCGCGCTCTTGGGATGCTTGCGGCTGCCGTCCCCGCTTTCGAGCGCCGGACGCCAAAGGTGATGGACCAGATCGAACGCGGCCTGGAACCCATTGTCGAGATATTGTGCGCTCAGCAGAGCCTCCATCACATCGCCAAGGATATTGTCGCTGTCCCGCCCGCCGTCGCTGTCGGCCTGTTTGGAAACGCGCACATGCTCGGGGACGCCGATTCCGCGCGCGACCTCCGCGCACATCTGGCGGCTGACCATGGCGTTCAGCCGCGTCGCCAACGTGCCTTCCGGTTCGGCCATCGCATCGTACAGCCAATGTGCGACGGACAGGCCCAGGACCCGGTCGCCGAGGAATTCCAGCCGTTCGTAATTGTCATGTTCGCCGGTGCTGCCGTGCGTCAGCGCGGCGGTCCACATGGCGGGCGTGCGAACGGTGAAACCTGTATCGGCCAGCCATTTGAGGGTTCGTGATTCGAGCTTGCTCATAATTTCTCGCCCATATGGCCCCAGCGCGCCGCCGTGAACCATGTCCATGGCTTATACCACAGGGCCGAACCGTCGGTGGAAAACAGCACCATCTCGGCGCGCGCCACCAGCAGGTTTTCCGGGACCATGCCGACGCCGCCGCCCGCCCGCGCGGGGAAGCGGCTGTCCTGCGAGTTGTCGCGATTGTCGCCCAGCATGAAGACGTGCCCCGGCGGCACCGTGACGGGGCCATAATCGTCCTGCGGCGTGGCTCCGAAATCCAGCACGGTGTAGCTGCTGCCGAAAGGTAGCGTCTCGCTGAAGCGGGCATAGCGGCAAAGATCGCGGCCATCGCCATCGGTCTGCTGCGACGCGCCCCATGCACAGCGCGTATTGGGGCTTACCGCCAGGAGAAAGTCGTCGATGCGGCGCCTCTTAACCGCTTCGCCGTTGAGGATAAGCCTGCCCGCGCGCATCTCCACCGTGTCGCCGGGAAGGCCGATGGCGCGCTTGATATATTCGCTGTGGTCGACGGGGTGACGGAAAATCACCACGTCCCCGCGTCTAGGCATGGCGGCACCGATCTTCTCCTCGATCAGCGGAGCGTCGAAGGGAAGCGACCAGCGCGAGACGCCATACGGCCATTTCGCCGCGACCAGGTAATCCCCGTTGACCAGACTTGGCAGCATGCTCTCGCTGGGAATGGTGAAAGGCGTGAACACGAAGCTGCGGAAGGCGACCACCCCTGCCAGCACACCCAGAAAAACGGGCCAGAAACTGCGCCGGCGGCTCCCCGCGGCGCGGGGCCGTGTCGAGGAAGCCGCGGAGGCGATCTCGGGGTTTGCATTCATCGCGGCAGTCCCTAGTCGCGTTTGGGAGCAACCCGAAAGGAATTTCGCGTGTCCGACGCCATCTCGACCGCCTGGAAGCATCTCGAAAACCTGCCGCGCCCCACGCTGGGCGAACTGTTCAGCGCCGCCCGCGACGGGGGCGAGGGCGGTGATGAACCGGCCGGTGCGGATCGCGTCTCCATGTTGAGCGATCGTATCGAATGGGGCGAAGGCGCCACGGCGGCGGGAATCCTGTTCGACTGGTCCAAAACCCACCTCGACAACGCCTATCTGGCCGGTTTCGAGACACTTGCCGAGGCATGCGGCTTCGCGAACAAGCGAGAAGCGCTGCTAGGCGGCGAGACAGTGAACGTGACCGAGGGCCGGGCCGCCACCCATACGGCGCAGCGAGGGGTTGGTTCGGAAAGCGACGTGGAGGAGGCCGCCGCGCTTCATCAGCGGATGCGCATGCTGGTCGAGGCGATCCACAGCGGGACCTTTGGCGAGATCAATCACCTCATCCATATCGGCATCGGCGGCAGCGCGCTCGGGCCAGCTCTGGCGGTACGCGCGCTGGCCTATGATTTCGCCGAGACGGACGTGCATGTGGTCTCCAACATCGATGGCGTGGCGCTCGAAACGGCGTGTGCGGCCTGCGATCCGGCGACCACCATGATCGCGGTCGCCAGCAAGACATTCACCACCATCGAAACGATGACAAACGCGCAGAGTGCGTTGGCCTGGCTGAGGGACAACGGCGTCTCCGATCCGCATGGGCGCGTCGTCGCTCTGACCGCCAGCCCGGAAAAGGCGGTCGAATGGGGGGTGGACGAAACCCGCATTCTGCCTTTCCCCGAAAGCGTGGGCGGGCGCTATTCGCTGTGGTCCTCCATCGGCTTTCCCGTGGCGATGGCCACAGGGTGGCAGGATTTCGAAGCCATGCTCGCCGGCGCGCAGGCGGTGGACATGCATTTCGCGGAGACCGAGGGGCGCGACAACCTGCCGCTGCGGGCCGCCTTCGCGGATCAGCTCTACACGCGCCTGCGCGGATGCCAGACGCGCGGCGTCTTCGCCTACGACGAGCGGCTGGCGCTGTTTCCCAGCTATCTCCAGCAGCTGGAGATGGAATCGAATGGCAAGCGGGTCACGGCGGATATGAAGCCCGCGGATGGTCCTACCGCCCCGATCACCTGGGGCGGGGTGGGGACGGATGCCCAGCACGCCGTATTTCAGCTCCTGCACCAGGGCACCGTGGAGGTGCCGGTGGATTTCATCGCCAGCGTGGCGCCGGGCGACATGCTCGATCCGGCGCATCACCGCATCCTGCTGATGAACTGCTTTGCGCAAGGCGCGGCGCTGATGGCGGGCAAGGAGGGGGAAGACCCGGCGCGAAACTATCCCGGAGACCGGCCAAGCGCCACGATCCTGTGCGACGATATCGATCCGGCGACGCTGGGCGCGCTCATCGCCTTCCACGAACATCGCACCTTCGCCAACGCCGTGCTGATGGGAATCAATCCCTTCGATCAGTTCGGCGTGGAATTGGGCAAGCAGATCGCGAACAAGATCGAAAAAGGCGGCGAAAGCTTCGATGCCAGTACCGAGGCCTTGCTGTCAGCGGCGGGCATCAACGCATGACCGCGGGCGCGGGGAAAACCGTCCGCGTGAAATGGGAAGTCCGACGACCCGAACCGGCGGCGGCAAGGATGACAATCTAGAGGATCGCACCCGAACGAAACGAATTCGCACCGCCCGAGCGTGGCCTGACAACTGCACGCTCGAACGATGCGAAGATTTCAGTGGGGTTCGGCAATTCCGCCAGTGGCGGCGCCTTGTTCAGGCCAGCGAGAGGCCCGACACGCGCTTCGCGGCGCGGCGCATCACGCCACCGACTACGCCGAAGCCGAGGATGAGCATCGCCCAGGTAGCAGGTTCGGGAACCGCGCCCGCATTGCCGCCAGGGAATGCCCCGTTGTAAACCTGGGCGTTGGAGAAGCCCTGGGTGTTCTTGAGTGTCACGCCGCTCGCACCGGTCTTGCCGAAATCGAACAGCCAGAACACGCTGACATTCTTCGCCGGACCGGCCATGTTACCGAAGTGCGCACCGACGATCTGCTTGCCGTAGAGAGTCTGGCCGAACTGGATGGTGTCGCTACCTGCGCCGCCCAGCGACGTGGTTTTGAAAACATCGTTCCAGCCCAGCGATCCCGCCGAATTGCTGCCGCCGGTCAAGGTGACCGTGCTGCCCAGGCCGCCGAGGCCCAGGTTCTGAAGGTTGATCTTGTCGCTGCTGCCACCGAAGGCATTGCCCGTCACGAAGCCGAAGCACGCCACCGCACCGCTGATCACGCTGCCATAAGTGGTATCGCAAGACAGATTGACCGGCGCGGGGTTTGGTTTGCCGCCACCGTTCTTGGCGAGCGCGGGCGCGCCGCTGATCGCAAGTGCGGCTAAAACGGCGGGATAAAGTGCATTTCTAACGCGCATAGTCGGATCGTCTCTTCTTGTGCGGAGCCGCACAATCGGCACCGTCTTCCAAGTGCGTGTATACACGTCGTCGAGGCGTCAGGCGATTGACGATGCATCATATGATGTAGGAATCTCCGCCCCTGTCCCGCCGCGATACAGTTTTATGAAGGGGGTCACCGGCCGAAGGTGCGGTTGAACCGGATTAGGCAATGGGATATGTCGAAGGCATAAACAGAACAAGGAAGGTCGCAGCCACCAGCAAGATTGGAAGGCATGCTCTATGACCGTAAAAACTGCAAAAGTGATGGCGGCGGACCTCGGCGAGTTCCGTAAAAAGGCCGAAGCTGCTCTGGAAAAGATCGAAGCATTTCAAAAACGGCTTGAAACCGAACCCGAATTCCAGGCGCTCTGGGAGTCTGACTCCGCGCAAGCTCTTAAAGTTATGGGGATCGATCCCGAGGCCCGGCAAGAAGTGGGTCGCGAGGCTTATGTACTGGGGCCGGAATGCGATTGGTGCATCACACCCAAGGGTAATGCTTGCCACTGCTGACCGGCATGGGGCCTTTGGCTTGGTCATCGGTGAGAAGTCAGCATAGCGCGCTGATGGTGGCCTTCGGCTGTGCGGACGTGGCGCTGCACCCGTCCGTTTGCGCGAACCGGCCCCGCCGTCCCAGGAGCTATAGCCCTTTCAGCGCCAAGGGCTGACAAAGGCCGATTTCCGCGGGGGAACCGGTTTGCCGGCGGAACGCTGGGTTAGGGTTACCTAGCCACAGGATTACGCCCATGCGCTTCGCCACCCGCAGTCTCGCTACGTTCGCAACGCTTGGCGCGCTCGCCTCCGCCGCGCCCGCCGTCGCACAGGCCGGAGCCGGCAGCAGCGATCCTTCCGCCGACGAGGATCGCGGTCGCAAGGGTGTGGAGATCACCGGCCATGTGCTGAAGCCGGTTCCGCTGGAATGGAGCCAGGACCGGATGGACCGGTTGGCGCTGCCGCCCGGTTTTGCGATTAATGTTTTCGCCCGCGATCTGAAGAATGCGCGGATGATGCGGATCGCGGACGATGGTACGCTCTACCTCACCCGCCGCAAGCAGGGCGATGTTCTGATGCTGCGCGATACGAACGGCGATGGTGTGGCCGACGTCAACCGCGTGGCGGCGAGCAAGGAGCAGATGCACGGTATCGAGGTAGCCGGAAACACGGTCTATCTCATGACCGTCAACGATCTCTACCGTGCCCCCCGGAATGCCGACGGCACGCTAGGGGAACTGGAAAAGATCGCGGGCGATTTCCCGGAAGGCGGGCAACATCCCAATCGCATGGTGGTCATGGGCCCGGACAATCGGCTCTATGTCTCGGTGGGATCGACCTGCAACGCGTGCGGCGAAACCAATGATGAGAACGCGACAATCGTCTCGCTCAACCCCGACGGGTCCGATCGGCGCATTTTTGCGTCCGGGCTTCGCAACACCATCGGATATGGCTTCGAACCCGCGACCGGCACCGCCTATGGCTTCGACCACGGGATAGATTGGTTAGGCGACAACGAGCAGCACGAGGAGTTCAATCGCCTCGAAGACGGCAAGCGTTATGGCTGGCCTTATGTCTACGCGATGTCGCGGTTCAATCCGCAGGATACGCCGCCCGACCAGAGCTTTTCCGACTATGCGGCCGGTAGTCAGGAGCCGATCGGTCTCCACACGCCGCATTCCGCGCCCATGCAGCTTGCTTTCGCCACGCGGGGCCGCCTGCCTGCGGAATACAGCGGCGATGCTTTCGTCGCGATGCGCGGATCGTGGAACCGCCAGCCACCTTCGGGTTACGAGGTCCTGCGCGTCGATTTCGAGAATGGACGGCCAGTAGCCATGAAGCCCTTCCTTACCGGATTTCTGATGAAGGACGAGGAAAGCCCAACCGGCTGGGGCCAGATGGGCCGCCTGGCCGGGATGGCGCAGGGTCCGGACGGCGCTCTCTATCTGTCCGATGACGAAAACGGCGTGATCTATCGGATTACCTACGAGGGCGAGCGCGCGCCCGAGCGCGCAGAGCCGGAATTTACCAATGCGGATAGCGGAAACCTGGCTCTGGGACTGGTCGCCGACGGCGCACGGTAAGACTGAAAAACCTGTGGCGGCAGTAGGCAACACAGCCTTCACAAATAGGATTTTCCTACACCGCCGCGGCTTTCTATTGAGTGGTCCGGACACTGTTACGCCGCTGATTCGAAACCGGGAAACGGGTGGACTTGGCAGACATATGGGCAAGCGTTTTGGCCTGACCTTACCGTGAACTTCCGCGCCCGCGACACTCGTGGTGCGTAATTGAGCGTCCTGTCCGCGCCCGTCCGATCTTGACTTTGTGCGGTGCAGCGGCCACATGCCGCTCCGTCGAAGCGCGCCAGCCAGCGTGAAGCGGCGGAAGGGTTAAATCCTCCGCCCCGGCCGTGCCTCGGTTTCTTTTTCCAGACTTCCCTTTTCACGCGGGTGGTTATCTCCCCCGCGCCGCGCGCCATTTCGGCTGCGCGCCGCATATATTGCGAGTTTTCATGACACAGACTTCAGACAATCTTCGCTTCGAAGATCTCGGGCTTTCGCAGCCCGTCCTCCAGGCGCTAGACCTCAAGGGGTATTCGACGCCGACGCCTATCCAGGCGCAAGCAATCCCCCCGGTCCTCAAGGGCCGCGACCTGCTCGGCATAGCGCAGACGGGCACCGGCAAGACCGCCGCCTTCATGCTGCCCAGCATCGATCGGCTGCGTGATGCCGAAAACCAGACGCCGTTCAAGTCCTGCCGCATGCTGGTTCTGGCTCCGACGCGAGAGCTTGCGGGCCAGATCGCGCAGAGCGCCAAGGATTACGGCGCCATGGCGGGCCTCAAGGTGCAGTCGATCGTCGGCGGCACCTCGGTCAACAAAGATCGCAACAAGCTGCATCGCGGCACCGACATTCTCGTCGCCACGCCAGGCCGTTTGCTCGACCTCATCGACCAGAAGGCGTTCGGACTTTCCGGCGTCGAGATCCTGGTCCTCGACGAGGCGGACCAGATGCTCGACCTCGGCTTCATCCACGCGCTGCGCAAGATCAGCCAGCTGGTGCCAAAGGAGCGCCAGACCCTGTTCTTCAGCGCCACCATGCCCAAGGCGATCAAGGATCTCGTGGGGCAATATTGCCGCGAGCCCGTGCAGGTGTCGGTAACGCCGGAAAGCACCACCGCCGAGCGGATCGAGCAGTATCTTTTCATGGTCCAGCAGGACGAAAAGCAGACCCTGATCGAAATGATCCTCAAGGGGCGCCATCCGATCCCGGGCAAGCTGGAACGCGTGCTTGTCTTCACCCGCACCAAACATGGCGCAGACCGTGTGGTGAAGAAGCTGGCTCAGATCGGCGTGCCGGCCAACGCCATTCATGGCAACAAGAGCCAGCCCCAGCGCGAACGCGCGCTGTCCGAGTTCAAGTCGGCCAAGACCCCGGTACTCGTGGCGACCGACGTCGCGGCGCGCGGGATCGACATTCCGGGCGTCAGCCATGTGATCAATTTCGAACTGCCCAACGTTCCCGAGCAATACGTCCACCGCATCGGGCGGACCGCTCGCGCCGGAGCCGACGGCATCGCCATTGCCTTCTGCGCCGAGGACGAGCGCGCCTATCTCAAGGATATCCGCAAGACGACGGATGCCGAGTTCGAGCGGCTCGACCTGCCCGAGAACTTCCGGGCTGTGGTGGAAGGCGTCGGCCCGACCAAGCGCGAACAGAAGCCCCGTCTCGCCAGGCCGAAGATTACGCCCCGTGGTGGGCAGGCGCAGCGCGGGGACGAAAGCGACCGGACCGATCCGCGCCCCAAGAAGAAGCACCCCAGCCGCGCGGGCAAGCCGCGTCGTGATGGGCAGGGCGGCGGCCAGTCCGCCGGTCAGGGCGGCCAGCCGGCACAGCGCTCCGGTGGGGGCGGCGGCGGTCGCAATCGTCGCCGCAGGTCTGGCGGCGGCGCCGGTCGCAGCTGACAGGCGAGCGGGATACAGTGATCCGGTAAGCTGCAGTTCATCCCGAAAGTCGCCATTGTCCTTTGGATCAGGTACACGGCGTCCTACGGGAATGGCGTCGCGCGAAGGGGGGCTTCGGATGAAACCTTTAGCTACCGCGGCATTGAGTTTGTTCGTTGCGTCATGCGCGCCCGCGCAAATGCGGCTTCCTGCCGGGCTCGCCGATGGTGGAACACGAATAGTCATCGAAGGGGTCAACGGCCCGACGAAAGGCGCATTTGTCGCGGGGCCGTACAGCGGAAGCTTCGACAACTCTATGTCCCGGTCGCCGCTTCTTCTGGGGGACAGGAAGCGCCAGGCCTGGACCAGCTTCACAATTCGCGGTGGCGCGCTGACGGAACCTGTTACCGCCAATTGCGAGGTTACCAGTCGTTCGATTGACCTCGGCAGTACAGAAATTACCACCGCTCCGGTAACCTACGGCTGCCTTTTCGAGCGTGGCGGGCAAAGATTGAATGCGCGGTTTGAACTACGTGAGGTAATGGGCCGCGAAGCTTCCGCGTTCCGTGAGGAGCGGGCAGGCGAGATCGGGTTCGATGGCCGGGAGGTGCGCTTCCACTCCATCCATTCGATCGAAGGCACGGGCATGACAACGATCACGCCGGCGGGCTATGTGTTCGAGATCGGAGAACGCGCGGTGGGGGCTTTGGACCTTTCCGGCGAACCCACGCTGACGATGCGAGCGGATCTAGATCCCGCAAGTCTCCGCTCTATCGCAGTCGCCGCGCTCGCGCTCGCAATTCTTCGTGAGCCTCCGGCGGACTGACTTCACTGGGTCTGCATGGTTGGCAATCCCGCCCGCCCTCGTCATAGCGCGCGCAAAGGAGTGCATTCATGGCGCAAACCCAGACGGGCGATTACGATTACGACCTTTTCACCATCGGCGCGGGATCGGGCGGCGTGCGGGCTTCGCGGGTCGCGGCGGCTCATGGGGCCAAGGTCGCGATCGCGGAGGAGCATCGCGTCGGAGGGACCTGCGTCATCCGCGGCTGCGTGCCCAAGAAGATGCTCGTCTATGGCGCGCACTTCGCCGAGGATCTCGAAGATTGCCAGAAGTTCGGCTGGGAAATCGAAGGCAAGAGCTTCGACTGGAAGAAGCTGCGCGACAATGTGCTTGCCGACGTGGACCGACTGGAAGGCGCCTATACGGACACGCTCGAAAATCACGACGTCGAGATTTTCAAGCAGCGCGCCACGATCACGGGGCCGCATGAAATCACTCTGGCGGATGGCTCCAAATTTTCCGCGCGCTATATCCTGATCGCTACCGGCGCCCATCCGCGCATGCCCGAATGCCAGGGCGCGGAACACGCGATCAGTTCGAACGACGCCTTCCATCTCGATGAATTACCCCGGAAGATCATCATCGCCGGGGGCGGGTACATCGCCAATGAATTCGCCGGCATCTTCAATGAATTTGGCTGCGACGTCCACATCGTGAACCGGGGCGACCGGCTGCTGCGATCCTACGATGAAGGCGTGCGCGACCGGCTCTTGCAGATTTCCACGATGAAGGGGATCAAGTTCCGCTTCAACACCACCTTCGAATACATCAAGCCCTGCGACGAGGGCGGCTATTTCGTGAAGCTTTCCGACTGCGACGAGGAGAAAGCCGATCTGGTGCTGTTCGCAGTCGGCCGCGTCCCCAATACCAAGGATCTGGGTCTGGAAGCGGCCGGGGTCGAGCTGGGCGAGCAGGGAGAGGTGAAGGTCGACCGCTTCAGCAAGACCAATGTGGATCACATCTATGCAGTCGGCGACGTGACCGACCGCGTACAGCTGACGCCGGTTGCCATCCGCGAAGGACAGGCTTTCGCGGATACCGTATTCGGCGGCGGCGATCCGGTGGCGGTGGACCATGGCTGCATTCCCAGCGCCGTGTTCAGCCATCCCCCCATCGCTGCGGTGGGAATGACCGAGGGGGAAGCCAAGAGCAAGCTGGGCAGCGTGAAGGTCTACCTCAGCGATTTTCGCCCGATGAAGAACGTGCTGGCGGGCCGCAACGAGCGCAGCCTGATCAAGATGATCTGCGATGGCGAGAACGGCAAGATCGTGGGCATTCACATGATCGCGCCCGATGCGCCCGAAATGATGCAGGCAGCCGCGATCGCGGTGAAGGCCGGGCTCACCAAGGCGGATTTCGATGCGACGACAGCCATACATCCGACGATGGCGGAAGAACTTGTCCTGATGCGCTGACGGTCGTCGGCGCAACGCGCAGGACGGTGGATTGCGCACGTCGGGAACGCGCGCCGCATTGCCATGCGGCGTCGCGCCCGCCAGAAACATGGCCGCACGATTCGCGAACCAAGGGGTCGATCGAGATGAATTTCCTCGCTTCGCGGGAGCAGTTGCGCGGCAGCCTTTTGCGATGGGCGCTGATTTGCATCCCTGCCTGCCTGTTGCTGGGCTTCCTGTCCGGGCAACTGGCACAGAGCGGGCCGGACAATGTCTGGTTCGACAATCTGGCGAAGCCTGCCATCTTTCCCCCTCCCGCCACATTCGGGATTGTGTGGTCGATCCTTTATGCGCTGATGGGCCTGGCTCTGGCTCTGGTGGGCAGTGCATGGGGCGCACGCGGCCGGGGGTTGGCCATTGCGGTGTTCGCTCTGCAGTTCGTGGTCAATCTGGCGTGGAGCCCGGTGTTTTTCGGCGCCCATCAGATTACCGGCGGGCTGATCGTGATCGCGGTGCTCGATCTTCTGGTGATCGTGACAACCGTGCTGTTCTGGCGCATCAGGCCCGTGGCGGGCCTGCTGATGATCCCCTATCTGGCCTGGGCGCTGTTCGCAACGGTGCTGAACTGGCAGTTTCTCGAACTCAATCCAAGTGCCGACGGCGCGCCGGCCACCGGTGAGGCCGCGGCGCGCGTGCGGATCGGCGATTGATCGCGGGCGCCCGCCACCCTAGATAGCGGACATGCAATCCCAGAATCCCCTTGTCGCCGATTTCGTCAAGCTCGCCAACGCCGCGGCGGGCACCTTCGCAGGAATGACCCGCGAGGCACGCGATGGCGCGCGCGAACGGATGAAGGAAGCGCTGGGCGGGATGGATTTTGTCAGCCGCGAGGAATTCGAAGCGGTCAAGGCGATGGCGGCAAAGGCGCGCGAGGAGGCCGAGGATCTCAAGTCCCGCGTGGCGGCGCTGGAAGCGTCCAGCCGATAAAGGTTTATCGCGGGAACACCGTGCCCACGGCGGCGATTGCTCTTGCATTGGAAAAGGGCACCCGCATCATGCTCACTCAACTCGATCCACCCATTCCGCTTCATGTGCTGGGAAGGGGGGATGGCTACGCGCTGGCCGTGATCGACTACGGCCCCGAACACAATCTGCTATGGGTGACGGCGATCGATGCCACAGGCGAGATCTGGTGCGCGCCCAACCCCGAAGTGAGGATGCAGGCGAACTGGTCGCTGGGACGCAAGAAATCGCTGGCGGTCAAGGCTTCTAAGGAGAGCTTGGCCACCGGCTGACCAGCGCCTAACCAGGCGCATAATGCAACTTGCCGCCCATGCCATTTTGATCGCCGCACGAGCCCACGGTGAAACTGCGGTTATCGCTCGTCTGCTTACCGAAGAAGCGGGCGTGGTCGCAGCCTATGTGGCGGGGGGACGCGGACGCACGCTCCGTCCCGTCGTCATTCCCGGCAACACCGTGGCCGCGGACATCCGTGCCCGATCGGACAGCCAGCTGCCCTATGCGCGGCTCGAACTTGTGACCAGTCGCGGCCCCTGGCTGGGCGAACCGCTGGCCGCCGCCGCCATTGCCTGGGCCACCGCCGTGACGGCGGCGACTCTGCCAGAACGCCATCCATACCCGGCCCTGCTGGCGGGACTGTCCGCGCTGCTCGATGCGATTTGCTCGGCGCCGTCCGCAAGGGGATGGCTGGAAGCGCTGGTCGCGTATGAGGTGCTTCTTCTGCGCGAGCTCGGGTATGGCGGGAGCGATGTGGGCCGACCCGACATATCGGGAGTGGAAGAGGGCCTGGACTGGCTGGCGCGCCTCGAATCGCCGATTGCCCACCGCTTGCTTGCTCACAGCCGCACCGATGTTATGGCCGCCCGTACATTGCTGACCGAGCGGTTGGGGCGGATGATTCTATGAAGATTGCAGTTTTTCCCGGTGACGGGATCGGGCCAGAGGTAACCCAGGCCGCGCTGAAGGTCCTGGACGCACTGGACCTTCCCGATCTCACCCTCTTCGAAGGGGATGTGGGTGCTGCGGCCTATCGCCGCCATGGCCTGCCGCTTCCCTCCGAGACGCTCGAGATCGCGAAGTCCGCCGACGCGGTCCTGTTCGGTGCCGTGGGGGACCCCGAATGTGATACGCTGACGCGGGACCTGCGTCCCGAACAGGCGATCCTGGGTTTGCGCCGGGAGCTGGGCCTCTTCGCCAATCTTCGCCCCGCCGCCGGATGGCCGGGCCTCGAGGATCTATCACCGCTCAAGCCCCAACTTGCCCGGGGCATCGACTTGCTCGTGGTCCGCGAATTGACCGGTGACGTGTATTTCGGCGCCAAGGGAGAGCGCACGACCAAGGGTGGCGAGCGCGAGGGCTGGGATTCCATGGCCTATCGCGAAAGCGAGGTCCGCCGCATTGCTCACACCGCCTTCCGCGCCGCCGAGCGCCGGCGCGGCAAGGTGACCAGCGTCGACAAGGCCAATGTTCTCGAGACCAGCCGTGTCTGGCGCGAAATCGTAAGCGAGGTGGCGGCCGAATATCGCGGCATCGCGCTGGAGCACATGTATGTCGACAACGCGGCGATGCAGATGGTGCGCAGCCCCGGCCAGTTCGACGTGGTTCTGACGGGCAATCTGTTCGGCGACATCCTGTCCGATCAGGCCAGCGCCTGCGTCGGTTCGATCGGATTGCTTCCCAGCGCCTCGCTGGGCGAGCGCTCGACGCAATACGGCACCTTCGGGATGTTCGAACCGATCCACGGCAGCGCGCCCGACATCGTGGGCCAGAACAGGGCCAACCCCATGGCCGCCATCCTGAGCCTGGCCATGCTGTTGAGGCATTCGCTCGGCCGTGCCGCGGAAGCCGCGCGGATCGAACGGGCGGTGGGGGCCGTGCTGGGGAATGGCATACGCGGCGCCGACCTGGGCGGCGACGCGGGCACCGACCAAATCACCGATGCGGTTCTGCAGGAAATGCGGCAGATAGCCTAGCTCAACGCCAACGGTCGAGCCACATCCATTGCACGAATGCCTGGTTGCCGCTGAGGGGCGCGGCGCTCAGGATCGGATAGAAATAGACGAAGAGACCCGTCGCCAGCACGAGTGGGGCGAGCGCGAGCCATTGTCGTCCGGACCGCCGTATCGCATCGAGCGCCAGCGCCAGCGCGCCGAGCATCGCCATGCTGGGCAGGAAGTAATGATAGAGGAACTGAACCGGTTTGTTGGCCGCGATCCATAACCCCAGACTGGCCGCATAGATCAGCACGCAGCCCAGGGCCGCCCAGTTGCGGCGCACCACGCCTTCGCGGGCGGCCCAAACGAGGGCCGGAATGCCCAGGAGCATGGTGAGTGGGTTCCCGATCAGCAGGACTCCACGCTGCGCGCCATCCACCTCCTCGTACAGAAACCAGATGGAACGAGAGTTGAGCACCCACTGGGGCCACCGGCTCTGATAGGGGTGCGATTTGACGACGCTTTCCTGCAGCGTCAGGGCCTGATGGTGCAGCGCAATCAGGCCTGACGGTGCTCCAGGACTGCCGAGCGCACCGTTGGCGAAAAACCAGGCCGGAATAAAGGTGAGGGCATAGACTGCTAGCGGCACCACGCCCAACCACAATGCCGCCTCGAGCAAGGTGATACCCGGCACCGGGGCACCTCGACGCGACATCAGCAGGCGTCGGCGCCCTGCCATGGCGCGAGCGACCAGAAAGACGATGCCCGGCAGCATTGCCACGAGGAGAACATTCCATTTCGATGCCATGGAGAGGCCGAGGGCCACCCCGGCAAAAGCAAGGCGGGCTCTGCTGGTCTCCGGCTCGCGCACTGCGGCTGCTAATTGCCAGAACGCCAGCGTGGCAAAGCCCACCATGAAGATGTCGAGCATTGCGATCCGCGCATTGACGAACAGATAAAAGCCGGTGGCGAGCAGAATACCGTAGGCCACCGTGGCGAAACGACTCTGGCTCGCGAACCACAGTGCCCTCATGCCGGCGAAAAGGGTTAGCCCGCCCATAATGCTGGGCAGGAAGCGCCAGCCGAAGGCGTTGTCGCCGAACAGATAGATGCCAAGCGCGATCAGTTCCTTGCCCAGAGGCGGATGCTCCCGGTTCGTGAACGAACCCAGGGCGAGATATTCCCGCGCGGCCGGCAAGTAATGGACCTCGTCGAAATAAAAGCTGGACGGGGTCGTCAGGCGTACCAGACAAAGCGCCCAGAAGCCGAGCGACAGGACGAGGCACCAGCCGATCGGATCGCGGTCAGGAACAGCTGGGGAGCGCATCGAGCGCGGGCGGTACTAAAGCTCCGTTTGCTTGGCAATCGCCGGCAGGCCGTTGCCAGACCGTTTCGGTTCAACGCTCGATGATCACGGCTGAACAATAAACTGTTGCAATCGCGAAGAAGGCTCTTCAAGGCAAAGGCAAGCGAGGTGGGGGAAATCATCTCGTGTCCGTAAGTTTTCTCGGGTTGGAGATTTCTATGTCTATTAAGTCGATCGTGATGGGTGCTGCTGCGGCAGGCCTCGTTGCTACCCCTATTGCTGTCAGTGCAAACGCTGCAGAGCGTACTGCTGCTCCTGCCGAAGGCGAGCAGGGTCTCGTTGGAAGTGGCCTGATCATCGCTGGTCTCGCCGCTGCTGCGGTTATTGCCGGCATCATTATCATTGCCGATGACGATGATGACGACGCGGTCAGTGCCTGATAACCGGCAGACCTGATTTCGAACGGGCGGGAAGGCGACTTCCCGCCCGTTTCTTTTTCGGGCTGCATTCTCCGTCCAAAGTTCGTTTGGTTTGCGCGGGCCTGCACCGCTGCTACAGCGGCGCGCGATGAAGAGAACAACCGGAACCGATCGCGAAATTACGCGCAACTGGCGCCCCGCCACCCAGGCGCTGCGCGGAGGAACCTGGCGGTCCGAACAGGGCGAGACCAGCGAAGCGCTGTTCCTGACTTCGGGCTACAGTTACGACAATGCAGCCACCGTCGCCGCCCGTTTCGCGGGCGAGGCGGACGGGATGACATACTCCAGATTGCAGAACCCCACGGTGGCCATGCTGGAAGAACGCATCGCCCTGATGGAAGGCGCACAGGCCTGCCGGACGCAGGCCAGCGGCATGGCCGCGATGACGGCCGCGCTATTGTCGCAATTGTCGGCCGGTGATCACATCGTGGCCGCCAAGGCTGCCTTCGGTTCCTGCCGCTGGCTCGTCGATAGTCTCTGCCCCCGGTTCGGCATCGAAGGCACGACCATCGACAGTGCCGACGATTCGGCGTGGGAAGCGGCGATAAGGCCGAATACCAAGGTCTTTTTCTTCGAAACCCCGGCCAATCCCACCCTCGATGTGGTCGACATCGCCCATGTCTGTTCGGTCGCCAAAGCACACGGCATCACGACCGTGGTGGACAACGCCTTCTCCAGCCCCGCCTTGCAGCGTCCGATGGCGTTCGGTGCCGACGTCGTCGCCTATAGCGCCACCAAGCTGATGGATGGCCAGGGCCGCGTCCTCGCCGGGGCGGTGTGCGGCAGCGAGGAGTTCATCAATGAGGTGCTGCTGCCGTTTCAGCGCAACACCGGGCCTACGCTTTCCCCGTTCAATGCCTGGGTTGTGCTGAAGGGCCTCGAAACACTGGACCTGCGCGCCCGCCGTCAGAGCGAGAACGCGCTGGCGCTGGGGCAGTTCGCGGAAAGCCGGGTGCCGCGCATCTTGCACCCGGGTCTCCCGAGCCACCCCCGCCACGAATTGGCGATGACACAGATGGAGGCCTGCGGTCCGATCTTTGCCATCGACGCCGGCAATCGCGAAACCGCGTTCGCCATCCTCGACGCCCTGCAACTGATCGATATCTCCAACAATATCGGGGATGCGCGCAGCCTGATGTGCCATCCGGCAAGCACGACCCATGCCGGCCTATCCGAAGATGTGCGCGCCGACATGGGCGTGACGGAAGGCTTGCTGAGGATCAACGTGGGGCTGGAGGATATCGAGGACCTGACCGAGGATCTCGACAAGGCCCTGTCCGCCGCCGGGCTCTAATCGCCTGACATTTCGCCCAACGCGGGCGGGCCGAATTTCGGCGCGACAAACAGGCGATCGAAGGGTCCGGGGAAGGGAAAAGGTGGGGCATTCCACCGCGCAGCCCTTGCATGGCGGGGACGAAGCATTAGGCTGCGAGTCGATGAAAGCACTGTTTCAGCATACAGCGATAACCCACGGCATTGCCGTGAGGGTGGCGGTCAGCTTTCTTCCGGAGCAGTCGCAGCCAGACGACGGGAAGTGGTTCTGGGTCTACCATATCCGGATCGAAAACCACTCGCACGAGAGCGTGCAATTGATTACGCGGCATTGGCGGATCACCGATTCGCGCGGTCAGGTCGCTATCGTCGATGGCGACGGTGTCGTCGGCGAACAGCCGATGCTGAAGCCGGGAGCAAGCCACGATTATGTTTCGGGCTGCCCGCTGGACACTCCGCATGGCTCGATGGAAGGCTTCTACACCTTCACGCGCGAGGATGGAGAACCGCTGGAGGTTAGGATACCCTTCTTCCCGCTCGCAGCACCCGCCACCGCCGACTGAGCCTTCGGGTCCACGGACCTGTGGCGGGCGATCCGGCCCGCCTTCAGTCCACGCTCGCTTCCAGCCCCAGCCACTCGGCCAGAATGCCGAGATCCTTTTTCACCACTGCGGTGACCAGCCCTGCGTGACTCGCTTCGACACGCAGCGTCAGTGTGCCCTCGTCCGCAATCAAACGGCTTGCCGAAAGAGCGGCCCTGGCGCCCGCGCCCAGCCTCTGGGCGAGCCTGAGAGCAAGCCCCCATCCGGTGGCTTCCTTCAACTCGCCCGCGCTGGCCAGCCGCGTCAGGCGATCGGGATGGGCCGTGGTCCCTAGGCTCCCCAGCAACGCCGCGCCCAGCATGGCGCGGCCATTCGCATCCACCCCGATCCAGCGCTTGTCGAGCGCCCATTCCAGGGCATGTTCGTGCCGCAAGTTCGGTTCGACCCTGTGAAGCGCCAGCACAAGCTGTGCCGCTGCCAGACGCAGGCGCTCGGTGCGGTTTCCCGATCCGCTGGCGGCGGCGGAAGTCCACGCTGCGATCAGGGTTGCATCGGTAACGCTGGCCGATCGTTCGGCGGCAAATTCCGAAACGCCCGCAAGCAGTGGGTCCTTGGCCCCGTCCAGCGGGTCCAGGCGCTGGAACAGCAATCCCTCGCGCAGGCCCCAGCTGGAGAACACCAGCCCTTCGGGCATCAGGTCGGCCAGCAGGACGCGGAGCAGTGCGGCCGCATCGGGCAGCTTTTCCGCGCGCATGGAACTGATGCCGCGGATCTGCGCCAGTTTGGATGTCTTTGACCGCTGGATGGTTTTCGCGAAGGCCAGCGCGTCTTCTGTGGTCAGCGTGAAGCCATGCGGATCCGTGAGCGGGTAATCCATCGCCCGCATCGCGTAGGCGGCCAGGGCGCGCCAGGTCCCTCCCACCATATAGAGGGGGCCGTCCTGGTTTCGCGCCCAGTCCTGCGCTTTCAGCATCTTGGCAACCTTGCGCTCGAAGTTACCCTTCGCCCGCAGTGCGGGGAGGCGCAGTGTACCCAGGGGAAAGCTGGCACCTTCATGGCAGCTGCCATCCTTTACGGATATCAGTTCCAGGCTGCCGCCGCCAAGATCGGCCACGACGCCGTGCGCGCCGGGGAAGGCGCCGATGGCCCCATGCGCGCTGGCCATGGCCTCTTCTTCGCCGGTCAGAAGCTTCACGGGAAGGCCGCGGTCGGCGATGCGGCGCAGAAATTGCGGGCCATTGTCCGCATCGCGCGGGGCAGCGGTGGCGACGATCTGCATATCGCGTACGCCGAGGTCGGAAGCGATCAGCGCATAGCGGTCGAGTGCAGCCAGCGCTTCTTCCATCGCGGCTTCCGGCATCAGTCCGGTATCGGCCAGATCGCTTCCGAGACGGGCCGAAACCTTTTCGTTCCAGAGCACCGTAGGCGCGCGGCGCGGAGCCCCGTAGATCACCAGGCGCACGGTATTCGATCCGATGTCGATTACCGCGCTGGCGCTGCTTTCGCGCCGCCGCCGCCATTGCGGCGTGCGCCCGTTTGCTGCGATCACTTGCGGCGATCGCGCAGGCTCAACCGCGGAACATCGTGTTCCTCGATCGCGGCGCCCCGTCCGGAAAGGGAGGGATTGGACATGAAGTAGCCGTGGCAGTTGAAGCCGCCTTCGCCAATCGCCAATCGGTGATAATCCCCGTTCGGGTCCAGACGCCAGCTTCGCTCGGTATCCAGTATGTTGGCCAGCATGACCTGGTCGAGCACCTGGTCGTGGACGGTCTTGTTGACGATGGGTACCAGCACTTCGACGCGGCGGTCGAGGTTGCGGCTCATGGCATCGGCGCTGGTGATGAACAGCTTGGCGCGGCGGCTGGGCAGGGCATACCCATTGCCGAAAGCCCAGATGCGGCTGTGCTCAAGAAAGCGGCCGATGATGGATTTGACGCGGATGTTTTCGGACAGGCCCGGCACGCCCGCGCGCAGCGAACAGATCCCGCGAACCACCAGCGTGATGTCGACACCTGCTTCGCTGGCCGCGTAGAGCCGGTCGATCACGCCCTTTTCGGTCAGCGAGTTCATCTTGGCCCAGATGCCTGCCTTCCGCCCCGCGCGGGCATGTTCGATCTCGCGGTCGATGTGTCGGTAAAGCGTTTCGCGAAGTGAAATCGGGGAAATCGCCAGCTTCTCCATATCGCGCGGCTCGACATATCCGGTGATGAAATTGAAGAGCTTCGCAGTGTCGCGGCCGTAGGCGGGATCGGCGGTGAAATAGCTGAGATCGGTATAGATCTTGGCCGTCACCGGATGGTAATTGCCGGTGCCGAAATGGCAGTAGGTGCGGTAGCCGTCCTCTTCGCGCCGCACCACCAGGCTGACCTTGGCATGGGTTTTCCATTCCACGAAGCCGTAGATCACCTGTACCCCGGCGCGTTCCAGTTCGCTGGCCCAGCGCAGGTTGCGCTCTTCGTCGAAACGGGCCTTCAGCTCGACCACGGCGGTCACCGCCTTGCCCGCTTGCGCTGCTTCGATGAGCGAATTGATGATCGGCGACTGGTCGCCCGCTCGATAGAGCGTCTGCTTGATCGAGACGACCGCCGGATCGCGCGCGGCCTGCGCCACGAAGTCGTTCACCACCTCGAAACTCTCGTATGGGTGATGGATGATGATATCCTTCTCGCGGATCGCGGCGAACGCGTCGCCGTCATGTTCCACCACCCGTTCGGGATAGCGCGGGCTGAACGGCGTGAACTTGAGATCCGGGCGCGGTTCGGAACAGATCGCGTCGAGATGGTGGAGCCCCAGCATGCCGCCGGTCTTCACCACCATGGCGCTTTCGATGTCGAACTCGTCGCGCAGCAGGGCCTCGGCCTCCGCATCGCATTCATCGTCCAGCTCCAGCAGCACGGCGCGGCCGCGACGGCGGCGCTGAATGGCGCTGCGAAACACGCGCACCAGGTCTTCCGCCTCTTCCTCGACTTCGATGTCACTGTCGCGGAGCACGCGGAACAGCCCGTCGCCCTTGATGCGGAAGCCGGGGAACAGCAGATCGGCGAACCGCACGATCAGCTTTTCTATTGCCACATAAATCGCGGTTTCGCCGGGTTTGGTGTTGGGCACCCGCACGAAACGCGGCACGCCGCTGGGGATCAGCACCATCTCCATGAGATCGGTGTCCTTGTTCACCCGCTCCAGCGCGAAGATCACGCCCATTCCGAGATTGGCGACGAAGGGAAACGGGTGGCTGGGATCGATCGCCTGCGGGGTGATGAGGGGCAGGATATCGTTTTCGAAATAATCGCGCAGCCAGTCCTGGCGCTTCACCGACAACTGGTCGATCTCGGCGAGCAGAACGCCTTCGTCGGCCAGCAGGCGACGCAGTTCGTTGAGGATCGCCTGCTGCCGTTCCTCGAGATCGAGAACCTCGCTGCGGATCGCGTCGAGCTGCTGGCGCGGCGTGGATCCGTCGATCGCGGTGGTCTCGATCCCGCGGCTCGCCTGGCCTTCCAGCCCGGCGACGCGGATCATGGTGAACTCGTCGAGATTGCTGGCGGATATCGAAAGGAAGCGAAGTCGCTCCAGCAGCGGATAGCGCGGGTTTTCCGCCTCCGCCAGCACGCGGCGGTTGAAGGCCAGCCAGCTCAGCTCGCGATTGACGTAGCGATCCGTTTCTGGGTCGGGATCGGCGACGATGGTTTCCGGCGCGTTCATGCCGCTCCTTTCAGCGGGCGGTGTTACAACCGCAAGTCCGAATGCGCCAGCGGACGGTGCGGGGTCAGTCGCCCCGATCACCGATCACTTCGCGTGCGATATCTTCGGGCGTGGCGGCGGGCCCCGGCACGGCATAGCCATCGTTGAACCAGCGGGCGAGATCGCGGTCGCGGCAGCGCGAGGAGCAGAAAGGCGCGGTATTCTCGCTGCGGGCATTGCCGCAGACGGGGCAGCTACGGGGCGTGTCGGTCATCGGATACAAGCTGGGCATGGGGGGCATCGAAGGCAAGGGCGGGGGTGTCGATCAGGCGAACGCGCCTGCCCGTGCGCCGTTCCAGCTCTTCGATATGCGCCTGCACCACTTGTGCCCTCAGCGCGGGAGCGATGGCGAGTTCGACAATGCCGGGGCCCTCCAGCGCTTCGGCACGGCGCAGCAGCCTGCGCCACACCAGTCCTCCGCGTTGCCAGCTTGCGCGTTGCAACAGCGAAGGGCGGGTGGCACGGGCTACGATCTGAACCAGGCCGAAGCCGTTCATCGCGGTGCGCTCGTGCGGCCAGCCGTCCAGATGTCGGGCCAGCAACTCGTCCACCGCGCGGCGGTCCATCTTGGCTTCCAGTGTCGGGAAATCGACCGCGACGGACCCACCGATGTCGAAGCGGCGCAGCGCATCCGCCAGCGCGGGAACGGCGGCCATGGCCAGGCGGGCGGGGGGCAGATCGCCATCGATGTCGATGGCGGTCAGCGCGGGGGTGGGGGTGAGCCACAGCGTCCCGCCGGAAAAGGCGACCGTGCCGGTGAGCGCTTCATCCACCAGCTCGTCCCAGCCGGAGACAGGGAAGCGCCTTACTGTCTTCGACGGGGTGCCGGTCGCCGCCAGTCGCTCGGTCAGCGAGGGGCGGGCGAGCTGCGCCTCGCTGGGGCGACCCTGCGCGCGCTTGAAGCGCCCCGGCCCGGCGAAGGCCGCGCGCGTGATCGCGATGCGGATGACCGCGCCCTCGGCGGCGCTGGTGGGAAGACGGTCGACCAGCACTTCCTCGCCATCGACCAGCACGGTGCCGCGCGGGCTGCCCCCGGCACGCGATGCCAGCCGGGCGTCGACGACCCATCCGGGTTGCACCTGTCCATGCCATTCGAGGCAGGCGGCCAGTATTCGCTCCGAGTGGACGTAAACGGCACGGCTCTCGCCGATGCCCTCCTCGACCAGCCACTCAGCCAAGCGGAAATCCCGCCGCCTTGAGCAACAAGCGTGTTTCGTAAAGCGGCAGACCCATCACGCCCGAATGGCTCCCGTGGATCCATTCGACCAGCCCTTCGGCGGTGCCCTGGATGGCATAGCCGCCGGCTTTGCCGTGCCACTCGCCGCCCGCGAGATAGGCTGCGATCTCGCTGTCGGAAAACCGCTTGAAGCGTACTATGGTCTCGCTCAGCTTTTCGCGCACCGTGCCGTCCGGATGGGCGAGCGCCACTGCGGACAACACCCGGTGCCGCCGCCCGGACAGCAGTTCGAGGCAATGCCGCGCGGTCGATTCGTTTTCCGCCTTGGGCAATATGCGCCGCCCCGCCGCGACGACGGTATCGCCGCCCAGCACGAAACCTGCGGCTGGCACCGCCAGCGCCTTCTCCCGCGCCATGCGCCGGGCATAATCGCGCGGAAGCTCGCCCTTGGTCGGCGTCTCGTCTATATCGGCTGGCGCGATCGCGTCCGGCGCTATGCCCAGCCGGGCGAGCAATTCGCGGCGGCGCGGACTGGCGGATGCGAGTGTGAGATGCGGCGTGCCCATGGGGCAGGCGCGCTTATTGCGGGCCGGGGCCGCCGCGTCCCGGCATGAAGCGATAGGTGATGCGCGCCTTGGTGAGGTCGTAAGGGGTCAGTTCGCAGAGAACCTCGTCCCCCACCAGCACACGGATGCGGTTCTTGCGCATCTTGCCTGCGGTGTGACCCAGCACTTCGTGGCCGTTTTCAAGCTCCACCCGGAACATCGCATTGGGCAATAGCTCGACCACGCGCCCACGCATTTCGAGGAGCTCTTCCTTGGCCATACTATCCTTTTCAAACATAAAAGCGGCAAAACTGCCGCTCGGTGGCGCGCCATAGCCGCAAGCCTTGCAAAAGGGAAGGGCGGCGTCGCTCCCGAGGGCGAATCTGACGAACGGCAGATATCGCTCGACCAGCGACAATGCGTTACCGTCCAAACCTTGCGATCCATTCATGTTTATCGCAGTGCGCATGGTCTAGGGGAGAACCATCCCGATGAAAGGTTTTTCCCCATTGCGTAAACTGATGTCTGTTTCGCTGGTGGCGCTGATCGCCGCGTCCCCGACGCTGGCGCAGACCCCGCCCGAAACCGCGCAATCCGAACCGGCTTCCCCCGCTGCTCCCCCGGACGCGCCGCTGGGCGAGGAAGACGTCAATGCAATCATCGTAACCGCCGCGAGGGTGGGCGGGGTGGTTCAGACTGACAACGCGCCGGTCGTTGAACTGGATGAAAAGGACATCGAATCCTACGGGGCCAGCTCCATCCAGGATCTGGTCGCCCAGCTCGCCCCGCAAGTCGGATCGGGCAACGGTCGCGGGGGCCGCCCCGTATTTCTGGTGAACGGCCAGCGCGTCACCAATTTCCGCGAAATCTTCCGCTACCCTCCCGAAGCGCTGAAGCGGGTCGAGGTGCTGCCCGAGCAGGTGGCCTTGAAATTCGGCTTCTCCGCCGAACAGCGCGTGATCAACTTCATCCTGAAGGACAATTACGCCAGCCGCGAGGTGGAAGCAGAAATCGGCGGGCCGACCGACGGCGGTTATACCATCGGCGAAGTCGAGCTTTCCGAGCTTCGGATCAACGGCAAGCAGCGCCTCAATGCATCCGCAGAATATGCGCGGACCTCGGCCCTGACGGAGGCGGAGCGCGGCATCGTGCAGACGGGGGCCGTTCCCACGGTGGCGGGCAGCCCGGATATCGGCGATTTTCGCACCCTGGTGGGGCGGTCCGACAAGTTCGAGGCCAATATCTCCAGTACGCAGGCGCTGGGCGAAGACGGAATGGGCGGGCAGCTCACACTGAACGGACAATACGCCCGCAACACCGGCACATCCTTTTCAGGTCTCGATCTTCAGACGCTCGCCAATGGGGACACCGCCGTTATCGATCTCGATCCCATCACCCGGAACACCCGATCGGACACCTATTCGCTTGGTGCGGGTTTCAGCACGCGGCTCGGCGATTACCAGTTCCAGACCACGTTCGATGCCAGTCTGGCCGAGAGCGAAAGCGAGATCGACCGGCGACGCACGGCACCGGGCGTGGTGATCCAGGACTTTGCGCAAAGCCGCGTCTGGTCAGCGAGCAACAAGACGACGCTGATCGGTCAGCCGTTCGATCTGCCCGCAGGCGAACTGGGGGTGACCCTGGATGCCGGATACAACTGGAGCCGGATCGAAAGCGAGGACAGCCGCACCGGATTGGGCGAGATCACGCTGACGCGCGGCGATCTGAATGGCGGCGCCAATATCTCCATACCCATCGCCAGCAGGCGGGCGGAAGTATGGGACGCGATCGGCGATCTCAGCTTCAATATCGGCGGCGGCGTGAACCATGTGTCGGACTTCGGCACGCTGGGCAACTGGACCACGGGGCTGGTGTGGAGCCCGGCCGAGCCGCTGACGCTCAACGCCACCTATAGCGAAAGGGAGGCGGCGCCTGGGCTCAGCCAGCTGGGCGGACCGGTGACCCAGAGCTTCAACGTACCTTACTATGATTTCGCCACCGGACAGAGCGTGCTGATCACCCAGACCAGCGGCGGTAATCCGAACCTGCTGGCGGAAACACAGCGCGATCTGAAGCTTTCGGCCAATTACGATCTCGACCTGCTGGACCGGACCAACATCGTCGTCGAATATTACCGCAACCGGTCCGACGACGTGACATCGTCCTTCCCGGCGCTGACTTCGGCAATCGAGGCGGCTTTCCCGGATCGCGTCACGCGCGATCCCGCCGGCAATCTGACCGCGATCGACACCCGCCCGGTCACCTTCGCCGAGACGCGCAGCGAGCGGCTGCGCTATGGCTTCAATATCTTCGGCAAGTTGGGCAAGCCCTATGCCGAGGGAGAAGCGCCGGCCCGCGCCGGGCGCGGGGGTCTCTTCGCGGCAATGCGCGGCGCGGGTTCCGGCCAGGGCGGTGGCCAATCCAGCGGACGGTCCAGCGGGCAAGCCGGCGCTTCCGGCGAAGGGGCCGGTCAGGGCGCAGGCGGAATGAGCTTCGATCCCCAGCGCATGGCCGCGCTGAGGGAGCGGTTCTGTTCGACCCCGGAAGGCCAGATTCCCGATCTTTCGGGCATTCCCGAACCCATGCTCGCGCGGCTGAAAGGTGAGAACGGAGAGATCGATCCGGCGCGCGTTGCCGTGATGCGCGAAAGGTTCTGTAACGCGGATGCGCAACGGCGGTTCGATCCGGAGCGCTTCGCCGCCATGCGGCAGGCGCTTTGTGCCGATCCGGCGAAAGAGCCCGATCCCGCGGCCCTTCCGCCCGCCGTGCTCGATCGGTTGAAGGGTCCGGATGGCACGGTCGATCCTGCCCGGCTCAAGGAATTTCAGACCCGCATATGCGCCATGCCCCAAACGGGCCAGGGCGGCGGGGAAGGCGCGCAGAACCGTGGCGAGAGCGGCGGTTCGGGCGGCGAAAACCGTGAGGGCGGCAGCCGCCGTGGCGGTGGCGGTGGACGGGGCGGCAACGATGGGCAGGGCCGCTGGAATCTGGGTGTCTATCACACCATCAACCTGGTCAATTCGGTGCTGATCGCCGACGGTGGCCCCTTCCTCGACCTGCTGGACGGGGATGCCACCGGCAGCGGCGGCGGCGTTTCACGCCATCAGTTCGAAATCGAAGGCGGCGGCTTCTATCGCGGGCTGGGCGCTCGTCTTTCCGGCAATTACCGGGGCGCGACGCGGGTCAACGGATCGGGCCTGCCGGGTTCGAGCGACCTGTTCTTCGGCGATCTCGTCACCTTCGATCTGCGCCTGTTCATGGCGCTGGACCAGCAGCAATGGCTGGTCGGCAGCGATCCGGGCTTCTTCAAGGATGCCCGCCTGTCGCTTCGCGTGAACAATCTGTTCGACACGCGCCAGCGGGTGACGGATGAAAACGGAGTGGTGCCTCTGCGCTATCAGCCGTTCCTGATCGATCCGACGGGGCGCTTCGTGGAGATCGAATTCCGCAAGCTGTTCTGAAGGTGGGCGCGCCGGAAACGGTACCTGTCCTATTTGCTTTCCTACAGGGTCGGGCTCGCGGTAGAACGCCGCGACCCGCTCTTTGAAATTGCCGACATCGTTTCCGCACCAACCGCGCCGAACGCGGTAAGAAGCACCGCGCCGACTGAAAAATTCTAAGTATACGGTGTCGGTGCGAGGAATGGGCAGAAAACGTATATGAAGCAGTGGTTTGGGGAAGTTCGACAGTTTTGCAAAACCCCCCGGTCTGCGGTCCACGTCTCGCTCAGATTGCCTCTGCCGCCGCGACCCCGCTCGCCCAGGCCCATTGGAAATTGTAGCCGCCGAGCCAGCCGGTGACATCGACCGCCTCACCGATAAAATGGAGGCCGGGCACCGCCTTTGCGGCCATGGTCTTGGATGACAGATCGCCCGTCGAAACGCCGCCCAGTGTGACCTCCGCCTTGGCGAAGCCCTCGCTGCCGTTGGGATGGAAGCGCCAGCCGCCAAGCTGAGCCTCCGCCTTGCGCAGCGCCTTGTCCGGCAAATTGCCGAGATCGCCCGGCAGCGCCAGCCGCTCCGCCAGCGTGGCTGCCAGTCGTTCGGGCAGGAGGGTGCGTAACTGGCCCCTGAGATCGCCGCGCGGTGCCGCTCGCTTGGCTTCCAGCAGCCAGCCCTCGGCCCGGTCGGGCGCGAAGTCGATGCCGATCGGTTCTCCCGGCTGCCAATAGCTGGAGACCTGCAGGATCGCCGGGCCGGACAGACCGCGATGAGTGAACAGCGCCGCTTCGCGAAAGGCCGCCTTGCCCGCGCTGGCGACGACATCTGCCGCAACCCCGGAAAGCTCCCGGAACAGCACGTCATCCCCGCCAAGCGTCAGCGGTACCAGCGCGGGGCGCGGCTCTACTACCTTGAGGCCGAACCGGCGCGCGATGGCATAGGCATCCCCCGTAGCGCCCATCTTAGGGATCGACGGCCCGCCCGTCGCCACCACCAGCGCGGGCGCGCGGCAATCGCCGACACCGAATTGGCCATCCGCATGGGTAATGGCCGTGTCCTCCACACCGCAGCACAGTTCGACGCCGCCCCTGGCGCATTCCTCCATCAGCATGGCGACGATCTGCCGGGACGAGCCGTCGCAGAAAAGCTGGCCCAGCGTCTTTTCGTGCCAGGCGATCCCGTGCCGTTCGACCAGATCGAGGAAATCGCGCGCGGTATACCGGCTCAGCGCGGATTTCGCGAAGTGGGGGTTTCGGGAAAGGTAGCGGTCCGGCGCGGTATGGATATTGGTGAAATTGCAGCGCCCGCCGCCCGAAATCAGGATCTTCTTCCCCGGTTCGCGCGCACGCTCCAGCACCACCACGCGCTTGCCGCGCTGGCCCGCGCGGGCCGCGCACATCAGCCCCGCCGCCCCGCCGCCGAGGATAATCGCGTCATAGTCCATCGCATGGCGCCTAGCTCCGAAAGCCAAGGGAAACCAGCCACTGCGCCTCTTCCCTTTCCCGGCGGCAAAACCTAGCTGAAGGGCCATGGCGAAGGCAGGCAGACCCAACGATCCGCGCGGGCAGGACCGGTTCCTGGAGGAGCGCGCGACCTACACCGTCGCCAGCGCGCAGCCGGATCTCGAAGCGGGTGTCACCGCGATCCGCGAGACGGTCAAGGTCCTGAAGCCCAAGCCGGGCGTTTATCGCATGCTCGATGCGCGGGGCGACGTCCTCTATGTCGGCAAGGCGCGCAGCCTGAAGGCGCGCGTGGCCAATTACACGCAGATCAAGGCGCTGTCCGGCCGGCTCACCCGCATGGTCAGCCAGACGCGGGCGATGGAGATCGTCACCACCAATTCGGAGGCCGAGGCGCTGCTGCTCGAGGCGCAGCTTATCAAGCGCTATCGTCCGCCGTTCAACGTCCTGCTGCGCGACGACAAGAGCTTTCCCTTCATCCTGCTGCGTGCGGATCACGATTTTCCCCGCATCATGAAGCATCGCGGCGCGCGCAAGGCGAAGGGCGAATATTATGGCCCCTTCGCCAGCGCCGGAAGCGTCAACACCACCATCAACGCATTGCAGAAGCTGTTTCTGCTGAGGAGCTGCACCGACAGCTTCTTCAGTCGCCGCGATCGGCCCTGCCTGCTCTACCAGATAAAGCGCTGCTCCGCCCCCTGCGTGGGCCGGATCGACGAGGCTGGTTACAAGGAGCTGGTGGCGGAGGCGAAGGACTTCCTCTCCGGCAAATCGGGCGCGGTACAGGCGAAGATCGAAAAGCAGATGGCCAAGGCCGCGGATGATCTCGATTTCGAGACCGCCGCGATCCTGCGCGACCGGCTGCGCGCGGCGACCTTCATCCAGGGCAGCCAGGCGATCAATGCCAGCGGGGTGGGGGATGCGGACATCTTCGCACTCGCCGCCAAGGGCGGGCAGGTGGGCGTGCAGGCCTTTTTTATCCGGGGCGGGCAGAATTGGGGGCACCGCGCCTTCTTCCCCAGCCACACGCAGGATCTGGAGAAGGACGAGGTCCTGTCCGATGTCCTCCTCCAGTTCTATGAAGAGGTTCCACCGCCACGCACGATCCTGGTCGATCGCGAGCTGCCCGAACAGGATCTGGTAGCGCAGGCGCTGTCCACGGCCGCCGACCACAAAGTTGAGATATCCGTTCCCCAGCGCGGCACGCGGCGCAAGCTGATGAGCCAAGCGCAACGCAATGCCGTGGAAGCGCTGGACAGGCGCCTGGCGGAAAGCGGCACCCGGGCAAAGACCTTGCAGGAACTGGCCGAATTCCTCGAACTGGAGAGCCCGCCCCAGCGCGTGGAGATTTACGACAACAGCCATATCCAGGGCGACAAGGCGCTGGGCGCGATGGTGGTCGCCGGGCCCGAAGGTTTCGAGAAGGGCCAGTATCGCAAGTTCAACATCAAGACCGCGCAGACCAACGACGATTTCGGCATGATGCGTGAAGTGATGCGGCGCCGTTTCCGCAATCTCGCGGAAAATCCCGATGGTGGGGAGGGGCGCAAGAACAGCCATGAAAGCGTCTGGCCGGACCTGGTCCTGATCGATGGCGGCAAAGGGCAGATGTCGTCCGTGCGCGACACGCTGGAGGAGATGGGGATCGAAGACGTGCCCCTGATCGCCATCGCCAAGGGTCCGCATCACGGCCGCGAAGGGCGCGAGGTGTTTCATTTCCCGGACGGGCGGGAAAAGATGCTGCCGGTGAATTCACCCGTCCTGTTCCAGCTCCAGCGCTGGCGCGATGAAGTCCACCGCTATGCCATCGGCGCGCACCGCCAGAAACGCAGCCGGGCCATCACCGCCTCCCCCCTGGACGAAATCCCGGGGATCGGACCGGCCCGCAAGCGCGCGCTGCTGCTGCATTTCGGCACCGCCGGCAAAGTCCGCGCCGCCGCGCTCGATGATTTGAGGCGTGCTCCCGGCATCAGCCACGCCGTGGCGCAGCAGATCTACGATTTCTATCACGCCAGCGGGTGAGCTTTCGGGTGGCGCGCTGCGCCGCCGTCAGACCTCAGCCGCGCGGTTTGCCCTTGCCCTGGCTCTTTCCCGGTCCCTTGCTCTTGTAGGGTTTGGGCTTTCCCGAGAATTTGCGCTTCTCGAATTTGCCACCGGTGGCGCGTTCGCCGGATGAGCCCTTGTCGCGAAACGGACGCGGCTGGACATTGCCGGGACGATGTTCGCGCCGGTTGGCGCGGGCGGTTTCCCGTGGCGGCTCGGATGCGGCTTCGATGACGATCGAATCCTGCTCGTCGTCTCCATTCGCAGTCGTGCGGACCGCATCGGTGAATTTGTCGGCGATGGCGCGGGGGATCTGGAAATGGGTTTCCTGCTGACCGACCCGGATCGCGCCGATTTCGTTACGGGTGATCTGGCCGCGGCGACAGATCAGCGGCAGCAGCCAACGCGGCTCCGCCCGCTGACGTCGGCCTACTGCGATACGAAACCAGACGGTATCCTCGAAACCGGGGCGGTGGCGTTCCGCCTTTTCGCGCGTGCGCCCATCCGGCGTGTTGGCCGTGAGTTCCTCGGGCTGCGGCATGGCGGCGCGGTGCGCCCGCACGAGCGAGGCGGCGATGTCCTCCGCGCTCATCTTCTGCATCACGGTGGCGGCGAGCTGGCGATCTTCCTCGTCGTAATCGACGGGGGCCAGCATCCTTTCCAGCACACGTTCGCGATCCCGCTCCCGAATCTGTTCGGGGGAGGGAGCGTCCATCCATTCCGCCTCGATCCGCGCGCCGCGAAGCATGCTCTCCACGCGTCGGCGCCGACTGTAGGGGACGATGAGAGCGGCGGTCCCCTTCTTCCCTGCGCGGCCCGTGCGGCCGGAGCGGTGTTGAAGCGTTTCGGCATCGCGGGGGATTTCGACATGAACCACCAGGCTCAAGGTCGGAAGATCGATGCCGCGCGCGGCCACGTCGGTCGCCACGCATA
>NZ_JBELMO010000002.1:0-144031 GCF_042095715.1 Qipengyuania sp. | reverse complement strand
CCGCTGTAGAATAATGACCGGTGGCCAGAGCGCCGCCGCCCATAGCCGTGGACTCAAGACCCGATGCGAGAGATTCACTGCCGAAAGCCGAGCTGCTGAAAGCGGAAGCAACGGCATCGTTGCCAACCGCCAGCGCTTTTTCTTCCGCGGCTCTAGCGCGGTTGCCCATTGCAGCCGAATGGATCCCCCCGGCGAAGGCGGCTGAACCGATAGCCAGAGTATCACTCTCCAACGACCGGATATTGTTGCCGATGGCCAGCGAACTGATGCCGACCACCACGTTATTGCCGCCGATGGCTAGCGAGTTCTCGCCAGTGACACTGTTTGACGCGCCCACGGCAACTATCCCTTGACCAACGGTCGTATTGAGGCTTCCAAGCAATGTGGTGCCCACGCCATGGCCGACGTTGCGCAGGCCGAGCGCAATGGCACCGTCGCCTTCGATGACGTTCGTATCACCCAGGGCTACTGCACCATTGCCCGTTGCCGTATTGTCGCGCCCCAACGCGACTGCTCCAAGCCCTGTTGCGAAGTTCGGGTCGCCAATAGCCACGGCGCCATCACCAGATGCTACGTTGGCCGAGCCGATCGACACCGATTTGCCGCCCATCGCCATGGCTTCATTACCGATTGCTACCGCCCCTGCACTCTCGGCCATGGCATTGCGCCCGCTGGCTACGGAGGCGTCGCCCAGAGCCACCGCGCTCGGCCCGGTTGCAATCGAATCCTTTCCGCTTGCGACACTGTCGATCATCGTGGAATTCGTGTTGAAGTACTTTACCGAGGTACCCCCACCTGTGTTTGGCGCTGCTGCCATCGAGGTGTCGATTGCATCGAACACGTTCTGAATGCTTGCGTAGGATTGCCCCCGGAATGCGAAGCTCGCATTGATGCTGTCGGGATCGTAGACGCCGATACCCAGCGCTGAAGTAAAATAGTTTCCGAAGGCAGACAGCTGCGCGCCGTTAATGGCATCGAGCGAATCGCTACCGATGATACCGGGTGCCAGATTACGCAGCGAGACGGGGCCGCCGCTCAGTCCCACCAGAACGAGGTTGTCTGTGATGCTTCCCCCATTGGGAACCAGCGGTCTGGCTATATCCGCGTAACGAACGGGGCCTAGAAAACCACGATCCATGTCGAGACGTAGGGCTCCGATGGCCAGATCGGCAGCGGCCAGACCGACATTGGTCATCGCTAGGTTATTCGCGACCGCGTCGATTCGGAGGGAATGATCGCGAAGAAGATCGCCCTGTTCTGTTAGGGTAACGCCGTGCCGCGATAATAGGGTGTCGACCATGTCGAACCTCGAGCCAAACTCGCCCAGCTTGGTGTCGTGGACCGCCAAAGTGTCGAATGCGTCATCGATTGCTGCGATCTGCACATCCAGATCCGTGCGGAGCGTTCCCACGGCACCCGTATTGAGGGCGACGGCGGTGTTGGTCTGGAATAGCTGATCGCCATTGATCGCGTCGGTCGGTGTATCCGGCGAGAGGCCCGCGCGTTACGGTCGCGCCGTCGCCAATGGCGACACCATGGGCCGCGAATACGCTAGCCCCCTGTCCCAGGGCAACGCCTCCGACCGCTCCGTCTCCCACCTTCGCGTTAGTGCCCAACGCGAGGGAGCCGAATGCGTTGGCGGCCGTGATCGATCCGTTTCCGAAGGCAATAGAGTTGATTTCGCCACTCGTCGCGCGGTTAATCCCGCCAAGGCCGGTTATGCTGTTGCCGCCGATCGAAATGCCGCTGCTTTCAGCCAAGGAATAACTGTCAGTCTGCAGGTTGCAGTCATCGGATGATGTGAGGAGCCGACCATCGGTCGTAAACATCTGCAAGCTGATAGGATCACCAGCCGCTGCATTTGCGAGCAGTGTATCCACGTTGATGTTTACACGCAGGGGCGACAGAACATTGAACAGTGTATTGAGACTGGTTTGAAGGGGAGTGACCACTCCTCGAATGACCGGGTCCATGGTCGAAGTAATCGCAGATTTAGGTAACTTGATACCAGTGCAAGCGTTGACCAAGCTGGGAGGTGGTGTAGTCTGAGCTTGCAAGGGTGCAGCCGAAAATGCGCCTTCCAAAATAAACGCTGTCGATAGGAGAAGCTGCCATATCGAACTACGCTTTAAAGACCTTTTCATGATATTCAGACGCCTCAACGTATTCATATCGACTTGCCGATAAGCGGACGTGTTTGCAATTCGATATCAACAAGAATAGCCTTTTAAATTAAGGTAGCATCGTTAATTTCTAATTATCCTTTATCCCCGATACAACACGCAACTGGCTGCTTGGCGGGATAGCTCCAATTGCAAAAGCGAGCGACATACCGGCCAGTGCGTCGACACAAGGCCCGGTGGAGCGTGGGCCGATACCGCTGCACTGACCGCCGGCATCACCGACGATCCGGGAATTCAGGATGCAGATGATGATGATGTCCAATGAAGAAGCCGAACAAGCCGATCGTTCGGGATACTTGTCAATCCGGTCCGGGAGCTGACCGTCGCCCTCTGCTGTTCAGCCTCACCTCCTGCACCCAGCGCGCGGGCGCGGCGCGGCCGACACTCGGCTTTTCGGTGATCCCCCAGGTCCTCCCTCAGGCCCAAGACCAAGGCGCTTACAGCCTACGCAGTATAGGACGTCGGCCGGTTCCGATCCGCTTCGCCCTGGCGTGGTATTACCCCATGCATCCCCTGCCACGCCCAACCCGAGGATGGGGCAAGTATGTCCTAATGTTCCCCTCTGGGACGCACATCGCGTGAGGGCGCCGCTGCACCTGCTCATACAACAATTATTTGTGCGGTGCAGCGGAACGATTCATGCTATCCCGGCATTCGGAGAGAGGCCACGGCAAGCGGGAGCTAGCTGCATATGGATTTCGACTCCGCCTTCCCCAGTTTTGATGCCAGCGAAAGCTGCGAAGCGCACGAGCGTATTACTGGACCTGCGGAAGCGGTTTCAGTCGCGCTTGTTTCAACGTTTCCGCCGCGGCAGTGCGGCCTCGCGACCTTCGCCAGCGATCTTGTCGAACAGACGCAGGTCTTTCATCCGGAAATCGATTTTACGGTGTTCGCGCTGGACAATGGCGAAGCCGGCTATGACTATCCCCAAGGTGTGCGCCCGCTAGGCGCCGCGGATCCTGCGGCCTATCGCGCGGCGGCAGAGGACATTAATGCCAACGGGACCGAGGTTGTCTGGCTTCACCATGAATACGGCATTTTTGGCGGTCCGGACGGGGAAATGGTGTGCGACTTCGTGGAGCGCCTCGCGCCCCCCCTGGTCCTTACCCTGCACACGGTCCTGACCGAGCCATCAGAGCGGCAGCGCGCCATTTTAGAGCATCTGCTCGCCCGCGCGAGTCGCGTGATGGTGATGAGCCGTCATTCCAAGGCGCTGCTCTGCGCCGATTACGGCGCCCCCGGCGAGCTGGTCGAAGTGATCGAACACGGCGCGCCCGATCGGCCGCGGGACGGTACGGTGGCCGCCAAATCCGCGCTCGGATTGGAAGATCGTCCGGTTGCGATGACGTTTGGTCTGCTCGGTCCCGGCAAGGGTTTGGAGCATGTGATCGATGCCCTTCCAGGCATCCTGATGCATCACCCGGAATTCGTTTACCGGATCGTCGGCGCGACCCATCCGACGCTGGCCGCTCACGATGGGGAGAGCTATCGCGAGATGCTGGTCGCCAGAGCGCGTGACTTGGGCGTCGATCATGCGATCGAGTGGGAGAACCGGTATCTCGATACCGACGAACTGCTCGACCGGCTCGCCGCCTGCGATATCTTCGTCACCCCGTACCCCAACCTTCAGCAATCGACTTCGGGTACGCTCAGCTATGCGGTTGCGCTCGGCAAGGCGGTGGTGGCGACCCCCTATATTCATGCGCGCGAATTGCTTGCGGATGGTGTGGGAGTGCTCGTCGCGCCCAACAGCGCCACCGCGCTCGCCGAGGCGATCATCGGTCTTCTGGACGATCGGCCCCGGCTTGCTGCGATGCAGAAAAAGGCGTGGCAGCGCGGTCGCAGCACGATCTGGCCCCGCTTCGCCGATGCGGCCGCGCGTCTCGTTCGATCCGCCATTCCCACTGCGCGGGCGCGGGCCCCCCTGTCGGTCACGCCCCATCTCGATGCCGTCTTCTCGATGAGCGATGCGACGGGCATGCTCCAGCACGCCATCGGCGTCGTGCCGGATCGGAGCCACGGTTACTGCCTGGACGACAATGTTCGCGCGCTGATGCTGATGAATGTGGCCCCGGGGCTTGAGCCGGGCGAACGCAGCGCCCGCGCCGTGACCTATGCCAGCTTCATCCAGCACGCATGGAATCCCGATATCGGGCGGTTTCGCAATTTCATGCGCTTCGATCGGACCTGGTGCGAGGACGAAGGGTCGGAGGATTCCAATGGCCGAACCCTGTGGGCGCTTGGTCAAACGCTGGAAACCAGCCGTGAGCCTGACCTGCGCGCCTGGGCGCGGCGTTGGTACGATACCGCGCTGGAGGCGCTTGCCACCATGTCGTCGCCACGCGCCCGCACGTTCGTGATGCTGGGTGCCGCAGCGCGCCTCAAGCGTGAACCCGATCACGCGCTTTCGCGCAAAATTCTGGCCGAAGGGGCCGAATTCCTCGCCTTTCGTCTATCCGAAACGCGCTCCCCCCACTGGCCCTGGTTCGAGACGCGGTTGGGTTACGATAACCCTCGTCTGTGCCAGGCGTTACTCGAAGCGGGGCAGTTGCTCGACAATGCCGGCTGGCGACAGGATGGGCTGGAAACGGCGCGCTGGCTCGCCTCCATACAGTCCTCGGCCGAAGGCGTCTTCCGCCCCGTTGGGTCGGACAGCCTGGGGCGCGACCGGGAAGTTTTTCCGTTCGATCAACAACCCCTGGAGGCGCATGCCGCCATCGACGTCGCTCGCGCCGCTTTTGCCTGCGATGGCGATCCGTTCTGGATCGTGCAGGCCCAAGCAGCCTGGCGGTGGTTTTTCGGGGCCAACGACCGCGGGGCGGTGCTTGCCGATCTTCCGTCCGGGCGGTGCCGGGACGGGATCAACCCGAGGGGACGCAATGAAAATTGCGGGGCAGAAAGCATCCTCGCCTTGCATCTTGCGCGCCATTCCATGCTAGCGCTCAACGCCGATACGGCCGACGATTCGGCGGAAGCAGACATTGGACGGACTCGGCGCCTTGGCATCCAGAAACCGGCAAACCCCCTTTCATATCTTTGACACACGGCTTCACGCCGATCCTGCGCGCGTCGTGCTGCGGCCGTTCCATCTGGGATGGCAGGCACGCGGCGCGGAGGGGAGCCGTGCAGGCAAGCTGGTGAAGGACATTGCCCGCCTCTCCATGGAGGAGGCGGAGCAGGAATACGCTCGGGTTAAGAGCGATTTCGCAACGCGCCACTGGCAGACCGAAAACATGTTCCGCGAAAGGTTCGAAGAGGTCGCAGACGATCTGAACCTGAACCGCGACAGCTTCGACGAAACGCGCAAGCTCTTGATCGGGGCGTATTTCTGTCACGAATACACCTATGCCGCAGCGGCGCTGATGAACCCTTCCATCGTGCCCCACCCCGATCAATCGGGCCTGGGCGAAGGGGCTTGTCGCTTCGTGATGAGCATGCGCGCAGTGGGGGAAGGACACATCAGTTCGATCGTGTTTCGCGAAGGGATCGTGGATGCGGACGGAAGCTTCTCGCTCTGGCCCCAGACTGCCTTCGCCACTTCGGTCGAGCTAGACGATGCCAGCCTTCATGATGCCGACGATGCGGTGACGGTGCATTGCCACCCAGATTCCACGCTGAGCAATACGGTGATCTTTCCGATTACCGAGCAGCAGGCCGGTGGCCTGGAGGATCTGCGGCTGGTGCGGTTCGAACACGGGCCGCAGGATTACGAGTGGATCGGGACCTACACTGCCTATTCCGGCAGCTCGATCAGGTCCGAACTGCTGCGGACCCGCGATTTCCGACAGTTCCAGCTCGAACCCATTCACGGTCGCGCCGGGCGGAACAAGGGCATGGCGCTGTTCCCCGAGAAGGTCGACGGGAAATATGCCATGGTCGGCCGGCAGGACGGCAAGAACCTCTATTTCCTCACCAGCGATCGGCTCGATTGCTGGGACGAGGAAGGCAGCCTGCTGATGGAACCCGAATTTCCGTGGGAATTCATCCAGATCGGCAACTGCGGGAGCCCCATCAAGACAGAAGCCGGCTGGCTGCTGTTCACCCATGGCGTAGGCGCCATGCGCAAATACGCGCTGGGCTGCGCACTTCTCGACCTCGATGATCCTTCGAAAGTCATCGGGCGCGTTGCCAAACCCGTGCTGACCGCCGTGGATGCGGATCGCGCCGGCTATGTGCCGAACGTGGTCTACACATGCGGCGCGTTGAAAGTGGGTGCAGCGGAACGCGGGCGACTGCTGGTGCCCTACGGCATCTCGGACAGCGCAGTGGGCTTCGCTACCATCACCGTGGAGGATTTGTTGGCGCTGATGGTGTAGCGACCCGATCGCGCATCCTCAGGCTGCGTTCGGCGGATCCTGATCGCTGCGCGGGCGCCCTCGACAGCGGCTGCCGCCTTCCCTACAATACGGTCATCCCCGGGGAGCCTGCTCTGGCTGAGAGGGGCGTGTAAGCAACGCCCGACCCGTCGAACCTGAACCGATTAGCATCGGCGGAGGGAGTGGGCCGCGCTGACGCCGGAAATCCGCTCTCCGCCCCTGTAGAATTCCAGCGGAGAGAAGCGCATGGCCGACATCAATTCCAAATTCGACATCGGCGTTACCACCGGTCCCATCCGGGGCAGCCGCAAGATCCATGTCGGCCCGCTGGGTGTCGCCATGCGCGAGATCGATCTCGAGCCTTCCTCCGGCGAACCCAGCGTCCGGGTGTACGACACCAGCGGCCCCTATACCGATCCCGATGCCCAGATCGATATCCGCGCCGGCCTGCCGCAGTTGCGCCGCCACTGGCAGCTCGATCGCGGCGATGTGGAGGAATACGACGCGCGCGAGATCAAGCCGGAGGATAACGGCCAGCTCGGCCCGGACCGCAGCGGCGGCGTTCCGGCGTTCCCCAACGTGGCCAAGCGCGTTCTTCGGGCGAAGCCGGGCAAGAACCTCAGCCAGATGCACTATGCCAGGCAGGGGATCATCACGCCCGAGATGGAATATGTCGCCGAGCGCGAGAATCTCGGCCGGGAGAGGCTGCGCGACAAGCCCGAAGGCAACAGCTGGGGCGCTGACATCCCCGAATACGTCACCCCCGAATTCGTGCGCGACGAAGTGGCGCGCGGCCGCGCCATCATCCCCAGCAACGTCAATCACCCGGAAGCCGAACCGATGGCGATCGGGCGCAACTTCCTGGTCAAGATCAACGCCAATATCGGCAATTCCGCCGTCGCCAGCGATGTCGCGAACGAGGTGGACAAGATGGTCTGGTCGATCCGCTGGGGCGCGGACACGGTGATGGACCTCAGCACGGGTCGCAACATCCACGACACGCGCGAATGGATCATCCGCAACAGCCCCGTCCCCATCGGCACCGTGCCGATCTACCAGGCGCTGGAAAAGGTCGGCGGCATCGCCGAGGACCTGACCTGGGAAATCTTCCGCGACACGCTGATCGAACAGGCCGAGCAGGGTGTCGACTATTTCACCATCCACGCCGGCGTGCGCCTGCCCTACGTTCCGATGACCGCCAAACGCGTCACCGGTATCGTCAGCCGCGGCGGCTCTATCATGGCGAAATGGTGCCTCGCGCATCACAAGGAGAGCTTCCTCTACGAGCGCTTCGACGAGATCACCGAGATCATGAAGGCCTACGACATCGCCTATTCGCTGGGCGACGGGTTGCGCCCCGGCTCCATCGCCGACGCCAATGACGAAGCCCAGTTCGCCGAGCTCTACACGCTGGGCGAGCTGACCAAGCGGGCGTGGGCCGAGGACGTGCAGGTGATGATCGAAGGCCCCGGCCACGTGCCGATGCACAAGATCAAGGAGAACATGGACAAGCAGTTGGAGGCGTGCGGCGAAGCGCCCTTCTACACGCTCGGCCCGCTCGTCACCGATATCGCGCCGGGTTACGACCACATCACCAGCGGCATCGGCGCGGCGCAGATCGGCTGGTACGGCACCGCCATGCTCTGCTACGTCACGCCCAAGGAACACCTCGGCCTGCCCGATCGCGATGATGTGAAGGTGGGCGTGGTGACCTACAAGCTCGCCGCCCACGCCGCCGACCTTGCAAAGGGCCACCCCGCCGCGCAGGTCCGCGACGACGCGCTGAGCAAGGCCCGCTTCGAATTCCGCTGGCGCGACCAGTTCAACCTCAGCCTCGACCCCGACACGGCCGAGCAATACCACGACCAGACCCTTCCCGCGGAAGGCGCCAAGACCGCGCATTTCTGCTCCATGTGCGGGCCCAAGTTCTGCTCGATGAAGATCACGCAGGAAGTGCGCGACTTCGCCGCCAAGCAGAACTCGGACAGCTATCTCGCGAGCGAGAACATCAAGCGCGAGACCTCAGCCGAAGAGGCCGAGGAAGCGGAGAAGGGCATGGAGGAGATGAGCCGGGTATACGAGGAGAGCGGGCGCGAACTGTACATGGGGCAGGGAGAACGGGAGCATGATTGATGGGCGGTTGAGGCAGCAGCGGGGAACTGTAGTTTAAAACATGGAGAATATTTTCGGTAGGACGATCCAGTTGTTCCTTGTCGATGGAACTCCAACTGGTTTGCGAAAGGCCACTATTCACGGATGGACCGGGCTGACATTTGTTGCGACCGCGTCAACATTCGCAGCGATGACGTCGAGGCCCGAATTAGATCGGACCGGAATCTATCTCTTATACGGCCCCGACCCAATGCAACTTGGTGGGATGCGAGCTTACATCGGCTCGGCCAACAGTGTTGCTGAGCGGATAAAGCAAAGCGCTGCCCAAAGAGCTTTTTGGGAAACTGCAATCGCCATAACCACAAGTGACGATGATCTATCCAAGGGCCATGTCGAGTACTTGGAAGCTCGACTAATCGAGATGGCATCCAACGCGCAACGCGTCCTTCTAGACAACGGAAATCAGCCGAGCGGTCAGCGACGACGGCTTCCGGAAGCCGATCGGGCTAATATGGAGCAGTTTCTACAGAACATTCAAACCATTCTACCGGTAGTAGGCATGGAGTTGCTTAAGCCACAACCGAGAGCTGCCAGTAACACTGAAAAGTCAATCTCGGATCGGACTGAAAATGAAACGATGTTTGAAATCCGACATAGATCAGGCGTCGTTGCGCAGGCTGTTGAAGAAGAGGGTGAGTTTGTGGTTCTAGAAGGATCCCAAGCCCTCAAAGACGCAGGCTACTCCAGTCAAAATTATGCAACTCTAAAGCAGTCTTTACTTGCCAAAGGAATTTTAGAGGACGCGTCCACAACCATGTATCGGTTTGCAAAACCATTCGCGTTTAGCAGTCCGTCCGCAGCAGCGGCGGTCGTCCTCGATCGCAATAGCAACGGTCGAACTGAGTGGAAGGTGAAAGACCAAAAGCTGACATATCAGGAATGGAAGGACTCGTTGGTTCCAGCAATCGTGCTAGAGGATTGAATGGGTAGGTTTCTACGCTCACAACCCAGCCTTCTTTGAAACTTTGAAACAGAATGCCTGAGGTTAATTTTTGGGGAACGCGTTGCTAATTACGAAGCCTTGTCGCGTGTCCCAGCCTCCGTTATAACGCCCGTATGAACAAGCCGCTCAAGATCACCAAGATCGGCAATTCCGCCGGGATCGTCCTGCCCAAGGAGGTGCTGGCGCATCTCGACCGGAAGGTAGGGGACGAGCTGACGCTGGTGTTCAAGCCCAATGGCATCGAACTTGTCGGCGGGGAGCCGGATTTCGAGGAGCAGATGGCGGCGGCGCGCAAGGTCATGGCCGAGCGCAAGCGCGCGCTGCGCGAACTGGCGAAATAACATTGACCCGCAAATGGGTCTGGATCGCCACCGAGGTGGCACTGGCGGCGCATGCCGAGCAACTGGCCGAGCATGGCGGTGGCGACGGCATTCGCGACGAAGGCATGCTCGACAGCGCGATGGCGCGTCCGCGCAACCTCGCCGATTACTGCGAACCCGATGTGGCCGATCTTGCAGCGGCCTACGCTTACGGCATCGCGCGTAACCATCCGTTCGTCGATGGGAACAAGCGCACAGCAGCGGTGGTGAGCGAAACTTTTGTCATGCTCAACGGTCACGCATTGCAGGCGACCGATGCCGAACTGGTCGTGGCCTTCGTCGCCCTGGCCGCAGGCGAACTGGCGGAGGACGAACTCGCCGACTGGTTCCGCCAGCACCTCGCCTAGCGCATCCCCATGAGCACCCGGTCCAGCGCCTGCAAGAACCGCGACCGGTCCGCCTTGCTGAACGGCGGTGGGCCGCCGCCAACCCCGTCCATTCCGGCGCGCAGGTCTTCCATGATGGCGCGGGTGGCGATCGCGCTGCCGATGCTGGCGGCGGTTACCACCACACTGTGCGGGCCTGCGTGCTCCGCGATCCAGTCGTCCGCCGCGTCGAAGCCGTCCGAGACCACCACGCGTTTCACCCGGTCGCTCACCGGCACGCGGAACGCGCTGTTGCTGACCACGCGAACATGCACGCCGTATCGCTCCGCCACGCGGTAGATTTCCTCCTTCACCGGGCAGGCATCGGCATCGACCAGGATCGTGACGGGATCGGCTTCGGACGGGTGGGCGCTTTGCATGCCGCCTGTGCTTAGCGTGCGAGGGGCGCTTTGGCCAAACCCGTGCATGTTACGCCCGACACCACCCCCAACCCCCTCCTCTGAAGAGGAGGGGGCTTTTCTGCCGACTGGGAACAGAAAGAAAACGCTTTCCTACATGGGGCCGCTTGTGGCCTATACTAGTCGATGGAACAGACACCGCCAGCCCACGCCCCCGCCCCGCCGCCGCGCAGCCTTTGCCTTGGCCCTGGCCCCAAACCCACGCGCTGCAGTGCCGACTATCGCTGGACGCAGCCCAAGATCATCGCCTTCCTGACCGTGCTTTCGCAATGCGGCCTGATCGCGGAGGCGGCGCGCAGCGTGGGGATGAGCCGCCAGTCCGCCTATCGCATGATGGCGCGATTTCGCGGGACGCAGGTCGCGGCCAATTTCGAGAACGCGCGACGCATCGGGATCAGGGCCCGCGCCGAGGCGAGCCGGGCGCGGCTGGCGTCCGGGGCGTCGCGGTGGGAGGGGCCGGTTCTGGCCGAGCTGGTGGCGCGGGAACGGACGCGCGCGGGGCTGGGGCCAGAGCCTGCGACGAAGCGGACCGCCACGGGTGACAGCGCCGCCCCACAAGGCGACGCGGCCGCCATGCAAGGTGACACCGTTGCCGCGCAAGGTGACACCGCAGCGCCGCGAGGTGACACGCCGACCCGGCAAGGCGACACATCGCCGCGCAAGGAGACAAAACTTTCCCTGGACCGTGGTCCAGGCGGTCCATGTCTCGAGAATGGTCACGGCACCGATCGTCGCACCTGCGGTTAGGCGTGGCCCATTTGCGTGAAAACGGCGGAGCAGAAGCGCGCCCGGTTCGTTGAAGAAGGAACAACGAAAAGGAGACATCGAGTGCAGGTCCAGTTCAATTCCGACAGCAGCGTGATGGGCACGGAGAACGTGGCCGAGCGCATCGAGGCCGCCGTCCGCACCAAGATCGCGCGCTTCACCGAGCGGCTGACCCGGCTGGAAATCCATGTCCGCGATGAGAACGGGCCCAAGCACGGGGCGGACGACAAGGCCTGCACGATCGAGGCGCGTCCGTCGGGTGGCCGCGCGATCGGGGTGACCGAACACGCCTCCACCGTGGACGATGCCGCGCGCAAGGCGGCGCAAACGCTGGCCCAGCGGCTGGAGCGCCATTTCGGCAAGTCCGACCGCCACGGCCATGACCCGCGGCCCGAAAAGGTGCTTTGACCCCTTTTTCGGAACAGCGTGGAATCCTCGCCCGTTGATCGCCTGAAGGAGATTGCCAATGGCACGCAATACAGGTGACGACCACCGCATCGGCTCGGTCGACGATCGCAGCCAGGTGAAGAACACGGCGACGGGCAAATGGACCAAGCGCAACCGCGAAGAAGGCTCTTCCGAGGCGGGGCAGTTCATGGACGTCAAATCCGATGGCGAGCCGTTCAAGGGCGTGGCGAAGGAGAAGGACGGGCGGCGCAGCGGCGACGATTGAGCGCGCTTTCGCTGCCGCCTTCCCGCTGGCCACCGGGCCTAAACGCGGCCATAGCGGCGCATGGCCGATCTCTATCTTAAGAACCTCGAATCCGAGCGCCGCTTGCTATGGGCCACCTGCCGCCTCAAGGGGCTGGCGAAAGGCACGCCCGAGCGGCAACGTATTGTTGCGATCGACGAGGCGATCGCGGCGCATAAGGCGAAACGGTCCGACTAGCCGTTCCGTTACGCGGGAGCTTTACGAGCGAGGGGATATTCCGCTGGCGCGTTCGATAGTTAGCGCCTAGGCGATATTGCAGTGCAGCATTGCGCGGCACTGCAAGGATCTATCCCCCCATGTCATCCTCGAATCCCCCAACCTGGTACAGCCTCGCTTTCGATAGCTGGTTTCTTTCCATGGAAGCGGCCCAGGTCATGTGGCTGCGCGGCCTTCGCGTGATGAGCGGGGGGAAGGTCGCCGAAAACGAAATGCAGCGCATGGTCACGGAAAAGCTCGTGACAAATGCCTCGCTGTGGCCAGCTTTGGCCGAAGGCGGCTTTGTCCAGTCGCCCGAACAGATCGGGGCGCGCACCTTGCGCCATTATGGCAAGCCCGTGCGCGCCAACCGTCGGCGCCTTTCGCGCTAGCGCTCATTCGATATCGAAATCGCCTTCATCCTCGCCGTCCCAATAGGCGGCGCGGGTGGCATGGACGTGGAGCATCACCACGCCGTCGGTTTCGATGCCGTCTTCGAACCAGTGGTTCAGCTCGTCCACCCAGTGCTTTTCGAACTGCGCCTTGTCGCGCACGATTTCTGCCTTGCCCTCGATCGAGATGAAGATACCCGGCGCGCCCTTTGCGCCCTGCTTGCTTTGCAGCGACAGGCCAACCTTGGGATCGCGCTTGATATCATCCACCATCAGGCAATCTTCCCAGGTGAAATAATAGCTGTCGCCATCGTAATCGACCTGACGGTTGTTGCTCATCGGGCGGGCCCCGATCTGACCATCCTTGGTATGCGTGTTGAGCATCACGAAATCGATGTCCTTCATCGCCTTCGCGATGTGAGCAAGGTGCTGCTTCGCGCTCTTTTCGGCCATTCCTGTTATCTCCTGCGACCCGTCCATCGGTCCAGCGCGCGGGGCGCTCGACAGTTCCGAAAGGTGCGGCGGCGGAATGGCTTCTATACAAAAAAGGCCGGCGCGGAATTGCTCCGGGCCGGCCTTTTTTTCGAAGTGATGTCGGCTTAGGCGACAGCGGCCTTGATCGCCGGAGCAGCCTTGCGGCGCATGGCGCCGCCGACGAGGCCAAAGCCGAGGATCAGCATGGCCCAAGTCGACGGTTCGGGTACAGCCGCCACGGACAGCGAACGAAGCGAGAAGCCGTCCGCCTCTTCGTCGTTGGTGCCGAAGCGGAAACTGTCGTAACCACCGCCAAAATTGAAATCGAGGCGATAATTGCCACCCCCCAGGCTGGTGGTGGTGACAGGGACGCCGCCCGTCATGCCATTCGCGATCGGGCCCGAGAAGCCGAGACGCGTGTAAACGCCACCATTACCGCCGAACAGGGCAAAGGTGTCGTTGTTGTCGACGCGGCCGAGAACGGCCGAAACGATGCGGTAGCGGGTAGGCGATGCGAATACGAGCTGAAGCAGTTCGTTCGCGCCGTTGCTGTCGACCTGATTGGCTTCACCATCGCCGGCGACGCCAAGGCCCGTCGAGGATCGCTCGACGGACCGAGCGGTGAGCGTAACATTGGCCGAGGCAGCGTTCATCGCCGCAACCGAGCTGGTGTAGGTGCCGCCCGTGAAGATCGCCGTTTCGCCGCCGGAAGACACGGCCTGCTGGCTCTGCGTGCTCGTCGTCGGGCTGGTGGTGGTGAATACGATCGTGGCGGCGTGCGCCGCGGGAGCCGCCATGCCGACTGCCGCCGCACAAGCGAGATAAAGTGCTTTCATAATGATTCCCCCTATGTCCGGAAGTCCGCTTAGCAATAGTGGCACTGATCACAACGAAAATATGGAATCTGTCCCGAACCGGGAAACGGCGGGGGTTGGCTGCACGGCGTGCTGCGCTGTCCCTTCGACATCGCATCCGGTCGCGGATTCCAGGTCCCGCCCTGCGGTAAAGCTACATTTCCAGCAATCGTTAGGTGATCCGGTCTCGCTGTGTTACAACAGCCACGCTGACGTCGAAATTTGCGACGGACTTCGTTTTTTGCATCCGCCGCCTGGTGCCTGGCACCCCCGGCGTAAACCAGACCACGACTTCCTTTCATCGGACGCTGAAGCACGACCGCACCGCATGTCGCGGATGCGGAAACCCCATCGCGCCCATTTTTCAAGCGGCGCGCACGTTCTCGAAAGGAACATCTCATGGCCAAGACCGGCACAGTCAAATTCTTCAACACCGAAAAGGGTTACGGTTTCATCCAGCCCGACGATGGATCCGCCGACAGCTTCGTCCACATCACGGCCGTCAACGCGGCCGGCATGGACACGCTGACCAGCGACCAGCGACTCAATTACGATGTCGAGATGGGCCGCAACGGTAAGGAAAGCGCGGTCAACATTTCCGCCGCCTGACCCGTGAATACATCGCGCGCTGCCGTCGATCATCGGTGGCGGCGCGCGACATTTCCCACCTACCCTTCCCCTGTATCGCCCCAGGAGCAAAACGATGAGCCAGAGCTACGAATTCTATCACGAACGCGCTGCCGAGGCTGTCGGAGAAGCGGAAGCGGCCACGCTGGACAATGTCCGCGACCGGCATCTGCGCGCCGCCAAGACCTGGACCGCACTTGCCGAACAGGCCCACAAGATCCGCACGGACCGCGAGAAGGCGGAAGCGACCAAGGCCGCGCAGCGGGAAGCCGACGCCGCGGCTTAGCGATCGCCCGTGGCCGGAAGGGCCCGTCTTGTGTTGGGTCCGAGCCGCCGCCCGCTATCGATCAGGGGTCTTCGCTGGGCGAGTTGGCGTTGCCCTGGCTTTCGACATCTTCTTCTCCCAATTGGCCCGAGCCGTGATAGGCGGCATTGCTCTGCCCGCCATGCCAGCGATGCTTGCCCGCCCCCTTGGGACCGATGGGACCCCCGCCCCCGGCACCCCGCTTGTCGCGCGGCATGATGCCGTCCACCTCGCCGTCGCCGCTTTTGCGTGCGTTCTCGTTCTCTTTCTCGGGCATCCCGCCCTGCGGTACCTTGCCTGTCATCGCACCAGCCCTCTCAATCGTCCTTGGGTTCGCGGCCGTAAAGCTTCCTCAGTTCGTCCTTGGCATCTTCCAGCACCTGCTTTTGGCCGGCATCCAAGTCCTTGCCCGCCCGATTGATGTAGAAAGTTAGCATCGACATGGCGGAGCTATAGGGGGTGGATTTGCGCTTTCCGCTCTCTTCGGCGGAGCGTTTGAGCGATCTTGCTATCTCGGCGGGATCGTCCTTGGTGAAGACGCCCTCTTCCAGATCGAGCGCATCGGAATTTTCGGTGACATCCTGCGACCATTTGTCATCCGGCATCGGTCCATCCTTTCATTGCGTCCCGTCCTGTCAGTCCGCGACGGCGCGCATCGTTCCGCCTCTCACGTACCGGCAAACAATCACCGGCGCGGGAGATGGGGTGTAAACTTCATGGCGACTCTGTTCCGATCGCCGGAACCTGCGCCCGCGTCCACCGCTTGCCGGATTGGAAGGAACGATCACGATGCCAGAAAGCCGCGCCAAACAGACGCTCCCCCTGGAACCACCCGTTTCCGAAGCAGACGCGCGTGCGCGCAAACGGCTTCCGCAAATCGGGCTCGCGCTTACCGCGCTCTATCTGGTAGGTCTGGTTGCCTATTTATGGATGCAGGGGCAGAACCCGGCCGACCTAAGGCTCAACGAGTTGGGGGATTTCCTCGGCGGGGTTTCCAGCCCGCTCGCATTCCTATGGATCGTGCTGGGTTTTCTGCAGCAGAGCCGCGAGATACGCCTCAGCGGCAAGGCGCTGCAACTGCAGGCTGCCGAGATGAAGCGATCGGTCGATGAACACCGCCGGCTGGTAGAGGTTGGCGAAAACTCGAACCAAGGGCGCGCTCCGGGGGAGTGATCCGGCGGGTTAGTCGGCGACTTCAGCCGCGTAGAGACTGGGCGTTTGCCACGCCCCCGCGCTGATCTTTCAGCAGCCCCAACACCATTACCAGAAGCGCCGGTAGCGCCCAGAATGCGCTCAGCATCTCCAGCACCCAGCCAGCCATGGGCGGGAGCAAAAAGGCAACGATGCTGATGGCGATCGCCGCGGCCTGCATCCCGGCGAACCACATCGGCCAGTGGCGACGCGACACCAGAGCGTAGCGCACGACTGCGAACAGCAGAGCGCAGTCCACCGCCAGCACGCCCGCCCGGCTGCCATATTCGCCGGGAATCGAATGCGCGGCCACGGTAAGGCCCGCGGCCGCGCCGATAACGACCATCATAATGCGATCCTGGCGGTCCCCGGCCTGCCACCCGATCGCAAAAGCGCCCAGAAGGAAAGTCCAGAAACCGAGGGTGACCAGGATCGCCATAATGCGTCAGGCAGCCTCTTCGCCGTCAGCCGGTTCTGTCTGCGGCATCTCGCGCGCCATTGGCGGAGCGGGAAAGCCGTCGGGGCATCCGAAGGACACGGTACGCAGGCTGGAGTCGCGCTGGATCGCCACCAACTGGCTGGTCGCATCGCTCATGTCCTGGCGGGTCGCGACTAACCGGTGCAGGCCCGAAGATGCGCTGGCAAGCGCACCCTGCACGGTGGAGATGGGCAGGCGCGATGCCTTGCTGACTTCCACAATGCTGGCGCACAGATGGGCAAAGGACATTACCGCCCTGTCTACCGCATCCACGGAATTCTGGGTGTCGGTGGCCACCACCTGTCCGGCGGCCTGGTCAATCGCATGCATCGGCGTCTCCTTCGCTCGCCGCCCCCGGGAGTGGGCGCGGCGGGTGGCGCAAAGGGCCATCATTTCAGCCCCGCCGAAAGCGCAAAAAGCGCCATTATGGAGAGAGTTAGCGCGGCAGCCGCCATCATCGCCAAGATGAAGATGCGTACCATCCAGCCAATGCGATCGGATCGTGAGGCGATGTTGGGCCGTCCGCCGATCGGCGGCAGCATCCGCTTGACCGTGGGTTCGCGCCACGGCCCGATAATTGCGGAATCGATTGCGATGGTGGTCCGGCCGAACATGAAACCGGGTGGCGTGGCTTCTGGCAACGCGGGACCGCTGTCCTGCCCCGTTTCGCGCTTGAGCTCTTCCAGCCGGGACACCGCCGCCACCCGGTTGGGCACGCCCAGCGTCCGGATACATGCGGAAATGTGGTGGTCGACGGTGCGGGGTGAAAGGTCGAGTTCGCGCGCGATCTCCTTGGACGTGCGGCCTTCGCCCACCATTTCGAGGCAGGCTCGCTGACGCTCGCTCAGCCCGCCAAGTCCATGATCGGGCTCCCCACCCAGGCTTTCATCCGAAACGGACATGCTTCCCTTCTACACGCGCTCACCAATAAGGATATCGGATTCCCCACAGGGTGTTCGATTGCAAGGGCGCCCTTGCGCAACGCTATCCACAAGAACCCGCTTGGGTCCGCTCTTGCCCACCTGTTCGCCCTTCCTCGAAACACACGAAGATGTGCCACGCATGCGGCCCGATCGCAATTCCCTTCGAAAAGGCAAAGCGTCTGGAACGCCTGGCGCCTTGGCGCGCTCCCCTGCCATGAGATTTGCCACTCCCCTGCTCCTAGCCCCGCTGGCGCTGGTCGCGCTTAGCGGTTGCTCGTCCGACGCCCCCGATGCAGCGCAGGAAGCAACCGCCGATGACGCGCGCCGCGAGGTCGCGGCCACCGACCGCAGCCCTGCGTCCGACATGCCGCCTCCCAAGACAGCGTCCAGCGGCGACAGCCTCATCCGGCTGTCCGGAGCGGCGGGACTTGCCGTGGGCGAGCCAGTTCCCTCCACAAGCGGGTTCACGTCCAGCGGCTCCGCCCCGGGCAGCGACTGTCGCCTATATACCTCCCCCGCCGCGCCCGGCGTCACCGCGCTTGTCGAAAGCGGCACGGTGAAGCGCATCACGAGGAGCGAAGGCGCGAATCAGGCCCTCGACGAAGAAATCTCGGTCGGTTCGACGGCGGCGCAGGCGAAGGCTGCATTCCCCGGCTTCGTCGAAACCCCGCATAAATACGCCCCGTCGCCCGCCGCCTATCTCACTCAACCGGGCGAGGACCCGCGCCTGCGCTTCGAGATCGGCGAGGACGGGCGGGTGGCGGCCATCCATGTCGGGGTGATGCCCCAGTTGGCTTATGTCGAGGGGTGTTCCTGAACGCCCCGCAGGGGTTGACCCGCGCGGCCCAATCGGGTGGGCGGTGCAGAGATCTTTTGAATGGGAAAGAGACGATCATGCTCGAACATGTGCCCGAATGGCTGGGGAAGGCCCTCAACAATACACGCGCCGGACACGCCAAGCTGGCGGTCGCGCGGCTGGGCGGCGAAGAGACCATGCACGGCGGCGGCTTCCGCCTGATGAGCGCGGCCTTCGTCGATGGCGAGGCGCTGGACCCGATGTTCACCGCCGACGAGGAAGACGCCTGCGCCCCGCCGTTGGAATGGACTGCACCGCCCGCGGGAACGCAGTCGCTGCTGCTGGTGGTCGAAGATCCCGATGCGCCTGCGCCCGAACCCTTCGTCCACTGGCTGGGATGGGGTATGGAGCCGCGCGCGGCTCGTCTGTTCGAGGGCGAGGAGCCGCCGGTCCTGGGAAAGAACAGCGCGCTCAAGACCGAATGGCTGGCGCCAGATCCGCCAAGCGGCCATGGCAAGCACGACTACGTGTTTCAGCTGTTCGCGCTAGATTGTCCGCTGGAGCTGGAGAGCGGTGCGGGCCGCGGCGAAGTGCTCGATGCGGCAGAAGGCCATGTGCTCGGTGCCGCGGTCCTGACGGGAACATACTCCCGCTAAACGCCAAGAGGGCCGGCTCGGCGTCCTGCCGAACCGGCTCTTCTTGAAATCGCCGGACTGCCGGGATCGCAAGCGACCCCGGCCCGTCACGGTAGCGAAGGATCAGAAGATCTCGAACAGGCCAGCAGCGCCCATGCCGCCGCCGACGCACATCGTCACCACGCCATATTTGGCACCGCGACGCTTGCCTTCCAGCAGGACATGGCCGGTGCAGCGCGCGCCGGTCATGCCGTAGGGGTGGCCGATCGAGATGGAGCCGCCGCTCACGTTCAGCTTTTCGTTGTCGATGCCGAGCTTGTCGCGGCAGTAGAGAACCTGCACCGCGAAGGCCTCGTTCAGTTCCCAGATACCGATGTCGTCGACCTTGAGGTCGAAGCGTTCGAGCAGCTTGGGAATTGCGAAGATCGGGCCGATGCCCATCTCGTCGGGCTCGGTGCCGGCCACTGCCATGCCGACATAGCGGCCCAGCGGCTGCAGCCCGCGCTGCTCGGCCACCTTGGCCTCCATCAGGATGCTGGCGGATGAGCCATCCGAAAGCTGGCTGGCGTTACCGGCGGTGATGGTGGTGTCGCCGCCCATGACCGGCTGCAGGCTGGACAGCCCCTCCAGCGTGGTCGAGGGGCGGTTGCCCTCGTCCTTGGCGATGGTGATTTCCACGTCCGAGACCTCGCCGGTCTCCTTGTTGGCAACCTTGTGCGTAGTGGTGACAGGTACGATCTCGTTATCGAACCGGCCTGCTTCCTGCGCGGCGGCGGTGCGCTGCTGCGACTGAAGGGCGTACTCGTCCTGCGCCTCGCGGCTGATGCCGTAACGCTGCGCCACGGTCTCTGCGGTCTGGAGCATGGGCATGTAGATGGCGCCGTGCATCGCCATCAGCTCCGGATCGGGCATGACGCGCATTTCCTTGGTCTGCACCAGGCTGATCGATTCCTGACCACCGGCGGCCACGATATCCATACGATCGGTAATGATCTGCTTGGCCGCGGTCGCGATGGACATCAGGCCCGACGAGCACTGGCGATCCATCGTCATGCCCGAAACGCCGATCGGACAGCCTGCGCGCAATGCAACCTGGCGGGCCAGGTTGCCGGCCTGCGTGCCCTGCTGAAGGGCCGCGCCCCACAGCACATCGTCGATCTCGCCGGCTTCGATGCCGGCGCGCTCTATCGCGGGCTTGAGCGAGTAGGAGCCCAGCGTCGGGCCTTTGGTGTCGTTGAACCCGCCCTTGTAGGCACGGCCGATGGCGGTGCGGGCGGTGGAGACGATTACTGCGTCACGCATTTTGAAAACCTTTCGTCATCCCAGCGAAGCTGAGGTCTTGTACGATTGAGCCCGCGCGGGCCGGTGGAGAGTTAAACGAAGAGCTGGGTGATCCACTCGCAGATCAGGGCAGGCTTTTCCTCGCCCTCGATCTCCATCGTGATCTCGCAGGTCTGCTGCCACTGGCCGGGACGTTTTTCGACCATTTCGAGCAACTTCCAGTGTCCGCGAATGCGCTTTCCGCTGCGCACCGGACTGATGAAGCGCGTTTTGTTGCCGCCGTAATTGACGCCCATTTTCACGCCATCGATCTTCGGCGTGTCGGACTTGGCACCCAGATAGGGGATCATCGACAAGGTCAGGAAACCATGCGCGATCGTGCCGCCGAACGGCGTCATCTTGGCCTTTTCCTCGTCGATGTGGATGAACTGGTGATCGCCCGTGGCATCGGCGAATTTATTGATCCGGTCCTGGCTCATCTCGACCCATTCGCTGGTGCCGATGGTTTCGCCGACCTTGGTGGCCGCTTCCTGCGGAGTCATGCGCCTCTCCTCTCGATTTATGGGCGGATTGCGCCGCCCTCATGGCGCAAGGGTCGGGGCCGTGCAACCGCCAGCGCCCTGCCCCTACGGCATCGCGCCGTCGCAGTGACGGTCGCTCGCGCCGCCGATACCGGACGGTGCGAATCGGGCGGGCCAGGCTGTTGCCCCCAGCCTGTTGCGATGACCAGTTGTCGCAGCCATAAGGGAGCAAGCGCATCGCGGGCGTCAGGCTCAGATTCTGCCGCCCCCCGCGCCAATTCACAGGATGGGATACAAGAACCACATGGCACGCCCCGGGCATCGCCCGCTCAGCACCTATAGCGTCTTCGGCGTCTTCGTGGCGCTGTGGGCCGCCGCCCTGTTCGGCCTGGTCGTGTTCGTCCTGCCGGAGGCAGTTCTGTCCCGCGCGATCTCGGCGATTGGCCTATCGTATCTGGTCGATGATCGCGGCCTCAATCCCAGCACCGTCAAGATTGCCGCCAGCGCGCTCGCGGCCATAATCGGCGGCGCGCTGGGTCTGCTGGCGGTTCGGCTTGCGGCGCGGCGGCATCGTTATGATCCCCGGCCCATTTACGCCGGGGACGAGGCCGCCGCGCCCGTTATCGAAGCCGAGGAGCCAGAGCCGGTCCGCAGACCGTTGCGAATCCATGAGGAACTTTCCGAGGAGATGGGGGGCAGCGAGGTCCTGCCGGCGATGAGCGCGTTTCGACCGCAAACGCCCGACCAGAGCGAGAGCGAGGATGTGTTGGCGGATGGCGGCGAGCTCGCTTCGGAACCGGCTGACAAAGAACCGTTGGAGCAGCGATCGGATTTTATCGCCGGACCCGATGAACCGTCGCGGCCCATGCCGGACATTCCGGTTCTGCTCGACCAATTCGACCGCGCCCTTGCCAGCTTCCGTGACGGCGGCAGCGCGCCGCCGCGTCCCGAACCGGGCGTTGCGGACGACCCCTTGCGCACCTTCCTGGCTCGGGAGGCGGGAACTTCGGCCCAACCCGCAGCCAAGCCCGTATGGCCGTTCGACCATCAGGCGGAACTGCGGCTGGCCTTGGACAAGCTGGCGCGTGCCAGAAGCAAGGATTGATCGCGCAGATTGGTCGTCGGGCACCTAAAGTTGGGTGCTTGAGCAATAATATGTCGGTTTACGCGGTTGCAAAATAGCTTTCGCCCCGTCATGGTATATATTCGCGACATTTTCACGGCGCTACGCGCCGGATTGATGTGTCGGGCTCGTGGTAATGAGAATTGCCCCGATTCCGGCACCAGACAGGATGGCTATGCACTCGACCGACTTCCCGCCCGCGCGGGGACTTTACGATCCACGCAATGAGCATGACGCATGCGGCGTCGGCATGGTGGCGCATATCAAGGGCGCCAAAAGCCATGTGATCGTGGAGCGGGCACTCGAGATTCTGCATAACCTCGATCACCGCGGTGCGGTCGGCGCGGACCCGCTGCTGGGCGATGGCGCAGGCATTCTGATCCAGATCCCTGACCCCCTGTTCCGCAAGTGGGCCGATGGCGAAGGCTTCGCACTGCCGCCGGCGGGCGACTATGCCGTGGCGCAGTGCTTCATGCCCCAGGATGCCGAAGCCGCGCAGTTCGTGGCAGACCAGCTTGAGAAGTTTGTTGTCAAGGAAGGCCAGCGGGTACTCGGCTGGCGCGAGGTGCCCACCACGCAGGATGGTCTGGGCGATGCGGTGGTCGCGTCGATGCCGGTCATGCGGCAATGCATTGTTGCCCGCGGCGATGACTGCGCGGACCAGTCCGCGTTCGAGCGCAAGCTGGTGGTGATCCGCAAGCAGACGCTGAACCCCCTCAAGAAGCTGGCACAAAAGCACGGCATGCCGCAGCTCACCGATGCCTACATCCCGAGCTTTTCGAGCCGGACCATCGTGTACAAGGGCCTGCTTCTGGCGAACCAGGTCGGCAGTTTCTACGACGATCTGCGCGATCCCGACTGCATCAGCGCGCTGGGGCTGGTGCACCAGCGCTTCTCCACCAACACGTTCCCCAGCTGGCGGCTTGCGCACCCTTATCGCTTCACTGCCCATAATGGCGAGATCAACACCGTTCGCGGCAATGTGAACTGGATGGAAGCGCGGCGGCGGACGATGGAATCCGAACTGCTGGGCATCGATCTGGACAAGATGTGGCCGCTGATCCCGCACGGTCAGTCGGACACCGCCTGTCTCGACAATGCGCTCGAACTCCTGCTGACGGGCGGGTACAGCCTGGCGCATGCGATGATGGTTCTGATCCCTGAAGCCTGGGCGAAGAACCCGCTGATGGATCCCGCGCGCCGGGCGTTCTACGAATACCACGCCGCGTTGATGGAACCCTGGGACGGGCCGGCGGCGGTGTGCTTTACCGATGGCCGCCAGATCGGCGCCACGCTGGACCGCAACGGCCTGCGCCCGGCGCGCTTCTGCGTGACCCAGGACGATCTGGTTGTGCTCGCCAGCGAAAGCGGCGTGCTACCGATCCCGGAAGAAGACATCGTGCGCAAATGGCGCCTGCAACCGGGCAAGATGCTGATGATCGACCTTGAGGAAGGCCGCATCATCGAGGATGACGAGCTGAAGTCCCAGCTCGCCGATGCGCATCCGTACGAGGCATGGCTGGACAAGGCGCAGTACAAGCTCGAAGACCTCGACCATATCGAGCCCGAGCTGAGCGAACTGCCGCAGGCCACGACCACCCTGCTGCAACGCCAGCAGGCCTTCGGCTACACCCAGGAAGACATCGCCCGCTTCCTCGAGCCGATGGCCCAATCGGGCGACGATCCGATCGGCTCCATGGGCACCGACACCCCGCTGGCGGTGCTGTCCAGCAGGTCGCGTCTGCTCTACGACTATTTCAAGCAGAACTTCGCGCAGGTCACTAATCCGCCGATCGATCCGATCCGCGAGGAACTGGTGATGAGCCTGATGTCCATGATCGGTCCGCGACCCAATCTGCTGGGCCGTGACGCGGGCACGCACAAGCGGCTGGAGGTCAGTCAGCCGATCCTGACCAACGAAGACCTTGCCAAGATCCGCTCGGTCGAAGTGGCGCTGGATGGGGCATTCCGCACCGCGACCATCGATATCACCTGGGACGCATCGACGGGGGCCGACGGGCTCGCCATGGCGCTCAAGGAAATGGGCTGGGCGGCTACCGAAGCCGTGCTTGCCGACGCCAACATCCTGATCCTGTCCGATCGCAACCAGGGGCCTGACCGCATCCCCATGCCGGCCCTGCTGGCGACGGCGGCGGTGCATCACCAGCTGGTGCGCCAGGGTCTTCGCATGCAGACCGGGCTGGTGGTGGAAACCGGCGAAGCGCGCGAAGTCCATCACTTCTGCGCGCTGGCGGGCTACGGGGCGGAGGCGATCAACCCCTATGTCGCTTTCGAAACGCTGGAAGACATTCGCGCCGCCAAGCTGCCCGATCTGGCTCCGGAAAAGGTCCGTACCAATTACGTGAAGGCGGTGGGCAAGGGCATCCTCAAGGTGATGTCCAAGATGGGCATTTCGACCTACCAGTCCTACTGCGGGGCGCAAATCTTCGACGCCGTGGGACTGTCGAGCGAATTCGTGGATGCCTATTTCTCAGGCACCGCGACCACGATCGAGGGCGTGGGCCTTCGTCAGGTGGCAGAGGAGGCGGTCGCGCGCCATGCCCAGGCCTATGGCGACAGCCCGCTTTACGAAGGCATGCTGGATGTCGGCGGGATCTACGCCGTGCGCCTGCGGGGCGAGGATCACGCCTGGACCAGCGACTCCATCAGCAATCTTCAGCATGCCGTGCGCGGCAATGCACAGGACAATTACGATGCCTTCGCACGGGCGATCAACGAACAGTCCGAACGCCTGCTGACGATCCGCGGCCTGATGGAATTCAGGCATGCCGATCAGGCCATCCCGATCGAGGAGGTGGAACCCGCGACCGAGATCGTGAAGCGCTTCAGCACCGGCGCGATGAGCTTCGGCTCGATCAGCCGCGAGGCGCATACGACGCTGGCCATCGCCATGAACCGCATCGGCGGTCGCTCCAACACGGGTGAGGGTGGGGAGGAAACGGACCGTTTCACCCCGCTGGACAACGGCGACACCATGCGCAGCCGCATCAAGCAGGTGGCCTCCGGCAGGTTCGGGGTAACCACCGAATATCTCGTCAATTCGGACGATATCCAGATCAAGATGGCGCAGGGCGCCAAGCCGGGCGAAGGGGGGCAATTGCCGGGTCACAAGGTGGACAAGGCGATTGCCGCCGTGCGGCACTCCACGCCGGGCGTTGGCCTCATCAGCCCGCCGCCACACCATGACATCTACTCGATCGAGGATCTGGCGCAGCTGATCCACGACCTCAAGAACGTGCAGCCCAAGGCGCGCATCTCGGTGAAGCTGGTGAGCGAGGTGGGCGTGGGCACCGTCGCGGCGGGCGTCTCCAAGTGCAAGGCGGACCACGTCACCATCGCGGGCTATGACGGCGGCACGGGCGCATCGCCGCTGACCAGCCTCACCCATGCCGGCTCCCCGTGGGAGATCGGCCTCGCCGAAACGCAGCAGACGCTGCTGCTCAACGATCTGCGCAGCCGCATCGCGGTGCAGGTCGACGGCGGTCTGCGCACCGGGCGCGATGTCGCCATCGGTGCGCTGCTGGGCGCGGACGAGTTCGGCTTCGCAACCGCGCCCCTGATCGCGGCAGGCTGCATCATGATGAGGAAGTGCCACCTCAACACCTGCCCGGTGGGGGTCGCCACGCAGGACCCGGTGCTGCGCAAGCGCTTCACCGGCCAGCCCGAGCACGTGATCAATTATTTCTTCTTCGTGGCCGAGGAATTGCGGGCGATCATGGCGCAGATGGGCTTCCGCACCGTCGAGGAGATGGTCGGCCGCGTGGACCGCCTCGACATGCGGCGCGTGCACAGGAACTGGAAGGCCGACGGGGTGGACCTGGGGCGCATCCTCCATTCGGTGCCTGTCGGCAACGGCTCGCCATTGTTTCACACCATGGAACAGGACCACGGGCTGGGCGCGGCGCTCGACAACGAGCTGATCGAGGCGTGCGACCAGGCCATCGACACCCGGACCCCCGTCGTGATCGACCGCAAGATCCGCAATGTGAACCGCACGGCCGGGGCCATGCTATCCGGTCGGATCGCGGAGAAATACGGGCACGAGGGGCTGCCGCCGGAAACCATCCGCGTGAACTTCACGGGCACCGCGGGGCAAAGCTTCGGTGCATGGCTCGCCCACGGTGTCACGCTCGACCTCACGGGCGACGGCAACGATTATGTCGGCAAGGGGCTCTCCGGGGGCCGTATCGTGGTGAAACCGCCTCAGCATGTCCCGCGCGAGGCGGGCCGGAACATCGTCGTCGGCAACACCGTGCTTTATGGCGCAATCGCCGGTGAAGCCTATTTCGCCGGCGTTTCCGGAGAGCGCTTCGCGGTGCGAAATTCCGGCGCGGTCGCCGTGGTGGAAGGCACCGGGGACCATGCCTGCGAATACATGACCGGCGGCGTCGTCTGCGTGCTGGGTCCCACGGGCCGCAATTTCGCTGCCGGGATGAGCGGCGGCATCGCCTATGTCTACGACCCCGATGGCGATTTCGAAAAGCTGTGCAATACGGCGCAGGTCGATATCGAAACCGTCTCGGATGCGCGGGACGCGGAGGACGGCACCGGTCGCCCTCAGCAGAAGCCGCGCTCGGTGCACGATATGGGAATGGGCGATCCGCTGTATCACGATGCCGAACGGCTGCGCGTGCTGGTGGAACGCCACCAGCTTCACACCGGATCGAAACGCGCCGCAGCCCTGCTGGACGATTGGGACACGGCACTCGCCAGCTTCCGCAAGGTCGTGCCGCGCGATTATCGCCGCGCCCTGCAGGCGCTTGAGGCCGAACGCAATGAAGCCGCGATGGAGGCGGCAGAATGATTGCAAAATTCCCTCGTCATTCCCGCGCAGGCGGGAATCCATCTGAAACCTCAGTGGCACCTCCCTGGGTCCCCGCTTTCGCGGGGATGACGACTTTTGTTTGGGTTAGATAGAATGGGCAAGGAAACGGGTTTTCTCGAATACGATCGGCAGGACGTCACCTATGACGACGCGGCCGAGCGGGTGACGCATTACAAGGAATTCACCGTTCCCCTGCCGCAGTCCAAGCTGCAGCAGCAGGCGGCGCGGTGCATGAACTGCGGCATTCCGTTCTGCCACACCGGCTGCCCGGTCAACAATATCATCCCGGACTGGAACCACCTGGTCTACGAAGATGACTGGAAACGCGCGCTGACGGTTCTGCATTCCACCAACAACTTTCCCGAATTCACCGGCCGGATCTGCCCCGCGCCATGCGAGGCGGCCTGCACGCTCAACATCGTGGATGCGCCGGTCACGATCAAAAGCATCGAATGCGCCATCGTGGACCGCGGTTGGCGCGAAGGGTGGATCGAACCTGAAGTGCCGGAGAAGCGGACAGGCAAATCCGTGGCGGTGGTGGGCAGCGGGCCTGCCGGTCTCGCGTGCGCCCAGCAACTCGCCCGCGCGGGCCACGCGGTGACCGTGTTCGAAAAGAACGACCGGATCGGCGGTCTGCTGCGCTACGGCATTCCCGATTTCAAGCTTGAGAAGCATCTGATCAACCGCCGCGCGGTGCAGATGGAGGCCGAAGGCGTCCAGTTCCGTACCAGTAGCGAAGTCGGTGTCGAGGTCAGCTTTCAGGCGCTGAAGGACAATTTCGACGCGGTGGTTCTGGCCGGCGGCGCGGAAGAGGCGCGCCGCCTGGAAATTCCCGGTGCGGAATTGCCCGGCGTAAGGCTGGCGATGGAATTCCTGACCCAGCAGAACAAGCGCAATGCTGGCGATGACGAAGTGCGCGCCGCGCCGCGCGGCACCCTGAGCGCCAAGGACAAGCATGTCGTGGTGATCGGCGGCGGCGACACCGGCAGCGACTGCGTGGGGACATCCAACCGGCAGGGCGCGAAGAGCGTGACCCAGCTCGAGATCATGCCCAAGCCGCCCGAGCGCGAGGACAAGGCGACGACCTGGCCCGATTGGCCGCTGAAGCTGCGCACCTCCTCCAGCCATCTCGAAGGCGTAGATCGCGATTGGGCCGTTCTGGCCAAGCAGGTCGCGTCCGAGAACGGACGGGTCACGGGGCTGGAATGCGTACGTGTGGAGTGGGAAGGTCGCGATATGAAGGAAATCGCGGGTAGCGAATTCACCCTTCCCGCCGATCTGGTTCTGCTGGCGATGGGCTTTACCGGCCCCAAGCGGCGGGGACTGCTGGACAGGGCCGGCGTGGCGCTGGACCAGCGCGGCAATGTGTCCGCCGATACCGACCGCTATGCCACGAGCGAACCGGGCGTCTTCGCCTGCGGTGACATGCGGCGCGGTCAGAGTCTGGTGGTCTGGGCGATCCGCGAGGGGCGCCAGGCAGCACGGGCAGTTGACGAGGGGCTGATGGGCGCTACCAACCTGCCCCGCTGAGCATAACGACGCCGCCACTTTTTCCTGTCCTACATGGCGTCACATGGCGCATGGTCGCCGGGATGAGCTGGTGGCGGCGGAAGCGCGAAAAAACGGAAAGTGACGGTTCGCGCCTGCAAATCAGGCGCGAACCGGCGGAAATCCCCGGCGAAGCGGAGCTGGCGGAGTTTTGTAAAACCCCCCTATGCGCGGTCCAGGCTCCATGCGATCGCGCCCCTGCCATGCGATTCGAGGAAGGCGTTGGCGCGGCTGAAAGGCTTGCTTCCGAAGAAGCCACGATGCGCGGACAGCGGGCTGGGATGGGGGCTGGCAATTACGCAATGGCGGCCGGCGTCCAAGCCTGGAACGCGCTTTGCCTTGGCCTGGGCGTGGCTGCCCCACAGAATGAAGACGCTGGGCTCCGATCGCGCCACCACCGCCGCCACGCAGGCATCCGTGACCGCTTCCCAGCCCCGACCGGCGTGGCTTCCGGCTTGCCCCCCCTCAACCGTCAGTGCGTTGTTGAGCAGCAATACCCCTTGGCGGGCCCAACCGCTCAGGTCGCCCCCGGCGGGCGGAGCGACACCGCAATCGGAGGCCAGCTCCTTGTAGATATTCGACAGGCTGGGCGGCGTTTTTACACCCTCGGGCACGGAGAAGGACAGACCCATAGCCTGCCCCGGACCATGATAGGGGTCCTGCCCCAGGATCACGACCTTCACCGTTTCGAGCGGGGTCAATTCCAGAGCGCGCAGACGGGTGCCGCGCGGCGGATAGATCGTCTTGCCCGCTTCTTCCTCGGCCCGCAGCCATCCCCCCAGTCTGCGCGCCTCGGGGGTGTTCAGCACCGGTTCCAGGACCGGACGCCAGCTTTCGGGGATCGGTTCGCCGCTCATCGCAGTTTCGCTACGCCCGGTTGCTTGCATGGGCCAGCGACCCTTCCCACCTTTCCCCATTGCGCCTAAGGCCCCGCCCCTATGACAGTACATTTTCACGAAGAAGATCTTCCCGCAGACGTGCTCGCCCCCGGTGCGGTGGCCGTCGACACCGAAACGATGGGGCTCATCACCCCGCGCGACCGGCTGTGCGTCGTGCAGATCAGCGACGGCGGCGGCGACGAACATCTGGTCCGCTTCGCCCCCGACAGCGATTACGAAGCGCCGAATCTAAAAGCGGTTCTGGCTGATCCCACGCGCACCAAGCTGTTTCACTTTGCCCGGTTCGATTTGGCGGCGATCGAATATTATCTCGGCGTGACCGCCACGCCGGCCTATTGCACCAAGATCGCCAGCAAGCTGGTGCGCACCTATACCGACCGGCACGGCCTCAAGAACCTGGTCGACGAGTTGCTCGGCGTGCAGCTTTCCAAGGTTCAGCAGAGTTCGGACTGGGGCGGGCCCGACATCAACGATGCGCAACGCGAATATGCGGCGTCCGACGTGCGCTATCTGCATCGCCTGAAGGAAGAACTCGACCGCAGGCTGGCGCGCGAGGGCCGGACCGAGCTGGCGCAGGCGTGCTTCGATTTCCTTCCCGCGCGGGCCCGGCTCGACCTGGAAGGCTGGCCCGACCACGATATTTTCGCACACCTATAAGAGGATTGAGCCTGCGCGATGGGCAAGCAACGTCGGATCGAGACGCAGGAAGCGAAGGCGATGCGCACCGAGCGTCAGCACTTCGCCACGCCCGGCGGTTCGCACGATCGGCTTGTGCGCATACTTGGCGTTGCGTTGCCCATGGGTGTGGGCGTGGTCGCCGCATTGATGGTGGTAACACCCTTGTCGCCGCGCGGTGAGGTCAGCTTTCTGCTCGACCGCACCAAGGTGGATATCGTGAACGACCGGCTGCGCGCCGACAGCGCTCTTTATCGCGGGCAGGACGATCAGGGCCGCCCCTTTTCGCTGGTGGCGGGCGAAGCGGTGCAACGCTCCAGCGTGGAAGGCATCGTGCGCCTCAAGGACCTTGCCGCACGCATCCTGCTTACCGACGGTCCGGCGCAGATCGTCGCACAATCCGGACGATACGACATTTCCAGCGACGAAGTGGAAATTCCCGGCGCGGTGCGGTTTTCCGCTGCCGATGGCTACACCATGCAGCTCGACGGGGTGACCGTGGATCTGCCCGAGAAACGCGTGATCGGGGCCGGCGGCGTTTCCGGTACCGTTCCCGCTGGCAATTTCTCCGCCAATCGGCTGGAGGTCGATCTGGAGGCTCGCACGCTGTCGCTGATCGGCAACGCGCGGCTCAGGATGGAGCCCGGCAAGATCAACCAGATGAGGATGCCCGAATGATTGCGCTTCCAGTCCGTGCCGCGCGTTCGGCCTTCGTGGGATTCGCGCTCACGCTTGCCTGCGCGGGCGGAATGCATGTCTATGCCCAGGCGCTGGCCGGCCACAATAGCAACGCGCCGGTAAACTATGCCGCCGACCGGATCGAGTTGCAGGACAAGGCAAACCGCGTCGTGCTTTCGGGCAACGTCCGGATCGATCAGGCCGGCCTGACGCTCAATGCCGCGCGAACGCTGGTCGATTATACCAATACCGGCAGCCTCAAGATCCAGCGCATCACCGCCACCGGTGGCGTAACCGTGGCGCGCGGGAACGAGCGGGCGCGGGGCAATGTGGCGGTGTATGATTTCAATCGCCGGATCATTACCATGGCGGGCGATGTGCGGCTCAATCGTGGTGGCGACACGCTCAACGGCGGTCGCCTGGTAATCGATCTGCGCAGCGGCGTATCCAGCGTGGATGGCAGCGCAAGCGGCTCTTCGGGCGTTACCGGGGCGACCGGCAACGGCTCGGGCGGTCGTGTTAGCGGAACCTTCTCCGTTCCTGAAAACTAACGGGTTAGCGGCGTGCGGCGCTGCGGGCGATACCGGTAAGCGCCTGCGCCAGAAGCATTTCCGCCGCCTGGCTATCTGTTAGAAGCTGGCGATGCAGTTCCACCAGCCGGTGGGTCAGCAGGGCCAGCCGCTTTCCCTGCCAGATGCCTGCCTGCACCATCACCGCGTCCGCCTCCCGCCAGAAAACGCCCAGCCTGCGCAGCCCGTCCTTGTCCGGCCTCCCGCCGCTGGCCGCGATGCGCGCGAGCAGCGCCGCCCTGCGTTCGAAAGCGAGCAGCGTGCCCACCGGATTGAGCGAAAGCTCGCGCATGCGGTGCAATTCGTCTCCCAGGCGAGCGGTGTTTCCACCCAGCACCACGTCCACGAGCGGGGCGAAACCATCGTCCTCGCTGCTCGCCCCCACCGCATCGAGTGCCTCTGCATCGGCTGCGCGCGGCGCCTGTGGAGTGGCATCGAGATAAAGCGCCAGCTTCTCGACTTCCGAGCGCGCGAGCCGCACGTCCAGTCCGGATGCCTTCGCAACGCGTTCCGCCAAGGCCGCATCCAGCCTGACGCCGGCGGCATCGCCCAAGGCGCGCACGGTCGGGATCATGGCGCGCAGGTCCGGCGCGTAGAACATCGCGACCAGCGCATCCTTGCGCTTTTCGAGCAGCTTTGCAGTGCGAGACTTGTCAGTGGCGGCCGTCGCGATGACGACAATCGGGCACGCCTCGCCCGCTCCGGCCTCGGCGGTTTCGATCAGCGTCGCGAGCGCAGCGTGGGCATCGTCCCCGTTGGCGCGTACCCATAAATGCCGCGCTTCTCCGAAGAGCGAGCGCGAACGGGCCTCGTCGCCAAGGCGGGCGGGATCGGCGCGCAGTTCGGATCCGGCGATTTCCACCCGCTCGCCGGGATCGTCCAGCAAAGCGACAAGATCATTCGCAGCCGCGCTCGCACCGGCTTCGTCGGGCCCGCAGAAGAAGAAGATCGAGCAATCCTGCGCGGCGGATTTCGCCTTGCCCGGGAAGGTCGAATTGGTGAGCTTCATTCCGCTCGCTTGCGCAACGCCAGGGCAACGCGCGCGATCATGCGATCGGCGAGCGTGTTGGCCAGCCGCTCCTGCGCGGTCTGCTCGGCGGCGATGACGGCGTATTCGCTCGACACGACGTCGATACCCGCATCGACCGCGTCGCTTGCATCCAGCAGAATGTCGTCCGTCGCCGCATCGACAAGCTGATAGCGGGCTCGCAGGATCAGGCGCTCGCGGCTCACCGCATCATCGCCAACCACGCCCAGACCTTCGAGGTTCTCGTCGAGCCGGACGTCGAGGCGATAGCGCGTACCCGCCTCGCCCGCGGCGCCCAGTCGATCGTTGAGGGCGTTCCGAACGAGCCAGCCAGCGCGGCCTTCGATGGGCGGCACCTCTACGGCGGCGAGGCCCTGCGCGACGGCTCCATTGCCGCCGCCGGCATACATCGGCTGGAGGCCGCAGCCCGACAGAGCCAGCGCGGCGAGGGAAATCATCAGCGGTTTCATGCGACTACGTTCACCAGCCGGTCGGGCACCACGATGACCTTCTTCACCGGTGCGCCGTCCATCGAGCGCCGGATCTTCTCGTTGCCCAGCGCAAGTGCTTCGAGATCATCCTTGCTCGCCCCCTTGGGCGCAGTGACGGTGTCGCGCAGCTTGCCCATGTGCTGGAGCGCGATCGTCACCTCGTCGTCGACCAGCAGCGCGGAGTCCACCTCGGGCCATTCCGCCTGCGAAATAAGGCCCTTCCCACCCATCGCCGCCCAGGCTTCCTCCGCCAGATGCGGCATCATCGGGGCGACCAGCACGGCCAGCTTGCGGATCGCCTCGCTCCGGCTGGCGCTCGGTTTGGCCTTTTCGATGGCACTGGTCAGCTCGTAAATCCGCGCCACCGCCTTGTTGAAAGCCAGCGCCTCAATGTCCTCGGCGGCAGCGGCGACCGTCTTGTGAACCTGTCGATCAAGCGCTTGATCGGCCCCCTGAACACCCGCCTCATACTGTCCGAACAACCGCCAGAGGCGCTTAACGAAGCGCGAGCATCCCTCGATTCCAGCCTCGGACCACGGCAGGTCGCGTTCGGGGGGCGAATCGGACAGCATGAACCACCGCACCGCATCGGCACCGTAGTGCTTGATGATGGTATCGGGGTCGACGACGTTCTTCTTTGACTTCGACATCTTCACCACGCGCCCGATCTCGACCTCGCCGCCATCGGCGGTCAGCAGCGCGCGTTCCGCCTTGCGGCTGATCTCCTCGGGCGCGAAGTAGATGACACGTTCCCCTTCGCGCCGCGAATAGGTCTCGTGCGTCACCATGCCCTGTGTAAACAGCGAGGCGAAGGGCTCCTTCACGTCGATCATGCCGGTGCGGGCGAGCGCGCGGGTCCAGAAGCGGGCGTAGAGCAGGTGAAGGATCGCATGCTCGATCCCGCCGATATACTGTTCCACCGGCAGCCATTTCGCCACTTCTTCGGGATCGAAAGGCTTGTCCGCCGGCTGGCTGGCGAAGCGCAGGAAATACCAGCTCGAATCGACAAAGGTGTCGAGCGTATCGGTCTCGCGCCGGCCCTTTCCTCCGCAGGACGGGCAATCGACGTGCTTCCATGTGGGATGGCGGTCGAGCGGATTGCCCGGCGTCTTGAAATCCACGTCCTCGGGCAGGACGACGGGGAGGTGGTCGGTCGGCACCGGCACCACGCCGCAGTCGTCGCAATGGATGAAGGGGATCGGCGTCCCCCAGTACCGCTGGCGCGAAACGCCCCAGTCGCGCAGGCGCCACACGGTCTTGCCCTCGCCCCTGCCCTGCGCCTCGATCCGGCGGATCACCTCGGCCTTGGCGTCATCGACGCTCATCCCGTCGAGGAAGTCGGAATTGACGATCACGCCCTCGCCACTCTCGGCCTCGCCGGCGAAGGGCTGGTCGGCCTCCCCGGCGCTGGGCGCGACCACGCGGGGTATCGGCAGGCCGTATTTGGTGGCGAAATCGAAGTCGCGCTGGTCGTGCCCCGGCACCGCCATGATGGCACCGGTGCCGTAATCCATCAGCACGAAGTTCGCGATGTAGACGGGCAGGTCCGCGCCGGTGAAGGGGTGCTTCGCGGTGAGCCCGGTGTCGAAGCCCAGCTTCTCGGCGGTTTCCAGCTCGGCCGCCGTGGTGCCGCCACGCTTGCATTCGGCGATGAAGTCGCGCGCCGCTGGAGACGTCTCCGCCACGCCCTGCGCGATCGGATGATCAGCGGCCACCGCCACAAAGCTGGCGCCGAAGATCGTGTCGGGCCGCGTGGTGTAGACGGGCAGCTTGTCGCCATTCGACAAATCGAAGCTGAATTCCAGCCCCTGGCTTTTGCCGATCCAGTTGCCCTGCATCAGCCGCACCTTGTCGGGCCAGGTGTCGAGGCTATCCAGCCCCTCCAGCAGCTCCTCCGCGAAGTCGGTGATCTTGAGGAACCACTGCGCCAGCTTGCGCCGTTCCACGGGCGCGCCGCTGCGCCAGCCCTTGCCGTCGATCACCTGTTCGTTGGCGAGCACGGTCATATCGACCGGGTCCCAGTTGACCTCGCTCTCCTTGCGATAGACCAGCCCAGCTTCGTAAAGCGCCAGGAACAGCGCCTGTTCGTGCCCGTAATATCCGGGATCGCAGGTGGCGAATTCTCTGGCCCAGTCGAAGGCGAAGCCCAGCCGCTTCAACTGCGCCTTCATGTTGGCGATGTTCTCGCGCGTCCAGCCGCCGGGATGCACGCCCTTTTCCATGGCGGCGTTTTCGGCGGGCATGCCGAAGGCGTCCCAGCCCATCGGATGCAGCACCTCGTGCCCGGTCATCCGCTTGTAGCGGGCCAGCACGTCTCCCATCGTATAGTTGCGCACATGGCCGATATGGATGCGCCCCGATGGGTAGGGAAACATCTCCAGCACATAGCTCTTGGGCTTGGGAGAATTGCTGTCCGCTTCGAACACGCGGGCATCGGCCCAGGCGGCCTGCCAGCGGGGATCGGCGGTTGCGGGATCGAAACGCTCTGCGGTCATGCCGCCCTGTTACGGAAATCGCGCAGGATGGAAAGCCATCGCGCGCGCCCGGCAGGGAAAATCAGCTCGCGATGGCCTGGCGGCGCAGTTCGCGCGCCTTGGTCAGGATGATGTCTTCCAGCTTCTGCACCGTGGCGGCCTGAACCGGCGCATCCACCCAGGTGCCGCCTTGCGTCACCTGACGGCTGGCCGCGACGCGCAGCGCATCGGCACGCAAATCGGTATCGAGGATCGTCACCGTCACCTTCACCCGTTCGGCCTGGTTCTGCGGATTGGCATACCAGTCGGTCACGATCACGCCGCCGGCGCTGTCCGCCTGGAGCAGCGGGGCGAAGCTTACCGCCTCCAGCGCGGCGCGCCAGAGATAGGAATTGACGCCGATGGTGTTGACCTGCGCGGCGGCCAGGTCAGCGCGCGGGCGTTCCTTGCTCCCGCACCCCGCCAGCACAGCGGTGGCCGCGATGGCGGCGGCGATATGGGCAGGGCGGAACTGGTATCGGGCGAAACGCATAACGGTCCTTGTCTGTCGAATGCGCGCTCTATAGCCGGGTGCGCGGGGCGGGCAAGCGGCACGGGGGTGCCCGGCGCCTGCTTGACCGCGAATGAACGCGCGGTTTCAAGGGGATGCATGCGTGCATGGAGGCAACACTTTCGCCTCGATTGCGCCGCGCCCTGTGGAAAAGCTGGCCAATGGCAGGCCGCGGGCCTAGGTTGCGAGTCGCGATAGAAAAACGCTGGCGGCGATTCTGGACGCGGTGTGATTATCGACACGGTGTTCAGGAACCATCCAGCCGGTCGATGGTCTGATTTGGGTGCGATGAACAGGGTGCGCAGTATGACGCCTATCAGCGGTAAGAAAGGCCGGACGCGGGCATTTGCCGCGCTGTGCGCGCTTGCCGCTGTTGGCCTTGCCATTCCCGGCGCCGGCGGTGCCGCCGTCGGCACGCTGACCCGTTCCGCTGAATCATTCGATATCGGCTTCGTCCCGTTCACCCCGGCCAACACCGATCCGGCCCTGGCGCGCGAGGTCGCCGCCACGCTGGGCGCCGATGGGCTGCGCTTCACGCCCGCTGCCAAGGCCCCGCGTCCCGAACGCATGGTAACCATGGCGGTGCGGGTCGATCGCGCCACCGCGCGCGCCATCACGGTGCGCCGCACCGCAAAGGAAGCGACCACCTCCGGGAAACTGGGCGGGGCGCTCGCCGCGATCTCCCAGCTCGATACCACGCGCTACAATTTGGGCTCGGCACGCGGCTTCCAGAGCTTCGCGGCCCCTGCGCCCAAGGCGCTGGCCGTACCGGACAGCATTCGCGAAATCTCAATGGCGGACTTGTCCTCCTATGGCGCCGAGAAGGACGAAAAGGCGGGTAAGCCGTCGCGTTTCCAGCCGCGTATCGCCTTCGAACAACAGGCCAGTGCCGGACGCGCGCCGCGCACTCTGGAAGGCGCCGGCGATCAGAGCGTGGATGTCGGCGGATCCTATCGCATCATGAAGAATCTCGACGTGACGGCGGGCGTACGCGTTTCGCAGGATCGCGACCGTATCGCTCCGCTGACCGACGGGGTGGACGACGACAAGGCCGTCTACGTGGGAACCCAGTTCCGCTTCTGAGCTGCCAGGCAACGCTCCGGCACACTCCTGCTTCCGACCAGACCCCGCTCCGAAGCGGCAGCGGGCGCAAGACCGGCCATTTTTCCCTTTACCATACGCTGCACTTCCCCTTACGCATCAGGGAATAACGCTACGGCAAGCTTGGGAGAAATCCGCATCATGGGTAAAGTGGCCATCGTCACCGGGGGAACACGCGGCATCGGCCGTGCCATCAGCGAAATGCTGCAGGAAGACGGCTTTACGGTCGTCGCCAATTACGCGGGCAACGACGACAAGGCTAAGGCCTTTACCGATGCGACCGGGATCAAATCCTACAAATGGGACGTGGGCGATCACGCAGCCTGCCAGGAAGGCTGCGAGCGCGTGGCCAGCGAAGTCGGCCCGGTGGATGTGGTGGTGAACAACGCCGGCATCACCCGCGACGGTACGCTTCTGAAAATGACCTATGACGACTGGGACGAGGTGATGCGCATTAACCTCGGCGGCTGCTTCAACATGGCCAAGGCGGCCTTTGCCGGCATGAAGGATCGGGGCTGGGGCCGGTTCGTCAACATCGGCTCGATCAATGGGCAGGCGGGGCAGTACGGCCAGGTCAACTATGCCGCCGCCAAGAGCGGTATCCACGGCTTCACCAAGGCGCTGGCGCAGGAGGGCGCGCGCTTCGGCATCACCGTCAACGCGATCGCACCGGGCTACATCGATACCGACATGGTGGCCGCCGTGCCCGAACCGGTGCTGGAAAAGATCGTCGCCAAGATTCCCGTCGGTCGGCTCGGCCAGGCGAAGGAAATCGCACGCGGTGTCAGCTTCCTGTGCAGCGACAGCGCCGCCTTCGTCACCGGCTCCACCATGAGCATCAACGGCGGCCAGCACATGTATTGATGGAGCGAGCGTACCCCCGCAGCCGGCTGACCGTCACGCCGCAGGGGCGCAGAGCCGGGCCAGCATGGCGCGGTGGTCCGAACCGTTGTCGGGCAGCACTTCGAATCCCGTCAGGTCCAGGTCTCCCTTCAGCATGAGCTGGTCGAGCGGCCAGCCGAAGGCACGGTAATCCGACGGGAAAGTCGGGTAGGTGCCGCGTCCGATGCGCGGGTCGCGCCATGCGCCCGTCTCCCTGAACTTAGTCGTTGTTCGCGACCAGGGCACGTCGTTGAAGTCCCCCATGACGAAGGCGTTGGGCAGACGGTCCGGCGTCTGTCGCCCCGCGTTCACGATATTCTGATCGCGCTCCTCGGTGTTCCAGTCCGGAAGCGGGGGCTTGGGATGCAGGCCGATGAATTCCACCGGGGCGGCACCTGCGAGTTGCAGCGTGGCATAGAGTGTTGGCGTGTCGCGGTGTGTATTCTCGACGATATTGACCTTGGAGGTGGGCAGACGCGTGGCGAAGACCAGCCCGAAAGCGTGGGGCTGCGGATGGCGGTGGACCTGGGGATAGTTCGCCAGCACGGGTTCCATCTCCGCAACCCATTTCGCGTCGGTTTCCATGAGGAACAGAACGTCCGGATCGATGCGGCGAACCTGTGCCGCCACGTCGCCGTACCCGGTGTTCTTGACCTTCACGTTGACCGCCATCGCGGTGAAGCAGCGCGCGCCAAGCGGCCCGGCGGGTTGCTCGGCCAGTGCCAGCTGGGTGCCGGCCAGCGCGCTGTAGGGCCAGATGCGCGCGACGTTGATCGCGATCACCAGCGCCAGCGCGCCTACCGTAAGCCAACGCCGCGCCCCTTTCGCAAACAGTGCGACCACCAGCAGCACGGCCGCGCAATAGGCCATCGGCTCGCGGATGAGATCGACGGTCCGGATGAACCACATGTCGCTGGAACTGAGCGAAACCAGCACCGCGGCCAGCAGCAAAAAGGCCACGACCAGCAGCAAACTACCCAGCATTCTCATAATAATTTCCCCTCTACAGGGAAATACCGCCCGGAACTGCGCAAGTTCCGCCCTTCCCCGAACGGCTCCACTCGAGAACCATGCGCGGCTTGGCGTAGCGCCCGACCGCATCCTGGTGCTAACAGGCCCTGCTATGTGCAATCTCTACCGCATGACGAAGCCCGTGCCCGAGGTAGCGAAATGGTTCGGAACGCTGGACGCCACGGGTGGCGCGAACATGGGCGACGAGGTCTATCCCGGCTATCCCGGGCTGGTGGTGGCGGACGGCGCCCCTCGCCGCATGAGCTGGGGTTCCCGCTGCAACGCAAGGGCGCGAAGGGGCAGCCGCTCAAGCCCAAGCCCGTCAACAGCTGCCGCACCGACAAGCTGGACAGCTTCTTCTGGCGCAGCAGTTTCACAGAACGGCGCTGTTGTCATCCCCATGACCGCCTGGGCGGAGGCGGAAGGGTCCAAGGGCGCCATGACCTGCACCTGGCTGAACCTGCCACACGGCGATCTGTTCGCTTGCGCGGGGGTGTGGCGGCGGTCCGACGAATGGGGCGATGTTTATTCGCTGGTGATGACAGATGCGAACGAGCACGCGCGCGCGGTCCACGCCCGAATGCCGGTGGTGCTGGCGCCCGAGGCCCATGGTGAATGGCTGGGCGAAGATGCGGAGGCCGCGCGGGCGCTGTGCCGACCCTGGCCCGGCGATCTGGTGCTCACCCGGACGAACGACAAATGGGGCCAGCGCAGTTCCGCCCCCGCGCTATCACCCGCCGAGCCCACGCTGCTGTGAACGACCCGCTCCTTCCCAGCACCGTCCACGCCAGCCGCCAGATCGGGTGACCGCGCTGGGGCGCCGATGCGGGTATCGCGGCGCGGTGGCTGTCGCTGACCCCGCTCGGGCGCAACGAATTAATTTGCTCGCTGGAGAATGCCAAACAGGCCAAGACGCGCGAGCGAAGGATCGGGCGCGCGCTGGAGGAACTGCGCGAGGGCAAGCGGCGGCCCTGCTGCTTGGCGGGCTGCACGCACCGCACCATTAAAAAACCCGGCAAATGGCAGTAGGCGATGCTAATCGATTCACGCATGACCTTACTTCAGATCGAAGCCTCGCATCACGTCGCCACACTGACGCTGAACCGTCCCGCCAGCATGAACCCCTTGGGCGCGGCGGGGGACGGGGATGCCTTCGTCGAAGCCTGCGATGCCATCAACTCCGACATGGCTGTGCGCTGCGTGATCCTGACCGGCGCGGGGCGAGCGTTCAGCGCTGGGGGCGACGTCAAGGCGATGAAGGAAAAGAGCGGCAATTTCGGCGGCTCCGCGCCCGAGATCGCCGATGGCTATCGCAACAACATCCACAAGATCCTGCGCGCGCTCTATGCGCTGCGCGTGCCCCTGATCGCGGCGGTCAATGGCCCGGCGATCGGGCTTGGCTGCGATCTCGCCTGCCTGGCCGACATGCGCATCGCCAGCCAGAAAGCGAAGTTCGGCGTCACCTTCCTCAAGCTGGGCATCATTCCCGGTGATGGCGGTACCTGGATCCTGCCGCGCATCATAGGCGAAGCGCGCGCGGCCGAGCTGTTCTATACCGGCGACGTGATCGATGCGCGAACGGCACTCGAATGGGGCCTGATCAGTCGGGTGGTCGAGCCGGAAATGCTGATGATCGAGGCCAATGCGCTGGCCGAACGTGTCGCCGCCATGCCTCCCCACGCTCTGAGGCAGGCCAAGAACCTGATGCGGCAGGGGCGCTCCACCACTTACGACGCGGCGCTGGAAATGGCTGCCAACGCCCAGGCGCTGATGCATTCCACTGCGGATCACATGGAAGGCGTCGATGCGCTGCTGGAAAAGAGAAGCCCCAGGTTTTCTGGCGATTAGCGCACGACCGCCGGCGAGCGTGCTTGTCGCCGTCCTGATAGAGCCTAAGAAGCACTAAGGTCACAATTGGGAGCATGATTCCATGCAGATCGGACACTTGTCGGCGGGAAGCTTGCTCAAGCTTGGCCTCGTATCCGGCACGATGTTCTGGGGCGTTTTTGGACTTTTCTTTGGGCTTATCGCTCTGACTGGCGGGCCCGGAATCTATTGGAATGGGCAACCGGTCTATGGCATCACCGGTCTGATACTGGCCATGGTTTCCGCGGCGGCATTTGCCGTTGTTACGGCAATGATCGTGATGCTCGGGGGGCTGCTGGCGCGACTCATACCTCCCCTTCGCCGCGTCAGGTTTTCGGCGAGCGAGTTCAAGGATTTACCACAGGTCGCACACCCGGAAGACTAGACCCAGCGCCAGATCCCCGCAGGTATGCCCGCGGCCTGGATGTGGCCGTAGGTCAGCACCAGCCACAGCACGATGGCAAGCGCCCACAGGACCAGCCCCGCGCCCGGTAGCTTGCCCCAGCGCGGCCAGTAGTTCGTCCGGGCCTGCCATTTCGCCCAGGCGTCACCCATCAGCACCCGCTTCTTGCGATCTTGCATATGCGCGCCCACGAGCGCCAGGAACAGGATCGCGCTCGCCAGGATCACGGTGCGCCAGTCCCACCACAGCACGATATGGGCGATGGCCCACAGCGCGAAGCCCCACATCATCGGATGACGCGTGACCGCGAAGACGCCGGTCACCGGACGCGCGGACGCAGCGACCTCGGCGCCGGGAGCCGGAAGCGCGGGGTTCTTCCATAGAGAGCCGATGAACAGCACCAGTGCCGGCAGGGTGAGCACGCTCGCCAGGATCCAGCCGATCTCCCCCGTCGCACCGCCCAGGTCGCCCGCCGGAGATTGCCCGAATGCACTCACCATCCAATAGAAGGTTGCCAGCGCCACGAGCGTATAAAGCAGCATGAAGCCCTTATCGCCTAGTGCCGTGACCAAGGGTTCGCGGAGCGGATGCGACAGGGCGAAATGCGTGCCGACAAAGGCGATGCTGGCGGCGATGAGCGAGACGAGCGGGTCCATCCTTGGTCCTCCCCAAGACCTGACGCAGACAAGCTATCACGCGCCGGGGCGGACGCAAATCCCCTTTGCCCTCCAGCAGGCGCCCGCTTCATACCAGCGCGCCGCTCCTGCCCTTCGACGGGCCGCGCAGCGATCCGCCGATCGGAACGCGGGACGCGCTTAGCTCATCGCCCTTCGATGCCGATCAGCTTGACCGTGAAAAGCAGCGTCGCGCCGCCGGGTATCGGACCCTTGCCGACGGGGCCATAGGCAAGGTCCGCGGGCGCCGCGATCTCGATCGTGTCGCCCACGCCCATCTCCGGAATGGCCAGTTGCCAGGCCTTGATGAGCCGGCCCAGCGGGAAGGTCGCCGGTTCACCCCTGTCGAAGCTGGAATCGAAGGTTTCCCCGTCGATCAGCGTGCCAGCGTAATGCACCGTCACCACGTCATCGAGCGTCGGATGGGCGCCGCTTCCGTCGCCTTCCACCCGGCGCCACTTGAGCCCGCCGGGGATGTAGCGCCAGCCATCGGACGCGCTCAGCCGCGCCACATAGGCCTGCTGCGAGGTCATCCACGCCATGTCCTGCGAGCGGTCCACCGGCGCCCCCTGCGCGGCGGCGGGGGCTGCCAGATTTAGCGCGGCCCCCAGCGCGACAGCCGCCGCCAGTACGCGCCTCACCAGTCGTAGGCCTTGGGCATGTCGCTGGTGTCGAGATCGCGATAGCGCTCGCGCAGCTCGGTCTGGTGATCGTCGCGTGGCTGCTCGATCCCGTCGATGAACACCTGCGTCGGGGCGCTGGTCACTTCCAGCGGATCGCCGTCCCAGATCACCAGATCGCCCGCCGCGCCGGGCGCGAGCACGCCCATCTGGCCCGACAGTCCGCTGATTGCGGCCGGGACGGAGGTGATGGCCGCGAAAGCCTGTCCCCAGCTGAGCCCGGTCGCGCCGGGTATCTTGGTCAGCGCCACCAGATTGCCCGCGTACTGGCCCAGGTTGCCGGGCTGTTCGCCGGTTCCACCCATCAGACCGCCGATGGCCACCTGGATCCCGGCGGCCACCATGCGGCCGACATTGCTCTGGGTTGCGGCGATCTGCTCGAAACTGGAGGGCAGATCGGTGATCCCTTCGGCGATCACGGGGACGCCGGCCGCGGCAATCTCGCGCGCGGCGCGCCAGCCCTCCGCAGCGCCGACCAGAACCATCCGCAAGCGCGGGAATTCACTTTTCAGCGACAGAGCGGCGCGGATATCCGCCTCCCGGTCAACGGCAATGTAGAGCGGCTGCGTCCCGTTCACCACCGGCACGAGCGCCGCGGCGTCGAAGCGCGTAAGCAGTACGTCCTCGCGGTCCGCGCCGTTGTCGATCAGCCGCGTGTCCACCGGGATGTCGTCTCCCAGCGGGCGAACGCCGCGATCGCCGCCCCCGGTCAGCTTGGCATCGCTGCCGTACTGCCGCGCTTCGCGCAGGGCGTTGCGCAGCAGGGCATGCGCGCTGGTCCGGCTGCCCCCGGCCAGCCGACCGCCGTACTCACCCAGCGCCACGACCTGGAAGGCGCGCGGGCGGGTGACCATGGACGGGTCCGACCCCAGATCCACGACCGCGCCCTGCCCCCCGAAGATGGAGGCGCTGGGCGCGGAGAACACGCTGGAGCGAGTGATGCCGCGTCCACGCGCAACCATCACGTCCTGCGAATAGGGATTGAGGGCCGGCACCACGTCGAGCGCGGCGCCGAAAGGCGAGTTGCGCGCGGCGCTGTCATTGGATTCCTGCACCCCATCCACATCGGCGAGGCCAAGCTGGCTCATCGCGGCGAAGAAGCCGGGTGTGACCCATTTGCCGGTTCCGTCCACGCTGCGGATGCCGGCGGGAACAGCCACGCCGGGCCCGGCGGCGACCACCTTCCCACCGCGTATCACCACGGTGGCCCCGGGTACCGGGTCGGACCCATCGCCAGTCGCGACCGTCGCATTGGTGATGGCGATGTCCTGCGCCGCCAGAGGCGCGGCGAGTGCGCCGAGGGCGAGAACGCCTGAGGCAATCGATGCTGCGAAAGTCAGGCGCTTCATTTGGCTTCTCCCGCGCCGATCTGGCCGAGTTCGAAATCGGTCACCGGACGCTTCCGGGGGTCGTTGGCATCATACATCAGGGCGCCATCGACCCACACCTTCTCCGGGCGGGAATAGACGGACAGAGGATCCCCGTTCCACAGCACGACGTCCGCCATCTTGCCCGCTTCCAGGCTGCCGGTCATCGAATCGATGCCCATGGCCTTGGCCGCGTTGAGAGTGATCCAGCGGATCACATCGGCATCGGCAATCTCCAGACCCATCCGGCGACCGGCGGCCGCAGCCTTGCTGGCTTCCTGGTTGAGCCGCTGAATGCCGTATTCATCGTCGGAGTGGATGACGACGCAGGCCCCTTCGTTGAACAGCAGCGCGGCGTTTTCCGGAATGCCGTCATAGCTTTCCATCTTGAAGCCGTACCAGTCTGCCCAGATGGCCGAACAGATGTCGTTCTCGCGCAGAAGGTCGCCGATCTTGTAGCTTTCCACCGCATGGTGGAACGCGCTGACGCGATAGCCCATCTCCTTCGACATATCGATGACCTGTGCCATCTCGTCGGCGCGGTAGCAGTGGTTGTGAACCAGAATGTTGCCGTCGAGCACGCCCTTCAGGGTTTCCTTGGCCAGATCGCGCTTCTTGCCGTCATAGGCCTTGGCATCCAGCCAGGTCTGACGATTGACCGCCATATTGCCCATCCGGGTGGAAGGCATGCGGCCCTTGCTGCCGTAGACGCGCTTGGGGTTCTCCCCGCAGGCCATCTTCATGCCATAAGGCGCACCGGGAAACTTCATGCCCTGAACGGTGCGCGCGGGCACGTTCTTGAGCGTGACCGAACGTCCGCCCATCAGATTGGCGGAGCCCGGCAGGATCTGCAGGCTGGTGACGCCCCCGTTGGTCAGGGCGCGGGTAAAGCCGGGGTCCTGCGGCCAGACGGAATGTTCAGCCCAGACTTCCGGGGTGGTCGGGCTGGTCGCCTCGTTGCCGTCGGAATGTGCCTGCACGCTGGGGCTGGGATAGACGCCGAGGTGCGAGTGAATGTCTATGACGCCGGGCGTCACCACCTTGCCGCTGGCATCGATCCGGTCAAATCCCTCGGTCGAGAGCGATGCATCGCCGACGGCCGCGACCTTGCCATCGCGCAACAGCACGGTGCCGTTGTCGATCCGTTTGCCGGTCCCGTCGAACACGGTGGCGCCCACCAGCGCGACGGGGCGTCCGGGATAGGCCCGGTAGGTGCTGGGATAGGGATCGGCAGGCGATTGCACTGCTCCCGAGGCCGACGCCGTGCCGCCCCCGGCTGGGGTGGTAGCGCAGCCGGAAAGCGCGAGCGCCCCCAACCCAAGCGTGAAAACGAGCCTGCGAGCGATCATTGTGCCACCTTTGATGGAATTAGTTGGGTCGTGTTTCGGGATGGATGCCGGCACCCTGTGCTTCGCCAGGGCCTTCCGCCTGACCGAGCAGGTCGTCGCCCACCGTGTCGTCGCGAAGCGTGTCGAGATGCATCAGCTTCTTTACCAAGGGAGCGATGACCAGGACGGCAACGCCGATAGCGATCGCGTACCAGCCGACGGTCGAGTAGACGTCCAGCACCACCTGCTTGCCGGCTTCTTCACCCTCCAGCCCCTCGCCCCCGGCGGCAGCGGAAATGAGGCCTGCCGCGAAATTGCCGGTGGCCGAAGCGAAGAACCACGTCCCCATGATGAGCGACGCCATATGCGCGGGCGCAAGGCGGTTCATGGCCGACAGGCCGACCGGCGACAGGCACAGCTCGCCTGTCGTGTGCAGCAGGTAGATGAGGAAGATAAAGATGACCGGCACGGCGGCATCGACGCCGGCGCTCTGCGCGCCCCACACCAGCACCAGGAAGCCGAGGCCGACCTGGATGACGCCGAGGCCGAACTTGAACGGCGCCGATGGCTCCGCATTCCTTTTGCCGAGCGCGGTCCATGCCAGAGCGAAGACCGGCGCCAGCAGGAAGATGTAGGCCGCGTTGAGCGACTGGAACATCGAAGCCGGCATTTCCCAACCGAAGAAATTACGGTCCACGTGACGGTCGGTGAACAGGTTAAGCGAGTTGCCCGCCTGTTCGAACAGCGCCCAGAAAACGATCGAGACGAGGATGAGGAACATGGCGGCAAATATCCGGTCACGGTCTTCCGCGGGCAGCTTTACCACCGCCGTGCCGAGCACATAAGCGACCAGAATCGCCCCGAACACGCCCAGCAGCGTGCCGACCACGCCCTGGTTCTGAACCATCCACCAGCAGGCGACGACGGCGATCAAACCGACGACATAGATGCCCCATTCCAGGGCCTTGCCGAGCGCGATCGGCGCTTCGCCGCGACCCACCAGAAGCGGTTTGCCCCAGGCAAAGACGATCAGGCCGAGCAGCATCCCGAACCCTGCCAGCCCGAAACCGTATGACCAACCGTAGGTCTCGCCGATATAGCCGCAGAGCAGAGAGCCGAGGAATGCGCCCAGATTAATGCCCATGTAGAAGATGGTGTAGGCCGGGTCGCGACGCTTGTCCGTGCGCGGGTAAAGCTGCCCGACGATGACCGAGATATTGGCCTTGAGAAAGCCGGAGCCGACGATGATGAAGGCCAGGGCCAGCCAGAAGATGTTGAGCGCCGCCGGATCCTGTCCGCCCGTTCCTTCGAATCCCATGAGGAAGTGGCCGAACGTCAGCAGCACCGCACCGTACAGCACGGCCTTGCGTTGCCCGATGTACTTGTCGGCAAGATAGCCGCCAAGAACCGGGGTGATGTAAACCAGCGCGGTGTAGGCGCCATAGATGACGCCTGCCTCGCCATCGGAAAACAGCCAGTGCTTTGTCAGATAGAGGATGAGCAGGGCCCGCATGCCGTAATAGGAGAAGCGCTCCCACATCTCGGCGAAGAAGAGCACGAACAGGCCTTTCGGATGCCCCAGAATCGTGCCCATTGAATCGCCGTTTGCCGGCTGCGTGGTTGCCATGTGTGCTGACCTCTTCTCGTCTTCGGCGATTCAAACGCCTACTTTCCCCGTGATTGCGCCGCAACCTAACGCCCAAATCCGCCATGTGAAGCATTAGTTACGCTTGCCACCAGCTGACGTTTGCGCGGGTAGTTGTAGGGGGGCACCATGACCTTGCGCGCCCCGCTGTATTATGGCACTGAAGCACTGTTACCGGGGAAGTTCGATGTCTACCACGCCGCGGCCCGTCTACCTCAAGCTTCGCGACATGATCGCGGAGGCGATCATGGACGGCGAATATCCCGAGGGCGAAATGCTTCCCTCGGTACGGGCGCTGGCAGCGCAGGAGGGCGCCAACCCCCTTACCGTGGCCAAGGCCTATCAGCAGTTTCAGACCAATGGCCTGGTCGCCGTGCAACGCGGCGTGGGCATGTATGTGACGCAGGGCGCGGCCGATCGGCTCCGCCGCGCGGAACGCGATGCATTCCTGGCTGAAGAATGGCCGGCCCTGCGCAGCCGGATGACGCGGCTGGGCATCGCACCGGAGGACCTTCTCGCCGAACTTTGATGGCGATGGGCGCCGCGCCCGCTTGCGGGCCGGATAAGTGTCTGGCAAGGAAGGGATGGCAACAGGCCGCTATCCCAAGGGCCTGATCGAGGGTCGCACCTTTGACGAGCTGGCGCCTGCGGGGCCGGGAGGTAATTATGATACGATCCGAATTGCTGTCTCAGCTTGCCAAGGACAATCCCGAGCTGCGTGCCGAGGATGTCGAGCAGGTGGTGACCATTTTCTTCGACGAAATCTCGCAGCGGCTGGCCGAGGGCGGCCGCGTGGAACTGCGCGGCTTCGGCGCATTCTCCACCCGCGAGCGCGAGGCGCGCCAGGGGCGCAATCCGCGCACCGGCGAATCCGTGCATGTCGAAGCCAAGCGCGTACCCTATTTCCGGCCCGGAAAAGACATGCGCAAGATGCTCAACGAGCCGCGCTGACCACGCAGCTGTTGCCCGCCGCGCCCGCGCGCAATAAGCACGGTGCGAGCGGCGGGTGTGGCGGAATGGTAGACGCCGGGGACTTAAAATCCCCTGAGCTTTGCTCGTGCGGGTTCGAGTCCCGCCACCCGCACCACCGACCATGCTGCCATGCTGTGATGCTGCGACTGCCGGAGACGAATTCGGCAATCATGGTTTCTTACCGATACGCCTTTACCCATAGGCGCCGATAAGCCCGATATAAGGCTTATTTCGCTAGTCCCGACATCTCCGCGAGGGTCTTCAAGCAAAGCCAAGGGTTGATCCGGCATGGGTGTCGCAGTCGAATTCGAGCCCGCCGATAGCGGCGGGCCCCAACACGAAAAGCGCAATGCACCGCGCTTCACCTCTTTGATCCGCGCGGCCAAGCTGGTCAGCGCGCAGGGTGAATTCGTCTGCGTGCTGCGAGACGTCTCCAGCACCGGCGTGCGCCTCAAGTGCTTCCATCGCCAGCCTACCGACGATGTCGTGGGCCTCGAGCTTCAGAACGGCGAAATGTTCGAAATCCGCAAGGTGCGCGAGGACGGGTTCGAAGCCAGCTATACCTTCTTGACCCCTGTACCCGTCGAGACCCTGATCCACGCGAATTCCGTCTTCCCCCGCCGTCAGTTACGGATCGCGATGGCGATTCCGGTCAAGCTGCGCACGCTTACCGGCGTGATCCCGGCGATCACCGTGAACCTTTCGCAGCAGGGTGCCCGGCTCGAACCCGAAGGGCAGCTGGCGCTGGCGCAGTCGGTCACTCTCGAAGGGCCGCATCTGCCGGCAATCCGCGCCAAGGTGCGCTGGCGGCGCGAGGGATCGTGCGGGCTGGTCTTCGAAGATACCTTCACGCTCGCGGACTTCGCGGTGCGTACAGCGCGGCTGCAGTGCCCGCTGCTGGTGACGGCAGGCGCGCTGGGAAATTAACTGCGCCAATTTAACCGGACGCTAACCAGTTTCCTTCATCCCCGACCCCGAACCATTGTGGGGGTCTTGCAAATACCATGACCGAAGTGACCAGGCAGCTTGCCGTCGACGTTGCCATCATCGGCGCGGGTCCGGCGGGTTTGACCGCCGGATATCTGCTGACCAAGCAGGGCAAGAGCGTGGCGGTGATCGAGAAGGATGCCACCTATGTGGGGGGCATCAGCCGGACGGTCGAACACGAAGGCTACCGCTTCGACATCGGCGGTCACCGCTTCTTCTCGAAGAGCCAGCAGGTCGTGGACCTGTGGAACGAGATTCTGCCCGACGATTTCATCCAGCGGCCGCGGATGAGCCGCATCTATTACGAAGGCAAGTTCTACAGCTATCCGCTGCGCGCGTTCGAGGCGCTGGGCAATCTCGGCATCCTGCGCTCCACGTCCTGCATGGTCAGCTATGGTTGGTCGAAGCTGTTTCCGGTGAAGGATGTCAAAAGCTTCGAGGACTGGACCAGCAACCAGTTCGGCAAGAAGCTCTATTCGATCTTCTTCAAGACCTACACGGAGAAGGTGTGGGGCATGCCCTGCAACGAGATGAGCGCCGACTGGGCCGCTCAGCGCATCAAGGGCCTCTCCCTTTGGGGCGCGGTGACCGACGGGCTGAAGCGATCGCTGGGCCTCAACAAAAAACCCAATGACGGGCAGGCGGTGAAGACCTTGCTTGAAACCTTCCGCTACCCGCGTCTCGGCCCGGGCATGATGTGGGATGCCGCCCGCGACAAGATGCTGGCCACCGGCAAGGGTCATGTGTTCATGGGCCACGCGATGAAGCAGCTGGCGGCGGACGGCGAAGGGGGCTGGCGCCTGTCGGCGACCGGCCCGGACGGGGAAATCTTGATCAAGGCGGCGCACGCCATCAGCTCGGCCCCGATGCGCGAACTGTCCAGCCGCCTGCACCCGTTGCCGGCCAGCACCTTGCAGGCTAACGACCTCAAATATCGGGATTTCCTGACCGTGGCCTTGATGGTCGAAGGGGAGGATCTGTTCCCCGACAACTGGATCTATATCCACGACAGCAAGGTGAAGGTCGGCCGGGTGCAGAACTTCCGCAGCTGGTCGCCGGAAATGGTGCCCGACGAGGCCATGGCGTGCGTGGGTCTCGAATATTTCTGCTTCGAAGGCGATGGGCTGTGGTCCATGTCGGACCACGATCTGGTCGAACTCGCCACCAGCGAGATGAAAACCCTCGGCCTGCTCGATCCCGCCAAGGTCAAGGGCGGCGCGGTGGTGCGCCAGGAGAAGGCCTATCCCGTCTACGACGAGTATTATGCCGCCAACGTCGATGCCATGCGCCGCGAACTGGAAGGCAAGCACCTGACGCTGCATCTGGTGGGACGCAACGGCATGCACCGGTACAACAACCAGGATCATGCCATGATGACCGCCATGCTGACGGTGGAGAATATCCTCGCCGGGGAGCGGCTCTACGATACCTGGTGCGTCAACGAGGACGCTGAATATCACGAGGCGGGCGACGAAGGTGCCGAGAAGGCCATCGCGTCCCGGACGGTAACCGAGGACCAGGCGGCAGCGCTTGCTTCCCTGCGTGAAGTTCCTGGTCGCGTGGCGTCCAAAGCCGATCGCCGCGCGGCTTGATCCGAACGGAACCGGGATTTCGCATGGCGGCGCATCTCGCAAGACTGGGTGATGTTCGCCTGATCCGCTACATCTTTGCCAGCGTCGGCGCGCTCGCGGTCGATGCCGGCAGCTTCCTCGCCCTGATGACCGGCGGGGTGAATCCGGCCATGGCCTCGGCCACCGGCTACACCATCGGCATCGCGGCGCACTGGCTGCTTTCGAGCCGTGCGGTGTTCGTCGACACCGTTGCGGCGCGGGGGGCAGGCCGCCTGAAACAGAAATCGCTCTTCGTGGGATCCGCGCTGGCCGGGCTTGCGCTGACGACCGCGATTGTGGGCGGGTTCCACGGCGCCGGCGCGGACCCACGGATCGGCAAGGCCATCGCCATCGCCGTCAGTTTCGCCGTGACCTGGGTGCTCCGCGAAAAGGTCGTGTTCCGCCCGAAGGCCGATTGAATGCTCTACGCGAAGCCCACGGTACCCGGTGGCCTGGTCGATGGCGCCCTGCTTCGGCTGGTCGCCTTCGCCACCTTGGCGGTTGCGGCCATTCTCTTGGTCGCGACCTACCCGGCGATTGTCGCGGGCCAGTTTCCCGATCCGGATGACGAGCTGCGGCTGGTCCAGGTGCGCGATTGGCTGGGCGGGCAAGGCTGGTTCGACCTGACTCTGCGGCGGGTCGATAGCGCCGGCGGCGGGGTGGCCATGCACTGGTCGCGGCTTGTCGATCTCCCGCTCGGGCTGGCGATCGCCGCTCTGACGCCGCTACTCGGCGCTGGCGCGGCGGAAAGCATTGCGGTGGTCGCGGTTCCTCTCCTCACTCTTGGCGCGATCTTACTGCTAGGCGCGATCCTCACCAAACGCATGCTGGGGCCGGAAGCAGTCGGCTTCGCGCTTCTGATCATGGCGATGACGGTCCCGCTGCTTCATCAGACGCGGCCACTCAGGATAGATCATCACGGCTGGCAGATCGCTCTCGCCCTGTTGGCGACGAATGGCGTGTTCGCCCGCAATCCGCGGGGCGGCGCCTGGACCGCCGGATTGGCGCTGTCGGCCTGGCTGGCGATCTCTCTCGAAGGCCTGCCGATGGCGGCGGTCGTTATGGGCGTGTTCGCCCTGCGCTGGTTGCGCGATCCCGACGGGCGTGCATGGCTGCTCCATGGCAGCGCGGGCCTGGCGCTGGGATCGGCATTCTTTTTCGTAACAACGCGGCTAGGCGCTGCCTCGCCCGTGTTTTGTGACACGCTGAAGGGCGCGCATCTGCTCGCGTTCGGCGCGGGCGCACTCGGGGTCGCAGCCCTGTCGCGGCTGGAGCCGAAGCACTTCGCGCTCGATGCGGCGCTTCTCGCGGCAGTGGGCGCAATGTCGGGGTCCGCGATGCTGCTGATCGATCCAAGCTGCGCGGGCGGCGGGTTCGAGGGGCTGGACCCGGTCGTGAAGCGCATCTGGTATGACAGCGTCACGGAAGGCCTGCCGATCTGGCGGCAGCGCCCGGCCGATATGCTGCATGTTCTGGTCCCCGGCTTGGCGGCGCTCGCCGCCGCGGTCTGGCTGGCACGGGTAAGGCAATGGGATCGCGAAGACTGGGTGGATTACGCGGTCCTGCTCGCAGGCGCGCTGGCGATCGGAGTGCTGGTGATGCGCGCCGGGGCGGTTGCGGTGGTGATCGGGGCGGTGCCGCTCGCAGCGCTGGTGAAGGAGCTTTACGGGCGCATCCGGGCCAAAGGGCGGCCCCTCCACACTGTTGCGCTGGCCTGGGTGCTGGCAATCCTCCTCGTCCCTTCGATTCCGGTAACGATTGCCGCTGCTCTGGCCCCGAAAAAGGGGGCCGCCGGTGTCGCCGAAAACATTGCGACATCATGCGATTACGCAGCGGCCGCGCCTGCGCTGAAAGCGCTCGGACAGGGTGAAGCGCTGGCCCCGCTCGACATATCCCCCTGGGTTCTTATGGAAAGTGATCTTTCGGTCGTGGCGACCGGCCACCATCGCGGCAGCCCGGCGATGCGGACTGTCATCGAGACTTTCATGGCAAGCCCGCAAGACGCGCATCGGGTACTAACCGCGCGCGGCACCAAATACCTGATTTTGTGCGATGATCTTGGCGAACCTGACATCTACCGGCGTGAAGCGCCCAGCGGCCTGGCCGCCCAGCTGATGGCCGGGCGGGTGCCTGCATGGCTTCGGGAAATCGACACCGATGCAGGCGCGGCCTTCCACATCTGGCGCATCCGGGATTTGCCGTAATTAGAAGAAATTATGCCGGAATGAACTTGAGCGCGACGCCGTTGATGCAGTGACGCTTCCCGGTCGGTTTGGGGCCATCGTCGAAGATGTGGCCCAGGTGCCCGCCGCAATCCGCGCAATGGACTTCCGTGCGCGACATCAACAGCTTGTTGTCCGTCTTGGTGCCCACTGATCCGGGGATTGCATCCCAGAAGCTGGGCCAGCCTGTGCCGCTGTCATATTTGGTGCGCGAGGAGTAGACCTTGTTCCCGCAGCCCTGGCAGGCGAACAGGCCCTCGCGTTTTTCCTTGTTGAGCGGGCTGGTATAGGGGCGCTCTGTCGCCTCCTGGCGAAGCACGGCGAACTGCTGGGCGCTTAGGCGCTTGCGCCACTCCGCTTCGCTCCGCTCGATGGGAAAGTCGCGTGCCTGCGCGGGGGAGGAACTGCATGCGGCAAGCGCGCCGGCGGCACCCCCCAGGCACAGCAGGGAGAGGAAAGAGCGACGGTCTGGTTTGGTTCGGGCCATAAGCCCTATCTACCAGCGACCGGCTGAACGGTGCCCGAATGGGCGCGCCGAACCTGTCGAACACTGCCCGGAACCGACAGGGTCTCAGAACTCGGTGACTTCGACCTCCAGCTTGCGGAATCCGTGCACGAAATTCGCGCGCACCCGCTCCACATCGCCTGCGACATGCACTCGCAGCCGGCGCTTGTGCATTTCCTCCAGCAGCACCCGCAATTGCATTTCGGCGAGCCGCGCGCCCACGCAGCGGTGGATGCCATAGCCGAAGGCGAGATGGCGCCGCGCATTCTCGCGCGTGATGTCGAGCTTGTCCGGGTTGTCGAACACTTCCTCGTCGCGATTGGCGGAAAGGTACCACAGCACCAGCTTGTCGCCCTTCTTGATCTGTTCCCCGAACAGCTCGGTATCCTCGGTCGCGGTGCGGCGCATGTGCGCGAGCGGGGTCTGATAACGGATGCATTCCTGCACCATGTTGGGGATCAGCGACGGGTCCTCCTCGAACAGCTTGCGTTGATCGGGAAACTTGTCGAGCCCGTGGATGATGCCGCTCATGGTGTTGCGGGTCGTGTCGTTCCCGCCCACGATCAGCAGCACCAGATTGCCCATGAATTCCTGCGGGTCCATCTGGTTCATGGCTTCGGAATTGATCATCATGGAGATCAGATCGTCGCCCTGCCTGTCCCCCTGCGCACGCTCCATCCACAGCATCTGGAAATAGGCAGCCATCTCGCGCAGGATGCCGCGCCGCTGCTCGTCGAGCGCGCGGACCATGGCAAGTTCGGTATCCCCGGCCCAGTCGCTCCAGAAGGTGAGCAATTGCCGGTCCTTCCAGGGGAAGCCGAACAGGATCGCGAGCATCCCCGTGGTCAGCTCGATCGAGACGGTCTCCACCCAGTCGAAGGTCTTCCCGCGTGGCAGCGAGTCCAGCAGTTCGCCGGTGCGCCGGCGGATCTCGTCCTCCATGTCCTTCATGGCGGACGGGGTGAACTTGGGCGCCACGGTGCGCCGTTGGCCGGTGTGCTTGGGCCGGTCCATGGCGATGAACATCGGCAGTTCGAAGCGCTCCTCGATCCCCATCTCCTCGAGCTGTTCGTCGGACAGCCGGTTGAGGATGGTGATCCCGCCATATTCCCAGCTCGAGGAGAACAGTTCGGGCAGCGCCTCCACATGGCTGATCGCCTTGTGGCTTACCACGTTCCAGTATGGCCCCACCGGGCCCTTGTCGACGTAATGCAGCGGTCCCTTGGCGCGCATTTCGGCGAAGATCGGCTGCCAGCGATCCTCGACATAGATGTCGGACCGGCTGACGTCGTAGGGATGGGGATGCTCCCACGCTTCCTCGGGATGTTCCGCCAGCCGCGCCTTGAGCGCGTCATAGGCCTTGGGTTCGGTGCGGAATTCGGGCTTTTCGGCCAGCGTCGCCATGTCTCTCTCCCTCGCGGCGACTCCGGACGCCGGGTCGCGCTTGACTACCGATATCCTCCACTAACTGACAAAAGTGTCAATAGCGGGTCAGGGCATGACGATGAATGCGGGAATTTCGTAGTTCGACAGCTTACCGATTTCGAGGTTTAGTTCCGAACACAGCTCGTCCGCTGCGCTGGTCGCGCCTTTCACCAGGCCGTAATCGTCAAACACGATGAGGCCCCCGCGCACCATATGCGGCGCAAGCGTCTTCAGGACGAATGCCGTCGGCTCGTACACGTCGAGGTCGAGATGCAGGAAAGCCACCTTGGCGGCGGGGTTCTGCCGCAAGTAAGCGGGGAGCGTGTCGAAAATGTCGCCTTCATGAAGCGCGATGTTTCCGTACCCTTTTTCCGCGAACAGCGATGACAGCCTGTCCCTCGCGATCCCCGGCCCGCCCCTGCTTTCGAATTCGTCGATGAAAGTCCGGTCTTCCTGTCCGCTCACCGCCGTGCGCGGAAAGCTGCCGAAGGCATCGAACCCCACCAGGGGGCGACTGTAATCGTTCTCCAACAAGGCGCGAAAGGCTGCAAACCGCATAAGCGATGCGCCCTTGTAGACACCCGCCTCGATCAGTGAGCCGGGCAGTCCCACGATTTTCCTGTAGAGTTCGTAGTGAGCCAGCAGCTTCGCGATACGCGAGGGGTGGCTTTGCAGATAGAAAGCGTTTTCTGCCTCGTAGGGGTCGAGGTCCGGATCGGGGCTGTAGTGGGCCAAGGCGGGGTGTCATCCTTCTAGGGCAAGGTCGGCCAGCGCCGCGGTTGTGGCATGACGGCCCGCGCCTTGGCAACGGCTGGCGCGCGGATCGCCTGCATGCGGGTGAGGCCACGGCCGGTTCGCCTTGGCCCGATGGCGATGCGATTTAACGCTTTGCTAACCATCTTTGCCTATCCGGTGATCCTTAACGAACCGACGCGCCTCGCGCGCGGACTGCTCGGCTCACTCGAGGCAATTCATGCGCATTCTCTTCTATCTGCCCGTTGTCACGCCATGGTGGTTCGAAGCCATCGTAACGCCGCTGATCGCGCGGCTGGCGCCGGAGCACGAGATTCATGTGCTCGCTCCAGCACCTTGGCGAAACACCGGGATAGGCAGGCCGGAACAACAGTTGTGTGGCCGGTTGCCGGTGAACTGGCATATCGTGAACGATCCGTCGCATCCGAGCATGCGCACTGATCCCACGCATCGCGCCGGCCTTATCGAATTCGTCAACTCGCTATTGCCGGACTATGTCCTGTGTCGCTCTGCCGATTGCGAAACGGTTGCGGCCTTTCCCGGCGTGGTTCGCCATATCATGGAAGCCGGGGCCGATCCCCTCGGTCTGCCGAATGACTGGGTCACATTTAAGGAAAGCCCGTTCGACCACGGTCTGCTTCCAGACCTAGACGACGCTCGGCTTGCCGAACTCGATCGCCTCGGCGCGCCGCTGTGGGACTGGATTGCTCGCTCGACCGCAGCGGTTGAACAGGAGAAAGAAGCGTTTCGTGGCTGGGCCGACCTGCCGAAGGATCGGCCTACCCTTCTCCTCCCGCTCGAATACGAACATCCGGAGAATTTCTTTTCGATGCACCGGGTCGGTTCGACGCCGAATGCGAAGCTGGTCAAGGAACTGGCGGCAGAGGTGGATGACAGCTTTTTTCTGGCGATTACCAATCACCCGCTGAACGAGAAACACGTCGATAACCGCGCTCTGAAGGCGGCAGTGGAGACCCTCGGCCCCAGGGCGCGCCTTTTTCCCAGCCAGAACCCCAGCGGCGCTGGAACCTCGGCACTGCTGATGCGGGAGGCCGATGGGCTGATCCTGTTCGATTCCAAGATTTATGCGCTGGCCGGATATCTCGGCGTTCCCATGGTCCGTCAGACGCGCTTCGAGACCGGGGACTGGCTGAATGCGTATTCGAGCTTCGACGAATTTCTTCCCGCCGTGGCTGAAAAGCACGCACGCAGGCCGAACACGGACAGGGCGCGCACCTGGCTCACCTATCACCTCGCGAACGATGTGGTTGATCCGAATGACCCTGACCTGAAGGGGGCCGATATCCTCGCCCGCCTCGACGAGCCCGTCGACCCCCGGCGATGGGAGCGCGCGTTGGGCCACTATCTCGCACTTGTCCCACAGGTGGCGGCGTGAACGCCTTCACCACCATAGAAGCCGCCGCATCGGATTGCGCCACGGCCTGGTTCTGCGACGTGATCGCTGCCGAGCGTGATGCCCTGTCCCGGCTCCTGAGCATGCACCACACCGGGATCGCCGAGACGGTCGCGTTGCTTGCGCGGCAGGAGCGACCGATCGTCCTGATTGGGGTCGGCAAGTCGGGGCACATCGCCGCCAAGCTCGCCGCGACGTTTTCCAGCCTCGGCACAGCCGCCCTGTTCCTGAACGCGGCCGAAGCCGCGCACGGCGATCTCGGCGCCGTCGAACCGGGCAGCACCGTCGTCCTGCTGTCGAACAGCGGATCGACCGAGGAGACCTTGCGCATCCTCCCTCTGCTGAAGGCTCGCGGATGCACGCTCGTAGGCATAATCGGACGCGGGGATTCGCCACTGGCTCGCGCGGTCGATCACCTGATCCATGCCGAAGTCGAAAGGGAAGCCGACCATATCGGCATGGCGCCGACGTCCAGCACTACGCTGCACCTCGCCATCGGCGATGCGCTCGCAGTGGCGGTCAGTCGCACTCGCGGCTTCACCCGCAACGATTTCCTCAAGCATCATCCCGCAGGCCTGCTCGGACGCCAGATCATCCCGGTTGCCACCCTGATGCGGCAGGGGGAGGATCTGCCCAAGGTCGGGCCGGCTTCCTCGCTGGTCGATCTTCTGACGACAATGTCGAGAAAGCGCATGGGCGCAGCCTGCGTGGTCGACCAACAGGATCAGCTTTTGGGCCTCGTGGTCGACGGCGACGTCAGGCGATATCTGCAAACGGGCGGCGACATCGCACACGCCAATGCGGGGGCGCTGATGCGGGCCGATCCGCAGACGGTGCCGTTGCAGGCGACCCTCGGCGATGCAATGCTGATGCAAAACCAGGCTGCCAGCGGCTGGCTCGTCCTCCCCGTCGTGGACGACACCGGGCGCCTTCACGGCATGCTCCACACCAACGATCTGATGCAAGGCTGAGCCCATGAACATCGTAGCCTTCGTACCCGCCAAGGGGCACAGCGAGCGGGTTCCCGGCAAGAACGTCGCCATCCTGGACGGAGAGCATTTGTTCAAGCGCAAGCTGCGGCAGGCGCTCGATTGCCCGGCCATCACGGAAGTATGCCTGGACACTGAGTCTGCCGAAATCGCCGAGCTGGCCACCGATCTGCCCGTGTCGCGTCTTGCGCGCCCGGCTGAGCTCGCCAGCAATGCGACGGACGGACACGAGATGTTCGCATGGGAATGCAGCCAGCGTCCCGACGCGGATATGTGGGTCCAGTTGCTCTGCACGGCCCCCTTCATCTCCGCGGCGACCATCACGCGTGCGATCGAAGCGCTCCTGGCCGCTCCCGAAGCCGATAGCCTGGTGGGTGTGAGCAGGGCCAAGCAATATTGCTGGGATGGCGATACGCCCTCCTATGGCACGGGCCGCGTTCCCAACAGCGTAGACCTGCCTGCGACCGTGATCGAGGCGATGAGCCTGTACATCGTGCGACGGCCTGCATCGGGCGAGGTGCCAGTGCGTCGGTACGGCAACCGGCCGATCTTGTTCGATCTCGATCCGATCGAGCAGATCGACATCAATCGTGCGTCGGACCTGTCGTTTGCCGAAACCGTCGCGGCGGGCCAGCGTGCTGCCGAGGTGACGCGCTTGCGGGCGATGGCGCCGCACCTTTCCTCCACCGTTCTTGCCGATATCTGCAAGGAGATGGAGATTCCCGCCGTCCTGCCAGCCCATATTCGTCCCACCACCGGCGGCAAGGTTCTCGGTCGGGCCAAGACGCTCGAACTCGCCGCCATCGGGCCGGGCGATCCGCCGGATGCATGGAAGGGGATTTACGGCGCGCTGGATTCCTATCGCTTCATTCGTCCGGGCGACGTGATCATGGTGGCGACCGACGTCCCCGGTCGGGCCTATTTCGGCGATCTCAATGCCAATCTAGCGGTTCGCGCGGGCGCTGTCGGCGCGGTCATCGACGGCGTAACGCGCGATACCGCCGACGTTCGCGCCTTGGGGTTTCCCGTCTATGCGCACAGCAGCTATTGCAACGACATCAAGTTCGAAGGCACGCTGCGCTCGATGAACCGGCCCGTCACGATGGGCGGAGTGCCGGTCTGCAACGACGACATCGTGTTTGCCGACGGGGATGGCGTCATCGTAGTCCCCAGGGCACGCTGGGCCGAGGTCGAAGCGGCGGCCTGGGAGGTCATGAGCAACGAGGCTCGCATCCGCATGTATGCGGCACAGGGTCGCGACGTCGGCGAAATCCTTGCCGAATGCGGCACGTTTTGAGGGCAGGTGCAGTGAATACCGTTTCCATAGGCAAGCTCGAAATCGCCAACGACAAGCCGTTCGTGCTGATCGCCGGGCCCTGCGCCATGGAAAGCCGCGATCACGCCATGGAGATGGCCGGCGCGCTCACCGAGATGTGCGAGGCCCTGGGAGTCGGGTTCATCTACAAGTCGTCCTTCGACAAGGGAAACCGGACATCGATTGACTCCTCTCGCGGCATCGGCATGGACAAGGCTCTTGGCGTATTTGCAGAGGTGCGCGAGCGTTTCGGCTGCCCGGTCATCACCGACGTTCACGATGCCGGACAATGCGCCCCGGTAGCGGAGGCGGTCGACGTATTGCAGATCCCGGCATTCCTCTGCCGTCAGACCGATCTTCTGGTAGCGGCCGCCCAAACAGGCTGTGCGATCAACATCAAGAAAGGACAGTTCCTCGCGCCCTGGGACATGAAAAACGTCGTCTCCAAGGTCGTGAACAGCGGCAACGACCGGGTGCTGCTGTGCGAACGGGGTGCCAGCTTTGGCTACAATACGCTGGTCAGCGATATGCGATCCCTGCCGATCATGGCACAGACGGGTTGCCCGGTGGTCTTCGATGCTACCCACTCGGTGCAGCAGCCCGGTGGACAGGGGGAAAGCTCGGGCGGTCAGCGCGAGTTCGTACCCGCACTCGCGCGGGCAGCGATTGCGGTCGGAGTGGCCGCGCTGTTCATCGAAACGCACGAGAACCCGGATAGCGCGCCGAGCGATGGCCCCAATATGGTCCCGCTCGACGAAATGCCCACGCTACTGGCGAAACTCCAGGCGTTCGATCGACTGGCCAAAGCGTAGTCGCCGAAGCAAAGTCACTGCCTCAGTACGGCGGCGACCGCGTTCCAGATCGCCTGATTGCGGGCAATCAGCAAGCCGCCGCCCGAGCGGCCCGGATGATAAGGTGTGCCGTCGATATGCGCCGCGACGCCGCCTGATTCCCTCAGTAACAGTACCCCGGCTGCGTGATCCCAGACAAGCGTGCGCCAGTATAGCGCGAAGTCGAAAGCGCCCGTGGCGACGAGAGGATATTCATGCCCCGCGCAGCGCTTGGTGGGTGCCACTTCCGCAACGCGGTCCGTCAGCGCCGTAACGCGATCTTCCATGTCCCGGGGACGCGCGAACCCGCTTACGATACCTTTCAACGCACCGATGTCCGGCGCGGTGACCGTTGCCGTTAGCCGCTGTCCATCCAGGAAGGCGCCGGCGACCCGTTCGGCACGTGCCACCCGGCCTGCCACGGGGTCCAAAATGGCAGAAGCCAGGATCTCTCCGTCCACCAGCAAGGCGGCCATCAATGCGAAGGGCGTTCGACCGGCTGCGTAATTGCCAGTCCCGTCAATCGGATCGACGATCCAGACTGCACCTTCATCGAGATTTTCCAGAAGGGACGGATCCTGCGCACAGATCTCTTCACCGACGAAGCGCGCATCGGGGTAAAGGGGTGCGAGGCCGCGGGCGATGATTCGCTCGGCCTCCCGATCGGCGATCGTAACCAATTCTCCCGGCGATTTCTCCTCTACCTCCCGCGCCGTCAAACGCTGAAAACGCGGAAGGACCGCCTCGGATGCCGCTTCCAGCAGGATGGCCGCCATCGCTTCTGAAAGCGTGCAGTCCGGATGTTCAGGGATGCTTGCCATCTTCCGCCTGCAATATTCGCTCGATCCTAGCGATTCTGCCGCCCTTCTATCAGCGCGTCCACCACTCCGGGGTCCGCGAGCGTGGAGGTGTCGCCGAGCGAACCGAAATCATTCTCCGCGATCTTCCGCAAGATCCTGCGCATGATCTTTCCGGATCGGGTCTTGGGCAGCACCGGCGTGAAGTGCAGATGATCCGGCGTGGCGATCGGGCCGATTTCCTTGCGGACCCATTGCCTCAGCTCGGCTGCGAGCGCGTCCGACGGCTCCTTTTCAGCCTTGAGGGTGACATAGCAGTAGATGCCCTGACCCTTGATATCGTGAGGATAGCCAACCACCGCGGCCTCGCTGACTGCAGGATGCAGAACCAGCGCGCTTTCCACCTCCGCCGTGCCCATCCGGTGGCCGGATACGTTAATCACGTCATCGACCCGCCCGGTGATCCAGTAATAGCCGTCCGCATCGCGCCGACAGCCGTCACCAGTGAAGTATTTGCCCGGATAGGTGCTGAAATAGGTCTGCACGAACCGGTCATGGTCACCATACACCGTGCGCGCCTGACCCGGCCAGCTGCGTGTGATGCACAGATTGCCTTCGGCCGCCCCTTCCAGAACAGCGCCATCGTTGTCCACCAGTTGCGGGCAAACGCCGAAAAAAGGCCGGCCCGCGCTTCCCGGTTTCATGTCGTGTGCACCGGGCAGCGTCGTTATCATCACCCCGCCCGTTTCGGTCTGCCACCAGGTATCGACGATGGGGACGGTGCCGCCCCCGACATGGTCGTGATACCAGCGCCAGGCTTCGGGATTGATGGGTTCGCCAACCGAACCAAGCAAGCGCAGCGAGGATAGATCGTGCTTCGCGACATGGCCCTCGCCCTCCCGCATCAGGGCGCGGATCGCCGTTGGTGCGGTATAGAAGATATTGACCTTGTGCTTTTCGCACACCGCCCAGAACCGATCATGGTCGGGGTAATTCGGAACGCCTTCGAACATCAGGGCAGTCGCCCCGTTCAGCAGCGGTCCGTAGACGATGTAACTGTGCCCGGTGACCCAGCCGATATCGGCGGTGCACCAGTACACCTCGCCGGGCCGATAATCGAACACATAGCGAAAGGTCGTTTCCGTCCAGACGGCATAGCCGCCCGTCGTATGCAGCACGCCCTTCGGACTTCCCGTGGAACCGGAAGTGTAGAGTATGAACAAGGGGTCTTCCGCTTGCATCGGTTCGCAGGGACAGGTCGGCTCGACGTCCTTGCAAAGCTCGTGATACCAGTGATCGCGCCCTTCGGTCATGGGGACTTCGCCACCGGTGTGGCGCACCACGACAACCGCCTTGGCGGAAACCTTTTGCAGCGCCTCGTCGATGTTTGTCTTCAGCGGCACGGTCTTCGCACCCCGCAGACCCTCGTCCGCGGTGACGATCCAGTCGCTCTTGCAATCCGCCACTCGGCCGGCGATCGCATCGGGAGAGAACCCACCGAAAATGACGGAATGAACCGCGCCGATCCGCGCGCAGGCCAACATTGCGAACGCGCCTTCGGGGATCATCGGCATATAGATCGTTACGCGATCGCCCTTCTCCACGCCGACCTTCTTGAGCACATTGGCCATCCTGATGACCTCCGCCTGGAGCTGGGCGTAGGTGATGTGCCTGGTTTCGCCATCCGGGCTGTCGGGTTCGAAGATCAGGGCAGTATCCTGGCCCCTGCCAGCCTCTACATGCCTGTCGACAGCGTTGTGGCATATGTTGAGCTTGCCGTCCTCGAACCACCGGATATCGACCGGGTCGAAGCTCCAACCGGCGATTTTCGTCGGGGTCTCGATCCAGTCGAGCCGTTTCGCCTGATCGGCCCAGAAGCTTTCGGGCTCCCCGATGCTTTGCGCGTACAGCCGGTCGTAGTCGGCCGCATTGCAATTGCTGCCATGGGCGGCGCCGGAGGGCTTGCGAACCCATTCGGTCTGGTTTGCCCTATCGCTCATCGTCGTCTGCTCCTGCTCCACAACACGCACCCCTTTCCGCACCGGGCCATCGGCCCGCACGACGCGCTCCTGGGCCCGTCGTACAGGCAATCTGCTCACTGAAAACCCCCCAAAGCCAGGGCAAGCCCCACCTCGATCCCGGGGAGTGCCTGGCCTCTCGATGTGGTCAAGCCCAGTGTGAAACTCCATGGTCCCCAGACACTGCCCGGGAGATGATTCAATGCCAGACTTCACTCAGATCACGCTCGAGATATCGGGGACGGTGGCCACCATTACGCTGAACCGTCCCGAGAAGATGAATGCCTTTACCCGCGTCATGATGCAGGAAATGATCGAAGCCCTGGACATCACCGACGCCGAAGACGGCGTCCGGGCCGTGATCGTCACGGGTTCGGGAGACCGCGCCTTTTGCGCCGGCGCCGACCTGACGCCGGAGGGCGGGGGTCAGGTGTTCTCCAGCGAAGGAAGCGGCGCCGAATTGTCATCGGAAATCGTCCGGGACAGCGGGGGGCGACTGACCCTGCGGCTGTTCAATTCCACCAAGCCGCTGATCGGCGCGTGCAATGGCGTGGCGGTGGGCGTGGGCGCCACGATGCAGCTGCCATTCGATATCCGGCTGGCAGCCGATAGCGCGCGTTTCGGTTTCGTCTTCGCACGCCGGGGCATCGCGCCGGAGGCGGCCTCCAGCTGGTTCCTGCCCCGCCTCGTCGGCATGCAGACGGCCCTGGAATGGTGCATGACCGGACGGATCTTCGATGCGGCGGAAGCGCGCGATCGCGGGCTGATCCGCTCGCTTCACCCCCAGGCGGACCTGCTGGGCGCAGCGCGTGACATTGCGATGGAAATCGCGGACAACACCTCGGCCGTCTCGGTGGCGATGACCCGGGCCATGCTGTGGCGCCTTTCTCCCACGCAGCACCCCATGATGGCGCACCGTATCGACAGCAGGGCCATCTACCGCCTCAGCAAGAGCGCCGACGCGAAGGAGGGTATAGAAAGCTTCCTCCAGAAACGTCCGCCGAACTATCCCGACACCGTGAGCGGGGACATGCCGGATTTCTATCCGTGGTGGGACGAACCCGATTACGCGTGACCTGCCGGAATCAGAGATGTGTTCAGTGGGTCGCGGTCGCCGTCATGGCGACCGCCCCGTCACAGCGGACAGCCTCGAACACGCCTTCCCCTCCCGCACGAAAATAAATCGTCTGGCCGAGAAACAGGGGCGCGCGCGCGCGGAACGTGAAGCCCCTAAGAGGCCCTTCGCGCATAGCGAGCGAAGCGAGGCGGGCAGCGGTGAAGGGGCCGTGCACGACGAGGGCCGGATATCCTTCGACGTCGCGCGCGTAAGGCGCGTCGTAATGGATGCGGTGGCCGTTGAAGGTCGCCGCCGAAAATCTGAACAGATTGACCTCCGACGGGCACCACGCCTCGCCCTCGGGCGGCGAGGCGAGAGGCTGCGGCATGGGCGGAGGCGACCCGACCTCCCGGTAGACATAGGTCTGGGTTTCCCGCAGCAGAGGCTCGCCGGACTGCGCGATAACCCGCTCGACCTCGACGAAAACGAGCTCGCCCGTGCTTCCCGACTTGTGGGTTACGCTCAAGATCGTGCTGGTCTGCTCCGCTTCCTCGCCAACCAGCAGGGGCCGCAGGAACTCCGCAGTCGATGCGGCGAACATACGGCGCGGGAGGGTGATCGCGGGCAGGAAACCGCCGCGCCGCGGATGACCGTCTTCACCGATCTCACCGTCTCGCGGACAAGGCAGGAAAAACGCCCAATGCGCGAGCGGCGCCATGGCATCGTCATCGACGCCCACCGCCCGCGCGTAGCGTGTCAATGCAGCCGCATCCAGGCGCTGCACTTCAGTAGACTGGCGACCCACAGCCGCCTGCCACTCTGCGACCTGATCTTCGGACACGCCGACCATCGGGTTAGATCTATCCCATGGTCGGGATGACGAAGGCGTTGGAGCCGTCGCCACCGCCATCGGGCCAGCGCTGGGTGACGGTCTTCACCTTGGTCCAGAACTTCAGCCCTTCGGTGCCGTACTGGTTGGTGTCGCCAAAGGCGCTGCGCTTCCACCCGCCGAAGCTGTGATAGCTGACCGGCACCGGGATCGGCACGTTCACGCCGACCATGCCTACCTCCACCCGGCTGGCGAATTCGCGCGCGGCATGGCCGTTGCGGGTGAAGATGGCCACGCCGTTGCCGTACTGGTGCTCGGACGGGAGGCGCACTGCTTCCTCGAAATCCTTGGCGCGTACGATCTGAAGCACGGGGCCGAAGATTTCTTCCTTGTAGCTTTCCATGTCCGTGGTGACCCGATCGAGCAGAGTCGGTCCGACGAAGAAGCCGTTCTCGTGCCCCTGGAGGGTAAATCCGCGACCATCCACCACGACCTCGGCCCCCTCGCTTTCGGCCGTGTCGATCCATTGTTCGATCCGCGCCTTGTGCTCGGGCGTGACGACCGGGCCGTAGTGCGCATCCTTGTCCGTCGAGACACCCACGCGCAGCGCGTTGATCGCGGGGATCAGCTTGTCCCGCAGGCGATCTGCAGTGTCCTCACCCACCGGGACCACCACCGGCAGAGCCATGCAGCGTTCGCCGGCCGAACCGAATGCGGCGCCCGCCAGATCGTTCACCACCTGGTCCAGATCGGCATCGGGCATCACGACGCCATGGTTCTTCGCCCCGCCCATGGCCTGCACACGCTTGCCGTTCTCGACCCCGCGTTTGTAGACGTAATGCGCGATGTCGCTCGATCCGACGAAGCTGATGCCGGCGATATCGGGATGATCGAGGATGGCATCGACCATCTGCTTGTCGCCATGAACCACCTGAAGGAGCCCCTCGGGCGCGCCGGCTTCCAGGAACAATTCGGCCAGGCGCACCGGAACGGACGGATCGCGCTCGCTGGGCTTCAGGATGAAGGCATTGCCCGCCGCGATCGCCATCCCAAACATCCACATCGGGATCATCGCTGGAAAGTTGAACGGCGTAATACCTACACCGATTCCGATCGGCTGCCGCATCGAATAGACGTCGATCCCCGGTCCCGCGCCGAGCGTGTATTCGCCCTTGAGAACCTGAGGTATGCCGCAGGCGTATTCGATGACTTCCAGCCCGCGTTGAACATCGCCATGCGCGTCGTCCACCACCTTGCCATGCTCGCTGGAAAGCAGTTCGGCCAGTTCCTGCTTGTGCTTCTCGACCAGTTCCTTGAACGCGAACATCACCCGCGCGCGCCGCTGCGGATTGGTGACGGCCCATTCGGGCTGGACCTTCTTCGCCGCCGCGACCGCGCGATCGAGCAAGGCGGCATCACCTAGTGCAACCTCCGCCTGAACTTCGCCGGTGGACGGATTCCAGATCTTGTGCGTGCGGAAACCCGCCCCGCCCCCGCTGCCGCCGGCAATGAAATGATCGATGGTACGCATAAAGTTCTCTCTCCTCACCGCGCTTCTAGCCTTCAGCGTATTTGAGGCAAGGGCGGCGCGCAGGCGATGCGATGCCGTGAGGGAGCAGGCGCGAGAATCCGGAAGCCTTGAGCAGAAACCCCCGGTGACGGGCCTGCGCCACGTCACCGGGGGTCCTATGGTCTGTCCGAAACCGCCGAAGCCGTTTCGGCGAGCAGTTTACGCGAAGCGGGTCGTCAGCCTGCGGCGATAGCGGAGCGACCCGCCGATCACGCCGAAGCCTAGGATGAGCTGCACCCACACGGCAGGTTCAGGCACGGCTGCGAAGTACGAGCTGTAGACCTGAGCAGTCGTAACGCGATAGCCTCCCATGCCGGCAGTATCACCGCGCAGGTTCCAACCGATCACGTCGAAAGCCGCGAGGTCGAGCCCGGTGATTTCCTGCATCTGGCCGCGACCCGAGGTGGGATCCATCACGCCGAGCTGATCCTGCCCCGCTGGGCTGTCACGAAAGTGCGAAGCCTGACGGCCGTCGCCATTGAAACGTCCGGTGGACATCCAGGATTCGCCGAATACCTGGCTCCTTCCGCCGTCTACCGAAAAATAGACGTCGCTCTGCGTGGACCAGTCGAGTCGACCCGCGGAGCCATAGCGGAACAGGTCCAGCTGGCTATTGACCACGAAGCCTTCCAGCGCGCCACTGCGCGTGTTGGAACCGCCAGGCGCCGTGTACGAGTCATAGCTATCGACGCCGCTCACGAAGCCGAGAGCGTGACCGATCTCGTGAATGGCCACACCGATGAAGTCGAAAGAATTGGCATCGATGCCGTCGGTCGGATCGAAGTCGAAGCTGAATGCATCGCTGAAGGTTACCGAACCGTCCGAAGAACCATAATCGATGGTGTTACCGTTGACATCGGTCCTGAGACCGAGAGCCTTCGCACTCGCTTTCGTAATGGCGAGGGTCGAGTTGTTGACACTTCCGTCATTGTCGATGCGTGTCGCGGTGTCGGTGTAGCCGATCACAGTGCCCGTCCCGTTGCGGCGGAGGTCGTTAGCTGTGAAGGTTACCGCACCGAAAGCGGGGCTCACATTGCTAACGCCAAGCGGCTGCAGACTTGCGACCGAGGAGAAGTCGAATGTGCTCGTCGCATCGGCAGCAAGAGCGGCGTAGCCCTGATTCATCGACAGAAGCGAGCGGGTGCTTCCGGTCGACCCGAGAATGCCAGTACCAAGTGTGTTGAAACCGATGTTGAGGTTCACCGTCACATTGTCGGTAAACACCCTCGACCAATAGCTAGCCGCAATTTCGAACCCCTGGCGAGCCTGGGTCCCGATAGCGGTGCCACCCGTATCGGTAAGAACGAACGTAAGTGCATTGGCAGGCACGGCAACCGCACCCGAAGCGAGCGCAATCGCGCTTGCGAGACCCTTGACCATCTTCATGTTGTTAACCCCTAAACGATTATAGCCCCCAATGGGCCGAATCGATCCCGTCCGCAGACATTTATGCAATTGTCGCAAACTGTAACAACGGTCAAGCGAATGAAATGATCGATAGGCGAAATGTTTGCCCCGATACGGGACAATATCGAGCTCTCAAACCTTAATGATATTACCGTTAGTTAAGAAAAAGGGGCCGGCGGTGTGCCCGCCGACCCCTTGGGATCTCGTTGAGGACTGAAAGGGGCGTTAGGCGCCTTCCACCTCTGCAAGGTCGAGCTTCAGCCCAGGGCCCATCGAGCTGGTGAGAGTCACCTTGCGGACATACTTGCCCTTCGCGCCCGAGGGCTTAGACTTCACCACCGCATCGGTGAGCGCCTTGAAGTTCGCCTTCAGCGCATCGTCGGAAAACGACATCTTGCCGATGCCCGAATGGATGATGCCCTGCTTCTCCACGCGGAATTCGACCTGGCCGCCCTTGGCGTCCTTCACGGCCTGTTCCACGTTCGGGGTCACGGTGCCCAGCTTGGGGTTCGGCATCAGGCCCTTGGGGCCCAGCACCTTACCCAGACGGCCGACGACGCCCATCATGTCGGGCGTCGCGATCACGCGGTCATAGTCGAGGTTGCCGTTCTGCATGTCTTCCATGAGATCTTCGGCGCCGACCTTGTCGGCTCCCGCGGCCAGCGCCTTGTCGGCATTGTCGCCGCGCGCGAAGACCGCGACCTTCACGTCCTTGCCGGTGCCCGAAGGCAGCGACACCATGCCGCGGACCATCTGGTCGGCGTGACGCGGATCGACGCCGAGGTTCATCGCGACCTCGATCGTCTCATCGAACTTGCTCTTGTGCTCGCGCAGGGCGCCCAGCGCCTCTTCGACGGTGTAGAGCTTCTCGCGGTCCAGGTCTGCGAGGACCTTCTGCTTCTTGGTCTGCTTGGCCATCGGATCAGCCCTCCGTCACTTCGAGGCCCATCGAGCGCGCGGAGCCCTCGATGATCTTGGTCGCCTGTTCGATATCGTTCGCGTTGAGGTCGGCCATCTTCATTTCGGCGATCTCGCTCAACTGGCTGCGCTTGATCGATCCGGCGGAAACCTTGCCCGGCTCCTTCGAACCCGACTTCAGCTTGGCGGCCTTCTTGATGAGGAAGGTCGCGGGCGGGGTCTTGGTGGTAAAGGTGAAGGAACGGTCGGCATAGACGGTGATGATCGTGGGGATCGGCATGCCCTTTTCCAGGCTGTCGGTCGCCGCGTTGAACGCCTTGCAGAATTCCATGATGTTGACGCCGCGCTGACCCAGCGCGGGGCCGATCGGCGGGCTGGGATTGGCGGTGCCGGCGGGCACCTGCAGCTTGATCTGCCCGGTTACTTTCTTGGCCATGGCTGGCCTCCTTTCTCACTGTCGCCGCGCCCTTTCGGACGACGGCTCATGGTAAGCGGTCGAGCGGCTTGCCTGGGGGCCAGCCTCCCGCAATGAATCCCGATGCTGTCGCTTGGGAAGGCGCGCACATAGCGGCGCGCGGCAAAAATGCAAGCGATTCGGGGACCTCGCGATCCAGGCGGAAGCGAGACATGGACCGCAGACCGCCCCGTTTTACAAAACTCGAGTAACCACTTTTATGCTTTAGTTCCTATGGTTTAGCGAGTAAAATCGAGTCCGCACTGTCTCTTTAGCAAAACTGCGCTCCGCGCTCCACCAGCCGGGCCGGGGAATTCGCAAGCGCCTGGCGGAGCCGAAACTGGCAGCAATTATCCATGTAGGACAGAAAATAGGGTCGCACGCCACGCCGCGAGTTTTGGTGCCGCGCGGCAATTGGCGTATGGTGCCTAACCATGAGAGGATACAGATCGCCCTGCAGGGGCGGCATGCGAGCGATCGCGGCGCTGGCCCTGCCCTTGGCCCTGAGCGCAGGACAGACCCTTGCGTCCGAGGCAGGACCCGCCAGCCCTGATGCGGCCGTGGACAAGGCCGACGCCCGCATGCCCTGGCTTCCCCCTGCATCGGTTGACGACACGCTGGCCATCGGCGGCACCGAGATCGAAGGTACGAAGGTCAGGAGCCGCATGACCGTGCCGGTAACGATCAACGGACAGGGGCCCTATCGCTTCGTGGTGGACAGCGGAGCGGATTCCTCCGTGGTCGGGTACGGTCTGGCCTCGACGCTCGGGCTCGCGGCGGGCCAGCGGGCCATCCTCAATTCCATCGCCAAGCCGGTCTATGTCGACCGCGTGCTGGTGGACGAGCTGGCGCTCGGCCCGACCCGCATCTTCGATCTTCAGCTTCCCGTTCTCGACGAACGCCATCTCGGCGCACAGGGCATTGTGGGGCTGGATGCGCTGGTGGAACAGCGGCTGATGCTCGATTTCGAGAAGCGCGTCATCAGCATAGACGACGGTCGCAGTGTCGCGCCGATGGATGGCGATGTAATCGTGGTTTCGGCGCGCCTGCGCAAGGGTCAGCTCATCCTGACCAACGCGCATGCCGATTCGCGTCGGCTGGACGTGGTGATCGACACCGGCTCCGAACTGTCGATCGGAAACATGGCGATGCGCGAGAAGCTTCGTCGCCGCAATTCCGACAAGTTCGAGAAGGTGGCCGTCACCGGGGTTACCGGCGCCACGTTCGAACTGGAGGTAGCGAGGGTGCGCGAGCTCAGGATAGGCGGTATCATCCTGCGCGACGTGCCGATCGCGTTCGCGGATGTTCCCCCGTTCGAGGCATTCGGACTGACGAAGAAGCCGGCGATGCTGCTGGGCACCGATGTCATGGAGGCCTTCCGCAAAGTCTCGCTCGATTTTCGCGAGCGGCGAGTCCGCTTTCAGCTCAGGCGCTGCCGCCCGCAGGGCTTCAGCTCCCGGACTGCGAGCCAGGCCGGCCTGCGGTTATCGAGCGAGACGCCGGCGGCCTGCCGGCGCTGAGCGGAATTACTTGACGAGTTCGACCTGTTCGAAGTCCAGCTCCACCGGAGTGGCGCGGCCGAAGATCGAAACGCTGACCTTGACCTTCTGCTTGTCGAAATCGAGTTCCTCGACCAGCCCGTTGAAGCTGGCGAAGGGCCCGTCCAGCACCTTGACCTGATCGCCGATCTCGTAATCGACGCTGACCTGCTTCTTGGGCGCGGCCTTGGCCTCTTCCACGCCGCCGAAATAGCGCGCGGCCTCTTTCTCGCTGATCGCCTGGGGCTTGCTGTTGGTGCCCAGGAAGCCGGTGACCTTGGGGGTGTTCTTGACGAGGTGATAGACGTCGTCGGTCATGTTCAGCTTGGCCAGCACATAGCCGGGCATGAACTTGCGTTCGGTCTGCACCTTCTTGCCGCGCTTGATCTCGGTGACCGTCTCGGTCGGGACCTCGACCTGCTCGACCCCGTCGGACAGGCCCAGCCGGTCCGCTTCGGCGATGATCGCATCGCGAACCTTGTTCTCGAAGCCGGAATAGGCGTGGATGATGTACCAGCGTGCCATGGATTACCCTGTTTGAAGTGGCTCAGGCGAGCGTGAGCAGCCAGCCGACGATTGCACTGAAAATCGAATCGATGCCGAGGAAGAACACCGAGAGGATCAGCATCATGATGAACACGAAAATCGCCGTCTTGACCGTCTCCTCGCGCGTCGGCCAGACGATCTTGCGGCCCTCGGCACGGACCTGGCCGATGAATTCGGCGGGTGAGGTCTTGCGGGATTTTTCTGCCATGTCGGCGGCGTGTCCTTGCTGAACGTGTTGCGTCTTCTCCGGGAATGGGTTCGCCGCCGCCCCGGATCAAGTCCGGGAGGGCGAATAGTAGATTTCCGATGTCGGAAGACGGCGCGCTAATAGGCCGCGCCGCCCGCGTTTGCAAGCCCGTGTCCACGCAAGCCGTCATCGCTCCGCCCCGAAAGCCGGTCGGAAGCGGCGCCTTGTGCCCGGCGGGACTGGCCAGCGGTGTCCTGTGTCGATAGCAAGGGCGGCAACAGCCTTACGGGGGCGCAAGGGGAATGCAGATATGACCGCACAGGTGCCGCAAAGCTTGGGTGAACGTCTGGTGGCGCCCGTCACCAATGTTTCGGACTTCATCTGGGGAGGGACCTGGAACGGCGAAGCGGTGATCCCCTTCCCCCCGCTGGCCATCATCCTTCTGGGTGTGGGCCTGTGGTTCATGATCGGCTTGCGGTTCTATCCGATCACTAAGCTCGTCGCCGCCGTCCGCGCGCTCTTCGCGGGCCGAAAGGGTTCGGGAGCGGGGGAGATATCTCCGTTCGCGGCGCTTTCCACCGCGCTTTCGGGCCAGGTCGGCACCGGCAATCTGGCCGGCGTCGCCACCGCCATCGCCCTGGGCGGGCCGGGCGCGATATTCTGGATGTGGATCACGGCGCTGTTCGGCATGGCGCTCGCCTTTGCCGAAGGCGCGCTGGCCATCCGCTACCGCGAGACCACCAGCGACGGGGTCTACCGCGGCGGACCGATGACCTACATCATGATGGGGCTCGGCCCGAAGTTCACCTGGCTGGCGGTGCTGTTCTGCATCGGCACCCTGTTCAGCGCTCTGGTCACGGGCAATTCGATCCAGGCCAATGCGATGGCGGACGGGCTGAACGAACTGTTCGGCATTCCGGAAGTCTGGGGCGGCCTTCTGACCGCCGCACTGGTGTTCGTGGTGATCATCGGTGGCATCAAATCCATTGGCACGGTCGCCGAAAAGGTCGTGCCGTTCATGGCTGCGGCCTATTTCGTGATGGCGTTCATCGCTCTGGTGCTGAACTTCGGCGACCTTGGCGAAACCTTCGGCCGCATCTTCGGCGGCGCGTTCAATCCGCAAAGCGCGGTGGGCGGTTTCACCGGCGCTGCGATCATCATGGCGATCCGGGCCGGCGTGGCGCGCGGCCTGTTCTCCAACGAGGCGGGACAGGGCTCCACCCCCATCGCCCACGCCGTGGCGCAGACCGACGATCCCGAACAGCAGGGCCGCATGGCGATGCTGGGCACCTTCATCGACACGATCGTGATCTGCACCATGACCGCGCTGGTCATCCTGACGGTGGAAGGCGATTTCGTGCACAACGGGGCCCCTGTGATGCACGCTTGGCAGGCGGATCTGGAAGGGTTCGGAATGACCAGTGCCGCGTTCGCGGCGGCCTTTCCCTTCCTGATCGGCACCGTGCCCCTGGGTACGCTGGTCGCGTCGGTCGCGCTGCTGCTGTTCGTGTTCACCACCCTGCTCACCTGGAGCTATTACGGGGAACGCGCGATCACCTTCATCTACGACCGGGTCAGTGGCTCCAGTCGCGGCGGCGAAAAGAAGCTGCACTTCGCCTGGAAGGTACTGTGGTGCATCGTGATTTTCCTTGGCGCAGCGCAGCCGAGCGAGCTGGTCTGGCGCCTTGGCGATATCTCCAACGCCACCATGGCGCTGCCCAACCTGCTGGCGCTGGCGCTGCTGTCGGGCGTGGTCTTCAAGCTGGCACGCGGCGATCGCACCGCCGGCAAGACCCATACCTCCAAAACACCCGAAGAGCCGGAGGAATACTGAGAGAACCGGACGGCAATCGGGGAGCCTTGATCTGGTCGCCAGTCGGATTTGGCCGGCGCCGTGACGAGCGAGCGCGGTAGAAACGAAACGAATCGCCCTGTGTCTTTGGGCCCGGATCCGCTGCGCAGCTGCGTTACGGCAGGGGCTCAGCTTGGCCCCGATCTCCGATGGGTTTTTAGCCGCCGGGTTTCCGGAGCTTTTGCGTCATGCCCGCTGTAGACCCGACTGCGCGTCGTTCAGCGCGCTCTTTGCCGCGACCCCTCGACCAAGGGGATTTTTAAAGAGATTTCGATGGGATTGAGCCGGCGCTGCACCTGATGTCACCTGCCCGAGCATCGGCACTGGCGAAAGGGATGCCTTGTTCCGATCTGAAAAACAGGTATGTTGCTTTCGTGAACGTGCATAAGCACGTCGAACGGGAGAAACTGCGATGGCCTGGGATTTCGAGACCAATCCCGAATTCCAGCAGAAGCTGGACTGGATGGAAGCATTCGTGCGCGAGAAGGTCGAACCGCTCGGCCTCTTGGGCATACACCCGTATGACGTGAAGAACCCGCGCCGCAACGCTCTTGTCAGGCCTTTGCAGGATGAGGTGAAGCAGCAGGGCCTGTGGGCCTGCCACCTCGGCCCGGAACTGGGCGGACAGGGCTATGGCCAAGTCAAGCTTGGGCTGATGAACGAGATTCTCGGCGGCGCCAGCTTCGCCCCGATCGTGTTCGGCTGCCAGGCACCCGATACCGGCAATGCGGAGATCATCGCTCATTACGGGACGCCAGAACAGAAAACGCGGTATCTGGAACCGCTGCTTCAGAACGAGATCGTTTCCGCCTTTTCGATGACCGAACCGCAAGGCGGATCGGATCCGACCAGCTTCATCACCAAGGCTGAGTTCGACGGCGAATGCTGGGTGATCAACGGGGAAAAATGGTTCTCCACAAACGGAAAATGGGCCGATTTCCTGATCGTGATGGCGGTGACCGACCCCGATGCCGCGCGCCACGAACGCATGAGCATGTTCATTGTCCCGGTCGACACGCCGGGCGTCGAAATCCTGCGCAATGTCGGCGTTTACGGGCAGGAGAACGGCTCGGAGAGCTACATCCGCTACACCGACGTGCGCGTTCCATCAGATCACTTGTTGGGCGAGCGCGGGGGGGCCTTCGCGATCTCCCAGACCCGGCTCGGCGGGGGCCGCGTTCACCACGCCATGCGCACGGTCGGAAGTTGCAAGCGGTTGCTGGATGCGATGAGCCGCCGCGCGGTCAGCCGCAAGACGCGCACGGGCACGATCGCCGATTACCAGAGCGTGCAGATGCAGATCGCGGATAGCTATATCGAACTGGAGCAGTTCAAGCTGTTCGTCCTCAAGACCGCGTGGATGATCGACAAGCACCGCGATTATCGCAAGGTGCGCAAGGACATCGCGGCCATCAAGGCGCTGATGCCCAAGGTCTATCACGACATCGCGCGGCGCTGCATCCACCTCCATGGATCGCTGGGCGTGTCCAACGAGCTTCCGTTCGTGGGCAATTTGATCGGGTCGATGGTGATGGGCATCGCCGATGGCCCCACCGAAGTGCACAAGGTGACGGTCGCGAAACAGCACCTGCGTGCCTATCGCGATGTCGAGGACCCGATATTCCCCGACTATTCGCTGATCGAACGGCGCGCGCGCGCCGAGCAGATGTACGATCCGATCGAGGAAATTACCGAGGCGGCGGAGTAGCGCGATGGCCAGCACCCCCGTACCCGGGACGGCCAGGGCCTCCACCGCACCCCCCGGCGACCTCGCATCCGCCCCGCCGCTCACACGGGCCCATCGTCTCAGCTTCGGGTTCGGCGCGGTTGCCAATGGGGTGAAGAATGCCGCTTTCTCCACCTATCTGCTGCTGTTCTACAATCAGGTACTCGGCGTACCGGCCGCGATCGTCTCGGGCGCCATCGCGCTGACCCTGCTGGTCGATGCCTTCGCCGACCCCTTCCTCGGCCGCTGGTCCGATATGACCCGTTCGCGGATCGGACGCCGTCATCCCTTCATTTTCTTCTCCGCGTTGCCGACCGCCGCCTTCTTCGTCCTCTCCTGGTTTCCGCCATCAGGGCTCAGCAACATACAGATGGGCATCTGGATCTTCGCGCTCGCTTCTCTCACCCGCATGTCGATCAGCGCGTTCGAGATACCGACCAGCGCGATGGCGGCGGAAATGACGGACAATTATTCCGAACGCACGGGGCTTTTCGGCCTGCGCTATTTCTTTGGTTATCTCGGCACCTTCGGGTTTGCCGCCTTTTCGCTCGCGGTGTTCTTCGTCGCCACGCCCGAGATTTCGCGCGGGCAGCTGAATCCCGAAGGCTACGTCAAGTTCGCGTGGCTCGGCGGGGCGCTGATCTTCATCGCGATTTTGGTTTGCGGGTTCGGAACGCTGAGCCGCGTGCCCTATCTGCGCCAGCGTGACGAGCCGGGCGAAGGCGCGACCCCCGCCTCGCATTTCAAGGAGATGTGGCAGGCGTTCCGCAATCGCGGCTTCCTCGCCATCTTCGGCTTCGGCGTTTTCAAATATACCGCCATCGGGCTGTACGCCGCGACGACGGTCTATTTCAGCACCTATGTCTTCAAGCTCAAGGCGGACCAGCTCGCACTCCTGACCTTCGACAGCCTGATCGCGGCGGTGCTCGCTGCCCCGCTCGCGCCGCGCTTCTCGCGCTGGCTGGGCAAGCGCAACACGTCGATGTTCATGGCCATCGCAGGGATCGCGCTGGGCATTTCGCCGCTGCTGCTGACGCTGCTCGACAGCTTCTTCCTGCCCGGCGACTCGCGCCTGCTGCCGACGCTGTTCACGATCGGCGCGATCTATGGGGCGATGATCGCGATCTCGCTCATCAACACCTCCTCCATGCTGGCGGACGTGGTGGAAGACCATGCGGTGCGCACCGGTCAGCATACGGCGGGCGTGTTCTTCGCCGCGTCCAGCTTCATGCAACAATGTTCGGCCGGGCTCGGTATCATGGTCGCCGGGATCGTACTCGAACTGTCGAACTTCCCGGCCAAGGCGGAACTCTCGCAGATAACCCCCGCGATGGAGGACAGCCTGATCGCGCATTACGTCCCCGCATCTCTGGGGCTGTGGGTGATCGGCGCGCTGTTCCTCCTGTTCTATCCCATCACCGAAGAGGGCCACCGCGAGAATGTCGAGCGCCTGAAAGCGCGCGAGGCGCAGGCGCGGGAACAGCAGATCCGCGACGGGTCCTTCGGTTCACCGGCAAGATAAGGGACGCACCCGATGGTCACAGATCCCGCAGCGCCGAAACTCGGCTTCATCACCAAGTTCCTCTACGGTACCGGTTCGATCGGCTACGGCATCAAGGACGTCGCCTTCCGGTCCTTCCTCCTGCTCTATTACAACCAGGTCGTGGGGGTCCGCGCAGAGCTGGTGTCCTTCGCGATCCTCGTCGCACTGGTGGTCGATGCGATCTCGGACCCCATCGTGGGCCAGTGGTCGGATTCGATCCGCACGCGGCTGGGACGGCGGCATCCGCTGATGTTCGCATCCGCCCTGCCCGCCTCTGCCAGCCTGCTGCTGTTGTTCTTCCCCCCATCGGGCATGAGCGATACCCAGATCTTCTGGTACATTCTCGTGGTGGGCTGCTGCGTGCGCACCTTCATCACCTTCTTCGAGATTCCCAGTTCCGCCCTCGCCCCCGAACTGACCAGCGACTACGACGAGCGCACGTCCATCGCCAGCTATCGCTACTTCTTCGCCTATCTTGGCGGTGTGGGGATGGCCTTCCTCACCCTGCTGGTATTCCTCGCCCCGACCGAAGAATACCCGGTCGGCCAGCTCAACCCCGCCGGATACGAGACCTTCGCGATCGTCGGCGCCGGGCTGATGTTCGCGGCGATCCTGCTGTCGAGCTTCGGCACGCTGAACCGGATCAAGTATTTCAAGCTGCCCCCGCCGCGCGAGAAGATCGGCGCAGTGAAAACGCTGGGCCAGATGGGCAGGACATTTTCCAACCGAGGCTTCCTGGCCATCCTCGCCTTCGGGGTTCTCAAATACATGTCGGTCGGGATGACTTCGGCGCTAAGCATCTATTTCGGCACCTATTTCTGGGCCTTCAACTCGACGCAGCTTGCGATCCTGACCGTGGATTCGCTCGTGGGCGCGTTTCTCGCGCTGTTTCTCGCTCCGCTGGTCTCGAAGAAACTGGGGAAGCGCAATGCGGCCTTCTATCTCGCCATCGTTGCCGTCATCTTCGCAAGCGCGCCCTATCTGCTGCGCTTTGCCGGACTGATGCCTGAAAACGGCGATCCGAGGTTGGTCGGCGCCGTCTTCGTATTCTCGATGCTGTTCCAGCTGTGCGGAGTTTCTTCAGCGGTGCTGACCCACGCGATGATCGGCGACATCGTGGAAGAAAGCCAGCTGCGCACCGGTCGCCGGTCGGAGGGGCTGTTCTACGCGGCGAACACGCTGATGCAGAAGTCCACCTCCGGCCTCGGCGTGTTCGCCGCCGGGCTGCTGGTCGCGTTCGTCGGCATTGTCCCCGGCACCGACCCGCGCACGATCGACCCGGAAATCCCGCGCATGCTGGCACTGGTCTACGTGCCCACGCTGATCGTCCTTTATCTGGGCGGCGCCGGCTTCCTGTTCGCCTATCGCATCGACCGCGCGAGCCACGAAGCCAATGTGGACGAGCTGGCGCGGCGCGACCGCGAAAGCGCCCTGAATGCCGACGAGGTTCCCGAACCGGCACAATAGCGCGCCCACCAATTCCTACTTCCAGAACATTTCGACCAAGGAGCAGATCATGGCCACCCAGCTTGAACCCGAGGCGCGCGACAGCGCCGATCTCTTCCGTGAGGAAGTGCGGCAGTTCATCGCCGACAATTTCCCCGCGGAACTCAAGGGCAAGAGCCTCTCGATAGGAGGGGTCGAAGGGGCGACCAAGGAAAGCCCTGCGCAGAAGGCATGGCGCGAGGCGATGGGTGAACGCGGCTGGGGCACCCCGACGTGGCCCAAGGAATATGGCGGCGGCGGACTGTCGCGAAAGCAGGCGGGCATTCTCAACGAAGAATTGGCCCGCGCGGGGGCTTACAACCCGATCGGCGGCATGGGCGTGTTGATGTTCGGCCCCACCTTGCTGGAATATGGCAGCGAGGCGCAGAAGAACGAGCATATTCCCCCGATCTGCCGCGGTGAGATCCGCTGGTGCCAAGGCTACTCCGAACCCAATGCCGGCTCCGACCTCGCCAACTTACAGACCATGGCTGAAGACAAGGGCGACCATTATCTCGTCAATGGGCAGAAGACATGGACCAGCGGCGGGCAATGGGCGGACAAGTGCTTCGCCATTGTGCGCACCGACCGCAGCGACAAGCACAAGGGCATCAGCTTCATGCTGATCGACATGGACGCACCCGGCGTCGAAGTCCGCCCGATCACCATGATCAGCGGCACCAGCCCGTTCTGCGAGACGTTCTTTACCGATGTGAAGGTGCCCAAGGAAAACCTCGTTGGCGAGGAAGGGCAGGGCTGGACCATCGGCAAGCGCCTGCTTCAGCACGAGCGTACGAACATTTCCGGCGCGGCGCCCGGTCGCGCGGGAGGGAGCCTGGCGGACATCGCCAAGAAATACGGCGCGCTGAACAGCGACGACACACTGGCCGATCCGATTTTGCGCGACCGTATCGCCGATTTCGAAATCCGCTGGACCAGCTTCATGCATACCGCGCGTCGTGCGGTAGAGGAGAGCAAGGCGCAGGGTGGCGTCTCCGAAATCAGTTCGGCCTTAAAGAAGCTGGGCACCAAGCTGGGGCAGGAACGCGCCGAGCTGACCATCGAGATCATGGGCCTGCAAGGCCTGGGCTGGGAGGGTGAGAACTTCAGCCCGCTCGAACTCGCAGGCGTACGCGCGTGGCTCTACGGCAAGGCCACCACCATTTACGGCGGATCGACCGAAATTCAGAACAACGTCATCGCCAAGCGCGTGCTCGGCATGCTCGATCACCAGTAACATACAGGATCAATAGAACATGGCAGTTCTCAACGAAGAGCAGGAAATGCTGCGCGACATGGCGCGCGAATGGGCCACCAACGAAAGCCCGGTCACCGAATTTCGCAAGGTCCGCGCAAGCGGCGATCCGAAGGCGTTCGATCAAACCGCCTACGCCACGATGGCAGGAATGGGCTGGGCCGGGATCATCATTCCCGAAGAGCATGGCGGGTCCGATTTCGGATTCCTCTCCGCCGGTCTGGTGGTCGAGGAACTGGGCAAGACGCTGACCGCCAGTCCGCTGGTCCCCAGCACGGTGGCGGCGAGCGCGATCATCCTTGGCGGGAGCGAGGAGCAGAAAGCGAAGTGGCTGCCCAAGATTGCCAGCGGCGAGGCTATCGCCACGCTCGCCGTGGACGAGGGGCCGCATCACTGTCCCGACACTATCGAGACGAGCGTTTCGAGCGGCAAGCTGACCGGCACCAAGGCTTTCGTGCCCGAAGCGCATGGCGCGGACCTGTTCGTGGTCGCCGCAAAGGACGGACTCTATCTCGTCGAGAAGGGTGACGGCGTAAGCCTCACCGCCCGCCGCCTGACCGACCAGCGCAGCCATGCCGATATCGCATTCGACGGCGCGGCGGCGGACAAGCTGGCGACTGGTGGCGACGATCTGCTCAACAGGGTGATGGACCGGGCGCGCGTGCTGACCGCCGCCGAGATGCTCGGAATGGCGCAGACCGTGTTCGACACTACGCTCGATTATCTGAAACAGCGCGTGCAGTTCAACCAGGTGCTCAGCTCGTTCCAGGCATTGCAGCACCGCATGGCGGATCTGTTCGCCGATCTCGCGCAGATGCGCTCCGCGGTCGAGGCGGGCCTGCAGGCGATCGACAGCGGAGTGGGCGCCGAACGTGCGGCGATCGTCGCCAAGGCGGAAGCGAACCGGGTGCTGCACACCATCAGCAACGAAGGCATCCAGCTGCACGGCGGGATCGGGATGACCGACGAATACGACGTAGGCCTGTATCTCAAGCGCGCCCGAGTGCTGGAAGCTTCTTGGGGAAGTACCCGATATCTCAAGGGTAAATTCGCGACGCTGAGCGGCTACTGAAACCTTGGATCCGCTAGAGGATCCGGACGGGATGGATGGTGCGGCTGACGCGCGGCAACGCGCGCTGTCCGATCACGCGCGCTTCGTCGACGAGAATCTGGGCCGCAACTACCGCGCCAATTTCATCCATGGCGTGCTGGGGATGACCGGCTTCCGGCTGATATACGCGCCCACCATCATCCCCGCCTACCTCCTGCTGCTGACCGGCAGCACCGCGGCCGTGGGTCTGGGCGCGGCACTGCTGCAACTGGGTGCCACGATCAGCCCGATCGCCAGCGGATCGCGGATAGAACATCGCAGCCACATCCTCCCCTACGCGATCCGCGTAGGCTCGATGATGCGACTGATGATCCTTGGCCTGGCGCTGACGGGCTATTTCCTCACCGGCCACGCGCTGCTGTTCGGGACCTTTGCCTGCTTCCTGTTGCTGGGTTTTTTCACCGGCGCGCAGCGGGTCGCGTTTCAGATGTTGATGAGCAAGCTGATCCCGATCCGTAAGCGCGGGCGGCTGCAGGGCTATCGCAACTTCGCAGGCGGACTGATCGCCGCACTGCTCGCGTGGGCGGCGGGCAATTACCTTATCGCGGACGAGTGGCTGGGCAATGGTTATGCCACCACCTTCCTGTTCGCCTTCCTGCTCACGAGCGCGGGGCTGGTGGTGCTCAAGACCATGATCCGGGAGCCTGCCGCGCCCGTCAGCCGCCCTCAGATGCCGATGATGCAGCGCATCCGCCAGTTTCCCGAGCTTTTGCAGGATCGCGACTTCGCATGGTTTCTCGCCGTGCAGTGCTGTTCGACCATGGCCCGCGTCGGCGCACCGTTCTGGACCATCTACGCGGGCACGCAGCTGGGACTCGACGGTGCGCTGATCGGCGGGCTGAGTTTCGTGTTCCTGGGATCCGACACGCTGTCCAATGTGCTATGGGGCCCGCTGGGCGACCGCTTCGGCTTCAAGATCATCTATGTGCTGGCGCTGTTCAGCTCGGTCTGCGGCGTGACGCTGCTGATCCTGGGCAACACGGCGGTGCCGATCTACGCCGCCTTCGTGCTGCTGGGCGTCGGCGGATCGGGCTGGATGCTCGCTTCGACCACGATGGTGCTCGAATTCGGGGAGCCTCAGGACACACCGATGCGGCTCGCCTTCGTCACCACGCTGGAAGGGGCGATCGCTGCCATGGGGCCGGTGCTGGCGGGCGTGCTGGTGGCGGCCAGCGGCTTCCAACCACTTTTTATCATCGTCCTTGCGGCGCAGATCGCGGCCCTCGGCCTGCTAATCGTGAAGGTCCGCGAGCCGCGCCACCGCGCGCCCCTGTTCTGACGATCAACTGCGCTCGGCAAGCATCCCTTCGCTGAGCACCGACAGGTAGGTTTCCACTGCCTGCTCCTCATCGTCGAACCGCGCAGCCCAGCGCCTTGCCTCATAGGCTGCGTTCAAAGTGGACATGATGATCTGGCTCGCCACGAGCGGGTCGATCGGGCGGACGGACCCGTCACCGAACCCGTCAATCAGGAAACCGGCAAACCGGCGCGCAAGCCGGTTCGATCGCATCACCACGTCGACCTTTCGCTCGTTGTCGAGCGCCTGCAGGGCCGTGGTGCGCAGCAGCGGCATTGAATCGAAGAACTGCAAGTGCAGCAACTCGTTCAGAATGCTCGTCAGGCGGGTCCAGTACGATCCTTCGAGGTCGTAACCCGCCATCTGCACCTTCGACAGGCGATCATAGCTGCGCTGGAAACATTCCAGAACCAGTTCGTCCTTCGCATCGTGATGGTGGTAGAAGCTGCCCTTGGTCACGTTCAGCGCCTCGGCAATCCGGTTGACCGACGCTCCGCGATAACCGCGTTCGTTGATCATGATCGTCGCCGCGCGGAGAAACTCGTCGTTTTGCTGCAGCGTGCGGCTCTCGTCGATGCGCCAGCCACCATCCTCGAGCTTTTCCGGTTCCCACTGCCCGCGTTGCGTGGGGATACCGAAACATAGAAGATCGACGATCTTCGCCTCGACGCGAGGAAAGTCGAGCACCGAATAGCGCCGCGACCATACCGGCCACCACAGCATCGCTTCAATCAGGATGTGCGCGCGAGCGGAGAAAAGTGCCCGCTCGCGTTCATCGGTCGGATCGCCAAAGAAGGCGCGCACCTCATTGACCATTTCGCGATAGGCGAAGAGCAATTCGTTCTGCTGTTCCTGATCGAGCGAGCGGATCTCGGACAACGCGGTCATGAGGCCGCGTTCACCCCTGCGGATCCGCTCGCGCAAGGCCACGTGCAGGTGAACGAACCGGGCAATCCGTTTTTCGAGTGTATCCTCGGCCAGCGCCTGTCCGGCCATCTCCTTGAGCAGCGCTATCGTCTCGGCATAGACCGATACGATCAGCTGGTCCTTGCGGGGGAAGTAATATGTAACGCTGGTCGCGTTCAGCCCGATCGCACGCGCGACCTTGGTCAGGGTGGTGGCCTGAACGCCGGTTTCGTTGATCAGCACGGAAGCGGCGTGCACGATGGCGCTGCGCTTCTCGCCGAACTTCTTCGTGACGTCAGGCTTCTTCGCCATCCGTTCCCCCAGCATCGTTACCTGCCTCTTTTCGCCCGCACTTGGAGCGCGCCGTAGCAGGCTTCAGAAGAAGCTCGAAAGCTCCTTCTTCAAGATCTTGCCATTGGCATTGCGAGGCAAGGTTTCTTGCGAAAACGCAATCTTCACCGGCACCTTGAACTTGGCCAGCCGCGTTGCAACCCAGTCCTGCAATTCGGCCTCGCTCGCGCTTGTGCCGGGCGCAAGGTGGACCACCGCGGCGGGTTCCTCGCCCAACTGCTGGTGCGGGATTCCGACCAGAGCGGCATCGGTCACCGCCGGATGATCGTAGAGCACATTCTCGACCTCGGACGAATAGATGTTCTCGCCACCGCGGATGATCATGTCCTTTGCGCGGTCGGCGATGTAGCACCAGCCTTCCTCGTCCAGCCTGGCGAGGTCGCCGGTCTTCACCCAGCCCTCGACGAAGGTCTCGGCGGTGGCCTCGGGATTGTCCCAATAGCCCTTCACGATCATCGGCCCGCGCGCCCACAATTCGCCGATCTCTCCTGTCGGCAATTCACGCGTGCCGTCTTCGCTCATGATCTTGAGGTCGGCCACGCCCACCGGAGGCCCGCAGCTGTCGGGCCGGTTGAGGTAATCCTCGCTCGAATGGCCGGTGACGGTCGCCATCGTCTCGGTCATCCCCCAGCCATTGGCGGGCAGCGCGCCAAATTCCTCGCGGATCTTGCGCACCAGTTCGGGAGCCGCGGGCGCGCCGCCATAGGCAATCGCCTCGATGCTGGAGAGGTCGTAGTTCTTGCGCTCGGGGTGTTCGAGCAGCTGCCATGCGATGGTCGGCACGCCGCCAGTGGAATTCACCTTCTCGCGCTCGATGATCTGGAAGGCTTCGACCGGGTCCCATTTATACATGAAGATCATCGTATTGCCCGCCGCGATCGCCCCCATCAGCCCCGCGGAACAGGCGGTGACATGGAACAGCGGTATGACCGTCAACGTAGTCCTGGGCTGGGGCGCGGGTATCTCTTCGCCCCGGCGCAGAACCGCGCAGGCGGCGCTGAAACCGCTCGACAGGATATTGGTGCAAAGGTTGCGATGTGTGCCCAGCGCGCCCTTGGGCTTTCCCGTGGTGCCGCTGGTGTAGAAGATCGTCGCATCGTCTTCGGGCAGGATGTCAACCTCGGGCAGCGAGCGTGCCTCGAGATTCTTGTACGTATTCGGCGTGCCGAGAATGTCTTCCAGCCGCGATGCGCCTTCGAGTGCGCTCTCATGCCGGGTGACCAGCACGTGTTCGAGCTGCGGCATCTCTTCGCGATGCGCCGCGATCCGTTCCCACCGCTCCTCGTCGCACAGCAGCAGTTTCGTGCCCGAATTGTGGAGCCCATAGGCCAGCTCCGATCCGGTCCACCACGCATTGAGCGGAACGCAGATCGCGCCGATGGTGACGGCGGCGAAGAACACCACCGGCCATTCGGGCAGGTTGCGCATGGCCAGCGCGACGCGGTCGCCCTTGCCGATGCCCATCGCCTGGAATTCGTGTGCGAGCGTGGCGACCGCGCGGAACCACGCATCGTAGGTGACGCACTCCTCCTCGTAGATGACGAAGGTCCGGTCCCCGTGCGACTGGCCGAGCAGCGCGATCGCGCGCAGGTTCGGCGGGGCATTCTTCCATACGCGGGTCGGGACGCCGCGGATGTCCACTTCCTCCATCTCGAACCGCATCCCTGGCGCGGTCAGGATCGCCTTGCACTCGGCGCGGCTGCGCGCAGGCCAGTTTTCGGGCGGGGTCCAGCCGATGGCCGAAGCAAGGTCCTTTGGTTTGGCCGTGCTTGCCATCACAATACCTCGAACAGGCCGGCCGCGCCCATGCCACCGCCCACGCACATGGTCACGACGACATATTTGACGCCGCGCCGCTTGCCTTCGATCAGCGCGTGGCCGACGCAGCGCGCGCCGGTCATTCCGAAAGGATGCCCGATCGAGATCGAACCGCCGTTGACGTTGAGCCGGTCGTCCGGAATGCCCAGCTTGTCGCGGCAGTAGAGCACCTGCACCGCGAAGGCCTCGTTCAGCTCCCACAGGCCGATGTCATCAACCGAAAGGTCGAACCGCTTCAGCAGCTTGGGGATCGCGAAGACCGGCCCGATGCCCATCTCATCGGGCTTGGTGCCGGCGACCGCCATGCCGACATAGCGGCCCATCGGAGTGAGCCCGCGCGCCTTGGCGATCTCGGCTTCCATCAGAACGCTTGCCGCCGAACCATCGGCCAGCTGGCTGGCATTGCCCGCCGTGATCGTGTTGCCCTCGCCCATCACCGGATCGAGCTTCGCCAGCCCTTCAAGCGTGGTGTTCGGACGGTTGCAGTCATCCATCGAAATGGTGACGTCCTGCTTCGAGACCTCTCCGCTTTCGCGGTTTTTCACGTCCATCACCGTGGTGACTTCGATAATCTCGTCCGCCAGCTTGCCGCTTTCCTGCGCGGCAGCGGTGCGCTGCTGCGACTGGAGCGAGTAGGCGTCCTGATCCTCGCGGCTGATGCCGTAACGCTTGGCGACAACTTCCGCGGTGCCGATCATCGGCATGAAGATATCGGGATGCATCTTCAGCAGCTCTTCGTCGCGCTGCGGCTTGCCCGCATTGTTGCGGATCGCGGTGATCGATTCCACCCCGCCCGCAACGCAGATGTCCATGCGGTCGACAATGATCTGCTTGGCCGCAGTCGCGATCGCCATCAGCCCGCTGGAGCATTGGCGGTCGATCGTCATGCCCGCGACATCGACGGGAAGCCCCGCCCTGAGCGCGATCTGGCGTCCGATATTGAACCCCTGCGCCCCGCCCTGACTGGCGGCACCGAAGACCACATCTTCTATCTCGTCCCCGTCAAGCCCGGCGCGCTCGACCGCGGCCTCGACAGACCAGGCGCCCAACTGCACCGGATGGGTGGCATTGAACGCGCCGCGGATCGATTTCGCAAGCGGGGTACGGGCGGTGGACACGATGACTGCGTCGCGCATGGTTTCAGACATTCCTTTCCCTCGTGCCGACTCGTGCGGCTTGGCTGCAATCTAGCCAGTCCGAGCGTGTTCAGGCAAGCGCGGCGTGTATTTTTCTGAAAGCAAGGTATGAGCTTTCACATCGCCAGTAAATCCGCTAGTCCAGCGCGGATAAAAATAAGGTACGGCATTGGCCGAAGGCGAACGAGGGAGAGAGACTTGATACCTGCCGACCCGAAAGGCTCGGGTTCGATGACAGACCGCAACCGCTTTCCGGGCGAACTCAACCCGGGTGCAGCGTCCGCGAAATCGCCTGATGATTTGCCCCGCCGTTCCGTCCATCCATCTGCCAACAGCGCTAGACGCTGCTATATGCCGCGCCGACACAAACCAACACCTGAAGGAGTATCGTAACCGATGACATCGCCGATCCGTACCGAACGCCACGACAACGTGCTGGTGATCATTTCCGACAATCCCCCCGTCAACGCGCTGGGCCAGGCGGTGCGCGCCGGGCTGGTCGACGGCATTGCCGAGGCACTGTCCGACGACAGCGTGGAAGCGGTCGTCATCCGTTGCGACGGGCGCACGTTCTTTGCTGGGGCGGACATCACCGAGTTCGGAAAAGCCCCGCAAGGCCCGAGCTTGCCCGAAGCGATCGACAAGCTGGAGGCGAGCGACAAGCCAGTGGTCGCCGCGATCCACGGGACCGCGCTGGGCGGCGGGTGCGAAGTTGCGCTCGCGTGTCACTACCGCGTCGCGGTGCCGAGCGCGAAGATGGGTCTGCCCGAAGTGAAGCTGGGCCTGATCCCCGGAGCCGCGGGTACGCAGCGCCTGCCACGACTTGTCGGCGCGGAAGCCGCCCTCCCCCTCGTCGCGATCGGCAATCCGATTTCGGCGAAGAAGGCCAAGGAGATCGGCCTGCTGGACGAGCTGGTGGGCGAGGACAGCCTTGCCGCCGATGCCATCGCCTTCGCCAAGTCGAAGATCGGCCAGCCCGTCCCGCGTACGAGTGAGGGTACGGCCAATCAGGACGGGATCAAGAACCCCGATATCTTCGACGAATTCCGCGCCAAGAACGGCCGCAAGATGCGCGGGTTCGACGCGCCCAATGCGGCAATCGAGGCGGTGAAGGCGGCGGGCGAGCTGTCCTACGCCGAGGGCGTGAAGAAGGAACGCGAGCTGTTCGGCAAGCTGATGACCGGCACGCAGTCGAAAGCGATGCGGCACTATTTCTTCGCCGAGCGCGCCGCCAACAAGGTCGACGATATTCCCGCCGACACCCCGCTGATCGACATCAAGAAGGTCGGCATCATCGGCGCGGGCACGATGGGCGGGGGGATCGCGATGAACTTTCTGTCCGCAGGTATCCCCGTCACCATCCTTGAGATGAAGCAGGACGCGCTCGACCGGGGCACCGGCACGATGCGCAAGAACTACGAAGCGACCGCCAAGAAAGGCCGCATGACCGCCAATCAGGTCGAGCAGGCGATGGGGCTGCTGACGCCAACGCTCGAGTACGGCGACCTCGCCGATTGCGACCTCGTGATCGAGGCGGTGTACGAGAGCATGGACGTCAAGAAGGACGTGTTCGGCAAGCTCGACGAGGTGGTGATGGAGGGCGCGATCCTCGCGTCCAACACCAGCTATCTGGACATCAACGAGATCGCGACCGCGACCAGGCGCCCCGGCTATGTCCTCGGCCTCCACTTCTTCAGCCCCGCCAATGTCATGAAGCTGCTCGAAGTTGTGCGCGGGGAGAAGACGCGCGACGATGTGCTGGCTACCGCGATGAAGCTGTCCAAGAAGATCGGCAAGGTCGCGGCAGTTTCGGGCGTATGCCCCGGGTTCATCGGCAACCGCATGCTTTCCAAGCGGCAGGAACAGGCGAACAAGCTGATCCTCGAAGGGGCGAACTACTGGGACGTCGACGATGTGCTGCTGGAGTTCGGCTTCCCCATGGGGCCGTTCCAGATGGGCGACCTCGCCGGGATCGACATCGGCTGGCACCGCGACCCGAGCAAGGTGACGACCATTCGCGAGGCGCTGTGCGCGGTGGGCCGCTTCGGTCAGAAGGCGGGCAAGGGCTTCTACGACTACGACGAAGCGCGCCAGCGCACCCCGTCGGACGAGGTGAAGCAGATCATCGCCGACTTCGCCGAGAAGGAAGGCAATGAACAGCGCGAGATCTCGAAGGACGAAATCCGCGAGCGGCTGCTCTACCCGATGGTCAACGAAGGCGCGAAGATCCTCGAAGAAGGCATGGCCCAGCGCGCGAGCGACGTCGATGTGGTGTGGATCAACGGCTATGGCTGGCCGCTCTACACCGGTGGCCCGATGTTCTGGGCCGACACGATCGGGCTGGATACCGTGGTTGCGGGCATCGAAAAGCACGGCCTGCCGGTGAGCGATTACCTGCGCAAGAAGGCCGAGGCGGGCGAGAGCTTCAACTAGGCTCTTCGCTCAACCGGACACGAAAAGGCCGGCGCCTCACGCGGGACGCCGGCCTTTTTCTTGTCCGTGCCTCAGAGTTCGCTGGGCAATTCGCGAATGTCCCTTTCGGGATCTTCGACCAGCTTCGGCCCGACGTTCAGCTCCATCACGTTGCGAGCCGAAGGGGTGTAGGCTTTCCACTCGGGCAGCAGAGCGCTCGATGGAGTGCCGGTCTTGGCGAAGGCGATCCACGCATCGCTCATCATGTCGGCCATTTTCTGCGCATCCTCGCCGGTGCCGACCAGCGCCGCGCTTTCCTTTGCGTTGTCGAACATCAGCGGGATGTCGAGCGTGTGCGGCGTGCGCAGCATGCCCCCGCCGATCGGCGTTTCCCACGTCAGGCGATAGACATAGACCGGCGCGCTGGCGGTCTTCGCCTGCTGGTCCGCCAGCAGATAGGTGCCGCGCCCGAAACGTGTGCCCATCGCTATGCTTGCGAGGTGTGTGGGCGAATAGTCGGGGTAGCGCTTGCGATAGGCCGCGACCGCCGCCACCGCCTGCTCTCCCATCGCTCCGGTCATCGCGGCGAGCGTGCCGTCGGTCAGCCGTCCGAACCACGGCTGCGCAGCGAGGAAAAGCGTCATCTCGTCCTTGTTGTAGCCGATCAGCACAGGGATATCGCGCGACTGTTCGGGCGCGGCGGGAAGGAAGGGATCGCGCGGGATGATCTTGCCATCGGCGATCGGCCCGAACTGCGGCCCGCGCCCCATCGCGCCTTCCGCCGGCGTCGCCTTGCGCACTGCCTCGACGATCTCGTCGCTGCGGACATTGCGCAGGTCGTCGAGCGTTTCGACAACCGCCGCATCAAGGATCTTGGCCGCATAATCCGCCGCCTCGGCAGGCTTGCCGCTGAACACGCCGGGCCCGGACTGGATCACGGCCTTGTCGAACAGCCCGTCCGCAGCGGGCATCGCCATCAGGTGGCTGACCTTCGATCCGCCGCCGGATTCGCCCATGATCGTGACATTGTCCGGATCTCCGCCGAAGCCCGCAATATTGTCGCGCACCCATTCGAGCGAGCGGACAAGGTCCAAATTGCCGACATTGCCCGAGGCGGCGAAATCCTCGCCGAACTTTTCCGCGAGGTTGAGGTAGCCGAAGGCGTTGAGCCGGTGGTTCACCGTGACGACGACAACGTCGCCCTTCTCCGCCAGATTGCGGCCGTTGTACGCAGGCCAGCTGCCCGATCCGTACGCGTAGCCGCCGCCGTGGAACCAGACCATCACGGGCCGCTTCTTCCCGTCCCCCGCCGCCGGGGTCCAGACATTGAGGAACAGACAGTCTTCGTTGTCCATCTTCGCCTCGGTCGAGGTGGGGAAGATGGCCTGGATGCGGCGGGTCATGTCGGACTCATTGGGTCCGCTCGCGGAATAGAGCTGCATGCACGGCGCACCGTAGCCGGTTGCGTCCGCAATACCGTCCCATGGCTCGGGCTTTGCCGGAGGCTGGAAGCGCAGCTCGCCCAGCGGCGGCGCAGCGTAGCGCACGCCGAGGAAGGCATCGATCCCACCCTGCTCGAGGCCTTGCACCTTGCCCGCTTCGGTCTGCACGACTGGGGTCGCTGCCGACGGCTCGGTAGTCTCCTGCGCCATGCCGGCGGTGCTCAGCGCGAGCATCGCGGCCGAGCCAAAGATGGCTGGAAGTCTGGTCATGATCACCCGTCTCCTCGTGTCGTGGGGGCGGGGAAGCCTTGCCAGCCCCCCGCCCGCTCCAGTCTTAAATTCACCAGCAGTGCGGATCAGAACCGCACCTTCGTGCCAACCTTGAACGTGCGCCCCTTTGCGGTGCCGATGAACGGATCGTAGCTGTATTCAAGCCGCGCTGCGGGCGGATCGGTGTCGAACACGTTCTCCACCCCCGCCTGCAATTCCGCATCGACGCCCGCCACCCTCAGATCGACCGTGGCGAAAATGTCGTGGACGAAGAAATCGTCCACCCGCCGGCCAAAGTTGGTGCCCCCGAATTCAGGGGTTTCAGCGCAGAATTCCAGGCCCTCGCACCGATTATCGTCGACCCCGCCGATGAAATTGCTCGACCATGTCACGCTGACAGGATCGACTTGCAGATTGACGTATCCGCTTGCCCGCCATTCCGAAACCGTGCCTGGCGCACGGTTATAGTTGGCGAAGCCGGCTGCGTCATATCCTGGGCTGAAGAGAAGGCCATTGAATTCGAAATCGCCAAATTCATACTTCAGTGTGTAAGTTGCATTCGCGCCGACATTCAGTCTCGCCGGACCCAGATTGCTCCGGTAATTCAGGCTGAAATCGAGCCCGCTTGTGGTGACATCGGGGCCGTTCACCGTCTGTGTCTGAAGCCGACTTATGTCGTTCCCGATCGTTGTGCCTTGCGTGCAGACACCGCCCGAGAAGACCACGAAATCTGCAAAGGGACTGGAGCAGTCGGCAAGTTGCGTCCCATCGAGGCGGCCCGGCGCCACATTGGCGGCAATGGCCTGGATTGGTAGGGTCGTGAAGCGCCCGGAGAACTCATAAGTCCAGTAATCGACACTGAAGTTCAGACCGCCAAACTCCAGAATAGCGCCGATATTGTACGTGAAGGCGGTCTCTGGCGAGAGCGCCGGATTGCCGACCGTGTCGGTCGCCTTGAAGGCGCCGCCCAGTACGTTGATTCCTGCGACCGCGCTGACGCCCGCGGTGCCAAGATCTGCAGGCAAGGGGCCGCGGAACGTGTCCCCTACCGATCCGCGCAGCGCCAGAAAATCGGAGACCTGCCAGCGGGCGGAAACCTTTGGATTGACAGTCGAACCCACCTCACCGCCGTAATCTTCGTAACGCACGGCGCCGGTCAGCTCGAACCCGTCGAACACCTCCATCTGCGCCTCGCCGAAGAAGGCGTAAACGTCTTGCGAAAGCCTGGCGGCCGGATACTGGCCAAGGAAGGTGAATGCGCCGACGGGAAAGTTCGTGTCAGTGGAACTGTCTAGACAAGAACGATCTCCGTCAATCGCGCACGGATAGGCACTGGGATCGCTGAACCGATTCAAGGGATCGGTGGCAAATTCGGTTTTGCGGTATTGTCCTCCGAAGGCATAGCCCAGTGTCTTTCCAAACAGCATTGCTTCACCGCTGAACACCGCATCGAAGATATACTGCTGCTCAGTGGCCCGCGTCCCGCTCCGCCGGGTGATATAGTCGATTACCTCCTGCGAATTCTCGTTACCTGGCACATAGGCCGGATTGGTCAGTCCGAGTGCCGGGTTGCCCGGCGCCGCATTAATGAACGGGTTAAAATAAAGGCAGCCGTTGGCACCGGGCGTCGTGCCGGTACAGGATTCGCCACCAAACCCGTTCAACGCGCGCTGCAAACGGTCGCTGACGATGTCGTTGGAGAATGCGGTGCGGGAACTGTTGATATAGGTTCCGAACGTCTGAAGGGTCAGAGCGTCCGACAATTCGAAGTCGAAACCGGTAGAAACACGCCACGCATCGTTGATCGCTTGCCCCTGGCCGGCGCCGCGTGGGTCGAGCGGGCTGCCGCCGAGGGCGAAGGGACGAAACAGCACGATCGACGAGAGCACCGGGGTGAACAAGCGGGGCGGCGTGCCGGGCGCAAAGGTCTGCGCAAGATAGGCGGCATAGCCAGGGTTGCGCGCCGGAACCGTGAAGGCGCTCGAACTGCCGGGGCCATTTGGACCCTGGGTGATCGGATAGCTGGGGGAATAGCCCAACTCCTTCAGTTCGGTGTGCGAATAAAGTGCCTCTGCCGTGAAACTTATCCTGTCGGACAGATCCGCGGTCAGTTGCCCATAGACCTGATAGCGATCCTCCTCCTCAATCAGATTGACAAAGGGAATGTAGCTGTAGCGGCAGACCGGGAGAGGCGTGGTTCCGGGTCGCGGGAATACGCCCTCAATTCCGCCGAGCGACTCACACGCATCCACCTGATTGCCATCCACTGCGAGGCCCAGGGTGCTGACCCCGCGACCCGGAATGATGCCCAGGGGAGCATAGAGGCCGGGATTGCCCAAGAACGAATAGCCGGTCGGGTTCTCAGCGTAGGGTGTCTGCGTGAAGTCGCGCGCCGTCGTCGGAAGTTCGGAGCGGTGCTGCCAGCCAGCGCCGATCATGAGGTTGGCGGCGCCCAGATCAATGCCCCCCAGCGCGCTGATGCGGTAATTATCATCCGATCCGTCGACAAACTCCCAGTCGCCAGCAACTTCCACTCCGGTAAAGTTGCGACGGGTCACAAAGTTAGCAACGCCCGCGATAGCATCTGATCCATACGTAGACGCTGCGCCGTCCTTCAAGACCTCAATCCGATCGAGTGCGAAGAGTGGGATCAGATTGGTGTCCGCGGCGCCATCGCCGGGCTCGGTCGCGAAACGACGACCATTGAAGAGCACGAGCGTTCGCTCGCGGCCAAGGCTGCGCAGGTTGATCGAACCGACCCCTTGGCTGCCGCCGGCACCATATTGATTGGAATCGCCTAACACGGGGCCCACGGAAGGAAGGCTCTTGATGAATTCGAGCGGGCTGTCGATCCCGCGCGATTCCAGCTCTTCCTGCCCGAAAACGTCTACCGGCTGCGCGCCGTCCTCGCGCTGACCGCGGATATAGGATCCGGTGACGATAATCGTGCGCTCGGGGTCTGATTCGACCTGCTCGGCCAGATCCGGCTGGTTCTGCTCGCCATCGACCGGAGTCGTCTGCGCGAATGTTGCAGGCGCCAGGAACAGCGCGCATGCCGCACCCGCCATCAGTTGCGATTTTCCAATCATTTTTCTCTCCCAACTTCGCCGCTTTTTTGCGGCTTTCGTTATCGTCTTCTCTTATTCCTCTCGCGGCGCGCCTGCCTCCTCCGGCCCATCTGGCAGGGCATCGGCAGGGGCCATGCGAAGGCCACCGCTTTCGATCAGCGCGACATCTCCGCCGGGCTGGTAGGCTTCCCAGACGAACCCGTTGCCGCACGCGAAGGAACGCGCGCCGGGCGCCATCTTGATGAAGGCGACCCAGCAACTGTTGACCTTCGCAGCCAACGCCCGGTCGGTCTCGTCTGCACGCTCCCCGCCCCAACTGGACCGGTCGATCGAATCGAAGGTGAACATCAGCTCCGCCGAGTGGATGGGGCCGTTGGCCCACTCGGCCGTCCGGAAGGCGGGCGTATGGTCGAAGCGATAGAGAAACGCAGGCGCACCTTCGTCGCCCGCGAGACTTGCAAAAGTGCGTGCGCCGGCAAAGCCCTTTTCACCCTCGTTGGAGCCGACCAGCAACGGGACGTCCGCTTCGGTGCCCGCCCGCAATGCCGCGATGGTCGAAGTAGGCTTGAACGTATTGTCGGCGGTAAAGAAGAAGCCGGCGCGCAACGGCTCCGACGCAGCGAAGGTCTGCGCCGAAATGCCGCGCAGCTGATCTCCTGTCACGTCTGCGCCGATGCCGATCGTTTCCAGCGCTTCGACCGCCATGCGCTCGGCCTCCGCCTTCGGACGGTCGGGCAGCAGCAGGCTGCCGGACTGGACGATGGCCTTGTCGAACAAACCCTTGGCGGACGGGAGCGAGAGCAGGTTGGTGACGATGCCACCCCCTGCCGACTGCCCGGCGATGGTTACCCGCTGTGCGTCACCCCCGAATGCGCCGATATTCGCCTTGATCCATTCGAGTACCGCGACGGCATCCTGCAAGGCATAATTGCCCTTGGGCTCATCTGGATTGGTTCGATCGAGCGCCGGATGGACGAAGTTGGCCAGCGCACCGAGCCGGTAATTGACGCTGACGGTTATAACCCCGTTCCGCGCGTTGGCCGTGCCGTCGTAGGATCCAAGGCTGCCCGAACCCAGAAAGAACGCGCCCCCGTGATACCAAACCAGCACCGGGGCGTTCTTAGCACCGTCGGGCGCCGTAATGGTCAGATAAAGGCAGTCTTCCGACTGGGCACCGTTTACGCCCCCAAAATTCGCGACGGTGGTGTCGGTGTCGACCGGCTGGACACAGGGCGGTTCGTGCGCGGTTGCTGCACGGACGCCCTCCCACCCCTCGACAGGCTGCGGAGGTCGCCAGCGATTTTCGCCCACGGGTGCGGCTGCATAAGGCACACCTCGAAAAACCAGTACGCCGCCCTTTCGCGAGCCGCGAAGAGTGCCCGCATCAGTTTCTACGGTCACCGGGTCGATCGGCTTGGGCATCTGCGCCTTGAGCGGAACTGCGCCAAATCCGGTTGTAGCCAGTAGCAGAGTGATAATCGCTCGAGTCATTCGCCTCCCCTCCTCTTATCCCCCCGGCATAGCGGACCATTTACGATCTAACAACAAGCATATTTGAATATGGGGTACGACACAGGAACTTCCCAACTGCGCTTCCGTCAATCAGGTGGACAACACCCCCGTCACGGGAATAGCGTAACGCGATGGAGACAACACGCGCCGACTTGTTCGAACACATCTGGTCTGAACCGATGGGTGTTGTCGCCGCGCGTTATGGCCTGACCGGCAATGGCCTCGCCAAGATTTGCGACCGGCTCGACATTCCGCGCCCTCCCCGCTCGCACTGGACCCGCAGCGCGACCACACGCGACCCGCGCCCGGCTCTCCCTCCGGCGCCGATCGGGCTCAGTGAAACCTTTGCCCTGGGCCGCCGGCAGACCCGCCAGTCGCCCGGGAGTCGCACCCGTATGTCGGCCGAAGATCGGCGCCGAAATCTGATTGAAACGGCAAGTCGCATCGCTTTGTCAGAGGGGCTTTCTGCCGTAACCATCCGGCGGGTAGCGCGTATGGCGGGTATCAGCGAGACGCAGGCTCACAACTGCTTCGGGGGCCGCACGGAACTGCTTGTCGCGATCGCACGGCGTGAGATTTCGCTACAGGAAACCCGGCGACGGCGGCGCACCGCCAAGGGTACCAACCATCAGACGCGGGTTATGCTTTCGACCATTGGTTATCTGCACGAGGCTGCACAGAGAGGGCCGCTTCTGCAGATGCTCCTGCGGATGCCCGAGGTCCGGGACTCGCTGAAGGCAGAGCGCACGGCACTGAGCGACGCAGCGCGCGCGCCCATCCTTCAGCAGCTGGTCGGGCGGGGGAGCATGGACGCGCAGAGCGCGCGGGCATCGACGGCAGCGCTGGCGGCGGTTTGCCTGAAAGCAGGCGGAATCGTGGCGGGAAAACGCGCGCCGTTCCCGATGGTCGAGGAAATTTGTCTGGGCGTAGTCATGGCAGGCGTCGTGAGCGATGAAGCCCTCGCGCAGATGCCCCCGCCTAATCCGCCGGCTCGATGATAAAGGCGGCGATCGATGCGGCCGTCAAGCGGCGGCACGTCGCGTGCGCGACATCGCTCGTGATCTCGCCTTCCCGAGCAAGCCGCGCGAGCGCTTCAGGTATTCCGGCGACCAGTTCGATCATGACGAACGCTTCACGCGGCGTGAGGCCCAGTAGCCGAGATATGTCGCGAGCGGCACGCCGAAGCAGCCTGCGGAAATTTCGCCGGCTTGCGGGTCCAAGCGGGCTATCCCGATGTCGCTCGCGCAGGATCAATAACAAAATCGGACCATTGCTAACGAGATAGTCCAAATAGGCGGCGCAAGCCTCGATCGCGCCATCCCGGTCGAACCGTCGCGGTCCATCCGGGTCGGAGAAAACACGCGCCTCCAGGCGGGAAAGATGCTGACCGAACAGAGCATCGACCATTGCCGGCACGCCGTCGAAATAGACGTACAGAAGACTTCGGCTGACTCCGACGCGGTCCGCTACTTCGCCCAGCGAAAGGTCGAGCGTGCGCCGTTCGAGGATCAACGCCTCCGCCTCTGCGAGTACCTGCTGCTCGCGATCACCCTCTACCGGCGTGGCTCCCATGCGTGTGCTGTGCAGTCGCCCGTGATGAATGGCAATAGGTGCGGGGCCGCCACGCGAATTTATCACTATTGGTTTGACTGTCAGTGGATAGGCCTGCACCTTTACGGTGATCAGCGGGGAGTATGAGAGTGGACGAGGAAGCGGATAAAGGCATGACGCGACGCCATCTGATAAAGGCAGGGTCGGCGACGGCGGCGCTGGCGATTTCGGCCCCGGCTCTGGTTGCGCGACAAGCAGGCGGAGACGCCGTAACCAGCCCGAAGGACAGTGAATGGCGCGAGATTACGCCCGCTCTGACCAGTTATATCTCCGGAGCGGCTCGCCATCCCGTGCCCGAACCCATCCGTGAGCGGGCGCGGCTCCATATCCTCGATACGCTGGCCGCCATCATAGCCTGTCACTCACTCGAGGCAGCCAAGCTGGGGCGCGATTATGCGTCCGCCATGTCACAGGGAGGGGGGAGCCCGATCCTGGCATCCCTCCAGACCGCCTCACCGGTCGATGCGGTGTTCGCCTCCGCCATGACGGCGCACGCTGCGGAGATAAACGACTTCATTCCCTCGGCCTACGTCCAGCCCGGCCCGGCTATCGTTCCCACCGCGCTGGAATCGGCTCGCACGCAGAATCGGCCCGGTTCGGATCTGGTCGGCGCGGTGGTCGCCGGTTACGAGATCGCGGGCAGGCTTCCCAAGGCCATCGGGACGCGAAACCTCTATCTCGCCGGGCTCGCCAATCACGGAATTGCGCCCACCTTCGGCGCAGCCACCGCGGCGGCTGCGTTGATGGGACACTCGCCCGACGAGGTTGATCATATGCTCGCCTACTGCGCTCAGCAGGCGTCCGGCTCGTGGCAATGGCTGCTCGATGTAAGGCACGTGGAAAAGGCCTTCGTGTTCGGAGGCATGGGGGCGCGCAACGGAATGCAGGCTGCGCAGATGGCAAAGCTGGGATTCACCGGAGTGCCCGCCAGCTTCGACGACGAAAACGGATGGTTCCGCTGGCGCGCTTTTCAAGGCGAAGGCGCGGACCACGCCTCATTGGTCGAAGGCCTGAACGAGAGGTACGAACTCTCGCTGGCGGCGATGAAACGCTATCCGGTGGGCGGGCCGACCCAGCCGGCGGTGCGCGCACTGCTGGACCTTCGCAAAGATGTGTCACCGGACGAAGTGGAAAGCATAACGGTAGCCATGCCGGGCGAGGCAGCCACCTTCGAGCGAGCCAATATGCCCGCGCTTAACATTCCCCATCTCGCTGCGATCATCATGCTCGACGGGCAGCTCGACTTCGTCGCCGCCCAATCGCTTGATCGGCAGGCGAACGACGAGGCGGCGCAGGCGTTCGCACGCAAGGTGACCGTGGTGCGGGATGAGGCGCAGGAGACGGGCGAGGCCGAAGACCGCACCGAAAGCGCGCGGGTCACGTTGGTGCGCAAGGACGGCACGCGCACGGAACGCTACGTGCCCTTCGTGCCGGGCTTCCCCACGCACCCTCTGTCCAAGGCGGAGGTCGAGGAGAAGGCGCACGAATTGGTGGAGCCGGTGCTGGGCGTGGCAAAGGCCGACCGGCTGGTCACCCTGTGCGACGGGCTCGACAGCGCAAAAAGTGTGGATCCGATCATCGAACTGATGCGGTTCGAAACGACCTGACCTGCTCACAAAGCCGGGGAGGGCATCGCGCGGATGCACTCCCCGGCGTCTTCCCGAAAGGATGCTATTCCGCGGCTTCGGCCAGCGCCTCGCTCTTGCGGTACATCATGTGATCGTAGTTGGTGCGGTAGAACATGTCCTTCACGTCCTCGTCGAACCCATCGAGTGAGGCTTCGAACTTGCCGAAGGGATCCTTCGTGCCTTCCGGGTGAGGATAATCGCTCGAGAACAGGTAAAGCTCGGGTGCGGAATCCTTTATCATCCGGCCCACGTCCTCATTGGGGAACGGCGTGAAGCGCACTGCGCGTTTGATGTATTCGGACGGCAGTTTGTCCATGTCCTTCAGGTACTGGTCGGTCTTGTTGAATGAATACCAGCCGTGATCGAGCATGCGCAGGAATTCGGGCACCCAGCCGGCCCCGCTTTCGATCACGCCACCGCGCAGATCGGGGAAGCGCTGGAAGACGCCATCGTAGACCATCGCGGTAAGAAATTCCTGCGGGGCGTACCACAGGCAGAGGAAGTCGGGGAAGCGCAGGTTCTCGCCGCCGCCATGCAGATCCGCCGCGCGCTCGCGTCCATTGTTCCTGAACTTGGATGGCTGGGTCTTCGTGCCGGGCCCGATATGTAGCATGAACGGGATGCTGCTATCCTGAAGAAACTGCCAGAACGGATCCAGATCCGGGTGGCCAGGGCTTTTGTCACCCGCCGGCCCCGCGCTGAACATCACCGCCTGCGCGCCAGCCTCGACCGCCCGCTTGGCCTCGGCCAGACCGCGTTCGGGGTCATCGAGCGGAGTGAAGGCGACACAGTCCATGCGGGGATCGGCATCGCAAAAATCCTGCTGAGCCTTGTTGAGTGCAGTGGCTGCGGCATAGCGTTGATCGTCGCTTTCGGCCTTGGTGATCGCGCCTAGGCCGAAGGTCGGAAAGACAAGCTGCCGCTCGAACCCCAACCAATCGAGCGCCTCGACTCGCTCTTCCTTGTCGAACCCGCCATAGCCAAGCCAGCCCTTGGCGCCTTCGATCGGGTTTTCCAGCGCCTTGGCGCGCGCTTCGGGATCGTTCTTCCGCGCTTTGGCGGCGTCGATCATCTTGACGATCCGGTCCCCTCCATCGCGCTTGGAATAAACCTGCGAATACATCTCCTTGTATTCGCCATCAAGGTGGTCGGCGAGCCAGTCCTGAGTTTCCATCGTGTGCGAATCGGCATCATTTACGATTCGGCCCTTGGTGTACGTCATCGTCTTCTCCCTTCTCTGTTCGTCGTGTTATCTCACACTAGTTGTTCTAGTGTCAATTCCCAAGCTATGCGCGTTTCCAAGTTGGAGTTTGGCAATTTATCCTATGCGTTCTTGCCATATCGAATTATCCTGAATATAGGGTATGGCCATAAATGGGGAGGACGCACATCGTCGATCTGAGCAGAATTCTCGCCGTCGAGGCCATCGATGACGCGATTTTCGAAGGACCCGTCGGGCCTGCGATGGGTCCTCGCCTGTTCGGCGGCCAGGCGGTTGCGCAGGGTCTGCTCGCGACGTGCGCGCTAGAGAATAACGGGCGCCTGCCGCATTCGCTGCATGCCCATTTTCTGAAAGCAGGCTCCAGCGCGGAGCCTGTGCGCTATTCGGTAACCACGCTGTCTGCCGGGCGCAGCTTCGCGGTGCGCCGGGTCGATGGAAAGCAGGGCGATCAACTGATCTTTTCGATGACAGTGTCCTTCCACGTCAGGGAAACTGGCTATGCCCATTCGAGCCCGCCGCCCTTTTCACTCGATATCGATGCGGCGAAGGCTGCGCTGGAGGAATGGCGCGCTGCCAATTCGGAAGCCGTCAGCCTGCGGATTATCGACCGCCTGCAAAAGCGCCCCGTAGAAATCGTACCTGTCGATCCCGATACATTGCTCGGGATCGAAGGATGCGAAGCGAAAACGGCGGTGTGGATGCGCATGCGCGACGCGAGCGGCGCTGACCCTCTGCTCCAGCGCGCGCTGCTCTCCTATGCCTCAGATATGATGTTCATGCGCAACGCGATGCTGCCGCATGGCATCCGTCCCGGCAGCGACAAGGTGCAGGGCGCCTCGCTTGATCATGCCGTGTGGTTTCACGAGACCCCGGACTTCGGCCGGTGGCATCTCTTCGCCTCGGAAAGTCCATGGGCAGGCTATGCGCGCGGCCTAAACAGCGGCCAATTCTACGATCTGGATGGACGCCTGGTGGCAAGCGTCACGCAGGAAAATCTGATGCGCCCGAGAAGCTGAGCCGCGAAGGCCTCATCGCGAGACAAAGAATTGGTCGGCCTCGAGAAATTGACGCCCCCTGTACAATCCGATCAAACCACATCTGAAAGGACGCATCGTGAGCACTCAGGAGCCAGCAGCCTTCACGTTCGTGAAACTGACCGTAGCCGATATCGATGCCGCAACCGGTTTCTTCAAGAACGGCTTCGGCCTGACACATGCCGACACGGTGGATACCTCCACCTTCCGAGAACACGTCATGACGGGGAAGCAGGGTTCGACCACGATCGTCCTGTTTCATTGGAAAGACGGCCGCACCATCGAAACCGGCAACGGCTATGGCCCGATCGGCATGATCTCGCGCAATCTTGACGCCGATCTTGCGAGGGCGATAGCCGCTGGAGCGAAGCAGAAGGGCGAGACGATCACCTTCGGCCCCGCCCGGATCGCTTTCGTCCACACACCCGAGAGCCACGAGATCGAGATCATGCAGATGGGCGAACCAAGCGCCGATACATCAGCTGCATCGTAGGTTTTCGGCGTATCGAAGCGAGCCGGGGGCGAACCCGGCTCGCTTGAAGGCTTCTGGTTTAGATGCCGCGCCCCTCGGGCAGCAGGCGCTGGAGCAGTTCGCGCTCTGCGCTATCGGGATCGCGCACCACCTGGGGGTCGATGTCGAAGATCATCGTTGCGCGGCCGGGAACATCGTAACTGGGCCACGCGGGTAGCGCAGGTGTGTTCGGGTTGCCGGTTCGCGCAAAGGCGATCCACGCATCGGCCATCAGATCCGCCATCCGCTTGGTCTCGCTGGTTTCCGGGCCGGTAAAGCTGGTCGAGCGCGCGACATTGTCGAAGACGAATGCGATATCGAGCGCGTGCGGTGTTTCCAGCCGCCCGCCTTCGACCGGGGTCTTCCAGTCGAGCCGGTACATGTAGACCGGAGCAGCCTGCGCGCTCTTGCGCTCGGCCTGCAACAGCGCGGTGCCGCGATAATTGCGGAAGGTAGCCACCTGGAAGAACACGTCGCTCGCGTCGCAATCGGGGTGCGCCGCACGCATGCCCGCGATCAATTCTTCGACATCTGCGTCGCCGGTAAAGGCCTTGAGCTTCGCGGGCAGCTCCTCCCACGTCAGCGCGAAGTTCTCCGGGCTGCCCAGGCCGCCTTGCAGGCGCATCTCGTTGTTGTTCGTGCCGACCAGCAGCGGAATGTCGGCGGACACCGGATTGGCATCAGGAGTATAGGGCTGCCGCGTGAGCGAGCGCCCGTCGACCACCGGGCGGTAATAGGCACCCCGGCTGCGCGACTTCATCATCGCGGCGATGAAATCCTCGATCGGCATCGCTGCCAGTTCTTCCACGCTGGATGCACCCGCAGTCGCCATCAGGTCCTTCGCCAGCGGCGTGCCGACGCGCGGAGTGAAACCCGCGAGCGACATCGAACCGGACTGCGCGATCGCGCGCTGAAACAGGCCCCGCGCACCCTCCATCGCCATCAGCGTGGAAACCTTGGCGGCCCCGCCGGACTCGCCGAAGATGGTCACGTTATCCGGGTCGCCGCCGATCTCCTCCGCATGGTCGCGCACCCATTCGAGCGCCTTGACGATGTCGAGGCTGCCCAGATTCCCGCTATCGGCATATTTCGGGTCGTCGCTCAGTCCGCCGAGGTAGGAATAGCCCAGCGCGTTGAGCCTGTGGTTGAGCGTGACGACGACCACATCGCCCCGCTCCGCCAGCCGCGAGCCGTCGTAACCGTTGCTCGAACCCGAGCCCGTGACGTAGCCGCCGCCGTGCAGCCAGACCATGATCGGGCGTTTCTTGCCATCGTCGAGGCCACGGGTCCAGACGTTGAGGAACAGGCAATCCTCGCTGGTGCCGACCGAATTTTCCCAGGAGCGGAATACGGGCACATCGGGCGAAGGGATCTGCGGGCACTCACTGCCGAACCAGGTGGCGGGACGCGTGCCGGACCAGCTTTGCGGCTCGGCCGCGGTCTGGAAACGCCGCCCTTCGGTTGAGGCGCCGTAGCGCACGCCGCGAAAGACGTGGACCGTTCCGCTCTCGCCTTCGCGCGTACCGGAAAGGGCGCCATATCGTGTTACGAGTATCGGCGCCGCACTCGCTAGCTGCTGCGAAGATGTCTCCATCCCCGGCGTCGCGCAGGCTGAAAGCGCCAGCGCAGCGGCGGCGGCAAAGCCTGCATAGATGTTGCGGATGCTCATGTTCCTCGTCCCTCTTGTCTCAGTTTTTCGAATAATACGGCAGATCGGCCAGGTCTGAAGCGCGCACCCCCCGCGCCCACGCCGCGCGGCCGACGACGAATTGCTCCTCCGGCGCGTCGGTCAGCTCCAGACCGGACGCCCGATAGGCAGCCCGCATCGCTGCGCGCGCCTGTGCATCCAGCACCGGAATGGCACCTTCTGGGGCGTGGGGATCGCGTGGCAGCAACCCGCCGTTCGCGCCCGACAGCCACTGATAATAGCGATTGTGCTGCCATGGGTGGCCCCCGGCCCGGATCACCGGGGCCTGCACTGCGAAGAAGTGCGAAAGGGCGGGCTGGATCTGGCGGGCAAGCTCATCGACCTGCGCCACATCACCCGTCGCCGACGCACCGAGCAAGCGGTTGCCGATCTGTTGGTCAGGCGTCTGCACGGCTTCGGCATTCCACTGCCCGCTCCAGCCGATGCCGAAATGGCGCGCCAGGAGCGGCAGGAAGTCGAGGTTCACCGGGCCCATCGAAAGGCGGTCGCCAAGCCGCTGGCACAGCTGCACGGTGGACGTAAGCGATACCGGCTGCGAGATCTTGACCGCGACCACGTTGTCGAGATCGGCGATCCTGTCGTAGACGTCGAGCGGCTGCCCTGCCGGGCCGAGCGTGGGAAAGGCGCGTCTTCCGGTGGCGGCATAGAGCATGATCGGCAACTCGGTCGCCGTTATCCGGCGCGCCATCAGATCGTGCAACTGCGTTTCGCTGCTATCTGCCGGGTAGGTCGAGGCGAGCAGAACGAGCTCAACCCCGATGTCTTCCAGCGCGCTGAGCAGCGTCAGGTCCGATTCGACCTTATCGCTCGCGATGATGCCGTGGATGGGAAGCGCGCCCCTCGATTCGTCGATCAGGATACGGTGAAATTCCCCCCAGCGTGGATCGCCGGGCAGTGTCCAGTTGATCATCGGCAGCGTGCCGGAGAACCCCTGCGCAATCGCATGGCGAACGTCGTGGCGGATGGCATCTTCGTCCAGCGTGCGCCCGTCTTCGCGGAAGGTGGGGAGGAAGAGGTTCATCAGGCCGTGCAGATGCGCCTTCGCCCATATGCGCTGGGGCGAGTCCACACGCGGAACCAGACGCCCAGTCGCCTGAGAGAGCCCCGGCGCAGCCAGTCCGGCAAGCGAGGCCGCCGTCATCGTCGACAATCCAGACAGCGCATTGCGGCGCGAAAGGCGCAAACCAAGCAAATCCTGCCTCTCCCTAATAACTCAGCCGGATGCCTGATTGGGAACCCGGTGTTTGAACCAAATGCTTTTACCAAGGCTGTGTGCGCCCTGCTGACATACCGCATTTACGAAAAAGGACTTAACACGCAAGTGCGATTGGTTCTAGTGTCAAACCAAGGCGCGCCGTCACGTCGGTGGCGCGGCACAAGGGAGAAAAGCGATGATGACCAGGCGGCAGACAATCGGCAGCGCATTGGCTCTGGGCAGTGCCACGATGGCGCGGCCTGCCTTCGCGGCCAGCGGGATGTTCCCCGTGGTAGAGACAGCGCAGGGCAAGCTGCGCGGGCTTCAGTCGGGCGGGGTCGCAGTGTTCAAGGGCATCAGCTATGCTGCGGACACCTCGGGAGTGAACCGCTTCATGCCGCCCCAGCCGGTCGAACCCTGGGCTGGCGTGCGCGATGCCCTGCATTGGACGGATGTGGCGCCGCAAATTCCCGGTGACCGCCGACATACCTATGCCGACCTGATCCTTGTCGATCGCAACCCTTCGGGCATGGGAGAAGACAATCTGTCGCTCAACCTCTGGTCGCCCGGGCTCGATCCGAACGCGAAGAAGCCAGTGATCGTGGTTCTGCACGGCGGCGGTTTCTACTCCGGCTCGGGCAATTCGGTCGGCATGGACGGAGAGGCGATGGCGCGCTTTTCCGACAGCGTGGTGATCGCGATCAATCATCGCCTCGGCGCGTTCGGCTTCCTGCATCTGGCCGAATTCGGCGGGGATGATTTCGCCACATCGGGCACTGTGGGGATGCAGGATATCGTCGCCGCGCTTGGATGGGTGCGCGAGAACGTGGGTGCGTTTGGTGGCGATCCTGGGCGCGTGCTGGTCTATGGCCAGTCGGGCGGAGGAGCGAAGACCAGCGTGCTGATGGCGATGCCCGGCGGCAAGGGCCTCTTCCACCGCGCCGGTGTCATGAGCGGTTCGGCGTTGCGCATGATGCCCCCCGAAATGGCAAGCGTCACCGCCAAGAGACTGATGGATGCGCTGGAGATCGGCCCGGGCGACGTGCGCAAGCTGCAAGAGGTGCCCTGGACGATCCTGCTGGAAACGCAGGCGAAGCTCGAAGCTGCTGACCGGGCCAGGGGGGAGGCCCCGCGATCCTTCGCGCCGGTGGTGGACGGGATCGCCCTGCCCCGCCACCCATGGGCCCCCGACGCGCCAGCCGTATCCGCCGACGTGCCGATGATCGTCTCCTCCGTCCTGGACGAGCGGGCCTACCGAATGGGTGATTTTTCGATGGACCAGGCGCGCCTGACGGAGTTTGCCCGCAAACGCTTGGGCGACAGGGCGGAAGACGCAGTCGCCGCCTATCGCCAGGAAGATCCGGAGGCGCCCCCCTTCCTGCTGGCCGCTCGGCTGGAGTCCGATCTGACCTTCCGCAAGTCCGCCTTCGCACAGGCCGAACTGAAGGCGAAACAGGGCGGTGCGCCGGTCTGGACCTATCTATGGACCCAGCCGAGCCCGGCGGCGGACGGCCGCTTCGGCGCGGTCCACGGGATCGATGTCGCACCCAGTCTCTACAACACCCGCGGCGCGCTGAATGGGTCGAGCAGGGAAGCCAACACGCTCGCCGCGGCCATCGCTTCGAGCTGGGCGGCCTTCGCGGCGAATGGCGACCCGAACAACGAGAATGTGCCCGAGTGGAAGCCCTACTCACCGCCCGAACGCAGGACGATGATCTTCGACGAAGACCTGCGGGTGGAAAGCGATCCGCGTGCGGCCTTCCGGCAATACTGGGTGGGCCAGCCGGAGTCCGAAGCGGAGTAGGCGCGCCGGGCGGGATGGACCGCGCCTCTCTAAAGCGGCACAACACCCGCAACGGATAAGCGAGAGGAGAGGACCATGGCGCATTACGGGGACATGCAGAACGCGATCTATGCGGGCGGACTGAACGGCATCCTGCCCGACTTCCCCGTCGATTTCGCATCGCTGGAGGAACGCGCGGAGAAGGCGCTGTCCCCCGGCCTGCTCAACTATGTGCAGGGCGGCTGCGGGGACGAGCACACGCAGGAAAGCAACGCCAGCGCCTTCCACCAATGGGGCATGGTGCCGCGCATGATGGTCGACTGCCGCAAGCGCGACCTGTCGATCGATCTGTTCGGCATCCGCCTGCCCTCTCCCGTCTTCATGGCGCCCATTGGTCTCAACGGAGAAGTGACGCAGGATCGCAAGGGAGACCTCGCCGCCGCACAGGCCTCCGCCGAAACCGGCGTGCCGTTCTGCGCATCGACCCTGTCGAACACCCCGTTGGAGGACGTGGTGGAGGCCACCGGCGATACCCCCGCCTTCTTCCAGCTCTACACGCCCAAGCACGAAGGGCTGGCCGAAAGCCTGATAGTTCGGGCGCAGGAGGCCGGCTACAAGGCGCTGGTCATCACCCTGGACACCTGGGTCACCGGATGGCGCCCGCGCGATCTCAACACGGCGAATTTCCCGCAACTTCGCGGCAAGGTGCTGGAGAACTACTTCAGCGATCCGGTGTTCCAGAGCCTGCTGGAGAAACCGCCCCAAGAGGAACCCGAAACCGCGATCGGCACCTGGGCCGCCACTTTCGGCAAGGTCCTGACCTGGGACGACATCGGCTGGTTCCGGGACATCACCGACATGCCCATCGTCCTGAAGGGCATCTGCCACGAAGATGATGCGCGCAAAGCCGCCGACCATGGCGTGGACGCGATCTATTGTTCCAACCACGGCGGACGCCAGGCCAATGGCGGGATCGCCGCCATCGATATGCTGCCCGGCGTGGTAGCGGGCGCGGGTTCCGTCCCCGTGCTGTTCGACAGCGGTATTCGTTCGGGCAGCGATGTCGTCAAGGCGATCGCGCTGGGCGCGACGGCGGTCGGCATCGGCCGTCCCTATACCTATGGCCTGGCCATCGGCGGCGCGCGCGGCGCGGCGCACGTGCTGCGCTCCATCCTGGCCGAAGCCGATCTGCTGATGGCAGTGAACGGCTATCCCAACCTGGAGGCGGTACGCGCGGCGGGCGCAAGGCGGGTATGACCCGTGACCATCGGTGGGCTACGCCGACCGGGTCATTTTAAAAAGCTGCGGAAGGGGCCACGGTTTGGGAAACAGCGCGCAGGCAAACTTCTGCAGCGCATGTAGGACAGCATACAGAATCTGACCGGCCCGCCTATCGTGCGCGGGGGACTCCCCCGGCGGAGGGCACGACCTGTTGCGCAAATTGCATCAGCGGCGACCTCCAATTGCTGCTATAGGCCCGCCCGGTCAGGAGAAACGACGTGCCCGAAGGCTTGAACGCCCTGTTGCTTGCCCGGATCCAGTTTGCCTTCACGGTAAGCTTCCACTTCATCTTTCCCGCATTTTCCATTGGGCTTGCGAGCTATCTGATGGTGCTGGAAGGGCTGTGGCTGAAGACAGGCAAGGGGCTCTATCTCGACCTGTTTAAATACTGGCTCAAGATCTTCGCCATCGCCTTTGCCATGGGCGTCGTGTCGGGCATCGTGATGAGCTACCAGTTCGGAACGAACTGGTCGGTCTTCTCCGATGTGGCCGGGCCGGTAATCGGCCCTCTGATGGCTTACGAGGTTCTGACCGCGTTTTTCCTGGAAGCCGGCTTCCTGGGCGTGATGCTGTTCGGGATGAACCGCGTGGGGCGTAAGCTGCATTTCGCCGCCACCTGCATGGTTGCGTTCGGCACCTTCATCTCGGCCTTCTGGATCCTGTCGGTCAACAGCTGGATGCAGACACCGGCAGGCTACGAGATCGGGGCCAACGGGCAGTATCTGCCTGGCGACAGCTGGTTTACGATCGTGTTCAACCCCAGCTTCCCCTATCGCCTGGTGCATACGGTGATCGCCGCCTATCTCACCACCGCCTTCGTGGTGGGCGGCGTGGGGGCCTGGCACCTGCTGCGCGACAAGGCGAACCCGCACGCGCGCAAGATGTTCTCGATGGCGATGTGGATGGCGGCGCTGGTGGCGCCGGTGCAGATTTTCGCCGGCGATACGCAGGGCCTCAACACGCTGGAGCACCAGCCCGCCAAAGTCATGGCCATGGAAGGCCATTACGAAAGCCATCCCGATGGCGCGCCGCTCTATCTGTTCGGAATTCCGAACGATAAGGAACAGCGGCTCGATTATGCTATCGGGATACCCAAGCTGTCCTCGCTGATCCTCAAGCATTCGCTCGACGCGCCGCTGGCCGGGCTCGACACGATTCCCGATGACGAGCAACCGCCCGTGGGGATCGTGTTCTGGTCCTTCCGGGTCATGGTCGCGATCGGTTTCGCCATGCTGGCACTCGGCATGTGGAGCCTGCTCGCGCGCTGGCGCAAGCGGCTGTACGACTGGCGCCTCCTTCACAGGGCAGCGCTGGTCATGGCTCCATCGGGCTTCGTGGCCGTGATCGCCGGATGGATCACCACGGAAGTGGGCCGCCAGCCTTACGTGATCTATGGATTGCTGCGCACCGCCGATGCCGCCAGCCCGCTGGACGCACCCGCGGTCGCCGCCTCACTGCTTGCCTTCGTGATCGTCTATTTCGCGGTTTTCGGCGCGGGCGTGTGGTATATCCTCCACCTGATGCACAAGCCGCCCCATCCCGGCGAATTCGGCGTCAAGCGCGGGGACAAGGGTCCGATCCGCACCGCCGGCATCACTCCCGGCCCGACACAGGACCCGACCGACCGGAGCACGCGGGACCTTTCGGGCGACAAGCAGGAACCGGAGACAGCGCCATGAGCGTCGATGTCGATCTGACGACCATCTGGGCGTTTATCATCGCCTTCTCCGTCTTCGCCTATGTCGTGATGGACGGGTTCGACCTTGGCATCGGCATCCTTTTCCCCGCCTTCGAAGTCGGTCCCGAGCGCGATCGCGCGATGAATTCGATCGCGCCGGTGTGGGACGGGAACGAGACCTGGCTGGTGCTGGGCGGGGGCGGTCTGTTTGCCGCCTTCCCGCTTGCCTATGCGGTCGTCCTGCCGGCGACCTATCCGCTCATCATCGCCATGTTGCTGGGGCTGGTGTTCCGCGGAGTGGCGTTCGAATTCCGCTGGCGCGATCCGGGGCATCGCAGGTTCTGGGACGCGGCATTCACCGGCGGATCCTTCGTCGCCGCGATCGCGCAGGGCATGACGCTGGGCGCGCTGTTGCAGGGGATCACGGTGGACGGGCGCGCCTATGCGGGAAGCTGGTTCGACTGGCTTACGCCCTATACGCTGCTCACGGGCCTGGGCACGGTGGCCGGATACGCCCTTTTAGGCGCAACCTGGCTGGTGTGGAAATTCGAGGGCGAAAGCCAGCACCACGCCCGCAAGCTGGCCAAGCGGGCCGCCTGGGCGACCTTCGTCCTGATGGGCGGGGTGAGCCTCTACAACATCTCGCTCAATCCGGAATACGCCGCTCGCTGGCTCACCGCGCCCGAGATCTATTTCGCGGCGCCGGTGCCGATCCTGACGGGCATCGTCGCGCTGGTGCTGTTGCGGGCCCTTTCGGTAGAACGACATTCCAAACCTTTCTGGCTGAGCCTGGCTCTGTTCTTCTTCGGCATGGCGGGGCTGGGGGTGACGATGTGGCCCTATGTCGTGCCGCCCTCGCTCACCATATGGGACGCTGCCGCGCCCGAGCGGAGCCAGATCTTCATGCTGGTGGGCGTCGCCATCACCATGCCCCTGATCATCGCCTACACCGCCTGGGCCTACTGGGTTTTTCGCGGCAAGGTTGGGGACGAGGGGTACCATTGAGTAGGCACGCCGATCAGGCGCCGCTGTGGCAGCGGCTGGGGTGGATGGCAGCCATCTGGTCGGGAAGCGTGGCCGTGCTGGGCACGGTCGCCTATCTGCTGCGGTGGTGGCTGAACTAAAGCCGCCACGTGTATTTCCTTAATGACATTTTGGTTAATGTCCTGATACAAGACATGTTCGAATCGAAAGCGCCGTAAATCTGGCAGGCTATCTGGCAGGCTCGCGGGTATAAGCTTCGGGGAGCAGGAATGGCCGCAGAGACGCGAAATTTTGACGATGTGACTTTGTTACCCGGTTGGCAGCGGCTAGCCTGGATCGCCGCTGTCTGGAGCGGAAGCGTGTCGATCATGGTGCTGATCACCTGGCTGATCGCCGCCCTCTTCGGCTGACGCCCGACCTCTTCAGTTTCGATTGACCTGCTGCCGCGCCCTCAGGCGCGGCTTTCCACGAGCGCCGAATAGATCAGGGTCTTGAGCTGCCTGCGCACCGGATAAGTGCTCGACGGATAAAGCTGCGTCATGAAGACCATGGTGATGCCCTCCATCGGGTCCACGAAGAAGGCCGTGGAATAGGCGCCGCCCCAGTAGAATTCGCCCTTGCTCGACGGCATCAGCGTCTTGGCCGGCTCCGTCACCACTGCAAACCCGAGCCCGAATCCGGATCCCGCACTTGTGGTTTCGGAGAACAGGCTGCGGCTGACCGAGGCCAGGTCGGCCCCGCCCGGCAGGAAGTTGCGAGTCATAAGCTCCAGCGTCTTGGGCGCCAGGATGCGCGCTCCGTCCAATGCCCCCCGGCCCAGAAGCATGCTGCAGAAACGATGATAATCCGCCGTTGTACCGACCAGCCCGCCACCACCGCTGTGGAATTTCGCCGGGCTGGCCAGCCTGCTGGAGGCGGCCTGATCGACACATCGCGGGGTGTTGCCCGGCCTGTAGCCAAAGGCATCGGCCAGGCGATCCTGCCTCTCGGCGGCGACCCCGAAGGCGGTGTCCTCCATCCCCAGCGGATCGAAGATATGTGCCTTGAAATATTCGCCCAGGCGCATGCCGGACAGCCGTTCTACCGCGATGCCCAGCACATCGGTGGAGACGGAGTAATTCCAGCCCGTGCCCGGCTCGAATTCCAAAGGCAGGCCGGAAAGGTGCCGCAGATATTCGTCGCTGGTATGATGATCTCGCCCGAAGTCTAGCTCCACCTTGCGATAGGCGGCATCGATGCTGGTGCGGTTCTGAAGGCCATAGGTGAGGCCCGACATATGCGTCAGCAGGTCGACGAAGCGGATCGGCCGCGTCGGCGTGGCGGGCGCAAAGGGAACTGCCCCGCCGCCGCCCGCATAGACCCCCAGATCGGCCAGCTCCGGAAGGACCCGCGCTATCGGATCGTCCAGCGCCACCCTGGCCTGTTCCACCAGTTGCATGAAGGCCACCGAGGTCACCGGCTTGGTCATGCTGGCGATGCGGAAGATCGCATCCTCTCGCATGGACGTGCCGTCCTCGCGCAGCGAGCCGAGCGTGGCATGATGCACTGGCTTGCCGTCGCGCGCGACCAGGATCTGCGCGCACGGCAGCTTGCCCGGATCGACATAGGTTTCCGCAAGGAAGCCGTCGATCCGCGCCAGCCGTTCAGAATCGAAGCCGAGCGCCCCGGCGTCCGCCAATTCGATCCCCATCAATAGCTGCTCAGCGTGGCGAACCGGTCCTTGAGGTAGCCGCTGTTGCCCCACTGCGATTCCAGCACCCGCGCGCGCTTAAGATAGAAGCCCACATCGTATTCGTCGGTCATGCCGATCCCGCCGTGCAGCTGGATGCCCTCGCTGGCCATCTTGTGGAGGACACGGTTCGCCTCCGCCTTGGCGATGGTGGCTGAGCGTGAGGCGCCGAACCCGCTGTCGAGCGCCTGCAGAGCGCCCTCCACGGCGGAACGCATCATCGCCAGATCGGCGAAAAGATCCGCCATGCGATGCTGCAACGCCTGGAAGCTGGCGAGCACCTGGTTGAACTGCACGCGCTGTTTCAGATAATCGAGCGTCTTGTCGAACACCGCCTGCGCCATGCCCAGCATCTCGCAGGAGGCGAGGATCCGCGCCCGGTCGAGAACATCATCCAGTAGTGCGTCGCCTCCCTCAGCCAGCTTGTCGGCGGGGGCGCCATCGAAGGTCACCTGTGCGTGGCTGCGCTGGTCGGTCAGCTTGCGATCGGACAGCGAGACGCCATCGCCCTTTTCCACCAGATAAAGCCCGTCCGCGGCCGCGACCACGAACAGGTCCGCGCCGTGCGCTTCGGGCACGAAAGCCTTGGTGCCGCTGAGCTTGCCGTCCGAAACGCTGGCCTCGATCGTCGCAGGATCGTGGCGTGGGCCCTCGTCCACTGCCAGCGTGGCGATCGTTTCGCCGCTGGCTAGCCGGGGCAGCCATTTGGCCTTCTGCTTCTCGCTACCGCCAAGCACGATCGCGCTCGCCGCCACCGTGCTGGCTATGAGCGGACTGGCCGTCAGTGTCTTGCCCAGCTCTTCGGCCACCAGGCCCATGGACAGCCAACCGAAATCCGAACCGCCGTGCGCTTCGGGTATGATGACTCCGGTCCAGCCCATTTCGGCCATGGTCTTCCATGCGCCGCGATCGAACCCGTCCGGATTGTCGCTGTTGCGCAGCTTTCTGAAGGCGGCGACGGGGCTTTCGTTCGACGCCCATTCGCGCGCCATATCGCGCAGCATTTCCTGCTCTTCACTGAGAACTGCCATTGTCCGTATCTCCCTCGTCCGCGTCTTTTCGCGGAGCTTATTGGTGGTCCAGCATGCCGAGCACGCGCTTGGCGATGATGTTGTTCTGGATCTCGGTCGATCCGCCATAGATCGTGGTGGCCTTCCCGAAGAGCCAGGCACGCGCTGACTCTAGTTCGCCGTCCGAAAAGCCATCGCCTTCCCAGCCCAGGCCCTGCAGCCCGCGGATCTCGATCAGCATTTCGGCCCGTTCCTGGCCAAGCTTGGTGCCCAGCTTCTTGAGCACGGAGCTGATTTCGGAAACCCCACCCTGCGCCTTGCTTTCCTCCATCGCGCGGCGCGCGGTCAGGAGAAAGCTGTTCCAGCGGATTTCGAAATCGGCGATACGGTCGCGCAGCACCTTGTCGGCCAGCTTGCCGTCCGCATCGGTTTCGCAATGCTTCTTGGCGATATCGGACAGGTTCGCACCCATCATGCGGGCCAGGCTGCCGCCGCCGGACAGGTTCGTGCGCTCGTGCTGAAGCAGGCGCTTTCCGATGGTCCAGCCCTGCCCTTCCTCGCCAACGAGGTTTTCCTTGGGCACCTTCACATCGGTGAAGAATGTCTCGCAAAACGGGCTCATGCCCGAAATCATCTTGATCGGGCGGACCTCCACGCCGGGCGCATCCATGTCGATCAACATGAAGCTGATGCCCTTGTGCTTGTCGCTGCGGTCGGTGCGCACGATGGCGAAGCACTTGTCCGCCCATTGCCCGCCGCTGGTCCACGTCTTCTGCCCGTTGACGAGGTAATGGTCCCCCTTGTCCTCCGCCATGGTTTGCAAATTAGCGAGATCGGACCCGGCATTGGGTTCGGAGTAGCCCTGGCACCAGCGGATTTCACCGCGGCAGATGGGGGGGATATGCTCCTTCTTCTGCGCCTCGCTCCCGAATTCCAGCAGCGTGGGGCCGAACATCATCACGCCCATTCCGCCGATCGGATTGAAAGCTCCGACCTTGGCAAACTCCTCGTCCAAAATACGCGACTGGACACGGGTCAGACCGCCACCGCCATATTCCTTGGGCCAAGTGGGCGTGCCCCAGCCACGTTCGCCCACGGCCTCGCGCCAGCCCTTCTGGGCAGGCGTTTCGTCGGTCGGACCTTCCACGGATGCCAGCGCGTTGCTCTTGCCTTTCAGCTCAGCCGGGAAATGCTGGGCAAGGAAATCCTTCACCTCCTCGCGAAAGGCTTGGTCGGCATCCACCGGATGCACGTCGGGCTGGGTTGCCATGACACTCTCCTCGTTTTGATTCGCAATCGATCTAGACCGCTCCGGCGCAAAATGCCACGCATCCCACCACACAAACAACCATACTCTATCTTCAGAAGGAAAAATTGGCGGCGCAGGCTTTCAGCATGGCGATGGCGCGATCCTCGTCGGCAGCCATCAAACCATCCGGCAAGGGCGCAAGCTTCTCCGCCGCCGGGAATGTGCCGTACCCCGCAAACAGGCAATGCCAGCTGGCCGCGGAATAGGCGGGCGCGGAACCGTAGATTTCGCGGTTGGCTTCTTCGAGGTTTTCATGCGTGAACCACGCGGTCATCATGGCTTTCAGTCGATCGGACAAGGCGTGGTTTTGCGAACAATCGCGCCAGTATCGTCCCCCGCGCCCGTTCATCCGGTAATGGGCGACGATGTAATCCCTGATTCCGTCATAGCGCTCGGCGATGCGCGCGTTGAAGGAATCCCGGTGGCGAGGGCCGAACCCGCCCGAGCGGTAAGCCTGCGCAAATTCCAACGCGGTCGTAATCACGATATGCAGCGCCGTCGCCTCCAGCGGTTCGACGAAGCCTTGCGCAAGGCCCGCGGCCAGGCAGTTGCGGTGCCAGCTGCGCTCGACCCGTCCCACCTTCATCGCCAGCCTGCGAGCCTCCACCTCAGGCCCGATGCCGATTGCGGTGCGCAGCTCAGCCTCCGCGTCCTCGTCCCCGACATAACGGCTGGAGTAGACATAGCCGTTGCCTGTCCGAGTGGTGAGCGGGATCGCCCAGCGCCATCCGGCCGACATCGCCACCGCTTCGGTCTGCGGTCGGAAGCTGACCGGCGCCGCCGATGGAAGCACCACCGCGCGATCCGCCCACAAGGCATTCCCATAAGACAGGAAAGGCTCGCCGAGCGCCTCCTGCACGATAACGCTGCGGAAGCCGGAGCAATCGACAAAGATGTCGCCGGCAATCGTCTTTCCATCCTCGCAGGCGAGCGCGGCTACGTCGCCGTCGGGGGTCAGTGAGACTTCGGCGACCTTGGCTTGCCGATGAATGACCCCGCGCGCCACCGCCCAATCCCGCAGGAATGCGCCGAGCTTGTACGCATCGAAATGGTAACCGTAGCTGGGCGGAAAAGGGAAGCTTTCGGCCGGATGCGGGCGTTTGCCCCGATCAGCGAGATGCGTCGCGAGGAACCACGGGTCGGGATGGGCCGCCACGTCGAAACCGCGCCGGGCAAGCGCGCAATTGCGCACGAAGCCCGGTTCGGTGTGCAGATCGACCGGGCCGGGAAACGGATGAAAATAGCTTTCGAAGCCCGCCCGTTCACTCCATCCGCTAAAGCGAATTCCCAGCTTGAAGGTGGCGTCGCAGGCCGCCATCCATTCCGCCTCTTCGATCCCGAGATGGTCGAACAGGAATTTCAACTGGGGGGTGGAGCCTTCGCCCACCCCGATAATGCCCACTTCCGGGCTTTCGACGACAGTAACGCGGTCCGCGCCCCACTCCTTCGCCAGAAGGCAGGCGGTAATCCACCCCGCGCTGCCGCCGCCGAGGACGACGACGGAAGGCGGGTTAGACTGGTTCACTTACCCGCCGTTTCCTTACCGGGCTTGAGCTGGATCACGGCTCCCCCGCCGGGCGCCAGCCACACGGTCAGCCGGTCGCCCTTGCGGATGGTCCGGTCGTCGTAGGAGATCCGGTGGCGCGCCTCCGTTTCAAACGTGGCGCCTTCGCCGTCCTTCCAGATCTTCGCGCGGTAGGTTTTGCCCGGATCTAGGAAATCGAAGTCGATGGTCACCTCGCGCGGCGTGGCATCGTTGATGCCGCCCACGTACCAGTCGGCCGAATTGCGATCCTTGCGGGCGAATATGGCGTAATCGCCCACCTCGCCCGCGACCAGATGGCTTTCCGCCCAATCGGCCGGCACGGCCTTGATGAATTCCAGCTCGCGCGGATGTTCCGCCAGGCTCTCCACGAAATCGGCCGCCATCTGGATCGGCGAATAGATCGCAAGATACAGGCCCAATTGCTTGGCCACCGTGCTGGCCATCGGAACGCCGTTGCCGCCGGTGACGCTGAGGACACCCGGCGTGTAATCCATCGGTCCGGATAACATCCGCGTATAGACCAGCGTAGGCTCGTGATCGGGTCCGTTGGCGAAGGGACCCCAGGCATTGTACTCCTGCCCACGCGCGCCCTCTCGCGAGACCCAGTTGGGATAGGTCCGGCGCAGGCCCGTGTCCTTGACTGGCTCGTGCGGGTTTACGGCCACGCGGTTTTTCGCCGCTTCCTCGACCATGCGCAGATGGTGTTGCACCTGCCGTTGGCTGTCATGCCATTCCATCACCTTTTCGTCGCACGGATCCGCGATGTCCGCATTACAAGATGCGATATTCCCAGCGTCTGCGACATAGCCGGTTTTCACCACATCCACACCCAGCCGCCCATAAAGAGCCATGGCATCGGCAAGCTGACGTTCGTAGCCCGCGATATCGCCTCCGGTCTCGTGATGTCCGATCAGGTGGACGCCCTTTTCTTTCGCATAGTCGGCCAGTCCCTCGAGGTCGAAGTCGGGATAACTCTCGGTGAAGCTGTAATTCTTCCACTGCGCCCACCCCTTGTTCCAGCCTTCGACGAGTACGCCGCGAAAACCGTGCTTGGCGGCGAAATCGATATACTGCCGGGTCCTTTCGGTCGTGGCGCCGTGGCGCGGGCCTTCGTCCCACGTCCACTTGCCGCTGATCATGCCCCACCAGATGCCGATATATTTGGCAGGCTTGAACCAGCTTACGTCGCCCAGCTTGTTGGGCTCGTTAAGATTGAGTTCCAGATCGTTTTCGACCAGACCGGCGGCATCGGGCGCGATGCGGATCGTACGCCAGGGCGTCGTGAAGGCGCCCGTGCGGACGACCTTCGCGCCGCGACTGGACGGCGCGAGATGTGCGCGGAAACGGCGATCCTGCAGGCGCTGAAGCCACATGCCCGAATAATCGACCAGCGCCGCTTCGTGGATCGACAGATGCGTCCCGTCGGCCAGCCGCATGGTGATGGGCGTGTGCGTCATCGAAACGCCTTCGATCGGGGTCCGGGAATAGAGATATTCGTAGCGGTTCCAATCGCCCGCCGGGATCCACCATGCCGTTCCTTCGGGCACGATGGTGAATTCGGTCAGCTCTTCGGCAATATGTGTAACGGGATGGTCGGGCCGATCTGGAAACTCGGTGCGGAATCCCACTCCATTGTCGAACACCCGGAAGCGCACGGTCATGCGGCGCGGATTATCGTTCTGCTCCGCCAGAGTGACCGCAAGTTCGTTGTGACGGTCGCTCACCCACTGCCGCTCGCCCCAGGGCTGTTCCCACCGGGTATCGACGGTATCCCGGCTCTCGCTCTCGATGGCCATGCCGCGCCGCAACGGGCTTTCGTCCGTGAAGTTGAACGCGATGACCGAGCGCCCGATCAGGGGCTGACCGGCACGGGTCACTTCGTAGAACGGCTTGCCTTCGTTGTCGGTATCGACCGTGACCACGATCGACCCGTCCGGAGAGGAAACGGTGGCAGACCAGGCCGGCGCGGCGCTCGCCAGCAGGGCGGCGAATATGGCGGCACGCTTCATGCGGACACCAGCATGGCCGCATAGGCGGGGAGGCATTCCCCGCGCGCTCCATTTATCGCGACCAGTATCCGGCTGCCTTGTCGATTATCCAGCATGATGTCCCTCTCTCCAAAATTCGCGTATAGCGTCAGACGCTCACCTTCAGCCTCCCGCTCGAGGATGAGCAGGTCGCCATCCGTTCGGCAAGCCGCCACCTGTCCATAGCGCAGAGCCGGATGCGCGGCGCGCAGCGCCAGCATCCGCCGCGTATGGTGAAGCAGCGATGCCTCGTCCATCTCCTGCAAGGAAACGGCCTTGTCACGGTTTTCCTCGCCCATGGGAAGCCACGGCGATTGCGAACCGAAACCGGCGTCCATCGCCTCCGCGTCCCAGGGCATCGGAGTGCGCGCCCCATCCCGGCTGAGCGTCAGCGGCCAGTTGGCGATCGCTTCGGGATCGTGGAGCTGCTCGAAGGGAATATCGACCTGATTGAGGCCCAGCTCCTCGCCCTGATAGATGATGACGTTGCCTCGCAGACAAGCGAGCAGAAGCATCTTGAAACGGGCGAAGGCATCGCGACGCTCGGGCGCGCACCAGCGGCTGAGCGCGCGCGGCGCGTCATGGTTTTCGAAAGCCCAGCTCGGCCAGCCTATACCCGGTTCCCCAGGCCATTCGGCCAGCGCCGCGCATACGGTCTGCGGTCGCAGCTGGTCGGCATAGAGAAAGTTGAAGCCGTAAGCCGAGTTGAGATGCGTCTCGCCTTGGGTGAACGCCTTCATCTCCTCTTCTGCCTCGTCACCGCCGACTTCGGCGACGGTGAAAATCCCGTCATAGCGATCGGTCAGCGCGCGGAGCTGCTCGATGAAGCCGGGGATCGCCGGGTGCGACATGTTGTGGCGCTTGATCTGGAAATCGAACGGCCGGCTCCGGGGCCGGTCCGTCGCCGGCGCGGGTGGATTGTCGGTCAGCGCCGGATCGTGCATCAGGAAATTCAGCGCGTCGATGCGGAACCCGTCTACCCCGCGATCCAGCCAGAAGCGCGCCACATCCAGTAGGGCATCCTGCACATCGGGGTTATGGCCGTTGATCTGCGGCTGACTGCTCAGGAAGTTGTGCAGGTAATATTGCCCGCGGCGGGCATCCCAGGTCCACGCGGGACCGCCGAACACCGACTGCCAGTTCGACGGCGGCGAGCCATCGGGCTTGGGATCGGCCCACACATACCAGTCCTCTTTCGCATTTGACCGGCTGGAACGGCTTTCGACGAACCATGGGTGTTCGTCGGAGGTGTGGGAATAGACCTGGTCGATCAGCACCTTCAGCCCAAGCCCATGCGCCCGCGCGACCAGGGCATCGAAATCGGCGAGGGTGCCGAAAATGGGATCGACATCGCGGTAATCGGCCACATCGTAGCCGAAGTCCTTCATCGGGCTCGTGAAGAACGGACTGATCCAGATCGCATCGACACCCAGCCGGGCGACGTGATCGAGCCGAGCGGTGATACCGGCAAGGTCGCCGATCCCGTCACCGTTCTGGTCCATGAAGCTGCGCGGATAGATCTGGTAGATCGCCGCGCCCTTCCACCAGGGCAATGTCTCGTTTCCAGGACTGGCAATAGGGTTCATGGTATTCATTCTGCCCTGTCGCCGACTTTGCACACCGCCCATCCGAAGGCAGGCAGCGTGAATTGCGCGCTGCCGGGCGCGGTGACCTGGGCCGGACACGCACCGGCAAGCTCCGTAAATCCGCGGATGTCGTAATCCACGGCGACATTCACCGAAACGTCGTGCTCGGCAGTGTTGAAGGCCAGCAGCACCTGCTCGCCACTGGCCTCGTCCACGCGGCTTGCGACGAAGGCGCCAGGCTCCTGTTCGTAGTGAAGGACGGACTGGCTGCCCCGCCGCAACGCGTCACTGTCCGCACGAATGGACGCCATTTGCGCGATCAGGCGATAGATCGGATGGTTCTGGTCGAAATTGGCATCGGCAGTAGTTGCCTGCGTACCGATAAGCCGGTTGTCGTTGTAGACGGCCGTGCGGGAGGGGAACATGTCCTCGCGCGCCAGCTGGTCGCCCCCGTCCCCGACGAAACCCTGTTCGTCTCCGGAATAGATCACCGGCGCGCCGCGCAGGGTCATCATCATGGCATGCGCCAGCAGCACCCGGCTCAGCAGTTCGTCCTGCGAAATCTCGGGGCGATCCGCTTTTATCAGCGTGGAGAAACGCCCCATGTCGTGGTTGCCGAGGAAGGTGGGGAGATTGACAGCGGCGGGAGCCCCGCCCTCGTAGAGCACATCCCCGTCAAAGGTCTGGGCCAGCAACGCGGTGCCGGCATCCCGGCCCAGCAATTCGCGCATGGCGGCCTGAAAGGCGAAATCCAGCACCTGAGGCAATTTGTCCCGGCGGGTATATTCGGCGATATAGCCCGGCTGGGGGATGTCCTTGTAGACTTCGCCGAACATCACGAAGTTCGGGATGCCGCGCGCCCTGGCCCGGGCCTCCATCGCCGGGACGAAGGCTTGCCAGAATCCGGGATCGACATGGCGGGCGGTGTCGATCCGGAAACCGTCCACGCCGAAATCGTCGATCCACTGGCCGTAGATCTCGATCATGCCGCTGCGCACGCGCGGATTCTCCGTGAAGAGATCGTCCAGCCCCGCAAAATCTCCGAACCGCGAATCCTCGCCGGTGAAGGTGGAGTTGCCGCGATTGTGGTAATAGATCGGATCGTTGAGCCAGCTCGGCACCTTGACGTTCTTCTCAGCCTCCGGAACGACGGGGGTGTAGGCGTAACGCGGATCTGTCAGCCTGGCGAAGTTCTCGGGCGAACTGTCGACATCGCCGCCGAAGCCTTCGTTGATCCTGTCGCCATCCGGCCCGCCGCGCGTCGAATAGGGATAATCGCCGCGGCTGCGGTAGACATAGTTCGCTGCATCGCCCTCGGCGTAACCGATGACGTCGGCCGTGTGATTGGTGATGATGTCCATATAGACCTTCATCCCCATCGCGTGGGCCGCGTCCACGAAGGCCTTGAACTCCTCCCGCGTGCCGAAATGGGGATCGGGCCGGGTAAAGTCCGTGATCCAGTATCCGTGATAGCCGGCGCTCTCCTGGCCCGGCAGGCCTTGCACCGGCTTGTTCTTGAAAATTGGCGCAAACCAGATCGCGGTAATGCCCATGGATTTCAGATAAGGCAGCTTTTCCGTCAGGCCCCTGAGGTCGCCGCCATGGTAGAACCCTTTCGCCTCGGGATCGAAACCGGTCGTCAGCCTGTCGCCCGTCAGTCCCCCGCGATCGTTGGATGTATCGCCGTTGGCGAAGCGGTCCGGTAGCACGAAGTAGATCACTTCCTCGCTGGGCGCGCGGGCGCGGAGCGATTCCAATCTATCCGTTGCCACAGGTCTCGTTTGCGCATGCGCGCAGGACGAGAGCAGCGATGCCGCGATAAGGCCCAAGATCGATTTCATGATACAATTCCTGCGCGGGTTATGATGGTGCGGAGCACATCGGCATGGACCGGCATCTGCGGGACGCTATCGGATATGGCAGCTTCAGTTTCGTCCAGCAGCCGTCGAAGATCGTGTTCGGGGATGGCATCCGCGATGGGATTGTATCCGTGCGGCTGGACGTGCTGACCCACCAGAACTTGAAACCAGCCCACTTCGGTGAACAGTTCCTCATGTTCGCGATGGATAAAGGCCCCGGCCTTCCATGCAGCGATCTTCTCCGTCAGGGTGGCCGGCAGGTCCAGCGCGCGCATTCCGTCCCAGAAGGTCTCGCCTTGCCGCTCGTTGGCCCAGTAATGCAGAATGATGAAATCGCGCACCCTGCTCCATTCGAAATCGGCCTGGGCGTTGAACCAGTCGACGATCGCGTGATCGGGTCTCCCCTCCGGCAGGACCGAGAGGAAGCGGTTGATCGCGCTTTGCGTTAGATGGATGGAGGTCGATTCCAGCGGCTCCAGAAAACCTGCTGCAAGGCCAAGCGCCAGACAATTTCCCCGCCAATGGCTGCGCCGCTTCCCGGTCGTGAAGCGGATCGCGCGCGGATCTCCCTGAGGCGCGCCGTCGAGATGGACCATCAGCATTGCGGCGGCTTCATCATCCGAGATATGCGCGCTGGCATAGACGTAGCCGTTGCCGATCCGGTGCTGCAAAGGGATGCGCCATTGCCAGCCCGCCTGGCGTGCGGTCGAGCGCGTGTAGGGAGTAAATTCACCGCCACTGGCGCAGGCGACGGCCAGCGCCCGGTCGCACGGTAGCCAGTGCGTCCAGTCGTCGTAACCGGACCGCATTTCTTCCTCTATCAGGCGCCCGCGAAAACCGGAGCAGTCGATAAAGAAATCGCCGGCAACTTCAGTACCGTTCTCAAGGTGCAGGGCCGCAATATCGCCGCGTTCGCCGTCGCGCACCACGCTGGCGACGCGGCCTTCGACACGGGTAGCCCCGCGCCCTTCCGCGTGACGGCGCAGCAGCGCCGCATATAGCGACGCGTCGAAGTGATAGGCGTAGGGCAAGTCAGTCGCCGGCGGTTTGCGCCCGGCGGGAGGAACGCGCGTCGCCCTGGCGGCCTGTTCATTGGCGGAATACCGCGCAAGTGGTCCAGCAAATCCGAGCTTGCTGGCTCTCAGCCAGTGATGCTGAAAAGGGAGGAGGCCGACCGGACGGCCCACGGCTCCGAAAGCATGCATGTAGCTTTCGCCCTCGCGCGTCCAGCCGGCGAACTCGATGCCCAACTTGAAGCTACCTTTGGTTTCGCGCAGGAACTCGCCCTCGTCGATGCCCAAAGCCGAATTGAACAGGCGGATCTGAGGGATAGTAGCCTCGCCGACGCCAACCGTGCCGATCGCCTCGCTTTCGACAAGCGTTACCGCGAGATGCGGTGCGAAACGCGACAGAGCGGCAGCCGCCATCCATCCGGCCGTCCCACCGCCGAGGATTACCACGGATCGCAATTTCGGTGCGGTCATTGGGGTTGCTCCCTCGATGAACCGGCTGGCGGCAGGCAACACGCCAGGTGACGGGGCACCTGAGCGCCCGGACACCCGGCGCATCGATCAGAACTTGAACGTGAACCCGGCCAGGAACCGGCGACCGTAGATCTGATAGTCGGTTACGGTCAGCGGCTGATCGGTGTTGGCGACCGAGGCGAACCGTTCATCGGTCAGGTTCTGGCCCTGAATGTAAAGCGACAGCCCTTCAAGCGAGCTTCCCGGCTGGAAATCATATCCGATCTGCGCATCGATGATGGTTTCCTGAAGCGCGGTGCGACGGGTCGGGGAGCCGCCGAAGCCTGTGAAATCGCCCAGGAAGCTGGACCGGTAACGCGCGCTTACGCGGGTGTTGAACCCGGCCTTCTCGTAATAGGCCGTGCCGTTCACCACCCAGCGAGAATAGCCGGGGATCTGCGTCTCCTCACCCTCGTCATTCTGAATGGAGGTCTCGGTAAGGCTCGCGCCACCGGTCAGGCCGAAGCCATCGAGAGCATTGGTGAAGGTAGCTAAGGGCAGCGTCACCGCAATTTCTGCACCGTAGAGGTCGCCGCCGCCAGTGTTGACGGGCGCCTCCAGGGTGCCGACGGCGGGCACGTTGGGGTATGCGCTGACACCCGTGGGCGCCGGAAAGCCGGTATAGTCGAACGGGAATCGACCGTTGAAAACGTAACTCACGATGTCCTTGTAGAACAGCTGGAGCGCCACCACCCCTCCGACGCCGAAATATTTCTCGACGTTGAAGTCCACCGCATTTGCGCGATATGGCCTCAACTCGGGGTTGCCGCCGCTGCCGCGGATAAGGCCACCCGGAACCGTTGCATCGATACCGTAACCAATCGACAGGCGCGTGTCGTCGAGCCGTGCCCGCATGATTTCACGCGCGGCAGCGAAACGAAACACCCAGTCGCTGTTGAGTCGCAGCGACAGGTTGGCGCTCGGCAGAACGTCCCAGTAATCGTCGCCTAGTGTCAGCAGCTGCGGCCCGGCCGGCGGGAAGATGAAGCCGGTCGATTTCTGTACCGTGTTGATGGCCTGTACGCCGATATTGCCCGTCAGGACGCCATTGCCGAGTTCCCGCTCGATATTCGCCTGGAGATAGGCGGTCATGAGATCCTCGTTGACCGTGTACGACTTGCTCAGCACGTCGTTCGCGGCGCCTGGGCCGGTAGTCACCCGGGGCTCAAGCACCAATACGCCATTGGCGATGAGATCGCGCGCGTCGTAGCTGACGATCGGGCCCAGCCCGAGGTAGTCGAGATTGGTCGAATCCAGCAGATATTGGGAGGGGATCGACACGGTGGTGGCCCCGTTCGGCAACCGGACGAAGGCCTCGTCTGGAGTCAGGCTCTTCTCGCGGGTCGTATAGTTCATGCCGAACTGGATGCCCTTGAGGAAGCTGGAATCGAATTCCTTGCCCACCTCGACACGGAACTGGAACAGCTCGTCATCGACGATGCGGTTGTTGTAATAACCCGCTTGCGGGATCGTCCCGCCACCCCAGCCAAGTGGATCGGTCAGGAAGATTGCCGATGGATCGCTATAATCGAGCGAAGGGCTAAACACGGTGCCGTCAGAACCGGAAGTGAAGCCGATGGTCCCGGCGGCACCATTGCCGGTTGCCGGACCGTTGAAGCCGGTACCGGAATAGCTTTCCAGGCTCAACTCGTTGCGGTCGGTCCGCGAATAGCCGAAGTCGAACAGGGCGCTCCAACCATCATCGCCCTGGTAATCGGCATTGAAACCAAAGGAATAAAGGTCCGCCTTGCGCTGAAAGATGTCGTTGCGAACGACACCGCGCACGTTGTCGAAGCGCCCGGAGGTGGCGAAGCCATCGGTCACGGATCCAGTGGACGGGTTGAAAGGCGCGACGCCGGACCCACCGCCGAATGCGAGCGGAAGCTCTATTCCACGCTTGGACTGATCGTCGTCGAAGTTGGAATAGAAGCCATCGACCGTCAACATCAGGTTCGGAGCGGCCTGGTATTGCAGCGTGCCATTGATTCCGAGCCGCTTGAGCTGGGTGGAGGTGACATAGGACTTGGAACCGCCGATCACGGTCGGATCGGTGGCGGTACCGCCTCCCGCATAACCCCAAGCGTTGAATTCCTGGAGCTGATAAGGTTCGTCCACGTAGGACGCAGAAAGCGAGACACCGACCGTGTCATCCGCAAACTGGTCCACATACGTCCCGTTCAGGCGATAGCCAAATTCCTTCGATCCAGCGTTGAGCGCGCCGAGGTCAGCCCATGAACCACGCGCGCCGATGGCGAAGATGCGCTTTCCCGTTTCGAGCGGACGAATCGTTCGTATGTCGATCGTCCCAACGAGACCCTGACCTACCAGCGACGCGGTGGGGGATTTGTAGACAACGACCTGGCTGACAATTTCGCTGGGGTACTGATCGAGTTCGACCGAGCGGTTGTCGCTGGTGGTCGTTTGCTCGCGGCCATTAAGCAGCGTCTGCGAGAAGTCAGGGCCGAAGCCGCGGATTGCAACCACGTTCGCGCGCCCGTTCAGGCGCTGTGAGGTGAGCCCCGGCAAACGCGCGATTGATTCGCCGATGGAAGCGTCAGGCAGCTTGCCGATGTCTTCGGCAGAGACCGATTCCACGATCTGCTCGGCGAACTTCTTCTCCGCCACCGCGGATTCGAGCGAAGCGCGAAAACCGGTAACGACGATGGCATCCTCGTCCTCCGGCGTGTCTACCTGGCCACTGACCGGGGACGCATCCTGCGCGCTGGCGATCTGGGGAAGCGCGAATGCGCCGAGGGCGACCGTGAAGGCGCCCAAGCTGATACCGGTACGCAAACCGCTGCGAATGGCCATGATAGTCCTATCCCCTCATGCTGTGCCGCGGTGCGCCCGCAGCAGCAGGTTGAAAAATCTGACAAAGGTATGCGATTGCCGCGCACGAAGTCTGCGTACGCCAAGGCTCTACCTTCTCCCATCGCTGCTGTTACGCCCGGCGCTTGTGGGATGAATAGATCGCATACGTATGCCGCTTCGGGCCGCGATCGCTGCTGTGACAAATTTGCGTCATCCCGCGCGATAGAGACTGCAAAGGCCGCACAACCGCGCTCCGCGCCCATCGCAGGCGCCCGGCGGTGATTGCCAAGACGAAACCTGCGAAGTACCGTCCGCGGCGATAAAGATATCTTTGGGCAGACAGCAGGGGACCGCAAGGCGCATGGGCCGGGCACCCACCGGAAGGCCAACCAGCTTCGACATCGCCTATCTGGCGGGGGTGTCACAACCGACGGTCAGTCGCGCGCTGCGCGGGGATCGGTCAGTCAGCGAGCAGACGCGCCAGAAGATCGAGCGGATCGCACGCGATCTCAACTACACGGTCGACAAGAACGCGTCCTCCCTGCGCAGCCAGCGCACCAACACGATCGCGCTGCTGTTCTTCGAAGATGGCGCCGACGAGAACGTCATCAACCCGTTTTTCCTCGCGATGCTGGGTTCGATCACCCGTGCCTGCGCCAATCACGGGCTGGACCTGCTGATAAGTTTCCAGCGGATGGAAGACGATTGGCACACGCAATATCAGGATGCCAAACGCGCGGATGGGCTGATCCTGCTGGGATACGGTGATTATGCGAGCTACACCGCCCGTATCGAGCAACTGGTGTCGCAAGGGACCCACTTCGCGCGCTGGGGATCGGTACGGTCGGACACCAGTGGCGGAACGGTCGGCTCCGACAATCTGGGTGCCGGGCGATTGGTGGGAGAACACCTGCTAGGTCTCGGCCGGCGCCGGATCGCCTTTCTGGGCCATGCGGACGAACATTATCCCGAATTCGCCCATCGCTATGATGGGCTATGCGAAGCGATGCGCGAGGCGGGTGTGGAGCCGGATCCGGCGCTTCAATTCGATGCCCTGACGAACGAGGACGCTGGATACCGCGCAGCCAGCAGGCTGATCGCCTCACGCCGGGAATTCGACGCGGTCTTCGCGGCGAGCGATCTGATCGCCATCGGCGCGGTCCGTGCGCTGGCGGGCGCTTCCCGCAAGATACCCGATGACGTGGCGGTGGTCGGTTTCGACAACATACCCACGGCATCTCTCACCACGCCGCCGCTTACGACGATCCAGCAGGATCTGGCAGGTGCTGGCGAGAGGCTGGTGGAAACCCTGCTGGCGCAGATCGAAGGCAGCGAACCGCCCGAACCGCGCCTGCCAACGAAGCTGATCGTACGCGCCAGCACGGTTGCGCCCTAGCACATTCGTATGCGCCTTGCCGCAGACAGCGGCGCGTGCAAGCTAGCGGCTGGAGACCGGGGACACACCGGCCATTCAGGGAGTAGAGTGTCAATGGATCAGGTCGCCACCATGGCCGGATCGCAGGAAAAGCCGCGCCAGAGCTTCGCTGGCCTGTGGAACATCAGCTTCGGCTTTTTCGGCATCCAGATCGGCTTTGCGTTGCAGAATGCGAACATGAGCCGGGTTTTTCAGACGCTTGGCTCCAGTATCGACGACCTGCCCGCGCTTTGGGTGGCCGCACCGCTGACCGGCCTGATCGTCCAGCCCATCATCGGCCATCTGAGCGACCGCACTTGGAACCGCCTTGGGCGCAGACGGCCGTATTTCCTGACCGGCGCGGTGCTGTCCGCGCTGGCGCTGCTTCTGATGCCGTTGTCCCCCGCCTTCGGTGCGCCGCTACTGTTTGCCGCTGCCATGCTGTGGCTGCTCGATGCCAGCCTCAATATCTCGATGGAGCCATTCCGCGCCTTCGTGGGTGACATGCTGCGCACGGACCAGCACGCCGCGGGCTACGCCGTGCAGACCGCCTTCATCGGCGCGGGGGCCGTGGTCGGATCGATTTTTCCGTTTGTTCTGGAGCATTTGGGGGTCGCCAATGTCGCCGCGGATGGCGGCATTCCGGACACCGTCAAATGGAGCTTCTGGGCGGGGGGTGCCGCGCTTCTCTTGGCGGTCTTGTGGACGATCCTTACCACGCGGGAATACAGTCCCGACGAGTTGTCCCGCTTTGCCGGGGAGCCGGTGCCGAAACCCGCCTCCGCGGTCCAGGCCCTGGTCAGCAAAAGCTATCTGGCGAGCGCGGCGTGGATTGCCGCTGGCTTGGTTGTCGTGATCGCAGTCGATGCGCTGGGCCTGGAAAAGGAAGTGCTGCTTCTGGGAGCGCTACTGGCGGTGTATGGTCTGCTGAGCGCGACCGGTATCTACCTTGCAAAACAGGGCCATAGCGCGAACATGCTATCCAGCATCGTGGGCGATTTCGCCGGTATGCCGGCGGTGATGAAGCGGCTGGCACTGGTCCAGTTCTTCAGCTGGAGCGCACTGTTCATCATGTGGATCAACACCACGCCCGTGGTGACGCAGTATGTTTTCGGCAGCACCGACACCGCCAGCGCGGCCTATAACGAGGGCGCCAATTGGGTGAATGTCTTGTTCACCGTGTACAATGGGATAGCGGCCGTCGCCGCGCTCGCGCTGCTGCCGGCGATGAGCCGCCGCTTCGGGCAGGTGGCCACACATTCGATCTGTCTCACCATCGGGGCCGCCGGGTTCCTGATGTTCTTCCTGGTGCGCGATGCGCAGGCGCTGCTGCTGGCGGAGGTGGGGATCGGCATCGCATGGGCGAGCATCCTGGCCATGCCCTACGCCATTTTGGCGAGCAATCTGCCGCAGGCGAAGCTCGGGGTTTTCATGGGCCTTTTCAATATTTTCATCGTCGTGCCGCAGCTTTTGGTGGCAACGGTCATGGGGTCGATCATGCAGGCGTTCTTCCCCGGGGAGCCGGTGTGGACCATGCTGTTCGCCGCCGCCAGCTGGCTGATCGCGGCACTTGCCATGCTCCGCGTCAGGGCCGCGCTATGAGCCTGATCGGCGCAGTCGAGGCGGGGGGCACCAAGTTTGTCCTGGCGGTCGCGAGAGATGTCGATCACCCGCTCGATCGCCACAGGATTTCGACCGATCATCCCACTGAAACACTTCGATCGGTGCGTGAATGGTTCGCGCTCATGGCCGAACGGCATGGACCCATCGCAGCCTTCGGGATCGGCAGCTTCGGACCCATCGGGATCGATCCTGCCAAGCCCGATTACGGGACCTATCTCTCCACGGTGAAGCCGGGCTGGAAGGGCGCCAGCCTGACCGACGCGCTGCGCCAGTTCGGCGTGCCCGTTGCCATCGACACCGACGTCAACGCCGCCGCCCTCGCCGAAGCTCTACACGGTGTGGGCCGGGGCCGCAGCACGATCGCCTATACCACGGTGGGGACCGGCATCGGCACGGGCGTGGTCAGTCGCGGCCGCGTGCTGGTGGGCGAATCGCATTTCGAGACCGGCCATTTCCACCCCCCGCGCGATCCGGCGCGCGACCCATTCGAGGGTGTCTGCGGCTATCACGGCGATTGCCTGGAGGGGCTGGCAAGCGGCCCTGCGATCGAGCGACGCTGGGGCCACGACCTTTCCCACGCCAGCGCGGAGCAGATCGATCTCATCGCCAGCTATTTGGCCCACCTCGCCGGTATTCTGGTCGGCTTCCACCGCCCTGAGCTGATGGTATTCGGCGGCGGGGTCATGCATGCGCCCGGACTGATCGAGCGATTGCGCGTCCGCGTCGCCGAGGGGTTGGCGGGATATCTGCCCGAATGGAGCGGGGACCTTACCGGGCGCATCGTCCTGCCGCAGCTCGGCGACGACGCCGGAATCACCGGCGCCCTGGAACTTGGCCGCCGCGCCCGAGACGGAGAATTGTTATGACCATGTCCCGTATCCTTCCAGGCCCCCTCCTGTCCGGGATCGCCGCGCTCGCCCTGATCGCGGGCGGCGCCTATGCGATGACGGGGACGCCGGAAGAGCCCGGAACCGGCTCGTCGGACTGGGCCCCGCGCGACAAAGTCACCATCGAGCATCCCGAATGGTCGAAGGATGCGATCCTCTACCAGATCAACACCCGCCAGTTCACGCCCGAGGGCACCTTCAAGGCCGCGCAGGCCGAGCTCCCGCGTCTTAAGGCGCTGGGCGTCGATATCCTGTGGCTGATGCCGATCCATCCGATCGGGGAGGAAAACCGCAAGGGCACGCTGGGCAGCCCCTATGCCGTGAAGGACTATTACGCGGTCAATCCCGAGTTCGGCACGGAGGCGGATTTCAAGGCTTTCGTCGATGCCGCCCACGCGCAGGGCTTCCACGTTATCCTGGATCTCGTCGCAAATCACACTGCCTGGGACAACCCGCTCGCGAGCGAACATCCGGATTGGTACGAGAAGAGCTGGGACGGCCAGTTCCGGCCCACGCCGTGGTGGGACTGGACCGACATCATCGATCTCGACTGGTCGAAACCCGGCGTGCGCGAGCATGTCGGTGGCGCAATGGAAAAATGGGTTCGCGATTTCGGCGTCGACGGCTTCCGCGCGGATGTTGCGGGATATATCCCGCTGGATTTCTGGGAAACCATGCGAACCCGGCTGAAGGCGATCCGCCCTGTCTTCATGCTGGGCGAAGTGCAGCAGACCGCCTTCCACTTCGCCGCCTTCGACGCGACCTATGCCTGGGACTGGCACAACACCGCCAAAAAAGTGGCTTTGGGCGAGGCGGACCCAACCGCCTTCTATGGCTATTACGCCGAGAACGAGAGCCTGTGGCCCCGCTCCGCCATGCGCATGACCTATATCGAGAACCATGATTCCAACGCCTGGGAAGGCACCGTGGAAGAAAACTACGGCGCCAATCTGGAACCGATCACGGTGCTGAGTTTCATGGGCGAGGGTATCCCGTTGGTCTACAACGGCATGGAGGCCTGCAACGTCAAACGGCTGGAGTTCTTCGAGAAGGACCCCATCGACTGGAACAAGGGCGAAAGCTGCACCTATGGCGCGTTGCTCCGAGACCTGATCGCCTTCCGCAAGGCCAACCCCGCGCTCGCGAACGGGCAATGGGGCGCGCGTATGGTGAAGGTTGAAACCGACGTGCCGCAGAAAATCTTCGCCTGGGTGCGGCAGGAAGGCAGCGACAAGGTGCTGGCCCTTTTCAACTTCGCTGCGGCGCCGGTGACCGCGACCTTTGCCGATGCCCTGCCTGCCAGCACCTACAGGGAATTCGGCAAGGACGAGAGTGTGACGGTGAAGCCGGGCGATGCGATGACGGTGCCCGCCCACGGTTACCGCCTGCTATCCACTGACACAGCCCGCAGCAGCGCCCCGCCGATCATGCGCGAAGAGGGATAGGAACCGCGAGGCCTGGCCCTCGTCGCGAGCGAGGCGGGTTGCTCCCCAACTGTTGGCAATTTCCACCGATCCTTGCGGATCCGTCCTCCGTCAAGAACCACTCTCGACGGCCAACCCATTGAAAACATAATGGTGCCAAGTTTGGCACGCCTCCTGCAATCCATGTGATGTCCAGCGGCAGCGTCCCTCTGGAGACGGAATTAAAGGCCAATCGGCCAAACAGGAGACATCACATGACCAACACCGCCAGCAACCTCTTCGCCGCAGCATTTTCCATCGCTCTCTCGGTCGGCCTGTTCGCCTATGCGATCATCCCCGCCAGCCCCACGACCTTCGTCTGATAGCTTGGCTAACGCGAGCGGGCGGCTTGTGCGGTTGCCCCTCGAATGCGCTGCAGCGGCGACACGCTAACAAAATGGCGGAACTGGGCGTCGCGGCGGGCGCTTGAAGGGCATTCATGCGCACAAATTGCCCCGCCACGAATCTCACAAGCCCCTGGCGTTTCGCAGGCCTCCTTGTGGCCGCTTTCTCGCTTGCCATCGCAAGCTGCGGGGCGGCCAGCGACACCGCGCCGCGCGAGAACTGGGAAGAGGCCGCGCCACCGACCCGCGGCCTTGATCGGGAGCGGGTGGACGCGACTCTGCTGCGCGCCGCCGAACTGCCCAATTTGCGTTCGCTGATCGTCATGCGCAACGGCGAGGAGCTTGTCGCGCAGCGCTTCAACGGCGGTCCCGATCTCGACCGCACAGTGAATATCAAGTCGGCGTCCAAATCGGTCATGTCTGCCCTGGTGGGCATCGCGATCGAGCGCGGGGTGCTCGATGGCGTGGAACAGCCGGTTCTGAGCGAACTGCGCCCATACGCGCCGCAACAGCCCGATCCGCGGCTGGGCCGGGTAACGGTGGGCAATCTTCTGTCGATGCAGGCAGGGCTCGCGCGCACATCGGGCGATAATTACGGACGCTGGGTGTCGAGCCCGAACTGGGTGCGATACGCCCTGTCGCAGCCTTTCGTGGAAGAGCCGGGGGGCGCGATGCTGTATTCGACCGGCAGCACCCATCTGCTTTCCGCCATGCTGACCGAAGCGTCCGGTCGATCCACCTGGGCACTCGCTCAGGAATGGCTGGCGGAGCCTTTGGGCGTTCAGATCCCCCAGTGGGAACGCGATCCACAGGGCATCTATCTCGGCGGCAATCAGATGGCGATGAGCCCGCGCGGCATGGCGCGCTTCGGCGAGCTCTATCGTCTGGGCGGCACGATCGACGGCACGCAGATAGTGCCGGAGGCGTGGATAGAGCGAAGCTGGACCAAGGCCACGACATCCCCGTGGAGCGGGCAGGGCTACGGATATGGCTGGTTCATCGCTGAGGCGAGCGGGCATCCTGTTTATTTTGCCTGGGGATATGGCGGGCAGATGATCTACATCGTGCCCTCACTGGCGCTGACCGTGGTGATGACATCCGGCACCGATGTCGAGCGCGGAAGCGGGCATATCGGCGCGCTATGGACCCTGCTGAGCGAGGGTATCGTCCCCGCCGCAGAGATCGGGGCCTGACCCGGAGACGGTTGCTTACCTCCTGCGGTGGAGCTACCGACTCCCCGTCGTTTGGGGAGTAGCGCGCCGCGTTGTTGTGGTGCCTTCGCGTCAACATGCTTGGTCGAGAGGCCATGGCGCCCAGGGTTTGGAAATCCGCCAGTCGGAATTCCATTCGTGCGAGACCGGCGACACCTGACTTCCGCCTGGCCGGGCGGGAGGTGAGGTGTCGTTGCCGTTTCGAATGCCCGGCCGGAGTATTCTTCGCATGGAACCACTTTTCACCTCCACCGCCGTGGTCGCACTGGCCGAGATCGGCGACAAGACGATGTTGCTGGCGATCCTGCTCGCCACCCGGTTTCGCAAGCCCTTTCCCATCGTCCTGGGCATTCTGGTCGCGACGCTGGCCAATCACGGTATCGCCGCCTTTCTCGGGCAATCCATCGCGTCCTGGTTGCAGGGCCCGTGGTTCAGGATCGCGGTGGGCGTCAGCTTCATCGCCATGGCCGCTTGGACGCTGGTGCCCGACAAGCTGGACGACGAAGAGACCGTGAAGACGCCGCGCCTGGGCGCCTTCCTCACCACCACCATCGCTTTTTTCGTCGTGGAAATCGGCGACAAGACGCAGATCGCCACCATTGCGCTGGGGGCTCAGTTCGGCAATGTGCTGCTGGTGACGCTGGGCACCACGCTGGGAATGATGATCGCCAATGTGCCTGCGGTCTATTTCGGCAATGCGATCGTGGAGCGGGTGTCGCTCAAATGGGTGCGGATCATCGCGGCGCTGCTGTTCCTGGTCATCGGGATATGGGTCATCTTGGCGGCATTTCCGCTGCTCGACACTGGCGGTTGATTGCGCGGCGTTGCTATTGCAATGCACAAATGTTTCTCGAACTCCCCAAGAGGAAGCCATAGATGATCGTCGACGAATTGCTCCAGCGCCTGCGCGAACTGGCCCAGCGGACCGCGGAGACACCGCTCTACAATCCGGTATTCCAGTTGAGCCACGAACTCAGCCGCCGGCTGGAGGGCGGCGATATCTCGCTGGACACCATCGCGAAGTGGATCGACGAGCTCTATGCGCTGGGGCTGGACAGCCGCGCGTCGCGCCTGGCACGCCTGCTGGCGAGCGCCTCGCCGCGCAGCGATGCGCCAGGTTTCGCGGCGTTCAAGGCACGTTGGGAGCATCCTGCGCTCCATGCCGTCTTCACCGCGCATCCGACCTTTCTGCTGAGCGCCGAGGAATATGAGTCGATCGCGCGTCGCGCGCTGGGGGAAAAGGTGGCGGCCCCCTCGTCGGACAAGGCCGAGATCACCCTGCCCTACGAACATGCGCGCGCGATGGCGGCCATCGCCAATGCGCAGAACGCGCGCGACCGGATCGTGAGCGAATTGGTCCGCACGGCGCACCAGCGCTGGCCCGACGAATGGCGCGGATTCGAACCTCTCCCGTTCCGTTTCGCGACCTGGGTGGGTTACGACATGGACGGGCGCACCGACATTAAGTGGCACACCTCCATCGGCTTCCGTCTGGCCGAGAAATCGGAGCGGCTGGCCCGATATGTCGAGCAGCTCGAAGCGATCGACGATGGCCATCCGCTGCTGGACACGCTGCGCCCCGCCGCCGACTATGCCGCCGCGCGAGCCGCCGATTTCGCGGGCGAGCTGGACGATCCTGCCGAACTGTCCGAAGCCGCCAACCGCCTCACCGCCGACGATCCCGCCAAGTTGCTCAGCCTGGCGCCCCTGATCACGTCGCTGGAGGAAGAGGCCGCCACTGCCGAGGGCGAGCGGGCGGTTGCGCTCAAGACCCTGGCCGCAGCCATGCGGGCCGATGGCCTTGGCATGGGATGGGTGCATTTCCGCGTCAATGCCAAGCAGCTTCACAACGCGCTGCGCCAGCACCTGCCCGAGCGCGAGGATCTCGACATGGCAAGCCGCACGGCCATCGCCGCGCTGCGCCAGTTGCTGGAAGAAACGCAGCCCTTGCGGGCCAATTTCGCCGCGCTCGCCATCGAAAGCAGCACCGCGATCCGCCAGTTCCTCGCCATGAGCGAGATCCTGAAGCACATCGACGCCGATCAGCCGATCCGCATGCTGATCGCGGAATGCGAACAACCCGCTACGGTGCTCGTGGCGCTGTATTTCGCGCGGCTCTTCGGGATCGAGGACAAGGTGGACGTCTCCCCCCTGTTCGAGACCGAGGAAGCGCTGGAACATGGCGGGCGTCTGCTCGACGCGCTGCTACAGGAAGAGACCTTCCAGAACTACGCCAGAAAGCGCGGGCGGATCGCCATCCAGACCGGGTTTTCCGATGCCGGGCGCTTCCTGGGCCAGATCCCCGCCAGCCTCGCCATCGAACGCCTTCAGGGGCGCCTCGCCGAGGCGATGGCGAGAAACGGCCTGACCGAGGTCGCCGCGCTCGTCTTCGACACGCATGGCGAGGGGATGGGTCGCGGCGCGCACCCGGCGAGCCTGGCCGACCGGCTGGAATGGCCGCTGTCCCCGTGGGCGCGCTGCAAGTTCGCCAGCGCGGGCATCGCCCTGGAAGCGGAAGCCAGCTTCCAGGGCGGCGACGGTTACGTCTGGTTCGCCACCGAGGAGATGGCTTACAAGACCCTGTCCGCCATTGCCGCGCTCTCGGGAGAATGGTCCACCGAGAACGACGATCCCTTCTATCGCCGTACCGACCTGAGCCTCGATTTCTATCGTGCCATCAAGGACGACCAGCGGCGCTATCTCGCCAGCCGCACCTATGCGCGCGCCATCACCGCTTTCGGTCTTGGCCTCGTCCCCACCACCGGAAGCCGCAAGGCCCGACGCCAGTCGGACCTGACGGCGGATCGCGAGATGAGCCTGCGCCAGATCCGCGCGATCCCGCACAATGCGGTGCTGCAACAGCTTGGCTATCCGGTGAACATCATCGCCGGCTTCGGCACCGCGTCGGAAGGGCAGTTCGAGGAGCTATCCACCCTTCTCGCGGACAGCGCGCGCGGGCGCCAGATCGTGCGGCTGGTGCGCGCCTCCAATGCTCTCGGCAGCATCAAGACCGTGGCCGCCTTCGGGGAGCTGTTCAATTCCGCCTATTGGGCCAGCCGCCCTTATCGCGGCACCGAGGATTCGATCGCCCATGCCTGCGAAACGCTGGCGGGCCATCTGCTCGACGATGACAGGGCCGGCACCTTTCGGCGCATGGCCGCAAGGCTGCGCGTGGACGGGCTGAAGCTGCACCGGATGCTGGACATGATGCCGGACGAGGCGCCCATGCCCGATCGCGAGCATACCCGCCGCGTTATCGGCGTGCTGCAGGCCCTGCGCCTGACACTGTTGATGCATATGCTGCTGAAAGCCGTGTCGATCCCAGCCTTTAGCCGCGCCAACGACATTAGCCGGGAAGATGTGCTGGAGATGATCTTCAGCCTGCGCGTGGACGATGCTCTCGCCCAACTGCGGCGGGCCTTTCCCACCCGATTCCCCGGATTGTCCGATTTCGCGATGGACGAATCCGCGGACTATCCGGCCAGCGAGACGCGCGGATATGCGGCGCTTCATGCAGGTTATATCGATCCGATCGAGCGTGCCCACACCTTGTCGCTGCGCGTCGCCACCGCCATCGCCAACGAGTTCGGGGCCTTCGGCTAGTCGGGGCATCCCTGCGGGTCGGTTTCCAATTGCAACCAAGGCTGGCACTCGACTTCGGAGTCGGGTAAACCTCCCGGTCGGGAGAAAGACAATGGCGCAAACGGCCACCGATTTCGACGTCCTGATCGTGGGCGCGGGCATCTCGGGCATCGGGATGGCTGCTCACATGGGCATGAGAAGCCCGGATCGCAGCTACGCCATTCTGGAACGGCGGGACGATCTGGGCGGGACCTGGGATCTGTTCAAATATCCGGGCATCCGTTCGGATTCGGACATGCATACGCTCGGCTTCGCGTTCGAACCCTGGCGGCACGAGAAATCGATCGCGGACGCCCCCGCCATTCTCGATTACCTTCACCGCATCGTAGACGAACGCGGCATCCGCGAACATATCCGCTTCGGCCACAAGGTGCTTTCCGCCGATTTCGACAGCGCGACGGCGCGCTGGCAGGTTACCGTCGCGCTCGCCGATGGAGAGCGCAAGCGGCTGACCGCCAATTGGCTCTATCTCGGCTCCGGCTATTACGATTATGACGAGCCGTTCGATCCCGGCTTCGATTTCGGCGCGTTCACCGGGCAGGTCGTGCATCCGCAGTTCTGGCCCGAAGATCTGGACTATGCGGGCAAGAAGGTCGTCGTGATCGGCAGTGGTGCCACCGCCGTCACCATCGCGCCCTCCATGGCGAAGACGGCCGCACACGTCACAATGCTCCAACGCACGCCGACATGGATGTTCAGCCGCCCGGCCAAGGATGGATTTGCAAATTTCCTGCGCAAATGGCTGCCCGAGAAGGTCGCCTACGACATCACCCGATGGAAGAACATCACGCTGCAGGACAAGGGCTTTAAGCGCGCGCGCGAGAAACCGCAGAAAATGGCGGAATGGCTGCACAAGCGCATCCGCAAGATCATGGGTAAGGATTTCGACGTCACGCCCTTCACCCCGCCCTACGATCCGTGGGACCAGCGGTTGTGCCTCGTCCCCGACGCCGATCTGTTCGAGGCGATGAAGGCGGGCAAGGCGGATGTCGTGACCGGACGGATTTCGGCTTTCGAGAAGGGCGGCGTGAGACTGGAGGATGGGCAGCACATCGATGCCGATATCGTCGTAACTGCCACGGGCCTCAAACTCGCGGTCGCGGGCAAGATCGCAGTCAGCGTCGATGGCGATCCGGTCGATTTCGCCCGGCATTTCTATTACAAGGGCTGCATGTTCTCCAATGTGCCGAACCTTGCCGTGGTGTTCGGCTATCTCAACGCAAGCTGGACTTTGCGAGCCGACATCAATTCCGAATATGTGTGCCGCGTGCTCAACCACATGAAGGCATCCGGAGCCGAGATCGCCGTCCCCGTCCTCGCCGCCGACCACGGCCTGGAAGAAGACGATGTGTTCGATTTTTCTTCCGGCTACATCCAGCGTTCCAAGCACATCATGCCCCGCAACGCTGTGGCCTATCCGTGGCGTCTCAATCAGGAGTACGTGATCGATCGCAAACGCATGCGCGATGATCCGGTGGATGATGGCATCCTGACTTTCCGCGCTGCGGGCGGCCAGCCCGAACGCGGTTCGGAGTTGCTCGAAGCCGCCGAATAGCTATCACCGGCGCATGACATCCCGCATCTTCACCGCCGGCCTCGTCGTGATCGGCGACGAAATCCTGTCCGGCCGCACGCATGACAAGAACATCGCGCAGGTCGCAAGCTGGCTGCAGGTGCAGGGCATCCGCCTGGCCGAAGTGCGCGTGGTGCCCGATGTGATCGAACGGATCGTGGACGCCGTGAACGTGCTGCGCGAAAGCTACGACTATCTGTTCACCACCGGCGGGATCGGCCCCACGCACGACGACATTACGGTCGACGCGGTGGCCCAGGCGCTGGGCGTTTCCGTGGTCATCCACCCCGACGCCCGCGCCATTCTGGAGAAGTATTACGCCGACAAGGGCGGCCTCAACGAAGGGCGCCTGCGCATGGCCCGCGTGCCCGAGGGGGCCGACCTCATTCCGAACCGCATGTCGGGGGCACCCGGTATCCGCATCGGCAATTGCCATCTGATGGCGGGTGTTCCGCACATCACCGCCGGCATGCTGGACGCGTTGACCGGCACCCTGGAAGGCGGCGCCCCCCTGATGTCGGAAACGGTTGGCGGCTATATTCCCGAAAGCGAGGTTTCGGCCCTGCTGCGCGATACCGAGAAAGCGCATGCCGAATGCCAGATCGGCAGCTATCCCTTCTTCCGCGAAGGCAAGGTGGGATCGAATTTCGTGGTCAGATCGACCGATTCCGCGGCACTGGCCGCCTGCGTGCGCGACCTGACCGACGGGTTGGACGAAGCGGGCTTCGCCTGGCAACCGGGCGGAGTCGCCCTCAGCCGCTAGGCGAAGTCGGTCATTGACCGAATCTCCCCCACACGGCAAAGCGCCGATCCCGCGCGCGGGTGTAGCTCAATGGTAGAGCAGCAGCTTCCCAAGCTGACGACGAGGGTTCGATTCCCTTCACCCGCTCCAGCGCAGACCGACATCGCGGTCGTGAGTCAGCGGATGTCCCCCGTAGCCGCCGGTCAAAGAGCGGCGAAATTCCCGGTTTCGAAGAAATGCGCGATGCGGGCCCGGTCCGGCGCCACATCGAGATCCTTATCCGCAAGCCAGGCCTCGTCGAAAATCGTATCGGTATAGCGCGCGCCGTCGTCGCACAGGATCGACACGATCGATCCTTTCTCCCCCCGCGCGGCCATCTCCGCCGCAATTGTGGCGCAGGCCCAGACGTTGGTCCCGGTCGAGCCTCCGCAGCGCCGTCCGAGCCGCTCGCTCACTTCATGCGCGGCGCCGATGGACGCGGTGTCGCGGACAGCTTCCATGCGGTCCACGACATCGGGCAGGAAGCTTGGCTCGACACGCTGCCGCCCGATCCCCTCGATACATCCGGACGCATGGTCGACCCGCAGGATCGACCGGTCGGCCCAGTGGCGATGGAAGACCGACCCCTCGGGATCGGCGACGCAGATCTGCGTATCGTGCCGATTGTAGCGCGCGAAGCGACCGATGGTGGCGGAGGTGCCGCCGGTGCCCGCGCCGCAGACGATCCAGGTGGGCACGGGATAGGGCTCGCGCGCCATCTGCGCGAAGATCGACTGGGCGATGTTGTTGTTGGCCCGCCAGTCTGTCGCCCGTTCTGCGAAGGTGAACTGGTCGATGTAATGACCGTCCAGTTCGTCCGCTAGCGACTGCGCGACCTCATAGACCTGGGAGGGGCCGTCGACGAAATGGCATTCGCCGCCGTAAAAGGCGATGGCTTCGATCTTGGCGCGGGCGGTGGAACGCGGGACGACCGCGATGAACCGCAGCCCCAGCATGCGTGCGAAATATGCTTCGGAAACGGCCGTCGATCCGCTCGAGGCCTCGATGACCGGTGTTCCCTTGCGGATCCACCCGTTGCACAATCCATAGAGAAACAGCGAGCGTGCCAGCCGGTGCTTGAGGCTGCCGGTCGGGTGACTGGATTCGTCTTTCAGATAGATCGCGATATCGGGCAGGACGGGAACGGGAAGCGGGATGAGATGCGTATCCGCCGACCTGTTGAAATCGGCCTCGATCCGGCCGATGGCCCAGTTTACCCATTCTCTCTGCGTCGCCATGCTGGCCCTTTTATCGAGTGGGCGCATTGCGGAAAGCCCCCCGCTCTAATTTTGGCTCGCCCGCTATTAATCGGTTTGGTTGATCTGTTTTATGAAACTTATCCAGGAAACCGCCCGAGGCGATCATGCGTTGGCAAACCAACTCCCATGTAATTTTCCTAGAGGGTAACACGATGGCCAATTCCGGCGACAATTCCAAAACCGCGATGATCGAACAGCTCAATGCCACGCTCGCGGATCATTTCGCGCTCTACATCAAGACGAAGAATTTTCACTGGCATCTCAAGGGTCCGCGCTTCCGCGATCTGCACCTGATGTTCGACGAGCAGGCGGCCGCGATCCTGGCGGTGACCGATCCGATGGCGGAGCGGGCGCGCAAGGTCGACGCATCGACGCTGACGTCCATCGGCTCCATCGCCAAGCACGCCCGCATCAAGGACCAGGATTCCACCAAGCTGGATGCCGACGCGATGGTGAAGGAACTGCACGCCGACAACGCCAAGGTCGTTGCCGATCTCAAGGCCCTGAAGGAGGCTGCGGAGGAAGCCGGCGACAATGCCACCAGCGCATTGGTGGACGAATGGCAGGACGCCGCCGAAGAACGGGTGTGGTTCCTGGGCCAGACGATGGCCTGACGGGCAAACGGTGGGCGGGCAGGCGATTACCCTTCCCCGTCCGCCTGTTTGCCAATAGGCTTGGTCCCATGGGCAAGATCACCATCATCGAATGCAGCGACGACGCTGCCATAGCCGCATGGCTGGCCGAGAGGCTGGAAGCGGCCTTCGCAGCGACCGAAGGCCCGGTCACCATTACCGTGCCGGGTGGATCCACGCCCTTTCCGATCATCGAAACCCTATTGCGCCGCGATCTGCCCTGGCATCGCCTCGTCGTCTGGCCGAACGACGACAGGATCGTGGCGGAGGACCACCCGGCCTCCAACACAGGAAAGCTGCGCGCCCTCTTCGAGCCCGCGGGTGCGGAAGTGGCGACCCTGACCATTATGGAGCAGGTCCCGCCCTTCGTACTGGCGTGGCTGGGCATGGGTGCGGACGGGCATATCGCATCGCTCTTTCCGAACACCGATCCGCGCGCGGATGAAACCAGGCCGATCGTCAGTTTGACGCCCGATCCGCTGCCGCCGGAAGCGCCCTTCGACCGTATCAGCCTGACGATGCCCGCGCTGCTGGCGAGCGAGGCCATCGTGTTCGTAGCGCGGGGCGCTGAGAAACGCGCGGTATTCGATGCCGCGCGCGAGGGTGCCAGCGACACCCCCGTTGCCCGTCTCCTGGCCGCGGCGGCGCAGCCGATCACCTATTTCGCATGATCGATCGCGCGTTTCGCGTCGCGCTCAACATTGCCCATACGGTCCGTCATCGCTGGCGGCGCTGGCGCAAGGTTCACCTCCACGGCGTGAGCATGGTGGCACGCGATTTGGATGGCAAGCTGCTCCTCGTCAGGCTCAGCTATGCCGAAGCCGGGTGGAGCTTTCCCGGCGGGGGAGCCCGGCGCGGCGAAGCGATGCGCGATGCAGCCATCCGTGAACTGACCGAAGAGACCGGGTGCAGTGCCAGCGCGGTGCGAGCGCTCGGAACATTCGAAGAGGTGGTTTCCGGCAGTCCCCATACCGCGCATATCTTCACCTGCATTACCGACAATGCGCCGAAGCCGGATGGGCGCGAGGTGGTGGAGGCGCGCTTCTTCCCCCTGCACTCGTTGCCTCATCCCTTGACCCCGCGAACGCAGGAACGGCTGGCCTTCTGGCAGGACCGCTCCGGAGCCGTCAAAGCAGATTGAGTTGCGCGTCGTCTGCCGGAGGGGCGGCGGCATCCCGTGCCCCCTCCAGCTTGGACAGGGTCAGCCCCATCAGCCTGATCGGTAGCGGCAAGGGCAGAACCTCGTCCAGCAAGCCACGGCTGACCTCGGCGAACTGCGACTTGTCGGCGATCGGCGCAGTCAGCGTGCGCGCCCGGCTCATGATCTGAAAATCTGTGTATTTCAGCTTGAGCGTGACGGTGCGTCCGCTCGCCTCGGCCCTTTCGATATAGCCCCACACGATGTCGATGATCGTTTCCAGCGTGTCGCGCAAAGCGGGGCCGCTCGAAATGTCCTCGGAAAAGGTGCGCTCTCCGCCAACCGATTTGCGAATGCGGCTCGAACGTACCGGCCGCAGATCGATGCCCCGCGCGGCGCGATAGAGATAATCGGCAAAGCTTCCGAAGTTCGAGCGGAGCCAGGCAATATCTTTTTCCGCCAGGTCGGCTCCGGTTTCGATGCCCAGCCGGGACATCTTTTCCGCGCCGCGCGGCCCCACCCCGTGGAAGCGGCGTACTGGCAGCCCTGCAACGAAGTCCGCGCCCGCGCCCGGCCGGATGACGCATAGCCCATCGGGCTTGTTCTGGTCGCTGGCGAGCTTGGCCAGCAACTTGTTGTAGCTCACCCCCGCGCTCGCGGTCAGCTTCGTCTTGGCCCGGATTTCCTGCCGGATCAGTTCGGCGATGCGCGTCGCCGAACCGATGCCGAGCTTGTCGGTGGTGACATCCAGATAGGCTTCGTCGAGGCTGAGCGGTTCGACCAGATCGGTGTGATGGCGGAAAATCGCGCGGATTTGCTGGCTGACCTCGCGGTAGACGTCGAACCGGCTCTTGCAGAAAATCAGGTCCGGGCACAGGCGCCGCGCGGTGACCGACGGCATGGCCGAACGCACGCCGAATTTGCGCGCTTCGTAGCTGGCGGCGGCAACCACACCCCGTCCGCTCGATCCGCCCACCGCCACGGGCTTGCCGCGCAGCTCGGGATTGTCGCGCTGCTCCACGCTGGCGAAGAAGGCGTCCATATCGACGTGGATGATCTTGCGCAGGCCCCTGGCCGCCTCGCCCTCGTCATTCCCTTCCTCGTCATCATCCATGATGGTGGGATAATGCCGCTGGTTGCAAATCGGAACCGCCCTCGCCACTTGGCGTTTTGTGCAGATGCGAATTGATCAACTGGCGGACGGTGAGCGCCCGCAGGCCGTTTCGGCCAAGCGAGCCGTCATCGGCGAACGCGAGCTGATCTGGATGATGGCGCTGCTGATGGCGTGCAACGCCTTCGGCATCGATTCCATCCTCCCCGCACTCGACGCCGTTGCCGGCGACCTGGGGGCCAGCGGCAACAGCAGGCAATTCGTGGTGGGCGCCTATCTGCTCGCGGCAGGTTTCGGAACGGTGGTGCCCGGCGCCTTCGCCGATCGATACGGGCGCCGACCGGTCCTGTTCACCGCATTGTTCTTTTACATCGCGTTTTCGATCCTCTGCGCGCTGGCGAGCAGCTTCGGCATGCTGGTGATCCTGCGTGCGGCACAGGGGTTCTTCGCGGCGGGGATCATCGCGCTTCCCCCGGCCATCATTCGCGACCGTGTGGGCGGGGACAAGATGGCGCGGATGATGAGCCTGATCTTCGTGATCTTCCTGATGGTTCCGGCCATCGCACCCAGTATCGGGCAAGGTGTGCTTTCCCTCTTAGGCGACTGGCGCTGGATCTTCGTTTCGATGGCGATCCTGGGCGCGGTGATGAGCGTGTGGGTCTATGTCCGCCTGCCGGAAACGCTGCATGAGGACGACCGGCAGGCCATCCACATCCCTACGATCCTGCGCAACATGACGAGCGCCGTCACCCTGCGGGAGACGATCGGATACACGCTGGGTAGCGCGCTGGTGTTCGGCGGCCTGTTCGGCTTCATCAATTCGAGCCAGCAATTGATCGGCGAGGCTTTCGGCGCTGGCGACGATTTCCCGATGATCTTCGCGATCTGCGCCGGGTGCATGGCGGTCGCGAACTGGTCGAACAGCCGGATCGTCGAACGCTATGGCGCGCGGCGCGTGAGCCATTTCGCACTGTTCGCGTTCATCGTGATCGCCGCAATCCAGCTGTATTTCGCCAACCAGCCCGATGAAACCCTGTGGACCTTCGTGCCGCTGATGGCCGCCAACATGAGCCTTCTGGGCTTCATCGGTGCGAACTTCGGCAGCATCGCGCTTCAACCCTTCCGCCATATTGCCGGGGCGGCCAGCAGCGCGCAGGGCTTCCTGCGCATGACGAGCGGCGCGGCGCTGGGCGCCTTCATCGGCTATGCGTATGACGGAACCGCACGGCCACTGGCGCTCGCCCTGCTGGCAACGGCGGTGCTGAGTCTGGCGTTCGTGCTGTTCAGCGAGAAAGGCGAGCTGTTCGGCGCGCCGGTGCCGGTTGACGACTGAGAGCGACGCGCGTTCTAGGTCGATGGTCGCTCTCGCGAAGGTGGGCCGGGAGCCTTAAGATTGGCGTCAAGTGAGCCTGGATCCCCGACTTCTCGGGGATGACGGCATCGCTGCTATTGCGACGGCTCCACCACGCACAGCACCGCCTCGACCTGAACCTGCCCGCCCTCGCTGGCGTTGAGCTCGGTCACGGTCCCGTCGAACGGCGCGGTGAGCGCGTGTTCCATCTTCATCGCCTCGAGCACCATCAGCCGCTGGCCGGCGGTGACGCTGTCGCCCTCAGCCACATCGACCGCGATGACCTTGCCCGGCATCGGGGCGAGAATCGCGCCGTCGGCGGCGGAGGCCGAACCCGTACCACGCGTTTCGAACGGCTTGAGGGCGAAGGTTTCCGCCATCTGGTTGACCCAGACGGTTTCGCCGTCATCGAACTGGAGAACGCCATCGAAGGGCTGCGCCGCGTCCCCGACCACGACTTCGGTACCGTGGGTCATCGCGACCTTGGTGCGCGGCGGAGCATTCAGGCGAAAGCCGTTGCGCGCGATCGTATCGCCATCGCTTCTGCGGGCCAGAAACGATATGGCCGCCTGATCGAGGGCGGCTTGCGACAAATCGACCGATGCGCTCCATTCCGGATTTCGTTCAATCAGGCCTGTATCCAGCATTGCGCCTTCGAATTCGTCCGAGGTGAGGGCCTGCAAAAGAAAAGGCGCATTGGTCTTGACTGGGTGGACGAGCAATTCCTCCAGACAGTCTTCCATCCGCCAGATCGCGGATTCCCGATCGTCCGCATGCACGACGAGCTTGGCGATCATCGGATCGTAGAAAGAGGAAATCTCATCGTATTGCTCTACGCCAGTTTCGATGCGGCTATATCCATCGTCGATCGAAAACATCTCAAGCCTTCCGATGCTAGGCAGAAACCCCTTCGCTGGGTCCTCGGCATAGAGGCGCGCTTCGATTGCCCAACCATCGATTGAGAGATCTTCCTGTTTCAATGGGATCGGTTCGCCGTTCGCCACGCGCAGCTGCCACTCGACCAAGTCCACCCCGGTGATCTCCTCGGTCACCGGATGCTCCACCTGAAGGCGCGTGTTCATTTCCATGAAGAAGATGCGGTCCGCCCTCAGCCCCTTGCTGGCGTCGGCGATGAATTCGATCGTGCCAGCGCCCTCGTAATCGACCGCCTTGGCCGCGCGGACGGCGGCGGCGCAGATGTCCTCGCGCGTCGCTTCGTCCATGCCGGGGGCGGGGGCTTCCTCAATCACCTTCTGGTGGCGGCGCTGGAGCGAGCA
>NZ_JBELMO010000001.1:0-149591 GCF_042095715.1 Qipengyuania sp. | reverse complement strand
GTGGCCCTCGGTTTTGGAGACCGATGCTCTACCAGCTGAGCTACACCCCTGCAGCAGGCCGCGCTCCTACAATCCGCCGCCCGGCTTGGCAAGCCAATGTCAAAACCCGCCCCAGCTGTTATGGAGCTGCCTGCCATGCATGCACCCGTCCGACCGCCAGAACCAATTCCGTCCGAGCTGCTTCTGCTCGCCTATCGCAGCGGCATCTTTCCGATGGCGGACCACCGGGACGATCCGGACGTCTACTGGGTCGAGCCGCGCGAGCGGGCTGTCATTCCGCTGGAGGGCTTCCGTCTATCCCGCAGCCTGCGCAAGACCTTGCGGCAGGGCCGCTTCCGCATCAGTTGCGACGAAGCCTTCGGCGAGGTGATCGCGGCCTGCGCCGCCCCGCGCGAGGAGCACGCCGAAAGCTGGATCAGCCATCGGATCGAGGCCAGCTACCGAATGCTCCATTTGGAAGGCGCGGCGCATTCGATCGAATGCTGGCAGGAGGACGATTTGGGTCAAGATGTCTTGGTCGGAGGGCTATACGGTGTTTCGTTCGACCGGGTGTTCTGCGGCGAAAGCATGTTCAGCCGGGCTACCGATGCCAGCAAGGCGGCGCTGGCGGCGCTCGCGGCGACGATGAAGCGGGCCGGCTTTGAACTTCTCGACTGCCAGTTCATGACGGACCACCTGGCCAGCATGGGAGCGATCCCGATTGCCCAAGCAGAATATCTCCGCCGCGTGCATATTGCGCGCGGGAAGCCCGCCTCCACCCTACCTCAGGCGTTCGGTTCACTCGTTGGCGATGCCTCTTCGCCGGGAAAGCTCATCGCGCAGTCCTTGACCCAGACATCGTAGACCGGATGTTCCACAACATTGGCGCTCGGCGACTGTTTGAACAGCCATCCGGAAAAGATCTTTTCGAACCCGTCCTGCCCGCGCGGCCGCTTGACCCAGACCTGGGCGAAGGCGCCGGTTTCCTGCGGCATTTCCCACGGGGCCGTGCGTTCACAGGCCTGAAGCCGGACGATCACGTCACCCACCCGGCGCGCCTCGCCCGGTTTCAGCTCGATATCCTGCGAAAGGTTATTGCGCTTGTTGAGCAGACCGAGCGTGGCCACCCGATCCTTCATCGGCGTACCGATACTTGCACCGCCGGGTGGTACGGCCGGCGGCGTCTGGCGCAATTCCTCCGGAATGGCGGTTTCGACCGGCTCGGGTGGCGGCGGTTCCTTCGAACAAGCCGCAACCGTCAGCGCCAACAGGGTAACGAATATGCGCACGCAGTTCAGGCGTCCGGCGACCAGGCTTCGTAATCCCCCGTCGCCGCCGCGCGCTTGCCGCCGCTCTCCAGGGCGCCCGCCGGGCGATAAGCCTTGGGTGTTCCCGTCGCATTAGGGGAATAATCGGCTTCCCAGATGCGCGGCGGGGGCAAATTGCTCTCCGGCACGCCATCAAACGACCCGTGCAACCAGCCATGCCATTCGGCCGGAACACGGCTCGCATCATTGGAACCGCTGTAGATCACCCAACGGCGTTCGCGTCCGTCCCCGGTTTTCTTCTTTGATCGAAAATAGGCGTTGCCCTGCGAATCGGTGCCCACTTTCTCACCGTTGCGCCAACTGAACAGCTCGGTGCCGATGGTCGCGCCGTCCCACCAAGTGAAGATCTTTCCCAGGATGCTCATGCAACTGCGCCTAGCCCAAGCGGGGCGTCAGGAAAAGCGCCCGAATGCGATCGCGCGTTTTCGACCTACCAAGTCCCCGCCGACCCGGTATCTATTCCAATCCCACGGTGAAAACTGCGGGCAATCCCAGCGCCGCGATTGCCGGGCCTCGCGATATGATAGGCTTCATTTCGGTGGTGGTTGCGACTTCGACCCGAAACACCAGAGGCACCTACTGCGTCGTGATCGCGAGCACAGCGCCGCCGCCAACGGCGTCCTCCTCATTCATCCTCCAGCGCTTCCTCCACCCAAGAAACCAATGTCTCGGCATCGCGGGCTTTGAGCACGAAGATAGCATCGCCATGGGAATGGCCTGCCCGCATCATGGCAGAAAGATGCTTTTGCCGACGCGGTTCATCCACAATGGCGGTGTCCCGCGCAAAGGGGCCGAACCGCCGCCTGCGGGCGTAAGCCACCGCCGCCTCGCGCATATTGGCAACGCCCGGCTCGATTGCCGTGCGCAGGTCATCCGAAATCCCGTCGCCTCGCAGCGTCGCCTCGACTCGGCGGCTGCCATAGCCGCGGCGAAGCAGGCCGTCCTGTCGCATTTGTGCGAAACCGGCATCGTCCACGAACCCGCGCGACACGAAATCGGCCACGAGAGACTCGACATCGGGCGGCGCGGCGCCCTCTTCCTCGCCGATATGGCCGCGCTCACGAAGCTTGCGCTGACAATATCGACGCAGGCGGCCAGACGATGTGGCATAGCGCGCGACATAGGACAGCGCGAGCTCTCGCAGCCCATCCGCATCGAGGGCTCGCTTCGCCTTTTCGTTACGGCGTCGTTCAGACGGTCTGGCGTTTTCCATTGCTGTTTATGACGGTTTCATTGCCATATTAGTGCCATAGTCGTTATCAAATGGGAAAGTTTGAGGACCTGCAACAAAAAAGCGGGCAGTTTTTTGGGGAGCGGGTATGCCACAAGTTTCTGACAGAAAATGGGTTTCGCCTAAGCTATGACCGACGCCGCCTTGACGCCGACGCCAAATGACTGCCCGCTGCCGCGACGCAGATCGGACTTCGCGACGCTGAACGAGGCCATAGATTATGCCGCGCGCAGCGAAAAAGGTCTTAATTTTCACGATATGCGCGGCGCCTTGGAGCGCCCCTACCCCTTTCGGGAAATGCGCGACGACGCGCTGGCCATGGCCTATCGCCTGATCGCCGCCGGTATCGAAAAGGAAGACCGGGTCGCGCTGGTTGCGCAGACCGGGCCCGATTTTGCCGCATTGTTCTGTGCCTGTGTCTACGCAGGAGCATGGCCGGTGCCGCTCCCCTTGCCTACCACATTTGGGGGCAAGGAAAACTATATCGAGCAGCTCGGGGTCCAACTGCAGAGCTGCGACCCGAAAATCCTGCTCTATCCCGCGGAGATCGCCGAGATGGCTTCTGTCGCCGCCGAGAAACAGGGCTGCATGGGCGAAAGCTGGGAGAGCTTCGGCGAACGCGAGGCACCGGAGGCCGCTCTGCCCGAGGCGAAACCGAGCGATATCTGCTATCTCCAATACTCGAGCGGATCGACCCGCTTTCCCACCGGCGTTGCGGTAACGCACGAGGCGCTGCTCCATAACCTGCGTGGTCATGCCGAGGGCGTTAACCTGGGCACCAATGATCGGGTGGTCAGCTGGCTGCCCTGGTATCACGACATGGGCCTGGTGGGATGCTTCCTTTCGCTGATCTCCAATCAGGTGAGCTGCGATTATCTGCGCACGGAGCATTTCGCACGGCGGCCCCTGGCCTGGCTCGATCTCATCAGCCGCAATCCAGGCAATTCGCTCAGCTATTCGCCGACTTTTGGGTACGATATCTGCGCGCGCCGTATCTCCAGCCAAAGCAATGTGAGCGAACGCTTCGACCTGTCGCGCTGGCGGACAGCGGGCAATGGCGCCGACATGATCCGCCCCGACGTGATGCAACACTTCGTCAATGCCTTTGCCGAAGCGGGTTTCAAGGCCAGCGCCTTCACCCCATCCTACGGATTGGCGGAGGCGACCCTGGCGGTGACCGTGATGCCCCCGGGTGAGGGAATTCGCGTCGAGCTGGTGGAGGAAGAGCGTCTTTCGGGCCAGCCGCGCAACCTCGATCGCCCGGCCCGCTATCGCGCGATCGTCAATTGCGGCAAGGCGCTGCCCGGCATGGAAATCGAGATCCATGGCGAGAACCAAAGTCGAAGGGGCGATCATCAGATCGGCAAGGTCTGGTGCCGTGGCAAGAGTGTGATGCACAGCTACTTCCGTAACGAGGAAGCGACCAATGATTGCCTGGTCGATGGCTGGCTGGACACCGGCGATATGGGTTACATGGCCGATGGCTATCTGTTCATTGTCGGGCGGGCGAAGGACATGATCATCATCAACGGCAAGAACCATTGGCCGCAAGATATCGAATGGGCGGTCGAGCAGCTTCCCGGCTTCAATCACGGCGATATCGCTGCCTTCTCCATCGAAACCGAAAACGGTGAAGAAGCGCCGGCCGTGCTGGTGCATTGTCGCGTTTCCGATCCGGAAGAGCGGGTGAAGCTTCGCGACCAGATTTCGGACAAAGTCCGTTCCGTCACCGGCATGGCCTGCGTGGTGGAACTGGTTCCGCCGCGCACATTGCCACGAACCAGTTCAGGCAAGCTCAGTCGTGCCAAGGCGAAGCGGCTCTATCTGGCAGGCGAGATCGAGCCCATAAAGTTGATGGAAGCCGCCTGACCTTCCGCCGCAGAGTCGTTTTGGGGAACGAATTTACCAAAGCGGTGTTGCACCGCAACATAGGGTCACGTTTTTGAGAGGAAGCCGTGTCCAAGGGGCTGCCAGGAAAACGCGTGTTGATTGTCGAGGACAACCCAGCCCTCGCTTACAATATCCACGACATCTTTTGCGATCACGGGGCGGAGGTCATCGGGCCTGCCCTCGATCTGATGACCGGGCTGCAATTGGCGCGCGAGAACGACCTCGACGGAGCCGTGCTGGATATCGACCTGGGCGGAGACTACGTCTGGCCGCTCGCGCGGGAACTGAAGGGTCATCGCATTCCCCTGGTCTTCGTCAGTGCCGAACACCCTGGCTCCCTTCCCGATGACTTTATCGAATTCGTCTTTCTCGAAAAGCCCGCGGCGGATCATGCAATACTGACCACGGTGGAACAGCTACTGAATTCGGACTAATTTTCCGTGCGAACGTAGAAGGTCACCTGTATGCCGTCCTCGTGCCAGGTTATGTCGGGCCTGCTCTGACCCGCCGACCCCAATCGTTTCACCAGCAGAATTCCGCCGTTTTCGGCTCCTGAAGGCGCAATAATACCGGCGCAATGTTCGCGCCAGATCAGTTGCAGGACGCCATCAGTCATTCGGCCCGAAAGTTCGATCCGCCCCCCGCCCTGGGAAAGCGCCCCGTATTTTAGCGCATTGGTCTGCAACTCGCCCAAAATCAGTGCGATCTGCTGGACGGCCTCTTGCGGCAAAGGAACTTCGGGGATGTCGGCGACGGTCACTTGGTCCCCCGCCCCGCTCGCGTTCAGAACCTCCTTTACCGCCTTCTCGGCGCTGAAGGTATCGTCGCCTGCGAAGAACAGAATGTCCTGGGCGCGAGCAAGCGAGATCAGCTTGTCCTCCAACTTCTTCGCCAAATCCTTCGCATCATGGGTATGCCGCGCCAGTAGTTTGGCGACCGCACCGATGACGGCGAGCTGGTTCTTGAGCCGGTGCCGCATTTCGCGTGCTACGTCGCCGGCGCGGGACGCATTTCGCTCGGCTTCTTCCCGCCGTCGGCGTTCGTCGCGCACCACACGTCGGCGCCCGGTTACGTCAGTCGCTACGGCCAGAAGGTGGGTAATCGCATCGCTCGAATCACGGACCGGCGAAATGGCGACGTCCCACCAGCACCCTTCCTCTCCACCGGACCGGGTGGCAGCAGTAAATTCCACGCGCCGGCCCTCGCCCGCGGCATCTACGGCTTGCCTGACACTGTCTCGCGCTTCGACGGGCCAATAATCAAGCCACGGTGTGCCGAGCGCTTTTTCGAGTTTCGGGCACCCGAGCAGGGCTGCGGCGCCGCCGCTGGCATATTCGATCGATCCTCCCACCGTGAGCAGCAGGATGGAATCCCGGCTGTTCGACAGGACGGCATCGAGCACATCGCCCGATTCTCTGTGATAGGAATGTGGGAGCCCCCCGGTCACTGCTGGTCCAATCTCCCGTCCTAAATGGATATTTTCGACGATCGCGACACTTCCTATCACCGCTTTGCGGAATTAGAAAAGACCTAGGTCGATCGAGAATGGGCTCGCCTTGAAGATCGTGTCTTAGATAGCTAATACAGGAATGTGGCCCTTCGGCCAATGACGGGAGAGTGTGACGCCGCCATGAGTGAGAACCAGACTAGCCCCGCCAGCAAGGTCGCCACGGCGACTGCGACCGATCTCAACCTGGTGGCGCCCGATCCGGTGCCTCAGGTTGCCGCGGAAAAAGCGGCGGGCCTCGTGCCCGTCTCCGAAGAGGTGAAGTCGAAGCTTCAGACCAAGGTCGATTCCTTTGTGGACGAACTGGTCGCGGTGGACGCGAATTCGCCCGAATTCGGAAAGAAGGTCGATCAGTTGACCAACATGGGCCGCAAGGAGATCGCCCAGGCAGCGGGGATGTCCAACCGCTTCCTGGACCGGCCGGTCCGCGCCATGGACAAGGATGCCGGCGTCGGCAAGGATCTGGCCGAACTGCGCAGCATCGTGGAAGACCTGGACCCGGGCAAACGCGGAAAACTGTCCAAGGGGCGCAAGATCCTTGGCATCATCCCCTTCGGCAACAAGCTCAACAGCTACTTCCGCAGCTACCAGAGCGCGCAGGGTCACATCCAAGGCATCCTCGGCAATCTCGCGAGCGGGAAAGACGAGTTGCTGATGGACAATGCCGCAATCGATGTGGAGCGGACCAAGCTGTGGGAAGCGATGGGCAATCTGGAGCAGATGATCCACATCTCGAAGGCGCTGGATGCCAAGCTGGAAGACAAGGCGGCCGAACTCGATGCGACCGATCCCGCCAAGGCAAAGGCGATCCGCGAAACCGCATTGTTCTACGTCCGCCAGCGCACGCAGGATCTGCTGACGCAGATGGCAGTCAGCGTACAGGGCTACCTCGCGCTCGATCTGGTGAAGAAGAACAATGTCGAACTGGTGAAGGGGGTCGATCGGGCCAGCACCACCACGGTCAGCGCGCTGCGCACGGCGGTTACCGTTGCCGAAGCGATGACCAACCAGAGGCTGGTGCTCGGGCAGATCACGGCCCTCAATGACACCACGGCCGGGATCATCGATTCAACCGGTACGCTGCTGCGCGACCAGACGGCGAAGATCCATCAGCAGGCTGCGGAAAGCACCATCCCGCTCGAAACGCTGCAACGCGCGTTCCAGAACATCTACGACACCATGGACGAGGTGGACAGCTTCAAGCTGAAAGCGCTCGACTCCATGAAGCAGACCGTGGGTCTGCTGTCCGACGAAGTGGAAAAATCCAAGGGCTACATCGCTCGGGCCGAGGGGCAGGCGCAGGCATCGAAACAGATGAGCGAATCCAGCCTGCTGACGGCGGAGTGAGATGCCCGATCTGACCCGAGACAGCGACCGTATCCTCAGCGAGAGCCGTGCGCTCGTGCGCGACAACCGCGAAGGGGGCCGGCATCGCCGCACCTCCTCGATCGGGCAGGGTTCGGCGCGGATAAAGCGGTCCAATCTCACCAAGCGCATTCGCAACGTGATCCTGGCGGTCTTCGCGATTTGGGTGGCGAGCGGCGTCATTGGCGCGATCGTCAACGGCATCGGCATTCTCGGCGTCGTCGCGGTGCTTATTGCCACAATCGTCGCCATCGGGGTTTTCGGCAGTTTTCCCCGCCTCAAGACCCCGACCCGCGCCGATCTGACCAAAGGCGACGATGTCCAGCGGCTGGTCGGGCGGACCGAATTATGGCTGGAGGCGCAGCGTCCCGCTCTGCCGCCACCCGCCGCAAACCTGGTCGACAAGCTGGGCGTGCAACTCGATGGTCTCGGCATGCAGCTCGAAGGTGTTGAGCAGAACCACCCCAAGGCGCGCGAAATCCGCAGCCTGATCGGCGAACAATTGCCCGAAATGATCGACAGCTATCGCCGGATTCCGGCGCAGATGCGGCGCGAGGAACGCGGCGGCTCCTCCCCAGACCAGCAACTGACCGAAAGCCTTTCGACCATCAGCGGCGAAATCGATTCGATCACGCGGCAGCTGGCAGAAGGATCTCTGGACGACCTTGCCATCAAGCACCGCTTTCTGGACTACAAATTCGGTAGCGGTGGCGACGCAGCGCCGCAGCTCGAACACAAGGACCGGGGAGACGATTGATGCGCGTTCCGATAAGTCACGATCTCCCCAAGGAAGAGGTGCGCCGAAGGCTTTCTTCCCGTACGCATGAGATCGCCAATTTCGTGCCCGGTGGCATGGCCGATGTGACCACCAGCTGGCCTGACGAAGATACCATGCAGCTGGGCGTGCGCGCGATGGGTCAGGGGATCGAGGGACGCGTGCTGATCGAGGACCATCAGGTCGTCTTCGAGATCGACCTGCCCCCCGCCCTGTCGTTCGTGGAGCCCATGGTGGCCGGCGCGATCCGCAAGCAGGGCACCAAGCTTCTGGAGCAGAAGTAGCCTCAGTTATTCAGTCGCTCGGCATGCCAGGCGATATGATCGGCCATGAAGGTCGATATGAAGTAGTAGGAGTGGTCGTAGCCTTCGTGCAGACGAACATCCGCTGCGATACCCGCCGCCTCGCACGCTTCGGCCAACAGGTGCGGGCGTAGCTGTTCGACCAGAAACTGGTCGGCCATGCCCTGGTCCACGAGCAGGTCCGCAACGCATGCCCCGTCTTCGATCAGCGCGACCGCGTCATATTGTCTCCAAACGTCGCGATCCTCGCCCAGATATCGGCCGAGTGCTTTTTCACCCCAAGGCACCTGTGATGGGGCAACGATGGGGGAAAAGGCACTGATCGAACGGAAGCGATCCGGGTTGCGCAGGCCGATCGTAAGCGCGCCGTGGCCGCCCATGGAATGGCCCGTGATCGCCTGGCGCGCCATATCTGCGGAAAAATGCTCGCCGATCAGCCGAGGCAGCTCGTCCTCAATATAACTGCGCATCCGGTAATGCTTAGACCAAGGGTCCTGCGTCGCATCGACGTAGAAGCCGGCCCCCTTGCCGAAATCATATTCATCCTCGGCATCCGGCACCTCGTCGCCGCGCGGACTGGTATCCGGCGCGACGAAGATGATTCCATGTTCCGCGCAAGCGGCGCGATATTCGCCCTTCTCGGTAACGTTGGCGTGGGTGCATGTGAGGCCGGACAGATACCACAGCACCGGCAGCGTCGCACCGTCACCGAGTTCGGCGGCCTGCGGTGGGACGAATACCGAAAAGGTCATCTCCGTCCCGGTTTCCCGCGAGGGATGCGAATAGACGCCCTGAACGCCGCCATGCGAGCGATTGCGGCTTAGCGTTTTCATGGGTTCAGGCCTCGCGATGGATGCCGCAGATCTTGTGACCGTCGAGGTCGCGGAAATAGGACAGATGCATCGTGCCCAGCGCGCCTGCATCGCGCGGCCCGGGAGGACCCTCTATGCTGGTCGCGCCGTTCGCGACCGCAACGTCGTGCAGTTCCTTCACCTGTTCGGGCGAATTGCACTTGAAGCCGATCGTCATCCCGTTTGCGCAGGTCGCCGCCTCGTCGTCGATCGGCTGGGTCAGCATGAAGGTGTTGCCGGTGTTGGGACTGTGGGCCGGATCGATCAGCAGCGCCTTCACCTCGCCCGCATCCGCGACCGGGCGGTGTTCGGTCCCGGCTGGGATCACGATCAGTTCTCCCTCGCCCAGGATTTCGATCCGGTCGCGCATCTCGATCGTCAATGTCCCTTCCACGACCAGGAACAATTCATCATGGTCATGGGCGTGCCAGTCGAAGGCGCCTTCCAGCCGGGCGATCCGCACTTCGTGCCCTTCGTAACGCGCGACGATGCGCGGTGCCCAGCACTCGCTGAATGTGCCGAATTTCTCGGCGAGGCTCACCACCCCACCCATCAGTCGTAAACGACTACGCTTCGAATGCTCTCGCCGCTGTGCATCAGGTCGAAACCCTTGTTGATTTCTTCCAGTTTCAGAACGTGGGTGATCATCGGGTCGATCTGGATCTTGCCGTCCATGTACCAGTCGACGATCTTGGGCACGTCGGTCCGGCCCTTGGCCCCGCCGAAGGCCGTGCCGCGCCAGTTGCGGCCGGTTACCAGCTGGAACGGCCGCGTCTCGATGGTCTTTCCCGCTTCCGCAACGCCGATGATGATGCTGGTGCCCCAGCCCTTGTGGCAGCATTCCAGGGCTTGCCGCATCACTTCGGTATTGCCGGTGCAGTCGAAGCTGTAATCCGCACCGCCATCGAGCATCTGGACGAGGTGGGCGACCACATCGTCCACGTCCTTCGGATTCACGAAATCGGTCATTCCGAAATGTTCGGCATAGGGCTTCTTGTCGGGATTGATGTCGACGCCCACGATCCGGTCGGCACCCGCCATGCGCGCGCCCTGGATCACGTTGAGCCCGATCCCGCCGAGGCCGAAGACCACCACATTGTCGCCCGGCCGCACATCGGCCGTATTCACCACCGCGCCAACGCCGGTCGTCACCCCACAGCCGATGTAGCAGCTGGTGTGGAAGGGCGCGTCCTCTCGAATCTTGGCGACCGCGATCTCTGGCAGAACGGTGTAGTTGGAGAAGGTGGAGCAACCCATGTAGTGATGGATCATCTGCCCCTTGTAGCTGAACCGGCTGGTCCCGTCCGGCATCAGCCCCTTCCCCTGCGTTTCGCGGATCGCGCTGCACAGATTGGTCTTGCCCGACAGGCACATTTTGCACTGGCGGCATTCGGGCGTGTAGAGCGGGATCACGTGGTCCCCCGGCTTTACGCTGGTGACGCCGGCACCCACCTCGCGCACCACGCCGCAACCTTCATGGCCCAGAATGCTCGGAAACAGCCCTTCGCTGTCCAACCCGTCGAGCGTGTAGGCATCAGTGTGGCAGATACCGGTCGCCTTGATCTCCACCAGGACCTCGCCAGCCTTGGGCCCCTCGAGATCCAGCTCGACGATCTCGAGCGGCTGCTTGGCTTCGAAGGCGACGGCGGCTCTGGTTTTCATGAATTCGAATCTCCGTGTATCTGATGCGGGCCTAGATGGCGGGCGTGGCGGCTTCAAGGGTAGGTTGTCGTTCAGAATGGCGGGCCTATGCTGCCGGCATGATCGCATTTCTCGCCAGCCTGGCGCTTGCCACTGCCGCAGCTCCCGCAACGGACGTCGCGCCGCAGCTCAATACGCAGCAACAACTTGCACTCACCTGTTCGGCAGCCCTGGCCACGACCGCCCAAAAGCAGGCCGCCGGCGATGCAGCCGCCCTGGCCTATCCGCCCCTGGCCGAACGCGGGCGTGAATTCTTCGTGCGGGTGTCGGCCAAGGTGATGGACGAGACCGGTCTTTCCCGCGCGCAATTGCGCGACGCTTTGACCAGCAGCGCGGCCTCTCTGCGCGAGCAGGATGAACTCGCCGCCGTGATGCCGACCTGTCTCGATATGCTTGTTGCCGCCGGGCTCTAGCTTTCACGGCCCATTCATTCCCGCAGGCCTATCGAACTGTCGCTTTTAGCGAGGGAAATCCCGATGCGTTATCCGATCCTGCTAGTCGCCCTGCTGCCGCTTGCGAGCCCGGCCTTGGCACAAACCTCCGGCAGCGCGACCGGAAGCGACCTGGCTCGTGCGAAACAGGCGCTGACCGACCCCGCCCGGCAGGAAGCGCTGGCGCGATCGCTCGGCGTGATGACGGAAGTCCTGCTCGACCTGCCGCTGGCCCCCCTCGTCGCTCCGCTGGCAGAGGCCGCCGGAGAGGATCGCGAGGGCATTGATCCGGACATGACGCTGCGCAAGATCGCGCCGGATGCCGGCCGCATCCCCCAGGAGATCGAAAGCAATCTGCCACGGGCGATGACTGCCACGGCGGGGATGAGCGAGGCCGTCGCCAGCGCTCTTCCGCAGCTGGAAGCGCTGGCCCGAACGCTCCAGCAGGCCCTGCCGCCCGAACGGCCCTGAGTGATTGCGAATACTTGCCGGAATTTTGCATCCAGCCATGGATTTTACCCCGGCGATCCGGCAAGGCGCTGTTCCATAAATGTGGCAACTGCACCAATTCCCTCTCTGCCCCTTCAGCCGCAAGGTTCGCCTGCTGATGGCGGAGAAGAACATCGCCTATGAACTGGTGCGCACCCTGCCATGGGAGCAGGGCGAGGAATTGTGCCGACTGAACCATGCGGGCCGGACGCCGGTTCTGGCCGATAGCGGCCGCAATCTGGCCTTGGCAGACAGCCGGGCGATCTGCGAATATCTGGAAGAAACGGTCGAGCGCAATCCGATGCTGAGCGGCAGCAGCGCTGCACGCGCAGAGATCAGGCGGCTGATCGCGCTGTTCGACGAGGGCTTCTTCAACGACGTGACCGGACCGCTGCTCAATGAAAAGATGAAGAAGCGGCTCTTCTTCCGCCAGCCCCCGGATTCTCGCATGTTGCGCGAAGCGATGAAGGCAGCGCACGAGCACCTCTATTATCTCGACTGGCTCGTCGACACCCGCAACTGGCTGGCCGGGCCCATGCTGAGTCTGGCGGATCTGACCGCCGCGGCGCAAATTTCAGTGGCGGATTATCTCGGCGGGATCGACTGGACGGGGCACGAACAGTCCCGCACCTGGTACGCCGTGATGAAGAGCCGGCCCAGCTTCCGCCCGCTGCTGGCCGAGAAGATGGAAGGCATCCAGCCCCCGGCGCATTATGCGCTGGTCGATGCATAAGGAGACCCGAACACCATGACCGACAAGGTAGCAATGACCGACGCCGAATGGCGCGAGCGGCTGACCCCCGAACAATACCATGTGCTCCGCGAAAAAGGCACCGAACGCGCCTTCACCGGCAAGTACGACAAGAACAAGCAGGAAGGCGAATACCACTGCGCGGCCTGCGGGCAGCTTCTGTTCAAGAGCGACGAGAAATACGACAGCGGATCGGGCTGGCCCAGCTTCACGGCTCCGGCGGAAGGCGACGCGGTGGAGGAACATCACGATGTCAGCCACGGCATGATCCGTACCGAAGTGCTGTGTTCCAATTGCGAAGGGCATCTGGGCCACGTCTTCCCCGATGGGCCGGGCGAGAACGGGCTGCGCTATTGCATCAATTCCGCCGCGCTCGATTTCGAGCCCGAGGACTGATCAGAAGCGGCGGCTGAGGTATGGCAGGCAAGGACAGTCGCCGCTCGCGCACCACGCACCAGAAAACCGCGGCCGCGCGGGCGCGCGCTCGCGCTGAGGAAGACGCGGACGGGGGCGGCGGGTTCGGCAAATGGGTCAAGCGCCTGTTCCTGTGGGGTGCCGTACTGGCCCTGCTGGCGACGGTGTTCGTGGGAATCGCGGTGGCCTTTGCCGCGCGCTCGCTACCCAGCTTCTACCAGCTGCGCGCAACGCAGAACGGGCAGACCATCGTGGTGCGCGCGCGAGACGGTAGCGAGATCGCGGAACTGGGGCCCAACTTCGGCCAATGGCTCGATTCCAGCCAGATCCCGGAGACAATGAAGGAAGCGATGGTCGCTGTGGAAGACCGCCGTTTCTACATGCATCCAGGCGTCGATCCGCTGGGCCTGATGCGCGCGGTCTATGTCGCGATGACGGGTGACAAGCGCGTCTCCGCCACCAGCACCATTACCCAGCAGCTGGCGCGCAATGTCTTCCTCAACAACAACCGCTCGCTCGATCGCAAGCTGCGCGAAGGCATCCTGGCGCTGGCGCTGGAGGCCAAGTTTACCAAGGCGCAGATTCTGGAACTCTATCTCAACAAGGTCTATTTCGGCGGAGGCGCCTATGGCATCGATTCCGCCAGCCGCACGTTCTTCAGCCATCCGGGTACCGAGCTGTCGATCCCCGAAGCCGCGATCATCGCCGGCATGGTGAAGGCGCCAAGCCATTACTCGCCCACCGCCGATGTCGATGCGGCAATCGGGCGCGCCGGGGTCGTGCTGGGGTTGATGCGCGATCAGGGCTACATCACCGCGTCCGAAGCGCAGATCGATCCGTCGACCGTCAAATTGAAAGCCGCGAAAGCCCAGAACTCGGTCCGCTATTTCACCGATTGGGCGCTGCCGCAGCTCGATGTCCTGCTGCCCGTCACAAGCGAGCCGATCGAGGTATGGACCACGATCGATCCCGGAATGCAGCAGGCAGCGACGGCGGCGGTAAAGGCCAACGCGCCCAAGGGATCGCAGGGCGCGCTGGTCAGCATGGATCGCGACGGCGCCGTGCTCGCGCTGGTCGGCGGCACCGATTACGTCGAAACCAACTACAACCGCGCGGTCACCGCGCAGCGGCAGCCCGGATCGGCCTGGAAGCTGTTCGTCTATCTCGCCGCACTCGAGGCGGGCTACAAACCGGAAGACCGCGTGGTGGACACGCCCGTCACCATCGACGGCTGGACGCCCCGCAATTCCAGCGGGCGCAACGTGGGGGAAACCAATCTCCGGACCGCCTTCGCTTATTCCATCAACACGGTGGCGGCCCAGCTTGGGAACGAGGTGGGGTTCGGAACAGTCGCCTCGATGGCGCGCCGCTTCGGCATAACCACACCGGTTTCGACCTATCCCTCCATGGTGCTGGGCTCCAACGAGGTCCGCCTGATCGACATGGTGCGCGCCTTCGCCGCCGTGTCCGCCAAGGGGCAGTCGGTCGAGCCCTATGGGATCGTAAAAGTCACCAGTGCGAGCGGCGAAGTGCTCTACCAGCACGAGCGCAGCCGTCCGATCCAGCTGGTCCCCGATTACGTCGCCGCCGGCATCACCGATCTGTTGCAGACCGCCGTCAACACCGGCACGGGTCGGGCGGCCCAGATCGGGCGCCCCGTCGCGGGGAAGACCGGCACCACCAGTTCCAACAAGGATGGCTATTTCGTCGGCTTTTCGAGCGGCATCACGACCGGCGTCTGGATGGGACGCGACGACAGCAGGGTCGTCCCAGGGCTTCAGGGCGGCACGGCGCCGGCGCGCGCCTTTGCCGCCTACATGCGTTATGCGGTGAAAGACCGGCCGGTCACTCAGTTCGAAACGGAGCTGACCTTGCCGGAATGGCAGATCGAACCCGACGACGAAGCCATGTTCGGCAATCCGGACGATTACTACTTCGTGGACGAGCAGGGCAATCTGATCGAACGCGGCCGAGACGACGGGGTCGGCGATGCCGGCGGAACCGACGAGGTCGGCAACAGCCGGGATCAACCCGGTTTCGACGATGCCTTGGGCGGCGGACAACAGCCCGCGCGCCCGCAGCCGGGCAGGGGCCAGGACATGCCGCAGGCTGCCAGCGACGATTTCCTCGATCGCGCGACGGGGAGCGCGCCGGTACAGCCGAGGACGCCGCCGCGACCGCAGCCTACCGGCACCCAACCTCCCCGTTAGCGAACAGGTCGGCGATTACCGGCTCTCCCCGCTCTACCCCGCATACGAAAAACCCCTCCATCGCTGGAGGGGTCTTGTCGTTTAATCGCTCGGAAAAGCGTGTCAGCGCATGCGGACTGCCACATAGCGCGGCGGCTGGCCGCGCCTCTGGATCCGCAGCAGCAGGGCATCGCGATCGTCGGCCTTCGCCTGCTGGATCGCACTTTCCAGCTGCGCCGCGCTGGTAACCTGGCGATAATTGGCCGACAGGATGATGTCGCCGCGTTGCAGGCCCTTGCGCGCGGCGTCAGCGGATCCGTCCACGCCTGCAATGACCACGCCCTTGGTATCGCTGGACGCACCGAGCTGCGCGGCAATCTGCGGGGTCAGTTCCACCACCGAAAGCCCGAGTTGCTCCTGAACCGCGCCATTGGGCTCGGAGTCGCTCATACCCGAGCCATCGTCGTCTTCGCCGCTGAACATCTGCTGTTGGCGAAGCGCCTCTTCCGACGGGCGCTTGCCGACGGTGACCGTCACGCTGCGACGCTGGCCATCGCGCAGCAGCTCGACGGGAACCCTGGTTCCCGGCTCGATATTGGCGACGAGGAAGGACAACGTCTGGTCGCGGGTAACGTCCTGGCCATTCACCTTGGTCACGATATCGCCCGCGCGGATGCCCGCCTGCTCGGCGGCTTCACCCGGCTGCACCGTCTGGATGATCTCGCCACGATTGCGGGGAAGCCCCAGCGATTCGGCAAGATCATCGTCCACCGGCGCGATACCGACGCCCAGATAGCCACGCGTGATCGACTTGCCCGCCTTGAGCTGTTCCACGATCGGAGCGGCGGTTTCGGCGGGGATGGCGAAGCCGATGCCCACGCTGCCCCCCGATGGGGAGAAGATGGCGTTGTTGATACCGATGACATTGCCCTGCATGTCGAACAAGGGACCACCCGAATTGCCGCGGTTGATGGCGGCATCGGTCTGGATATAGCGGTCGTATGCGCCGCCCTGGCCGGTGTTGCGGTAGACTGCGGACACGATGCCGCTGGTCACCGTCCCGCCAAGGCCGAAGGGATTGCCGATCGCCATCACCCAGTCGCCGACACGGGCCTCGGCCGAGTTTCCAAAATGGACGAAGGGCAGAGCCTTTGATGCCGACACTTTCAGGACCGCGAGATCGGATGCCGCGTCCGCCCCGACCAGTTCGGCGGGATATTCGGTGCCATCGGGCATGGTGACGGTGATTTCCTCCACCGTTCCGCGCCCGCCGGGGCTGGAGATCACGTGGTTGTTGGTCACCACGAACCCATCGGCGGAAATGATGAAGCCCGAACCCAGCGATTGCGCCTCGCGCGTTTGGGGCTGCTGCGGCTGGCGGCCACGCTGACCGAACAGTCCTTCGAAAGGCGTTCCGGCGAACGGATTATTGGGCTGGTCCACCTCGATCCGCTGACGGGTGGAGATGTTGACGACGGCTGGGGCCAGTTGTTCCGTCAGATCGGCGAAACTTTCCGGCGCTCCCGCGCGGGGGACCACACGGGTCATCTGGCTGGCATCGTTCTGGGCCACCTGAGCCCCGGCGGGGTGGCCGGTGATCAGGGACACGCTGGCGCCACCCAGCAGGAGGGCGGCGGTCAATCCATAAGCATAGCGCACGGGCTTCACGTCCTCTCGATCCTTCCATCAAATTTTGTTGCGCGGCGGAAACGATGCCGCCTTGCGAACTCAGATTTGCTCACGCGGATACGATTACAAGGGTAGGCGCACTGAACCGCAATTGAATGAGCAGGCCCACGATACAAGCCGTTACCGGACGCTACCGATTGCCCTTGAATTGTCGCAGATATTCATTGTCCGCGCCGATCACCATGTTGCTGGTTCCTTCGCCCTGTTCGAAGGTGCGGCGATAGCTTTCCATGGCTCGGTAGAAATCGTAGAATTCCGGGTCCTTGCCGTAGGCATCGGCATAGGTCGACGCGGCTTCCGCTTCGGCATCGGCCTGTATGATCTGCGCATCGCGCCGGCCGCTGGCGCGGATCGTTTCGGCCTCGGCCTCACGATCGGTCTGCATCCGGGTGAAGGCGGTTTCCAACGGACTACCGTCGGGAAGATCGGCGCGCTTGATCCGCACGTCGATGATCTGCGCACCATATTCGCGTGCCTGACGGTCAAGCTGGTTGCGGATGTTCGCCATTGCATTGCCACGTTCCGCCGTCAGCAGCGCAGCGAAGGGGCGGCGTCCAAGTTCCTGCCTGATGGTCGACGACAGGATCGGCGAAAGCTGGTTCTTGAGGTTCTCCTCGCTACCGGCGCGTTCCACCATCCTTACCGGATCGATCACCCGGAAACGGGCGTAGGCATCCACCAGCAGGCGCTGCTGATCGTTGGAGAGCACCTGCTGCGGCTCCATGTCGAGATTCATGATGCGGCGATCGACATACTGCACCCGCTCGATGATCGGGATGCGATACCACAGGCCCGCGCCCGTCTCACCGAAGGGGACGTTGGGCCGGAAACGGTTGATGACCGCCACCGGCTCACCCGTACGGATCTTGACGGCCTGCTGCGTTTCCGGAACCACGATGAGCGTGGACAGCACGGCCACTATCAGCACCACCAAGGCGATGATCACGGTTTTGTAATTGTGCCAGATGGATTCCATCACTGGTCTCCCTCATCATTTCCGGCAGGGGCCGGCGCGCGGTTGCGCTTGGCCACTTCGGGAAGGGGAAGGTATGGTGTCACACCGTCGGCCTCGATGATGGTCTTGTCGGTCTTGCCCAGCACGCTTTCCATGGTTTCGTAATAGAGCCGGCGCCGCGTCACTTCGGGGGCCTGCCGGTATTCCTCGTAAATGCGGTTGAACGCACCCGCATCACCCTGCGCGCGGGCCAGAACCTGCTGAGCATAGGCGCGCGCGCGGTTGCGCATGGCGTTGGCATCCTGCTGTGCGGCGGACACGTCCTTGAACGCATCGATCACCTTGGCAGGCGGATCGGCTTTCTCGATCTCGATGCCCTGGACCGCGACGCCCGCGTTATAGGTGTCGAGCAACTGCTGCATCCGCGTGGCGACGCGGCCTTCAATCGCGGCACGTCCCGCACCCGAGACCACGCTGTCGAGGTTCTGCTCCGCGACCGAGGCGCGCATCGCGCTCTCCGCGACTTCGCGAATGGTCAGCTCGGGATCGTCGAGCTGGAAGGTGAATTGCTTCAGGTCCTTGATGTTCCAGCGGATGACGTAGCTCAAATCGACGAGATTCTGGTCGCCGGTAAGGATCAGCTTCTCGCTCTCGCCGCCGATCTTCACCGAACGGATCTCGGACACGTTCTCGACCGTCACCTCCTGCAACGGCCAGGGGAACGTGAAATTCAGCCCCGGGGTCAGGCTGCGGGCGTATTTGCCGCCCAGCCAGGTGACGATGCCTTGTTCCTTCGGCTGGACCTGATGGGTGCTCGTGACGAGCAGCCAGATTCCAACAACCGCGGCAACGATCAGCGGGATCCAGCTCTTGCCGCCCGGCCGTTCCGGCATGCGGAAACCGGGGCCGCCCGGACCGCCGCCAAACTTGCTCGCGCGGCGCGGCCCCTCGGGCCCGCGGTTCTTGAAAATATCTTCTATGCTGGCCGAACGGCGCGGCGGCTCGCCACCGTTGCTCGGCGGCAACCAGGGATTGCGCGGGCCCGACGGTTTGTCGGGCGCAGGCTTATCCGCCCGAGGCTCGTCGGAAGGCGCGCCGGCGGGTTCACCGTCACCGTCTTTGGGGGGCTTGCCCCAGGGGTTGCGTTTCCCGGCCATCGCCAGCCGGGGAGCCTTATCGGACCCGTCCCATCGTATCATGACACTGTTATAGGCACCGTTGCGCGCGAAAAACAGGGGTTGCGGGGCGCTTTTTCATGCGCCACCCGCCTCACCCATGAACGACAAGGCCATCGACGCCGAACTGGTGGGCACTCTGCCCGCGGCAATTGCCACCCGCATCACCTCCGCTCGCCGCTCCGGCAGCGTGGCCGGACTGGTGGTGGATGTGGCCGGTCTGGACACGCGCGCACGCGGCGAACTGGAGCAGGCGCTGAAGGATCTGGTGGGGGCGAGGCCCGGCGTTTCCGAGGTCCGCGTGGTCATGACAGCCGAAAAGAAGCCGCGCCGCATCCTGGCGGTGGGATCGGGCAAGGGCGGCGTCGGCAAATCCACCCTGGCGGCGAATCTCGCCATCGCGCTCGCCCACAGCGGAACCAGGGTCGGGCTGGTGGATGCCGACATCTACGGCCCTTCCCAGCCCACCATCATGGGCGTGGAAGGCATCAGGCCAGAGGCGACCGAGAAGCAGTTGATCCCGGTCCCCACCCCATCGGGCGTGCCGGTATTGTCGATGGGCCAGATCGTGCCGCCGGGCAAGGCGATCGCCTGGCGCGGTCCGATGACGGCGGGTGCGCTGAGCCAGCTTGTCGATGCCGACTGGGGCGATACCGAGCTGCTGGTGGTGGACATGCCGCCGGGCACCGGTGACGTGCAGCTGACCATGATCCAGAAGCACAAGCCCGCCGGCGCGATCCTGGTCTCCACGCCGCAGGACCTTGCGCTGATCGATGCCGCCCGCGCCGGACAGCTGTTCGACCAGTCGGGCGTGCCGATCGTCGGCCTGATCGAGAACATGGCGGGCTATGTCTGCCCCCATTGCGGCCAGATGTCGGATCCCTTTGGCGCAGGCGGGGTGGAGGCTGCGGCCGAGCGGCTGGAGTTGCCGTTCCTCGGCCGGATCCCGCTGGCACTGGCGATTCGCGAAAGCGGCGATGCGGGAAAACCCCCGGCGGCATCGGATGACGCTGCGGTGGCGGAGCCCTTCCATGCCATCGCCCGCAAGGTGCAGGCATGGCTCGCCGCGAACGCGTGAGCCCGCACCCCGGCTCGGCTAGCGGCTCCGGCCTCACACGGCGCAAGCTGCTGGCGGGGGCCGCGGTAGCGGGCGGACTGGCGGTCGCCTGGGTTCTGTGGCCGCGCACCTATTCCGGCATTCTGCAGCCCGGCGAAGGAGAATACGGCTTCGGCGCCTGGCTGACCGTGGGGCGGGACGGGGTGATTACCGTCGCGGTCCCCCAGCTTGAGATGGGACAGGGCGTCACCACCCTGCTGCCCCAGCTGGTCGCAGGTGAAATGGGCGCGGACTGGCGCCAGATCGCGGTTCTGCCCGTACCGCCAAACGGAGCGCAGCCTAATGCGGTGCTGGCCGCAAGATGGGAAAGCCTGTGGAATCCGCTGCCTTCGCTTGGCGCAGAGGCGGACGATTTCCTGATCGAGCGCTTCGCCCACCGCAATGCCTTCGGTGCGACGGCGGACGGCACCACCCTCGCGGCTTATGAATTGCCCGCGCGCGAAGCCGGGGCGACGGCCCGGGCGATGCTGGCCATGGCCGCGGCGGAGCGCTGGGGCGTGCGGTGGGAGGAGTGCGAGGTCCAGGGTGGCATCGTGATGCAGGGAAACAACCGCGCCACCTTCGGCGAACTGGCGCAGGAGGCGGCGGCCATGAGCCCGCCCGATCCCCCGCCGCTGCGCCCCGAGGATCCGGCGGAGATCCCGGGGCCCGAAGGCGGCGACGCCCCGCTGGTCTACCCCCGGCTGGACCTGCCGGCCAAGGTGGATGGCAGCATGATCTTCGCGGGCGATGTGCGCCTCCCCGGCATGCTACACGCCTCCATCCGCCACGGCCCGGTGGGCCTGCCGCTGCTCGATAGCTTCGATGCGGACGCGGCGGCCCGCATCAGGGGCGTGCGCGGCGTCGTGAAATCCAAGCGCTGGATCGCGGTTGCCGCCGATTCGTGGTGGCAGGCGGACCGCGCGCTCTCCGCGATGAACCCGCGTTTCAAGGGGGCGGACAGCCTGGACAGCGCGCCGCTGATGGACCAGCTCTCTCAGGCGGCGCAGAATTCGGGGGAGGTCATCTATACGCGGGGCGATACCGCCGCCGCGCTGGCCGACGGCGATGCCGTATTCACCGCCACCACCCGCATCTCCCCCGCTATCCACGCCGCGCTGGAGCCGACCAGTGCCACGGCGCGCTTCGCGGACGGCCGGCTGGAACTGTGGGTCGCCAGCCAGGCGCCGACCGCGGCGCGCGATGCGGCCGCAGCAGCCGTGGGCATCTCCTCTTCCAAGGTGGAATTCTACCCCGTTCCCGCCGGCGGCAGCTTCGACGCGCGGCTGGAAAAGCAGCAGGCTATCGAGGCCGCGCAGCTCGCAAAGGTGCTGGGGCGACCGGTCCAGCTCACCTGGCCGCGCGGCGAAGAGGCCAAGGCCCTGCCCCCGCGCACACCGGTAGCCATCGCGATTACCGCCAAGCTCGATCCGGCCTCCGCGTTGCCAATTGCCTGGCAGGCGCGAATCGCCTGCCCCGCCACCACGCGCGAATTCGGCGCGCGCCTGTTCGACAATGCGACGCCCGAAGCCGCGATCGAGGCGGCATCGGGCTTGGTCGACCCGCTCGCCTGCGAAGGCGCCGTGCCGTGCTATCCGATCCCGAACGTTGCGGTGGAGCATATCCCGGTCACGCTGCCGCTGCCGACAGCGCGGCTGCGCGGCAATTCGCCCGCCTACACCGCCTTCGCCATCGAAACCTTCATGGACGAGCTGGCCGCGCGGGTGGGGCGCGATCCGCTGTTGTACCGGCTGGAGCAACTGGGCCGCGAGCCGCGCCTCGCCGCGATCCTGCAACGCGCCGGGCGGCTGGCGGAATGGGACGGCGGCAGCGCGGGCAGCGGGCAAGGGCTGGCTCTGGTCCGCATGGAGGACAGCGGCAATGCGAGCGGCGGTGGCCACATAGCCTGCGTCGCCAAGGCGCGCGCCGCCGAAGGCGGGCTGCGTGTGGATCGCCTGACCGCGGTCGTGGACATCGGCCGGATCGTGAATCTCGACATCGCGCGCCAGCAGATCGAGGGCGGACTGCTATTCGGCGTCGGACTGGCCGCCGGACAGAGCCCTGTGTGGGAGGGGGGCCAGCCGCGTCCCGCCGGGTTCGGGGGGCTCGGGCTCCCCACGCTCGCCACCGCGCCTGAGGTTATCGTGGAATTCGTCGCCAGTCAGGCCCCGTCCTTCGATCCCGGTGAACTGGGCGTCGCCGCCGCCCCGCCCGCCATCGCAAACGCGCTGTTCGCCGCCACAGGGCGCCGTATCAGGACCCTTCCCCTTATCGAAAGCACGCCCGCATGACCTGGCAGGAACAGAAACTTCCCCCCGATCACACCCCGGTAAAGAGCGGCCGGATCGGCCTGCTGCTGGTCAATCTGGGCACCCCCGCCGCGCCGGAAACGGGGGCGGTGCGCCGCTATCTGGGCGAATTTCTCTCCGATCGCCGGGTCATCGAAATACCCCAGCTGATCTGGCAGCCGATCCTGCGCGGCATCATCCTCAACACGCGCCCCAAAAAGAGCGCGCATGCCTATGCGCAGGTCTGGACCGAGGACGGATCGCCGCTCGCCGCGATCACCAAGGGGCAGGCTGCGGGATTGCAGGCGCGCCTGGGGGAGGAGGTGATGGTGGATTGGGCCATGCGCTATGGCGCACCCTCCATTGCCGACCGGCTCGAGGCACTGTTCGCTGCCGGATGCGATCGCATCCTGTTCGCGCCGCTCTATCCGCAATATTGCGCCGCCACCACCGCGACCGCCGTGGATGCGGCGGGTGACTGGTTGCGCGACAAGCGCTGGCAGCCGGCCCTGCGCACTCTGCCGCCCTATCATGACGATCCTGTCTATATTCAGGCGCTGGCCAACGACCTGGAACGCCAGATCGAGGCGCTGGATTTCGCGCCCGAGGTGCTCCTGCTGAGCTTCCACGGCATGCCCAAGCGGACGCTGGAGCTGGGCGATCCCTACCATTGCCACTGCCGCAAGACCGCGCGTTTGCTGGAGGCGGAAATGGCCGAAAGCCGCACCGGCGCTTCCCTGCGCTTCGTCACCAGCTTCCAGAGCCGCTTCGGCCCGGCGCAGTGGCTGGAGCCGGCAACCGACGCCACGCTGGAGCAGCTTGCGAAAGACGGCACCCGCCGCCTGGCCATCGCGGCGCCGGGCTTTTCTGCCGATTGCCTCGAAACGCTGGAGGAACTGGCTCTGCGCGGGCGCGAGCAATTCGTGGAAGCCGGGGGCGAGCACTTCGCCGTGCTGGACTGCCTCAACACCGGCGAGGCGGGGATGGGAATGCTGGGAACCCTCATGCGCCGCGAGCTGGCGGGCTGGATCTGACAGGCTAACCCTCCCCCGCGCCGGAGGGGAGACGGCGTACATTTGCTTACTGGACCTCCCTGCCCAGCTTACTTACACTGCGGTAAGCAAGGGAGAGAGCCATGGCCACGTTGCCAAATCCGCATACTGCCGGCGAATTCACGCCCACGACAAAGCGTCCGCCGGCGAGTGCGCTCGACCATATTCCGGGGGCCGATGGCCTCCCGGTGATAGGCGCGACACTTGCCATCCTCAGCGATCCGCCGCGGTTCTCGCGCAACATGCTGGATCGCTATGGCCGGATCTACAAGGTCAACAGCTTCGGATACTACACCGTTTCCCTGATCGGGCCGGAGGCGAACGAGCTCGTCCTCTTCGACCGGGAAAAGCTGTTCTCCAGCGAACATGGCTGGGGCCCGGTTCTCGACCAGCTGTTCCCGCGCGGACTGATGCTGCTGGATTTCGACCATCACAAGATGGACCGGCGAGCGCTGTCGATCGCGTTCAAGCCGGGGCCGATGCGGCATTATGCCGACAGCCTCAATCGCGGCATCGCGCAGCGGGTCGAAGAATGGGGCGCCGGGGCGATGGAATTCTACCCCGCGATCAAGCAACTCACGCTCGATCTGGCGGCGGACAGCTTCATCGACCTGCCGCTGGGCGAGGAGGCGGCGAAGATCAACCAGGCCTTCGTCGACATGGTCCAGGCCTCGGTCGCGCCCATCCGCAAGCCCCTGCCCTTCACGCAGATGGGCCGCGGGGTGAAGGGCCGCCGCTATCTGGTGGACTGGTTCGGCAGGGAAACCGTGCGGCGGCGCGAAAGCGGCGGCGGGCAGGACATGTTCAGCCAGTTTGCGCGCGCGACCCGCGAAGATGGCGAATTGCTGAGCGTGCAGGAAGTGGTCGACCACATGATCTTCCTCATGATGGCCGCGCACGACACGATCACCTCGTCCGCCACGACGATGGTCTATCAACTCGCCCTGAACCCCGAATGGCAGGAGAAAATCCGGCAGGAAGTGCGCGCGGCGACGGGCGGCGACGATGGTTTCGTGAGCTACGAGCAGCTTGGCGAGCTCGACATTACCGAAATGGCGTTCAAGGAAGCGCTCCGGTTCATGCCCCCGGTGCCTTCGATCCCGCGCCGGGCGCTGCGCGCGTTCGAATTCGGCGGATACACGATCCCGGCGGGCACGCAGGTTTCGGTAAGCCCGGGCGCGACGCACTGGCTGGAAGACATCTGGCCCGATCCCGACCGGTTCGACCCGATGCGTTTCACCCGCGAGGCAGAGAAGGCGCGGCACAAATATGCGTGGGTGCCCTTCGGCGGAGGCGCGCATATGTGCCTGGGCCTGCATTTCGCCTATATGCAGATCAAAATCCTGATGGCGCACCTTCTGACCCGTTATCGGATCGAGATGGCCGAAGGCTACGAGCCGGAATGGCAGGCATGGCCCATTCCCAAACCGAAGGACGGGCTGCGGATTTCACTCCGGCCCCTCTAACGATGCGCCAGACGCGGCGCGGGACCGGTGCTCAGAAATCGACCGCGATGCCCTTGATCGTCCAGTCGCCATAGCGGGTCGGGCTGAGACCCTGGGGGTCGTCTTCATCGCTCGCCCCTTTGCTTGGTTCGGGGGGCGATTCATTCGACCAATAGCTGGGCTTCCGAAAGGCCTCGTGGCCATCCGGGGTGCGTTCACGGGGCTGATCGATATCTTCGGTCATATGCTCACAATGCCTCAGACTGGCTAAGGGTTTCAAGCCGGGCTAGGGGCGGGCGCATCATGCCCACACCTTCCGGTTTCCACGCGCGGCGGGCCGCGCTGCGCCTTCTCGATGCAGTTCTGCGCCGGGGGGAGACGCTGGATCAAGCGCTTGGCGGGGCCACCGCCGATGTCCGCAAGCCGGAAGACAGGGCGCTTGCCCGCGCCATCGCATCCGAAACCCTGCGCTGGCTGACCGATCTCGACGCCTTGATAGACAGCGCGACAGCGCGCGTGCTTCCGCCCGATGCCAAGGCACGGATGGTCCTGAGACTGATGCTTTCCCAATGGCTCAGGCTGGATACGCCGCCCCACGCGGTGCTCGCCACCGGGCTCGAACTGCTATCCGCCGGGCCACGCCGGCTCGCCCATGGTGTCTATTCTACCCTCACGAAACAATCGGTCACGCTGCCTTCGGCCCCGACCTTGCCCCCCGCCGTCGCGGCGCGGTGGGGCGATCGGTCGCACGCGATAGCGGCTGGTCTGGCCAATCTTCCGCTACTCGATCTGACCTTGAAAGACCCATCAGAAACAGCGCTTTGGGCTAGCCGACTGTCCGCCGACAGCCTCGCGCCCGGTCACTTGCGCCTCCCGCGCGGCGCCGCCGTCGAAACCCTGCCCGGCTATGCCGACGGCGCCTGGTGGGTGCAGGATCTCGCCGCATCGCTGCCTGCCCGCCTGCTCGGCTCCGGCGAGGGGAGACATGCGCTCGACCTGTGTGCCGCGCCGGGTGGGAAGACCTTGCAATTGGCCGCCCAAGGTTGGCAGGTCACCGCGCTCGATATCTCGAAGCGGCGCCTCGACCTCCTGAAGGATAATCTGAACAGAACCTCGCTCAAGGCTGCGCCCTTGCGCGCCGACGCGCTCAATTGGGAGCCCAAGCATCGGTTCGACGCAATCCTCCTCGACGCACCCTGCACCGCCACGGGCACCGCTCGCCGCCACCCCGACGTGCTTCACCGCGTCGGTCCACGCCTGATCGAGGAAATGGCGGAGTTACAGGCCGCGCTGCTGGAACGTGCCGCCGGCTGGCTCAAGCCGGGCGGCACGCTGGTCTATGCGACCTGCTCTCTCGAGCGCGAGGAGGGCGAGGACCGGGCAGAAGGCGTTCCCTTGCCGCCCGCTCCGATTGCGCAGGACGAATTGCCTGCAGGTTTGGCGCCCACGTCCGAAGGCTGGCTGCGCACCGACCCCGGCATGCTGCCGGAGGCAGGCGGCCTAGACGGATTTTTCATCGCACGCTGGCGGGCGCCCTAGTCTTTCAGATATTTCTGGAAGCTCTTGCGCAATTTCATCAGCTTGGGTGGGATGGTAGCCTGGCAATACGGATTGCGCTGCCCTTCGCCCCCCCAGTACTCCTGATGATAATCCTCCGCGGGATACCATTCGGCAGGTCCCTCCACGGCGGTCACCGCGCGTTCGCCGGGATGATCGGCATTCCAGCTCTCGATAGCGTCCTGCGCAGCCTCGCGCTGCTGCTCGTCGACAAGAAAAATCGCGCTGCGGTACTGCGTCCCGACATCGTTTCCCTGCCGGTTGAGCTGGGTCGGATCGTGGGTGCCCATGAACACATCCAGCAGATCGGCCAGCGAAATCGCATCGGGGTCGAATTCGACCTTCACTGCCTCCGCATGGCCCGTTTGCCCACTGCATACCTCCTTGTAGGTGGGATGCGGCTTGTCACCGCCGATATATCCGCTTTGAACGGACTTCACGCCGATGACATCGTTCATGACCGCCTCGGTGCACCAGAAACATCCTCCGGCCAGGATCGCGGTACGGGTCTCACTCATGCTGGTCTCCTTTGCCGGGAGAGATAGGAAGCCGAACAGCAATTGTCATTGGTGGCTCAGTCGATAGAGTGGCGGCGAGTCCGGTCGCGGGGTAGCGATGCACTGACGATGTCGTGCACGATCCCGATGGCCGGCAACATCGCGATCGGATACCGCTCGTTTTCCGACGGCGGATGATGCGCCAATGTCATAAACATCGCCCATGATCGGAGTCGAAGAGAAAACCGGGAGAAAGACTGATGAACCGTAAGACGACCGCAATGGCCCTGGCCGTGCTCGCGCTGGGAACCGCCGCACCCGCAGCGGCCGACCACCACATGGAAGCCGCCGCGCATCAACCCATTGCGCAAGCGCTTCAGGCTGAAATCCGCAGCGAGGACAAGGCGCGCGACATGTGGCGCCATCCGGCTGAGACGCTCGACTTCTTCAAGGTCGAGCCGGGCATGACCGTTGCGGATTACATGCCGGCCGGCGGATATTACACGCGCATCCTGGTGCCATATCTGGGCACCCAGGGCCGCTACATCGGGCTCTCGCCCGACCCTGCCGCAGCCGACGCTCCGCGCTTTGCGGAGTATTTCACCGGGCTTCCCGGCAAGTTCAGCGAAGAATCGAAGACCTGGGCGCTCGATGGTGCGCCGATCGCGGTCTATGCTTCCGGCGATCTGCCCGAAGCGATGAACGGACAGCTCGACCGGGTCCTGATATTCCGCGAAATGCACAATATCCTCCGCTCCGGCGCGCTGTATACGGAGCTGATGCGGATCCGTTCGGCGCTCAAGGACGATGGCATGCTCGGCATCGTGCAGCATCGTGCCAAGGCGGATGCTCCGGGCAGCTACACCACCGGGGGCAAAGGCTATCTGCGACAGAAGGATGTCGTGGCGCTGGTGGAAGCCCATGGGTTCGAACTGGTGGCCGAAAGCGAGATCAACGCTAATCCCAAGGATACCGCGGATCACGAAGATGGGGTTTGGCAGCTTCCCCCTAGCATGCGGGGCAATGATGAGAGCAAGCGTGCGATCGGCGAAAGCGACAGGATGACCCTGCTGTTCCGCAAGCGCGCGTGACCGCAGGCTTTTAAGCCCGCATTCACCGACGCACTCGACAATTATCCCAGGTTCGCACCGATGCGGACCTGGGAGAGCGTTGATGAAGACCACTGCCTTGCTGCTCGTCGCCGGATCGTTGGCGCTGACGGCCTGCGCCGACAAGCCTTACGATCCGCGCGGCGTGGACCATGATGAAACGCTGCTGTCCGTCAGCGCGACGGGCGAGAGCGAAGTCCGGCCCGACGAGGCCTTCTTTCAGGTCGGCATCGACAGCTGGGCGCGCACGGCAAGCACGGCGAGCGAGGCCAATACGCGCGATATCGACGAAGTCCTGACGGCTCTGAAGCAAGCCGGCATACCCGAAAAGGATATCCAGACGCGCACGGTCGGCATCCGCAAGCTGGATTGGGGGCCGCACAAGGGCGAATTTCAGGCCAGCAATGTCGTAGCCGTCACGGTCAGGAACATCGATCGCGCAGGCGCGGCCGTGACCGCGGCGACTGAGGCCGGCGCCAATGTGCTGTCCGGGCCCGATCTGCGCATTTCGGACAGCGAAAAGGCGGCCAACGCGGCTTACGGCGAAGCGTTCAAGGCCGCCCGCGCGCGCGCGGATGCCTATGCCGAGGCAGCGGGAATGGAAATTTCGCGCGTGCTGACCATTCGCGATGGCGGAGGCGGGCAAGGCAATCGCTACATCCCCGGCGCGCCCATACCCACGGCCCCGCCCCCGCCAATAGCGATGACTGAGCAGGCGTCCGCAGATGCCAGCGGCGGCAACCGCATCATGCCCGGCCAGACGACGAGCAGGGTTGCCGTCTCGGTGGACTTCGCCCTTCGCCCGAAATAAGCGATCCTGCATGCGTTCGCTCACCCTCTCCGTCCTCCAGCTCGCGCTCGCCCGTGAAGACGAGGCCGATAATATCGCCGCCGTTAGCGACTTGGTCGAAGAGGCGGCAGGTGCCGGCGCGCAACTCATCCTCCCGCCCGAATTGTTCAGCGGCGAATATTTCTGCCGGGAGGAAGACGAATCGCTGTTCGCGCTGGCCCGGCCTACGGCGGATCATCCCAGCGTCGTGGCCATGCAGGCCCTCGCCAAGAAGTTCGGCGTCGCGATACCGACGAGCTTCTTCGAGCGTGACGGCCATCACTACTACAACACCCTCGCCATGATCGGCCCGGACGGCGCGATCATGGGCACCTATCGAAAGAGCCACATCCCGGATGGGCCGGGATACGAGGAGAAGTATTACTTCCGGCCGGGCAACGACGGGTTCAAGGTCTGGGACGTTTTCGGAGCCAAGGTGGGCGTGGGGATCTGCTGGGACCAGTGGTATCCCGAATGCGCCCGCGCGATGGCGCTGAAGGGGGCCGAGGTGCTGCTCTATCCGACTGCCATCGGCTCGGAACCCTATGATGCCGACCTCGACACCAGCCGCATGTGGCGGCGCGCGATGATCGGGCACGCCGTGTCGAACTGCATGCCGGTGGCGGCCGCGAATCGGATCGGCCACGAAGGGCCGGCCGACCGGGCCCAGAGTTTTTACGGCCACAGTTTTATCTGCGACGAGTGGGGGGACGATCTGGCACTCTTCGGCAAGGATGATCACGGCGTGCTTACCGCGACCGTGGACCTCGACCGCGCCGCGATGCACCGCGCCGGCATGGGATTCTTCCGCGACCGGCGGCCGCAGCTTTACGGGCGACTTTGCGAGGACATCTGACGCAGCGCTATCTTGTCGCGCTGGGCTCGAACATGCGCGTTCCGGGCGTTGGTGGGCCGCGAAAGGTTCTCGGCGCTGCCGTTGACGCGATGCAGGCTGCGGGACTGGCGCTCGAATGCGTGTCGCCAACGCTCGACACCGTGCCGATCGGCCCGTCACACAGGCGCTTCGCCAATGCCGCCGCCATCGTCTCTTGCGATCTGGACCCGCCCCGGTTCCTCGCCGCGCTGCAGGAGATCGAACGTTCCTTCGGGCGCAGGCGCCGCGGCCAGCCGTGGCGGGCCCGCCCCCTGGATCTCGATATCATCCTGTGGAGCGGCGGGGTGTGGGACGATCGCGACCTCGCGATCCCCCATCCATCCTTCGCGATTCGCGATTTCGTCTTGGGGCCCGCATCGCGAATTGCCCCGGAATGGCGGGACGCTGACAGCGGACTTACCGTCAGACAATTGCACGCCCGCTTGACCGCCCGGCGCCCCCTGCCTAGGGGCGCTGCCGTGGTCGGGCCCTTAGCTCAGTCGGTAGAGCAACTGACTTTTAATCAGTAGGTCGCTGGTTCGAACCCAGCAGGGCTCACCACGCTTTCCCATATTTGGCTGGCAAACGGCTCCGCGCCGCGGCCACCCGGCTTCGACCATGGCGCCCGGCAGGCCATCCACCGCCGGCTAACATCCATTGCATCCGACCGACCAGCCGTTGCCGCGTCCGGCCAGGGTGGTAAAGCTCGAGGCTAGCCACCGAAAGCAAATCCGATGTTTTTCTCCAATCCAATGCTGGATATCCTGTGCCGTGGCCTCGTGCTTTCGGCAGTCGCACTCGTCTGGATCGTCGTGCTCGTCCGGATCAACGGCCTGCGGTCGCTATCCAAGATGTCCAGCTTCGACTTCGTCATGACCGTCGCGCTGGGCAGCCTGCTGGCTGGCGCGTCGCAAGCCGACAGCTGGCAGAAGTTCGCGCAACCCATGGTCGCCATGGCAGGTCTCTTTCTCGCCCAGTTCACGGCCGCGAAACTTCGCAAAGCTTCGGATCGTCTGGAAAGCGCGATGCAGAACACGCCGATCTTTCTCATGCGTGACGGGGAAATCTGTCCTGCTGCGCTGAAGGCCACGCGCACCGCCGAAAGCGACGTCTGGGCCAAACTGCGCGAGGCAAACGCCCTGGACACATCGCGGGTTCGGGCGGTCGTTCTGGAGACCACGGGCGATGTCTCGGTGCTTCATGGCGATCACGTGGATCAACGCCTGCTTGATGGCGTCAGAACCGTTTAGGCGCGGTCGAGCTTGCGTGCCAGCCAGACGCCCCCGGTGATAAGGAAGGGCACCAAAACGAAGCTCAAGGCAACCTTCGCAATGACCTGCCCGATAAGAAGATCGGTGATGTCGAATTCGCCGTAAAAGGCCAGAGTGATGAAGATCACCGAATCCAGCGCCTGGCTCAGCGCACTGGCGACCGCTCCCCGGATCATCAGCGATATGGTCCCGCCCCCATCGTTCGCGCCGCGCAAGCGTGAGAAGATCCACACGTTGAGCAGCAGCGACACGATATAGGCTGCCGGACCGGCCATCCAGATGCGCCACAGCATGGAGTGCACGCGTTCGAACGCCACCAGATCATCCGCGCGAAACTGCGCCATTTCGACCGACGGGGGCAGTCTGAGCACGAGCGCCATCAGCACCGATGCCACCAACAATGGCACGAATCCCCACCAGACCAGGCGGTTGGCGATGGCGCGGCCATAAAGCTGCGCGATGGTGCTCGAAATCACCACCAGGATGAGAAAGGCGAAGATTCCCGATTCGACCGCAAGGTCGGAAGGCCACAGCCGCACCTGCTTGAACGCCAGAACGCCCGCCAGCACGGTCATTCCGCCGTAAAGCAGCAGGTAGACGAACAGGCCACGTGGCACTGTCAACGCGCTTGCGTGGGTTTGGTCGGTTTCGGGCATCGGCAAAGCTCACGCGGCGGGGATGGAAGTGCCACCCCAAATTGACGGCGGCGGCGCAAACGGCAAGACACCTTCGCGCTTATCCCCCACGTGGGCCTTTCAAAAAGGACAATAGATGCCGCCCGTGCTTGCAAACCTCCTGGGCATTCTCGCGATTCTCGCGATCGCATTCGTTCTTTCGGTCGGGAAGCGGCGCATCCGGATCAGAATCGTGGCGGCGGCTTTCGCGCTTCAGGCCCTGATGGCCTTCCTGGTCCTGGCCACGAGCGGCGGGCGCTTCGTTATCCGTTCCATGTCCGATGCGGTCGCGGCGCTGCTTTCCTATGCCGACCAGGGAACCCAGTTCCTGTTCGGTGCGGACAATCCGCTCGCCAATACCTTTGCGCTGGGCGCCTTGCCGGTGATTGTCTTCTTTGCTTCGCTGGTCTCGATCCTTTATTATCTCGGCGTCATGCAGCGGGTCGTGCGCTGGGTGGGCGGCGCCATCGGCTGGGTGACCGGCATCAGCCGCGTCGAATCGCTCAGCGCCGCGGCCAACATCTTCGTGGGGCAATCGGAAAGCCCGCTGGTCGTGAGGCCCTATCTGGCCGAACTCAGCCCGAGCCGCCTGTTCACCCTCATGAGCGTGGGCATGGCCGGGGTCGCGGGTACGATTCTGGCTGCTTATGCCGGGCTGCTCGGGGCGGAATATCTGCCCTTCCTGCTGGCGGCGGCCTTCATGTCGGCGCCCGGGGGTATCCTGATGGCCAAGATCATCATGCCGGACGAGACCGAACCCTCACCCGAAGCCGAGGGCAAGCTTTCGCTCCCGGAGGCGCGCATAAGCGCGGAAGGACCAGCCGCGCTGGTCGAGGCCGGCCAGCCGCGCGAGGTTTCCGAAACCTTCGAGGAAGGCCATCGCCCCGCCAATGTGATCGAGGCGGCGGCTCAGGGTGCGCAGACCGGTGTGAAACTCGCCGTCGCGGTGGGGGCGATGGTGCTTGCCTTCGTCGCACTGGTTGCCTTGGCCAACGGGCTGTTCGGCGCGCTTGGTGGACTGTTCGGTTATCCCGAACTCTCGTTCCAGATGGTGTTCGGATGGGTGTTCGCGCCCGTCATGTATCTGCTCGGCATCCCCTGGGATCAGGCGATCACGGCGGGTGGGCTGTTCGGCACCAAGGTGGTTCTCAATGAATTCGTCGCCTTCATCGAGCTGGGTCAGCTGAGCGAAGCCGCCCTGTCCGAAAGAAGCCGGGCGATCGTGACCTTCGCGCTGTGCGGTTTCGCCAATTTCAGTTCCATCGCCATCCAGATGGCGGTCACCGGCGGTCTTGCGCCCAACCAGCGGCCGGTCATCGCCAGGCTCGGGATCCGGGCATTGGCCGCTGGCAGCCTCGCAAATTTGATGAGCGCGGCTCTGGCGGGACTGTTTCTCCCATATTAAAGGCGGGTCATGTCCGACATCGCCTCCGTATCGCTCGCCCAGCCCCTCGAAACCATCGCTCAGGAACTGGGCAAGAGCTTCGAGGAGTACGGTTTCGCGGTCATCCGCGATCACGGCATTCCGCAGGATCTGATCGATCGGGCCGAATCGCTCTCGCGTGAATTCTTCGCGCTGCCGGAAGACGCCAAGAAAGCGTACAAGATCGAAGGCGGCGGCGGCGCCCGGGGATATACCCCCTTCGGCATAGAGAAAGCCAAGGACGCCGAAGTCTTCGACCTCAAGGAATTCTGGCACGTGGGGCGCGAACTGCCGGAGGGGCACGACCTCCAGAAATACATGCAGCCCAACGTCTGGCCAAGCGAGGTCGAGGGCTTTCGGGCGACCTTCAGCGCCTTGTATTCAGCCTTCGAACAGGCGGGAGGGCGCGTGCTGGAGGCGATTGCCCTCCACCTCGACCTGCCGCGCGAATGGTTCGCCGCGACCGTGGAAGACGGCAATTCGGTGATGCGCCTGCTTCATTATCCGCCGCTCACCGATTCGCGTGCGGAAGGCGCCATCCGCGCCGCCGCCCATGGCGATATCAACACGATCACGCTGCTGCTGGGGGCGGAGGAAGCGGGCCTAGAACTGCTGACCGCCGCGGGCGAATGGAAGGCGATCGAGGTTCCGGAAGGCGCGCTGGTGGTGAACATCGGCGACATGCTGGATCGCCTGACCAACGGCAAGCTCCGCTCCACCACCCATCGCGTGGTCAATCCCGTGGGCGAGGCAGCCTATCGCGCCCGCTATTCCATGCCCTTCTTCCTGCACTTCCGCCCCGACTTCACGATCGAGACGCTGGAAAGCTGCCTGGACCCGAACCGCCCTGGGGAACATCCCGCACCCATATCGAGTCACGAATTCCTCCAGCAACGGCTGCGGGAAATCAATCTGGTTTAGAAAACTCGCTGTGACACAATTCTGAATCCTGTTGCGCGTCTGCAACACCTAATTATTGCTTGTAGATCAATGCGTTGACGCAGATGCAGCAAAAACCGAGTCAGCAAGCCGCAACAGCGTAACATTACCGTCACATTTGCATCGCTTGGGGCAACGCGTGCCGGTAAACCCGGTTTGTCTTCGCAGAATTCGCCGTCAACTCGAGGGGCAGTCCCATGAAAATTAAATATCTGCTGGCCGCGTCCGTGGTCAGCCTCTCCGCCACGACCATTGTCAATCCGACCCCACTGATGGCGCAGGAAACCTCGTCAGCCATTCGTGGTCAGGTTGCTACAGACGATGGCGCGCCAGTTGCCGGCGCAATCGTGACCGCGGTCCACCAACCATCGGGAACCACTGCTCAGGCGCAGACCGACGCCAGCGGCAATTTCGCCCTTAATGGGCTTCGCATCGGTGGCCCCTTTGAAGTGACCGTGGATGCGCCTACATACGAATTGACGACCGTTTCGGATATTTTTCTTCAAGCGGGTCAGCCTTTGCGGCTGCCTATCGTTGTCCGAGAAGCCAATGTCATCGTGGTGACCGGATCGGCCATTCAGACGCGCCTTTCCGCCGCCGATGGTCCAACGACGCTACTCACTTCCGAGGATATTGATAACACCGCATCCCTTAACCGCGACATCCGCGATTTGGCTCGTCGTGATCCACTGGTTTCCCTCGATCTCACCAACAGCCGGGCTATCGAGATCGCGGGCAACAACGGCCGTTTAAACCGCTTCAGCGTCGATGGTATCCAGCTCTCCGATGACTTCGGCTTGAACAATGGTGGCCTGCCGACCAATCGCGGCCCTGTGCCTTTTGACGCGATCGATCAGTTCACGGTCAAGGTGGCTCCCTACGATATTTCGGAGGGCGATCTTCAAGGCGGCGCGATCAACGTCGTGCTTAAATCAGGCGGCAATCGCTTCCATGGCGGCGGCTTCTACTCGTACACCGGCGATGGTTTGACCGGTAACACGAGCCGGGGCAACACGACCTCGCTCGATTTTTCTTCGGACCAATATGGCGGTTGGGTGACCGGTCCTATCGTTCCAGACCGCCTGTTCTTTATGGCGGCCTATGAACGGACGAAGGAATCTTCTCCTTTCGACAACGGCTTTGGGCCGGGCTTTGGCAATCAGGTCCCTGGGCTTACGCAAGGCGTAATCGATTCGGTTACGGCGACTGCTCAGAGCAAGTATGGTTACGACACGCTTGGCTTTATCGCTAACGCCAATGAAGAGGATGAGAAATTCACTGCTAAGATCGACCTCAATATCTCGGACGATCACCGCGCCTCGCTGACTTACATCCGCAACGTGGGCACCAACCAGTTTCAGCAGAACACTTTCATCAACGCTCCTTTCGCGCTGGGTTACCAGTCGAATGGTTACGAGCTGAACGAGGAAATCAACTCTGGCGCGTTCGAGTTGAACTCTACCTGGTCGAATACTTTCTCGACCACGTTGCGCGCCAGCTATCGCGATTACAACCGCGATCAGACGCCTTTCGGCGGTCGCGATTTTCCGCAGTTCGAGGTCTGCACCGACGGGGCTTCCGCTGGCTCGGCAACCAGCTGTAACGGGACGCGCCTCTTCTTCGGTCCGGATGTCAGCCGCCAGTCGAACCAATTGAATACCGAGAACCTCTCGATCGACCTAACCGCACGTGCGGAGTTCGGCGACGCGCAGATCAAATTCCTCGCGGGCTACACCAAGGTCGACGTCTTCAATCTGTTCCTCCAGCGCTCTCTGGGTGATTTCTACTTCGACTCGCTGGCAGATTACCAAGCAGGACGCGCCAACCGGTTGCGCTACGCCAATGCAGTCCCCTCAAACGATCCAAACGATGCTGCCGCCGAATTCTCGACCGAGAACTACACCGTTGGCGTTCAGGGAGAATGGCAGCTTTCGGACCGACTTCAGCTCATCGCTGGTGTTCGTTACGACCTGTTTGACAATAACGTACTTCCGCCGCTCAATGCGAACTTCTTGGCCCGTAACGGTTTCAGCAATCGCGAGACTTTCAAGGGTCGTGGCCTGTTCCAACCGCGCGCCGCGTTTAATTTGGAAGCCACCGACCGGTTGGTTATCCGTGGGGGCATCGGTATCTTCGGTGGCGGCACACCGGATGTTTTCCTCTCGAACGTGTATTCGAACACGGGCCAGCTTACGAATGCCGTTGATATTACTCGTGCAAACTGCGCCGCCAACGGGCTTTGTTCGGTCCTAGACAATGTGACGGGCGCAATTCCGGCGTCGGTGGTTAATTTCCTCACCACCAACACCGCCAGTCTCGCGGCCGCCCCGACGGATGCAATTGATCCTGATCTCGACATTGCCAACAAGATGAAAGCATCGCTTTCCGCCGATTATGAGGCCGATCTGGGCTTTCTCGGCGATGGCTGGCTCTTTGGCGTTCAGTTCCTCTACGACAAAACAGTGGACGCTTATGTCTGGACGGACTTGAGGTCGGTACAGATCGGAACTCTTCCCGATGGGCGTCCGAAATATGGCCCGCAGGGCGGAGCGGCCACCACCAACCGGGACCTGTTGCTTACCAACACCAGCGACGGGCGCGGCTATTTTGGTACTGTCCGCTTTGCCAAGGATTGGGACTTCGGGCTTGGTATCTTCGGCAGCTACACTCGCTCCGATGTAAAGGACCGCGCGTCTCTGACCAGTTCCACCTCCTCTTCAAACTACGGCAACAATGCCTTTGTGGATCCGAACTTCCCCGAATATGGTCGCTCGATCTATGAATTCCGCGATCAGTACAAATTCGGAATGAATTTCAACCGAGCATTCTTCGGCGAGGCCAACACCAATATCGGCTTGTTCGGCGAATATCGTTCGGGCCGTCCGTACTCGACGACCATGCTCGATAACTCGGGTGGACGCGGTGCCGTCTTTGGGACAGTCGGAAATCTCGGAAACATGTTACTTTATGTTCCGACCGGTGCCAACGATCCGCTGGTGAGCTTTGACAGCGCAGCGAGCCAAGCCGCGTTTGAAAATCTTGTTTCGGAACTCGGACTTGAAAAATACCGAGGTTCGATCGTTCCAAAAAACGATCAGACTTCGCCGGATTTCTTCAAAGTCGATCTCCACTTCGGACAAGAGGTCCCATTGCCAAGCGTGCTGGGATCGCGGCCTAATCTCGAGCTCTTTGCCGACATCGAGAACGTGCTAAACCTGATCGACAGTGATTGGGGGGCTCTGCGTCAGGTGCAGTTCCCATACAACGCGGCGGTCGTGCGCGTTGCCTGCCTCGCGACGGCGACCCCAACGGGGACCGCTGCAACGGCAAACTCCTCGAGCTCGCAGCCATGTGCCCAGTATCGCTACAGCAATGTCCTGAGCCCGAATGAAGCTCCTCAGGTACGCCAGTCCTTGTACGGCGTCCGCGTCGGCGTTCGTCTGAAGTTCTGATCGAATTCTTGGGTTAAGACGGAAACGGCGGTCCCCAGGGGCCGCCGTTTTTCGTTTGTGGAACGCCCAGTGAGGCAGGGACGTTTTCAGGCGCATGAGCAGGACGGGCAGTAATTTTGCGGCCACGCGCCGATGGCCCAATGGATGGGTGCTAGCCGCGATCGTCATTGCCCATGTCGTCGCATTCTACGGCTTGATAAGGATTTTTGCTCCGGACGCTGTCGCCGGCATAGAGCGCACGGTACTTTCGACATTCAGCGTCACGGTGACGGCGCCCCCTCCTCCGCCGCCGCCTGAAAACCAGCCGGAACCCGACGAGGGCGCGGCGGGCGATCCGGGGCGCGAGGCGGTTCCACAGCCGGTAACGGCGCCTTCACCCAAGATACCGATCAAACCCGAAAAGCCTCTCCCCCGCGCGTCCTCCACCGGATCCGCCAATACTTCGGGTGCGACACAGAGCGGAGAGGGAACGGGCGCCGCGGGTAACGGCTCGGGTACGGGTAGCGGACGTGGTGGCGGGGGCCAGGGCGGCTTGGCCGTGACCAAGCCTGTCAAGATTGCTGGCGACATCAATTCGGCTTCGGACTTTCCCGTTCCCCCTGGCGGTCGTCAGGCCCGGTTTGGCACGGCGGTCACCGTCGCAATGACCGTGAGGACCGATGGCCGGGCCAGCAATTGCCGCGTCCTGCGGCCGAGCGGAGATCCTGTCGCAGACCATATCGTCTGTCGGCTTGCCGTGGAAAGGTTCCGCTTTCGGCCCGCAACGGACAGTGCCGGCAATCCCGTCCCTGCCACCTATGGATGGCGGCAGGAATGGTTCAGAAATTAGCGCTGGATACCATGTCTGGCCTGCGCGTATTGAATCGATAATGAGCCTGATTCATCCAGTTGTGCTATGCGGCGGAAGCGGAACGCGGTTATGGCCCCGTAGCCGCAAAAAGAAGCCAAAACCCTTTCTGCCGCTTCTTGGAGAACGGACGCTTTTCCAGCAGAGTCTGGACCGCACATCCGATCCCAACCGCTTCGCTGCTCCGACGATCGTGGCCGGGTCGGACCACTGCCCCTTGATCGAGGAGCAGGCTGCTCAAATCGACGGCTCGACGCTCATCGTCGAGCCGGAAGCGAAGAATACTGCACCGGCCATTGCTCTGGCGGCACATGCATTGCCTCGCGATGCCATCATGCTGGTGTGCCCCAGCGATCACCATATCGCCAACAGGGACGCATTCGAAAAAGGTGTCGAAGATGCGGTCGAACTGGCGCGCGAAGACTACATGGTTGCTTTCGGCATACACCCCGTCGCTCCCGAGACGGGCTATGGCTATATTCGCAAAGGTCCGGCTCTTGGCGCCGGGCACGCGGTCGCCCAGTTCGTAGAAAAACCCGATCTCGCAACCGCGGAGCAGTTTCTCGCGAGCGGCGATTATGTCTGGAACGGCGGCATTTTCGCGTTTCGTGCCGGTGCATTTCTCGACGAACTCGCACACCATCGCCCGGGCATGGCCGATCTCGTTTCGCGATCCTGGAGCGATGCCGTTCGCAATGGTTGGCGCACGCAGCCGGCCGCCGAGCCGTTTTCGGAAATCCGCGGGGAATCGGTCGACTATGCGGTGATGGAAAACACCGATCGCGCAGCGATGGTGGCTGCCGATATGGGTTGGTCGGACATCGGCAATTGGGATGCCCTGATGACCGCGCGCCAGACCGACGAATCGGGAAATTTCGTGAGCGGCGCAGCCGATCTGGCGAATTGCCGCAACGTGATGGTCGAAACAGATCGCCTCCGCGTCTCGGTCGTCGGATTGGAGAACGTCATCGTGATAGTCGATGGAGACGAGGTCTTGGTCACTTCCCGAGAAGGCGCGCAGAGCGTGGGGAAATTGCCTGGAGCCACGAGCCAATGAAACTCGAAACCAAGACGGTCGAAAAGGTCTGGGGCCGGTGTGACTTGCCAGAGCCTTTTACTGTCCCGGGCAAGGAGCCCATCGGAGAAATCTGGTTCGAGCCGCCGAGCAGTCTTTCGGACATCCTGGTCAAATATCTTTTCACGAGCGAGAAGCTGTCGGTTCAGGTCCATCCTTCGGATGATCAGGCCCCGACCGGCGAAGCGGGCAAGGAGGAATGCTGGCTGATCCTCCACGCGGACGCGGACGCCAAGCTGGCCATCGGTTTCAAGAAACCGGTTTCCGAAGACGAGATGAAGGCGGCTGCGCTAGATGGATCCATCGAGGATCTGCTGGAATGGCACGCCGCGCAAAGTGGGGACTTCTTCTACCTGCCCGCAGGGACGGTTCATGCCATCGGGCCCGGATTGACGCTTGTCGAAGTGCAGCAGAACAGCGACATCACCTACCGCCTCTACGACTACGGGCGACCGCGGGAGCTTCACCTCGACGATGGGCTCAAGGTCGCAAAAGGCGAACCCTATCCCGCCCGGCTCCATCGCAAGACGGACAAATCGGCGAGCGAGGTTCTGGTCGACGGCCCCCATTTCCGGTTTTCGCAATGTCGCGGGGCGCCGCAAGGCGACCTGGCCCGACTTCACACCGGGCCCGTGCTGGTGCTTCCCTTGGAAGGCGAAATCATGATCGGCGATGACGTCATAACCGCCGGGGAATGCGGAGAAGCTGAGTCTCTGGACTCCGTCGGTTTCCAATCAGCGCTGCGCACGCTGCTGGTTTCTGGAGCCTAGCTTGCGTCCCGGGCCGCGTAATCCCTCAGCATCTTTGCCAACTCCTCGCGGCCATATGGCTTAACGAGAAGACCCTGGGCGCCGAGTTCCTCAAGCCGCTCGGACATTTCTCCGTATCCAGTTGCCAGCCAAAACGGCACGCCCTTTTCGCGCAAAACCTCCGCAATTTTCTCACTCGACTCATTGCCCAGATTAAAGTCGAGCAGAGCGAGATCGAAGGGCTGGGCCGAGATCGCATTCAACGCGCCTGCCACCGTCCCTTGAACGGCCACGTCCTTCGCACCCAGGTCGAGCAGGCATTCTTCGGTATCAATGGCGATGATCATGCTGTCTTCGACCACGAGCACATTCTTCACGCCGATTTTACCTTGCATTTGCGCTCTATCTCCGCCGTTGCGACGCCGTTCGCGAGCGCCCCCATTTGGTTGGCAGGTGATGAAGCGGCCGGGTATCCAGAATTCCGCCTCCACGCCTGACAGTTTGTAATCGACCTGCGCCCGTCCGTTCAGTTCGAACGGAATCGACTTTTCGATAATGGTAGTGCCGAACCCGCGCCGCTCGGGGGGTTTCACCGGCGGTCCCCCGCGCTCTTTCCACAATACCGTCATACCGGATTCATCGCATCTTACGTCGATTTCCAGTGTGCCGGACCGATCGCATAGCGAACCGTATTTGACCGAATTGGTGATCATCTCATGAAACACCAGAGCGAGAACGGTATAGGCCTCGGGAGAGACGAGCGCTTCTTCGCCGCTGATGATCAACCGGTCCATTTTCCCCGAAACATAGGCTTCCGCCTCGCTCTGGATCAGGTCGACCAGAGAGGCCGGCGACCAGTTCTCGCGGGTGATATTGTCATGCGCGATAGCCAGGGCGTTGATACGGCCGCCGATCAATTTGGCGAAGGCCTCGACATCGATGGCCTCGTGCCTGGACTGGTTGATCAGACCGCGGATCAGGTTGAGAATGTTGCGAACGCGATGGTTCAATTCGCTGATCAGCAATTCTTGCTGTTGCTGCGCCTTCGCCCTCTCCTGAACCGCCTCGTCGGTCAGCCTCAGGATGACCTCGAGCAGCGTGACCCGCAGGCTTTCCGAGATCTGCCGCTCCGTAGGAGACCACTCCTTCGCGCAGCCTTCTACCGATTGCTGCCACGCCTCGAAGCTTTTCCGCGGCGTCAGCCGATCGCCATTCGGCCCTGTTTCGACCGATTTCACCGGATTGCCGGCCCATGTCACAACCTGGCGAAGCTCCCGGCGCCACAGCACGAAATAATCGCGCGGACTGCGCGAGATCGGAATGATCAGCGCGCCCGCTGCGCGATCCGCAAAAACCTCCGCCTGCGGAATGCGTTCGGTGAGACATTCGGTCGCGATAACGCGACTGGAAGCTGCCGCGTTGAGCATCGGAATAAGAGCCCTGAACTCTTCCGAATTGGGCGCTGAACCCCGCGAGTCATAATGCCCGTCGACGTACACGCTGATGCCGTCGTGAGGGATGACTCTCTGGATAATCGGGCGCAGTTCCGGCAGGCTGCCGACGAGCGAATTGCCGCCAGCCACGGCACGCATCAACCTGTCGTGCATCTCGCGACCGGTCGCGAGGAAAGAAGCCTCCGCGCGCCCATAGACACGCTCCACCATCAGAGAAAACAGTTCCGAGAACAACTCTGCGGTCGTGCGCAACGAGTAAGGTAGAACCTTGGCGGAATAATGATGGCAGGCGAACAGGCCCCACAACTCGCCGCGGACGATGATCGATATGGAGAGCGACGCGCCAACACCCATGTTGCGCAGATACTCGATATGTATCGGAGAAACCGCGCGCAGCGTGCTCATGGACAGATCGAGCGCGCCGCCTCCCATGACCTGTTCCGGCTCGATCGGTACGGGGTCCGCTTCGATATCGCTGATGATGCGAAAGCGGTTGCGCAGATAGAGCGCCCGCGCCTGCTTGGGAATGTCGGTGTGAGGATACCGCAGGCCGAGAAACGCCTCGAGGTGATCTTCGCGCGCTTCGGCAATCACGTCGCCGCTGCCATCGGGATGGAAGCGATAAACCATCACCCGGTCAAAACCGAGCATGTCCTTCAGCCGATCGGCGGCGATCCGGCACAATTCCTCGAGATCGTCGACCGGCTCCAACTGGCGCATGATCGGCTGGATCATTCTGAGCTGACGGTCGAAGCCTTCGTGTGAACTTGGTTCTATCTCAAGGACGACGAGATCGCCCGTGGCGTGAAGCGAGCAATCGAATTTCTCCCGTCCGCCCAGGAGGTCGATGGCGAAAAGCCGTTCCACATCGTCGTCGCCAACCAGCAAAGATGTCGCACGGCGCAGGACCTTCATCGCTTCGGAATCGAAGACCCTGTCGAGCGGTATACCGACCTCGACCTGCTCTCCTCCGGAGAGGATTTGCGCGGTGTTGGCGGAGCGGTGCGCCACCATCCAGTCGCTGGTTACCGCTATAAGTGCGCCGAAATCCTGAATGGCGCCAAGCTTGTGGATTGGCTCACGGTCGCAATTACTGAGGTCGACCGAGCGGTCGAGCGATTCGGGGGCGGAACTCATTCAGCGGCCTCGTAGACGTGTGCGTCCGCCGCAGCGAGAAATGTTTCAAAAACCGTGCGCGCCGCGGCCACGGCGCCATCCGCCACCTCGCTTCCCCCTTCCAGGTGAGGAAGAAGCGAAGCGAAAAACTTGGCCATACTGCGATCTGAAAGGAATCGCTGAGGGCCATCCGCCTGAACGCGGCGCCGTTCGGCGAGCATGGCCCGATTGCCGAGGGCGGAGCCGCCCAGTGCCCAGGCCAGCCCCAGGTCGTGACCTCCCGCAGGCATCGCAAAATCGCACTCGGGCGGGAGAGGTGCCCCCAGCTCGTTCAGGTCGGCGGCAATGAGAGAAGCCATCGCCGGCGGGCGATAATCCGCACAGCAATGATCCTGCGCCCAGCGCTCGATCGGCGCACGAGCGGCGAACTGGACCGAAAGGAAAGCAGCATAAGCGTCGCTGGATCCAAGACCCAGACGCGAGAGTCGCTCATCCAGTCGCGCGTGTTGAGGCGCGGTGTATGTCTTCAATATGGCGCGAAGAGCCATAGGCTCTTCGGTAACATTCGCTGCGACCATCGATCTCCCGTCCAGATTTTAGCGCTGAATTCTCGTGCTTGGTAAGGCGGGTGACCAGCCGAAAATCGAGAAGAGGCGCAATTATCATTAATGGCCTCGTGTGTTCAAGGTTCCCGACCGTCCGCTCGCGACAATTCGTAAAGAGCATATTCGGCACGCAGGTTGGCCCCAGGGCCGCTTATCTCGCGATCTGCGGCAAAAGCCCAGCGACCGGTGCGGACAAGGCTTAGATCGCTGGCAAGCGTCTCGAAATCGCGGATCGTCATATGATGGATATTGGCCGTTTCATACCAGCTGATCGGCAAGTGCCGCGTCACCGGCATCCGGCCGTTGAACAGGAGAGCGGCGCGCGTCCGCCAGAAGGCGAAATTGGGGAAGCTGACGTAGGCCCGGCGTCCCACCCGCAGCAGCGCGCCAAGCATGTGATCAGGGCGCACCGCCGTCTGCAACGTCTGGCTCAGCACCGCATAATCGAAGGTGCCGTCCGGATAGAAGGCGAGATCGCGGTTGGCATCGCCCTGCACCACCGAGAGCCCCCGCGCCACGCAGCGCTCCACGAGCGCGCCGTCGATCTCGATGCCCCGAACATCGCAATCCTTCGCGCGCAAAGCCACCATCAAGGCCCCATCGCCGCAGCCCACGTCGAGCACGCGCGAGCGAGGCGGAATGCTGTTCGCGATGACGCGCAGATCGGGCCGCGGGGATTCGCCCGTCATTGCAGAAACCCCGCCACCACCCGGTCGAGCGCCGGGACATCGAGAAGAAAACTGTCGTGTCCGAACGGTGCGGACAGCTCCACGAAGCTGACGGGGGCGCCGGCTGCGTTAAGGGCATGGACCAGATGGCGGCTTTCCGCCGTCGGGTAGAGCCAGTCGGAATCGAAGCTGATCACGCAGAACCGCGCCTTCGCCCCGGCGAACGCATCGGCCAGCATACCGCCATGCTCTTCCGCGAGGTCGAAATAATCCATGGCGCGGGTGATATAGAGATAGCTGTTTGCGTCGAAACGCTTGGTAAAGCCGCTGCCCTGATAACGCAGATAGCTTTCGACCTGAAAATCGGCCTCGAAGCCGAAACTCTTCGCAGCCCGATCCTGCAGGCGGCGCCCGAATTTCTCGGTGAGCCCGTCTTCCGAAAGATAGGTGATGTGCGCGGCCATGCGCGCGACCGCCAGCCCGGCATCCGGCCCCGCCGCATCGTAATAATCTCCGCCGTTCCAGGCCGGATCAGCCATGATCGCCTGGCGACCCACTTCATGGAAAGCGATGTTTTGCGCCGAATGCCGCGCGGTGGTGGCGATTGCCAGGACCTTGTCTGCCCGTCCGGGCCAGTTGGCCGCAAGGCTCAGCGCCTGCATCCCGCCCATCGATCCGCCGACGACGGCATGCAGGCGCTCGATCCCCAGCGCATCGAGCAAGGCGATTTCCGCGCGCACCATGTCGCGAATGGTGATGACGGGGAAGCGGGTACCGTAGGGCACGCCGTTGGGAGCGGGGCTGGCGGGGCCGGTGGAGCCCATGCAGCTTCCCACCACATTGGCGCAGATGACATGAAACCGGTCCGTGTCGATGGGCTTGCCCGGTCCGACCATGCGCGCCCACCAGCCAGGCTTTCCCGTGAGCGGATGCTCGCTCGCCACGAATTGATCGCCGGTAAGCGCATGACAAAGGAGTATCGCGTTGGAGCGATCTTCGGCGAGCGTGCCGTAGGTCTCGAAAGCGATCTGCACGCCATCGAATGTTCCGCCCCCGTCGAGGGGCAGCGGATCCGGGAGCACGAGCGAGCGGGGCGACACAGCCATCGGGCGCGCTTAACCGCAAGGCGGACGCTTGTCGAAGGGCTGATTTTTGTCCAAGCGAGCCGCCATGGACAGCCCCGCCGCCATTTCCTCGCCTCGTCCCGTGCCCAAGCCCTGGATCGAGACGATCCACGCCTATGTTCCGGGCAAGAGCGCAGGCCGGGAGGGGAAGCCGCTGGTGAAACTGTCGGCCAACGAAAACCCCCTCGGATGCAGCCCCGCCGCACGTGCCGCGCTTGCTGCTCCAGCCGATCCGGCGCGTTACCCCGATCCGGACGCCACCGAATTACGCTTGGCGATCGGTGCTCTGCATCAGGTGGACCCTGCGCGGATCGTGTGCGGAACGGGATCGGGCGAATTGCTGCATTGCGCGGTGCAGGCCTTTGCTGGTGAGGGCGACGAGGTGGTGATGCCGCGCCATTCCTTCTCGCTCTATCCCCTCCTTGCGAACAAGGTCGGCGCCACACCGATCTTCGCCGACATGGCTGGCGACACCGCTTCGGTCGATGCGCTGTTGGGGGCGGTAACGGCGAACACCCGCGTGGTGCTGCTCGACAATCCGAACAATCCCATGGGCAGTTTCGTGGCGCGAGACGAAGTGGCGCGGCTGCACGCTGGCCTGCCGGGCGATGTCCTGCTCATCCTCGATCAGGCCTATGCCGAATACATCGACGATCCGGACCCCGATGGCGCGTTGGCGCTGGCGGCAACCACGGACAATGTGCTGGTCACGCGGACCTTTTCCAAGGCTTACGGTCTTGCCGCGGCACGCGTGGGATGGGCCACGGGGGCGGCGCATCTCATAGATATGGTCAACCGGTTGCGCGGCGCCTTCAACGTCAATGCCGCGGGCCTCGCCGCAGCGCGGGCGGCGATCGGCGATCAGAATTTCGTTGCTTCCTCGCGCGATCACAACCGCCGCGAACTCGACCGGTTCGAGGCCGCGATCGCCGCGCTCGGCAACCACGGCCTCTCCGCCGTGCCGAGCCAGGCGAATTTCAGCTTGGTGCGGTTCGCCGGGCCGCTCACGGCCGCATCCGCGCTCGAGGCGCTCGCCGCCGGCGGCTACGCCGTGCGCCATCTGCCGTCGCAGGGGCTGGGAGACGCGCTGCGGATCACCATCGGCTCCCGATCCGACATGGAAGCCGTAACCGAAATTCTCGCCGCTGCAGCGGAAAAGGCCTGATGGCTTTTTCACGCGTGGCGGTGATCGGCCTCGGCCTGCTGGGCGGCTCCGTCGGCCTCGCCATCGGGCAGGCCTTGCCGGAATGCCGGACCACGGGCTGGGACCGGGACCCTGACGTGCGGGCGCGGGCAGCGGAACGCGGCCTGGTCGGGACGGTGTGCGAGACCGCGGTTGATGCGGTGAAGGATTGCGAACTCGTGATCCTGTGTGTCCCGGTCGGTGCGATGGCCGCCGCAGCCGAGGCCATCGCGCCGGGCCTCGGCGCCAATGTCGTCGTCTCCGATGTCGGATCATCCAAGCAGAAGGTCGGGGAGCTGCTTCGTACGGCCCTCCCCGGAGCGACGATCATTCCAGCTCACCCCGTCGCCGGGACGGAGAACAGCGGACCGGATGCCGGCTTTGCCGCGCTGTTCCACAACCGCTGGTGCATCCTGACACCCGATGGCGACGCGCCACCCGAAGCGACCGAAAAATTGGGACGGCTCTGGACCGCGCTGGGCGCCAGGATCGAGATCATGGACCCGGCCCACCACGATCTGGTCCTAGCCGTGACCAGCCATATCCCGCACCTTATCGCCTTCACCATCGTGGGCACCGCGTCCGATTTGGAGGAGGTAACGCAGAGCGAGGTCATCAAATACTCGGCCGGCGGCTTTCGCGACTTCACCCGCATCGCCGCGAGCGACCCCACCATGTGGCGCGACGTGTTCCTTTCCAATCGCGAGGCGGTGCTGGAAATGCTGGGCCGCTTCACCGAAGACCTTACCGCGATGCAGCGCGCCGTGCGGTCCGGCGACGGCGAGACGCTGTTCGCCCTGTTCGAGAGGACACGCGCGATCAGACGCAAGGTCATCGAACAGGGGCAGGACGATGCGCGCCCCGACTTCGGACGCGCGGATCACTGATTGCTCAGAGCCGCTCGATCAGCGGTTGAGCGCGTTGATCGCGGCGATCACCCGCGCTTCCGCCTCGCCGCGCGGCAGGCCGGGCGGGATCGCCTCTCCGAACCTGTAGGTTATCGGCCGCCGGGGCTTGAGACCAGGCTTGTAGGTAGGGCCGCTATCCACCGCCACCGGCACCACGGGCAGGCCCAGCGCCTTGTACAGCCCGGCAAAACCCGCCGCGAGCTTGCGCTCTTCACCATGGGGAACGCGCGTGCCCTCGGGAAAGATGACCAGCGGACGGCCCGCTTCTGCGGCCTCGCGCGCCTGCCGCATCATGCCGATCAGCGCTCTCGCCCCGGCAGTGCGATCCACCTCGATCAGGCCATAGGCGCGCGCCGCCCGTCCCCAGGCGGGGATGCGGAACAGTTCCGACTTTGCGAGAACGGCCGGCATGTCGAAGAGCGTGGGCGCGTCGATCGCCTCGAAGAAGCTTTCATGCTTCACGGCATAGAGCGCCGGCCCGTCGTGCTTTTGCCCCTCGATAATCACCGGGCAGCCCAGGATATTTTCCACGCACCAGCGCTGCAGACCCGACCAGGCATGGACGCAAGCCAGGAAAACGCGCCGGTTGATGGGTGCGGTCAGCGCGGCCGAAGCGGAAAGCACCGCAGAGCCTGGATAGAATATTAGGTAAAACAGGATGTTGCGGAGAAGCTGCATGGTGCTCGTCAGCCCGTCCAGCCTTGCGTGACCAGCGCCGCCAGCAGCTTGTTGTATTCCAAATAGAGCTGGCCAAGATTGGGGACGGACGGGACCGCGTCCTCTACCACCGTGACATTTTCGGGAATGGAATAGGCCAGCTCCGCCGCGGCGCGCCGCATGTGCCAGTCGGTCGTAACCAGGCGAACCGTGCGAATGTCGTTGCTGGCGAACCATTGCGCCGCCTCGCCCGCATTACTGCGCGTATCGACCGCCAGATATCCCAGGGTGACGCAGCAGCGCATTTCGCGCGCGGTGACGTCGAATTCTTTGGCGAACTCCTTGGCCTTCACCTCGGGATCGACGCCGGAGACGAACATCTGCTTGGCATCGCCATCGCGCAGCACCTCCAGCCCGCGGGCAATCCGCCCGGCGCCGCCGGTCGGAACCAGGACGGCATCGGTCTTGATATGCCCGGCCGGAGCCTGGAGCGTGAGCGCGAAGACGACGAAGCCGATCGCATAGGCGAGGACAAGAAAGCCGGCGAGGCGTGCGATCACAACATTGCTCCAAGGCGCGCCAACACGGTGCGCCTGGCGGTAAAGACCGCAAGCGCGGCCGTAAAGGCCGGGACCAGCGCCATCAGCACCCAATCGATCGGTAACAGCGAACCGCCCTGCACCAGACCGGACCCAAGATTGTCGAGCCGCCCGCCGACGAAGAGTAGGGTCGCGAGGCCGAGCACGAGGCCCGCCGCGCCGCCAAGCATGGAATCAACCAGCACCGAGCGCTGGAAGATCGACGCGATCTGCCCATCGTTTCCGCCAAGATGATGGACGATCTCGATGGTCTCCCGATTGGCGTCGAGCGCGTTGCGCGCAGCCAGCCATACGGACGCGGCACTGGCTATGGTGAGCAATACGATCAGCATGAAGGCCAGCCAGCGCACCGCCCGCACCGCGCCGAAGACGGGGCCGAGCCAGTCCGCCTGCCTGCCGATGCGCGCCGCCGGCGCGGCCTGCCGGACCACGTCCCGCACCTTCGCGAATTGCGCCTCGTCGGCCGCGCCACTCAGCGTGGCGTCGATCAGGACGGGCAAGGTTATGGCCTCCGAATCTGCGGCTTCGCCCAGCCAAGGCTCCACGAGGTCCGCGATCTCCTCTTCCGGAACCAGCCGCACCCCGGTCACACCCGGCTGCGCAGCCAGCACGCGGACCGCACGGCGGGCCTGGGCGTCTCGTTCCGAACGGTCCGCTTCCACGATCTGCACCGTGATGCCACCTTCGAGCCCGGCGCGGGCCTGCGTCGCAAAATTGGCGAGGGCAAGCGCACCGCCCACGGCCAGAACGGTCAGCGTGACCATGATCGCGATGATCCACGGCATCGGGCCGCCCAGGCGCGTCGCGGGCAGGACGCGTGCCGGAACCCGCCCCGCGGAGGCACTGCGCAGGATTCGCGCAAAGGACGCGGGCATTTTCAAGACAGCGTGACCGGCCTGGCCCGCGCGGCTTCTCGCCGCGGCGGATAGCGCAGGGCCCCCGTGGGATCGGACAGGCGCCCACGATCGAGCCGCATGATCAGCGCATCGGGCACCTTGCGCAGCAGCTGAACATCATGCGTTGCCACGACCACGGTCGTTCCGAGACGGTTCAGCGCTTCGAACATGCGGAGAAGTTTCAGCGCCATCTCGGGGTCCACGTTACCCGTCGGCTCGTCCGCGACCAGCAGTTCGGGCCGCGCTATGACGGCGCGGGCGATCGCTACCCTCTGCTGCTCTCCCCCGGAAAGCGTCGCCGGGCGGGCGTCACGCCTCGCGCCCAGACCCACCCAGTCCAGCATATCCGCGACCGGCTGGCGCAGCTCGCCCTCCGCCACGCCCGACAGACGCAGCGGCAAGGCGACATTGTCGAAGGCGGAAAGGTGGGGCACGAGGCGGAAATCCTGGAATACCACGCCCAGCCGCCGCCTGAATGCGGGAAGGCGGGCGCGGGGCAGGGTGATGACATCCCCGCCGAACATCCGGATCGCCCCGCGCGAGGGCCTCTGCGCGAGATAAAGCAGTTTGAGCAGCGATGTCTTGCCCGCGCCGCTCGCCCCGGTGAGGAAATAGAACCGGCCCGCGTGCAGCGTGAAGGTCACGTCGCTCAGCACTTCGCTGTCGGTGCCATAACGCAATCCGACATTGTCGAAACGCACGATTTCGCCCTCGCCCGCCATCAGGCCGCGCCGCAAATCGCTGTCATCGGGGAAAGTTTCAGGGCGTCCATCGTCTTCCTGCCGCCTATAGCCGCGCTGCGATGTGGAAAAAAGCCGCCTGCGGCTTGTGTCTACAGCCCATGCGCTTGTCGCGATTCGAACCTGCGCTTAGGCTCCCCGTCACCATGATCATCTCATGCCCCGCGTGCGCCACGCGCTACGTACTGCCCGACAGTGCGATCGGCCCCGAAGGCCGCACCGTGCGTTGTGCGAAGTGCAAGCACAGCTGGTATCAGGACGGGCCCGAGATGGCTGAGCCGATCGCGGCCGCCTATGCTCCCTCGCCTTCCGAAGATGCTTCGGGGCGGCCGGAGGCAATCGATCCACCGCCCCCGCCGCCGGTTGCGGCGCCCCGTCCCCCTGTCCGGGATCCTGCCCCGATCACCGATCCGCAGGCCGAGGGTGTTGCCCCGACAGCCGTCGATGAAGAGCCCGCGCCGGTCGAGGGGCCAGCGCCGACCGCCCGGTCCCGCGAACGCGATGCCTTCGACAGCGGGGACGATGAGGTTTCCCAGTTCGACCACGCGCCGCCGTTCCGCCCCCGCCGTAATTGGCTGAAGGCGCTGACGTGGGGTGCCGGGGCCTTTGCAGTGCTCGCGATCGCAGCGGTTGTCGCAATGACCACGCTCGGCACGCCCAGCTGGCTGCCGGTAGAAAAACCTCTCTACGGCGCCGATCCCGGGCTGACGGTCGAATTTCCGCCCGAAGAGCAGGAAACGCGCACCCTCCCCAATGGCGCGGAATTCTTCGGAGCGCGGGTGATCGTGAAGAACGATACACGGGAAACGAAGGCCGTGCCTCCGCTGCTGATCGTGCTGAGGGATAGCCGCGACAGGGTCGTCTACAGCTGGGAGGTCAATCCGCCGCAGCGCTCGCTGGCCCCTGGGGAGTCGATGACGATCAACGAAGCGGTCACCGATGTGCCGAAATCGGCCCATTTCGCCGATATCGGATGGGCGCCCCGCTAACCTGCTTCGAAGCGTTGAATCCGGCTTGCCGGGATCATGACCTGCTGCTAGGGGCGCGCTCCTACCGACGCGGGCGGCCAGCCACCCGTGCTCATCTCCATGTGCGGTCGTGGCGGAATTGGTAGACGCGCAACGTTGAGGTCGTTGTGGGCGAAAGCCCGTGGAAGTTCGAGTCTTCTCGACCGCACCAATTTTCATTGACGGATAGAAATGCTCATGTTTGGGACGCCGAACAACGCTTGGCTCCTACCTTCTGTGTCGTAGGCGGTTTTTCTACTTTTGGAGCTTGGATCCACGAAATGGCTGTCGGTAAACGATCCCATTGCAGGCATTTGACCCACCGCACCTTAGGCGCCCCGCCACCGTCGTGGTTAAAATGAGCCAAAATAAAGAGCCAGCATTTCTTGATGTAAGATAATTAGCCCCGATAATCGTCGGGTATTCCCTTCAGACGCCTGCCGTTGGGCGTATGAAGGGGAGCGCCATGAAGAACTTTTTTATCGCCTTTGCATTGTCGGCTACTATCGGTTCGGCCGCAAATGCCGCGACCGACCTGACGAGCGTGATGGTCACCGGACCGAGTGGAACGGTTTGGAACACGGCGCAGGATAGTTTCTACGCCGTGTTTCTGCAGCGACCTATCGGGACGTTGCTCAATCCGGACGACGACTTTGCAGGCGCAGCGACTACCGAAGGCGGGAACAACTTTACGATCGCAGGCGACGGCTTTCGTCCCGGGGAGACGGGCAATTCCGACCCATCCTATACGCTGACGCTGATGTTCGCGGACGGCGCCACGATCAGTGGCCAATACGCCGGCAGCACCTTTACCGGTGGGACCAGCGCCATGGTCGGCAATACAACTTACACGCTCACCGGGTTCGGCTGGGACAGGAGCAATGCCGATAACGTCAGTCGCTACCAGGCGGTCTCGGGAGATGATCCTGCGGATTACACGGGTCAGTTCTCGTTCACGGCGATGACGGGGATGGGTGCTGTGCCCGAACCGGCGGTGTGGGCGATAATGGTCTTGGGCTTTGGGGCCATCGGCGGCGGTCTTCGCCGTCGAGCGCGGAAATTCGTTACCTCGAAGGCGCAGTTCATCTGCGCGACCTGATTCACCGAGTTTGGGTCGCCGGATCGGGCGGGAGGCGACTCCTGCCCGATTTGCGTTGGCTTCCGTAGATTTCCGCGTGAAATCAACAGCGCCAACCTGCGGAATTTTTCGTTAAAGCTCGCGCATCTTACGATGAAGGTAATTCTCATCGAAGCCCGCGATCTCGGCCAATTTTTCCGGATCATGGACAGTCAGGCTGCCGCGCTTCAGGAGCATGGCCCCCGCAAGACGCAGCTCTTTCAGAACCCGGTTGATATGAACCGGCGTCATCCCGAGCGCATCGGCGAGGATGATCTGCGAAATTGGGAGATCGAACTCGCGGCTGGTCACCAGACCGATGTTGCGCGCCCGCAGGTAGAGCTCGCACATCAAATGCGCGACTCGCTCGACGCTACTGCGACGGCCCATGCTGGTAATCCAGGCTCGCAGCGTCCCTTCGTCCGTCAGCTGCGCGATGTACATGGCACGCGCAACCTTGGGGTGATTGTCGAGTAGAGTGTCCATGTCGGCTCGACCAATCGTGCAGACCCGCGCATCGACCGTGGTTGCGATGCTATGATCCATTTCGGCGAGCATGCCGATGTGCAGATCGCAGCAATCGCCGGGCATCAGAAAAGCCGTGACCTGCCGGGATCCATTCGGCAGGACCTTGTAGCGAATAGCCCATCCATCGATCATCACAAAGACCGGCCCCGGTCGGTCGCCCTCACGGATGAGGTCGGTTTTTTTGGCGACCCGTCGCGGAAAAGCGGTGGCTTTGGTGAGAGCGGCCACGTCGTCGCCGGATAACTCTGCAAAGCCAGAGAGTTTCCGGATGAATGCGTTCGCCATTAACGGACCCTACGGGCTTGAAGCCGCAATATATATTATCAGGCTATATTGTCCAAAATCAACATAAGCCTGTTCAGATGAGCGCTCTGATCTTATCTAGATCGCGTTGCCGCTCACTATCCGGGCCGCGGTGATTGAGAGCCAACGCTTTCGCCCGATAAGACGGGACAAAGCGATGACAGATTCCGATCCGAAGACACATGCAAGTGTCACGCAGGGGGTTGAACCGCATGGCCGGGCTGCACTGCTGCTCGTCGAAAGCCTGCTTCACAGCATGATCGGTCGATCGATCCTCGATCATCACGATGCCAGCGAGGCGGTGCGCTGTGCAATCGATGTACACCTAGAACATTGTTTGGAAAACGGACTGGAAGTCAACGAACCAGGAGGGACAGCGATGCTACTTGACCAGATCCTGCACACTCTACAAATCGATGTGGGCAGATCATGATGGCCCCCGTTGCGTCAATAAATATTCGCGAGCTTGATATCGATTAATAAGTGAAGCCCCCTCTCCCGTTAGTGTTCATGCGAAAGGGGGGGGCGTATGGTGGAAAAATATCCCCGCTTGGCAACAAGACACCGGCTGGAACACGCCGATCATATTGGTTTGCTGCAATCGTTCAGTCGAACGGAAAGCTACACCCAGCCGAAGAGAATCAGCTCAGGCGATGCTCATCGACGTTTATGGGAGGCCGATGCGAGCCACCGCGTCAAGAACCTGGCTCAGATGTGCTACTCCCTTAGTACCCCGTCAGTCAGGCAACGCTTCAACCTGTCCGACGAAATAGTTTCTGAAGCGGTCGGTTCACTTGCTGAATCCTATCGCGAGTTAAGTCATCCGTCCGTGGGCACGGAATTGTTGCCGTGCGCCGATCTGCTCGCCAGGATTTCTGGCGGCCTCGTAAGCCTCTTCAACGGCGGAAGGCCCATCATCGTTCTGACAAACTTTCATGACGTTCGTCTGCCGGCTATTCAAAGGCGGGCTCTCGTCCTGATCGCGAGCGAACTTATCATCAACTGTTTGAAGTACGCGTTTCCGCAAAATTCCGGGGGCACGATCAAGCTGTCTTTAAGGCGTGGCACCGGCGGGATCGTGCTTCGGGTGAAGGATAATGGGGTAGGTTTAGGCGCAGGGGCGGGCAAGGGTTCGGGTAGTGCCTTGATTTGCGAGCTCCTCGCGATCCTGGAGGGAAAGATTGTGCGTCGCGATGCCCATCCTGGCCTGGAGGCCACGGTTTCCCAGTCTAGGTCTGTCAGTTCTGATTGATCGGAGATTTTCTCGCGCGCCGTGACGGTTCTTTGGCTGCTCGCCAGAGATCGTCACGAACTCGCCTGGAACTAACGGGCTTGTCTCCTAAACTAGCTGACTACGTCGCCGAGCCCTTCGTCGGGCTTCTTCCGACGCTTCGCCACCCGGGTCGACCGCAACGGCAAGACCCTGATGGCCACCATCGCCATCGCCGCATTCGTCACGGAATGGCTCTAACAAGTCCGGACCCTACGAGCCGACGATCTCGCCAAGATCCAGATTGAGCGGGGTGGTGCGGTGATCCTCCGCGCCTTCGAATTTCTTGAGGAAATCTTCGATGGGAACTGCCTGCGTGCGATCGACCATTGGGTTGCGATTGTCGAGGCCGACCGCGCCGATCTCCTCCGGGGTCATCCGGACGTGGAGATAAGGCACCCACACATCGCCGTATTCGGCCTTTTGATACCAGACGTCGAGCACATCGTAACTGGCCCACCGCCCGTCCGGCTCCTGCAAGCGAAGCCCTTCTCCGATACGCGGCACGACGACTGTCTTGAGACGAAAGACCGTCTGATGCGTCTCGTTCTGGATTTCGATCTCGATCACGCGGGGCCCGTCTACAGTTTGCAACCGACCTGAAGGGTGGTCCCGTGCGGTATGACACGAAGGCGTTGAGATGGTTTTAACGATGACGTCACGCCGCCGCGCTATTGCTGGTCGCCTGCGTAAGGCGTGTTTTCGATCCGACAGCGCGTGTAATCCGGGGCCCCATCCTGCCACCAGACCGGGCCACGCTCGCCAAGCGCGACCTTGGCTTCGTGAACCCGGGATCGGGCTTCCTTTTCCGCAGGGATGTCGCCGGCCCGTCGTGCGGCTGCAATGGCACGGCGCGCATCCATCAGCGCCTCAACCAGCTTTTGACGCTCATCCGGCTTCAGTGCGGGGTTGCTGGTTCGCCACAACCGCCCGTCTACAATGATGTATCGACCGTCGCCGGTCCGCTCTGGCTGGCCGATCAGGCCATTTCCTTCACAGAACCGCCAGACGGTTCCGTGACCGATCCGTCCGCCCTTACCCCGAGCCGGGCCTTGTCGACCATATTGAGGTCGGCAGGGCCGAGGATCCGGCCATCATGCGCCAGAATGGAGACCGGGCCGATGGGCAGGCGGTCTCTCTCATCGACAAGTACCGGATTCTCGACGACCGCGTCGCCGTACTTCTGGCCCCACTGCCGCAGTGCGATCATCGCCGGAAGCAGGTCGATACCCTTGGGGGTGAGGCGATATTCGATCTTGCGACGGTCTTCCTCGATCGGCTGACGCGCGAGGATGCCGTGTCCGACCAGTTTCGCCAGCCGATTGGACAGGATGTTGCGCGCAATGGACAGAACGCTGAGAAATTCCTCGAAGTGATGCACTCCGTTGAAGCTCGCGCGAAGGATCATGAAGCTCCAGCGTTCTCCCATCACCTCAAGCGCTTGCGGCAGACCGCATTCGGTCAGTTCGCGCAGCGGTTCGCGTGTTTCGCCCATGATTTTCCTTTCCCGGCAAGCGTTTGTAATCCGAAAACGCTTGGGCTGCAAAAAGAGTTTCGGTTTTACATTGCAAAGTGCAACCCAAATTGATAGGTAGCGATTCGCAACTGATATTGCATCAGTTCGATCTCTCCACCCTGCGCAAGGAGCATCCATCATGCCCTCGTCCAATACCATACCTGCCCGGATCGGCGCCCTCGGTGCCGCGATCATCTGGTCGGCAACCAGCCTGTCCTTCCTGGTGAGCCCCGCCCCCGCGCGGGCACAGGACCCAGGCACCAGCTATTACTCTGCTTCGTTGGTCGAACCCGTCGCGGAAAAGCAGCTGGTGGTCGGCGGCCTCGTCTGGCGCTGTGCCGAGACGGCCTGCGTTGCCGCCAAGGGGACCAGCCGCGCGCTCCGCGTATGCCGCACGCTCAATCGAAAGTCCGGCGAGGTTTCCCGATTCGTGACAGCCGGTAGCGTGATGTCCAGCGAGGAGCTTGCGCGCTGCAATGCGTGACTCCTCGATCGTTTCGCCACCACTCTCTCCATCAAGGTGGCCCACTGGCCCCGGCGCTGCGGCGTCGGGGCCTTTTTGCACCGGGAGCAAATGATGTGATCGAAAATAGTTCTGCCGACGACGACGGATGCATCGCGCCCGGCAGGTAGGAGACGACGATGTTCCGGAAAAAATTGCAAACGGAGCGACTGGCCCGGACCAGAACGACCATCCCCAACGCGATCGGCCCGAACTCCTGGTGGAGCCGGGCCGATCAGTTCCTAACTTGCGGAGCCGCAGCCCCGCGCGTCAATCAGCCCTGGCGGGCCTTGAAGCGACGGTTGGTCTTGTTGATGACATAAGTGCGCCCACGACGACGGATCACGCGGCAATCCCGGTGGCGGTCCTTGAGCGACTTCAGGCTATTGCGGATTTTCATGGCTGGTCTCGGCAAATAAATGCGCGCCGGAAGCGACTCCCGACGCGCCAGATCAAGCGCATCCCCTAGACAACCCTGTCGCAGGGGTCAAGAGTTGCGTCGCATATCGTGCAGCTTGCGCTCCCATGCCAGGGCATGGCAGACGATGGTTTCAAGGTCGTCATGAACGGGCTGCCAATCGGTCACCTCGTGAATACGCGCCGGGTTCGAGATCAGCGCCGGCACGTCGCCCGGACGGCGCGGCTCCTGCTTGCGGACAATCGTGGTCCCCGTCGCGCTGTCCACGGCATCGAGAACTTCGAGCACGGAAAATCCGCGACCGTAACCCACATTCATCGTCAGGCTGCGCTCGGGCCGATCGATCAGCGCCGATAGCGCGTGGACATGCGCACTCGCGAGATCGGATACGTGGATATAGTCGCGGATGCCGGTGCCGTCGGGCGTGGGATAGTCGCAGCCGAAGATTGCCACATGGTCCCGCTTGCCGGTGACGGTCTCCACCGCGACCTTGATGAGATGGGTGGCGCCTGCCGTCGATTGCCCGGACCGTGCCGCGGGATCGGCCCCGCACACGTTGAAATAGCGCAGCACGCAGTGGTTCATGGCGTGGGCCCTGCTGATGTCAGCCAGGATCCGCTCGGTCATCAGCTTGCTCATGCCGTAGGGATTGACGGGCTGGAGCGGATCGTCCTCCGTCAGGGGCTTGATCTCCGGCTCTCCGTAAACGGTGGCGGTGGAACTGAAGATGAAATGCGGGACCCCGTGTTCGACCGCCGCCTGAATAAGCGTCCGGCTTCGGGAGGTGTTGTTGTCGTAGTATTTGAGGGGATCCGCCACGGACTCCGGCACCACGATGGAGCCGGCGAAATGCATGATGGCACCGATATTGTGCTCGGTGAAAATCCTCGCGAGAAGCGCGGTATCCGCGATGTCCCCTTCGAAAAACGGGACATCGTCCGGCACCGCCCAGCGAAAGCCGGTCGACAGATTGTCGATCACTGCAACAGGCCAACCGGCGTCGCGCAAGGCGAGCACCGCATGGCTGCCGATGTATCCCGCACCCCCGGTGACCAGCACCGGAACCTTTGCACTGTCATCCATAGACAGGCGAATAGCATGCCGATCGCCGCAGCCCACTGCCTTCGGTGCTTTTTGTCCTTTCGCGCGTTGATACGGCGAGAGGTCACACGAGAGGAATTCACGATGCTGCGTCCCCTGGCAATCACCGCCGCGATGGCAAGTCTCGCGCTGTCTGGCTGCGCCACCCCGCAGGGCCCGGCCGAGGTCACCCGCTTCGTGGCGCCGGAAAGCGTTTCACGCCTCGGCCAGGGTGCCGTCTTCCTCGAGAGCGCGCCCGGCACCGCGGACGCGCTGGAGCTTGCGCCTTACAAGGCCGCGGTGGCAGCGGAACTCGTTCGCCTTGGCTATCGCGAGACAGACCGCGCCGCCGCCGGCCAGATCGCCCAGGTGGGTATCGAACGCTATGTCCAGACCGCCGAAGGACGGCGCAGCCCGGTAAGCGTGGGGGTGGGCGGATCCACCGGCAGCTATGGCTCGGGCGTCGGTCTCGGCCTCGGGATCAACCTCGGCGGCGGGGCGCGCGATTCGATCGGCACACAGCTCAGCGTCACCTTGCGCGATGCGGCGAGCGGAGAGCCCTTGTGGGAAGGGCGCGCCGACCTGCGAGCCGCGGACAACTCCCCCCTTGCGGATCGAACCCGAAACGCCCAAGCGCTCGCCGCCGCCCTGTTTCGGGGTTTCCCAGGCACCAATGGCGAGACGGTAGAAGTAGAGGTCAACGAGTGAGCGATATCAGGATCGACGCGCAATTCGACAGCGGCAACATCGAGGTGCTGGAAGTCTCGGGCCAGCGTGCCCGCCTGGCCATTCCCAAGGACCACATGAGTGAATTTCGCCAGTGGTTCCATTTCCGGGTGTCGGGCGCGAAGGGGCGCGAACTGGAACTGGTCATCACCGGCCTGAACGACAGTGCCTACCCCGGCGGGTGGCCCGATTACGACGCCTGCGTTTCCGAAGATCGCCATTACTGGGGCCGTGCACGGTCCAGCTTCGACAAGGACACGGATGGCGGCGCCCTGACCATTCGGTACACGCCCGCCAGCGACATCGCCTGGTTTGCCTATTTCGCGCCCTACTCCATGGAGCGGCATCACGATCTGGTGTCCGAAGCGGCGGCGGCCGAGGGTGTCGATCATCGCCATCTGGGGACCACGCTGGACGGGCAGCCGCTCGATTGCCTGGAACTGGGAGAAGGCGCGACGCAAGTCTGGCTCTATGCGCGCCAGCATCCGGGCGAAAGCATGGCCGAATGGTGGATGGAAGGCGCCCTCGAAGTGCTGACCGATCCGGCCGATCCCGTGGCAATGGGTCTGCGCAAGCAATGCCGGTTCCATATCGTGCCCAACTGCAATCCCGACGGATCGCGGCGCGGGCATCTGCGCACCAATGCGGTGGGCACCAACCTCAACCGCGAATGGAGCGAGCCCAGCGCGGAAAAATCGCCCGAGGTGCTGGCGATCCGCAATGCGATGGACGAAACCGGCGTCGATTTCGCGATGGACGTGCACGGGGACGAGGCAATTCCGGTGGCATTCCTGGCGGGGTTCGAAGGCATTCCGAGCTGGACCGACAAGCAGGGTGACGACTTCTACCGTTATCAGAAGATCCTCGACCGCCGCACACCCGATTTCCAGATGGAAAAGGGCTACACCAAGTCGAAGCCCGGCAGCGCCAACCTGTCCATGAGCACCAACCAGGTGGCGGAGCGCTTCGGCGCCTGCGCGATGACGCTGGAAATGCCGTTCAAGGACAACCCCGCTGCCCCCGAGCCCGCGCAGGGTTGGAGCCCGGAGCGCAGCAAGATGCTGGCCCGCGACTGCCTCGCCGCGCTGCTGGAGTGGCTGGAGGGCTGAACAGCGATGACATGACAGAGTGACCCTGTCATTCACGCGTCACCGCCCTGTGGGCCCGCCGAGAGCGAGCCAGTCTGAGGCGGGTCATATATTCAAGGCAAACTCGGAAAAATTGCGTTGCCGGAGCGGATTTCATTCGGATCGGCGAACCCAGATCAAACTCTTTTGCGGCATCACGCCGGGCACGCTGTCGGGGCTTTGGGGCCCCGACCCGATCCTAACGCCAGCTTCGCGTCCGCATCGGTCCTCAATGCCCCCGCCGGTGAGGCCCAGCGAAGACGAGGGCAGATATAACCATTTTGGTTACTTTTGTCAAGATGGCGCTGTGTAGGATCGGCACGGCCAATCCCTATTTAGAACCTCTCGACCAGCAGCTGAAATGGGATGGGAAGCTGACATTCGCATGGTAAGCAAAGCTTATGCGTTGCCGAGCTACGATCATCGCAGGCCTATTATCAGTTGGCGTCTTTCTAAACGGGTGCGCGGAAGACCGCCTCGAATCGCCTGAGTTTTTCGAGTCGAAAACAGGACTGGCGATTTGTCGAGACGCGCAAGTCCGAAATGTCCGTGTTGGTGACTATGATCACGAACCTGACTTCACCTACGGCGTGCGACTTAAAATGTCTGATGAATGCAAAGACGACTTTCTAGATGAAATTGAAGAGCGATTGGGTGTCCACTGCCCGGCTGTGACATGTTCGTTCATGGATGCTAACGCGTGGTCCTACGAAATGTCCACTCTGGCTGACGGAGAAATCAACTTCGTTCTGCGGGCCACCTGATCGAAGACCTAGCGTCCGCAACCGGATCGCGAACTGCCCGAACGTATGGCAATCAGGACGTTATCGCATTTTTAGCGAAAATCGGGTATCCGGTCGGTTATGACCGCCAATTCCTGCCAGGGATGTCGTGACGGGGCTGCCTTCGCCGCGCCCTTTACCATGGCGTTCCAACCCATCGTCGACACCGAAACCGGCCATATCTACGCCTATGAAGCGCTGGTGCGCGGTTCGAATGGCGAGAGCGCGGACAAGATCCTGTCCTTGGTGAACGATCAGAATCGCTATGCCTTCGATCAGGCTTGCCGCGTCAAGGCGATCGAGAAGGCGGTGGCTGCGGGCTTGCTGCAAACCGAGGCGAAGCTGTCGATCAACTTCCTGCCCAATGCGGTCTATTCGCCGATGGCCTGCATTCAGCTCACGCTGAAAACTGCGCGCGCGCAAGCGCTTCCACTCGAACGGCTGGTTTTCGAGTTCACCGAGAACGAGGAGATGGCCTCTCCCGAGCATGTCGCCGACATCATCACCACCTACAAAAAATTCGGCTTTACAGTGGCGCTGGACGATTTCGGGAGCAGTTACTCGGGCCTCGACCGGCTGGCGGTGCTCGTCCCGGACGTGATCAAGCTCGACCGGCAGCTGCTGGGCGGAATCGATAGAGATCCCCGCCGCCGCGCAATTATTGCCAGCATGGCCGCCTTGGGCCAGCAGCTGGATACCCGCATCGTGGCCGAGGGGATCGAGACCGAAGCGGAGGCCACGACCCTGCGCGAGCTGGGCGTCCGTTATCACCAGGGCTTCTGGTACGCGCGTCCGGCGCTGGAGCAATTGCCGGGCTTATCCAACGAGAGCCTGGCGGCCTGATCCTCAGGCGACGATGGGTTCGAGCAAGCGGATGGTGCGGGCATCCGCGTCCAGCTCGACAGCGGCGCCGCTGGGCAGGCTGAGCTGGTTCGCGATATGACCGGTATCGAAACCCGTTACAGCCGGGATGCCGAGCGGACCGAGATACTGGTCCACGAGCTGATCGACGGTAAAGCCGGCATAATCCGGATCCTGCGTGGCGCAGCGGCTGCACTGGCCGAAGACCACGCCTGCCAGACCATCGAGCACGCCCGCCAGCCTCAATTGCTGGAACATGCGATCGACACGGTATTCCGCCTCGTTCACATCCTCCAGAAACAGGATCGCATCCGTGAAATCGGGCAGCCAGCCGGTGCCCATCAACGTGCTGAGCACGGTAAGATTGCCGCCGAGCAGCCGCCCCGTCGCCCTGCCCCCGGTGACGGTTCGCGCAGGGCGTTCGGTCACGGTTTCCACGTCCATTCCACCCAGAACCGGGGTGTCGGCGGCGAAGGCCAGCCGCCACAGGCTTTCCCAGCTTTCCTTGCGCCAGCTCCCCGTGCCGTTGGGCCCATGGATGGTCGAAAAACCGGCCTGCTTCGCGAAGGCGAGGTGCAGTGCGGTCACGTCGGAAAAACCGATCAGCAATTTCGGGTTTGCTCGGATGGTGTCCCAATCCAGCAGCGGCAGGATGCGCGCGCCGCCCCAGCCGCCCCGCACCGCGAAGACCGCGCGCACTTCCGGATCGGCATAGGCGGCATTGATATCCGCGGCGCGCTGCGCATCGGTTCCCGCCAGATAGCCGAAGCTGCCAGCCGCATTGGCGCCGGTTTTGGGCACCAGCCCCATCCCACGGATATAATATTCGGCGCGCCCAACGCCCTCTTCCGCGTCGGCGGCGCTGGCCGGTGAAACCAGCGCGACCGTATCCCCTTCGCGCAGGCGTGGCGGCTTGTCATGCAAGCGCGGCCATGCGGGAGAGGCAGCGAATTGCGCGGTAAGGGCGCCCAACCCGCCCAGGACGGTGCGCCGCCGCATCAGTCGAGGCTGGCCGGACCGAAGGCTGCGGGCAGCAGCGCGGACAATTTGACCCGGCGCACTTCGCCCGGACCGACACACAGGATATCGGGATCGGTGCTGCCGAGCTGCGCCAGTTCGTTGAGCACCTGCCGACAACGGCCGCAGGGAGTGATGGGATGCGCGCCGGGTCCCGTCACCGCGACCGCCTCCAGCCCGCCGCGCCGCCCTTCCGCCATCGCCCTGGACACCGCCACCGTCTCTGCACAAAGTGCCAGGCCATAGCTGGCGTTCTCTATGTTGGTGCCGGTCACCACGGTCCCGTCATCGAAGCGCAGCGCCGCGCCGACGGGGAAGTTCGAATAGGGCGAATAGCTGCGATCGGCCGCCGCGCGGGCCGCCGCGATCAGCGCCTCGTCTCGCTTGTCAGCGGACAAGACCGAGAGCCTCGTAAGCGGCGTCCAGCGTCGGGCGCCCGATTTCGCGTGCTCGTGCGGCGCCGCTGGCGAGAATGGCATCGAGCGACTGGCGATCTTCGCGCAGTTCGCGGAAACGCGCGGTAATGGGCGCCAGCACTTCCACCATCAACTCGCCCAGCGCGGGTTTGAAGGTGCCGAACCCCTGGCCGCCGAATTGGGACAGGACCGCGTCGGTGCTGGTTTCGGCCAGCGCTGCATAGATCGTCACCAGATTGAGCGCTTCGGGGCGCCCCTCCAGCCCGGCCGCCTCGCTCGGCAGCGGTTCGGGATCGGTCTTTGCCTTCTTGATTTTCTTCATGATCGTGTCGGCATCGTCGCGCAGCTCGATCCGGCTCATCTCGCTGGGATCGGACTTGCTCATCTTCGCCCCACCGTCGCGCAGGCTCATGATCCGGGCCGCTTCCGGCGGGATGATCGGTTCCGGCAGGGTGAAGACGGGCGCGTCTTCGCTCGCGAAATCATTGTTGAACTTCTGCGCGATGTCCCGCGCCAGCTCCAGATGCTGCTTCTGATCCTCGCCTACCGGAACATGGGTCGCCTGATAGAGCAGCACGTCCGCCGCCTGCAGCACCGGGTAGGTGAACAGCGCGATGCTGGCGCCTTCGCGGTTCTTGCCCGACTTGTCCTTGAACTGCGTCATCCGGTTCAGCCAGCCCATCCGCGCGGTGCCGTTCAGCAGCCATTGCAGCTCGGCATGGGCGGCGACCTGCGCCTGATTGAAGAGGATGGTGCGGTTCGTATCGAGCCCCGCCGCGACCAGCATCGCCACGAGCTCCAGCGTGGAGGCGCGCAGATCCGCTGGTTTGTGCGGCATGGAAATCGCGTGAAGATCGGCGATGAAGATCAGGTTCTCCCCCCCGGCAGCGATCGCATCGCCTTCCATCTTCACATAGTTGCGGATGGCGCCGAGGTAATTGCCGAGATGGGGGTTGCCGGTAGGCTGAATGCCGGAGACGACGCGCATGATAGATCCGTTACTTTATTCTGCCAGATCGACCGGGCGAGCCGGTCGGCGGCGGCGTAGCTGGGCAAGCAGGTCCTTGTCGAGCGCACCGAACAGCATAGCCGACGCAAAGAAGGCAACCGCGCCCGATAGCACCAGTATTCCCAGCGCCGCGATGCGAGGACCCGCGCTCCCCTGCCACCAGGGTGCAAGCAGGGGTGTGAGCCAGACCAGCACGGCTGCCATCACCGCGGTCGCGGCGAGCTGGCGCAGTACCTTTCCGGCGAGCCGGGCCGTCATCCGGAACCAGCCGCGAATCTGCAGAATGACGTAGAGGCTCGTCACATTCAGCCAGGCGGTGAATGCCGTCGCGGCCGCGAGGCCCACGATGCCGTAACGCGGCACGACATAGAAATTGATCGCGATGTTGATGGTCAACGCCCCTGCCGCCACCCACACCGGGGTCCGCGTATCCTCGCGGCTGAAAAAGGCGGGCTGGAATACCTTGATCAGCACATAGGCCGGCAGCCCCGCCACCAGCGCGATCACGATATCGCCCATGATGAGCGTATCGGCCAGCGTCATCTTGCCGCCCTGGAAAATACCGGTGGTGAACGCTTCGGCACAGATACCCAGCGCCACCGCCGCGGGAAGACACAGCAGCATGGCGATCTCTATCGCATTGCCCTGGAGCCGCTGCGCCTCCCGGTCGTCGCCCGACTGGATATGGCGGGCAAGCATCGGCAGGATAGCGGTGCCCAGTGCGATGCCGAAGATGCCCAGCGGCATCTGGTTCAAACGGTCCGCCATCTTGAGCAGCGTCAGCGAGCCCTGCGGCAGGCTGGTCGCGAAGAAGGTGTCGACCAGCTGGCTGATCTGGTAAATTCCGGCACCGAAGGTGGCCGGCAGGATCAGCATGCCCAACCGCTTCACTTCGGGTGTGATGGTTGGGAGCGTGACCTTCAGCTTCACGCCGACGCGCTGCGTGGCCCACCACATGTATGCCAGCTGGGCCACCCCGGCCGCCGCCAGCGCTATGGCCTGCGCATAGGCGACCGTCACATCGCTGCCGCCCGCATTGTCGCGCAGATAGGCACCCGTCAGGATGCCCAGGATCAAAACGATATTCAGCAGCACGGGCACAAAAGCGCCGGGCGCGAACTTGCTGCGCGCATTGAGCACGCCCGACAGCATCGCGACCAGGCTGACCAGCGCTAGATAAGGGAAGGTGATTTGGCTGAGGTTGACGGACAATTCGAACTTGCCCGGCACATCCTGATATTCGCGCGCCAGCAGCCAGACGATGCCGGGCATCACCAGCATGGCGAGCGCGGAAAAACCAAGCAGGACCCACACGAAGATCGCCAATACATCGTTGGCGAAGCGGTCCGCAGCCTCCTCCCCCCCGTCTTCGGCGTGGAGCCGGCGCGTGTACATCGGCACGAAGGCGACGCTGAACGCCCCTTCCGCGAACAGACGGCGGAAGGTGTTGGGCAGCGTAAAGGCGAGTTGCCAGGCGTCCGCCGCCAGCCCCGCGCCGAGCACGCGCGCGAGCAGCATGTCGCGCGCGAATCCGAACACGCGGCTGACCGCTGTCAGCCCGCCGATCGTTCCGACGCTGCGGACCAGACTGCTCATGGGGCGCTCAACCGGGGGCCGGCCGTGCGGGCCTGGTTCAGTTCATCGAACCCGGCGCGGGCGATTCGCCTTCGCCCTGCTGCTGGCGGGCGGCCATCTGCTGCTGGTAAAGCGCGCCGAAATCCATCGGATCCAGCATCAGCGGCGCGAAGCCGGCATCGCGCGTTGCATCGGCAATCACGCGGCGGGCGAACGGGAACAGCAGGCGCGGCGCTTCGGCATAGAGGAAGGCGTGGCTGTGCTGTTCTGGCATGTTGCGCAGGCCGACGAGGCCGCCGTAGCTCAGCTCTACCAGATAGAGATTGCCCTGCGGCATCTTGGCGCCGGCCGTGATCTTCAGCTCAACCTCGTGCACTTCGTCATTTACCGGCGTGGCGGCGATGTTGAACTGCACGTCGACATTCGGCTGGTCGGTCCACTGATAGCAGGTGGGCGCATTCGGGTTTTCGACCGAAAGATCCTTGATATACTGCGCGATAAGGCCAGCGACAGGACCATTGTCCGCGCCGTTGCCACCCGCTGCAGGATCGAGATTGATGTCAGTGAGAATGTCGCCTTCGTCGGCCATGGGATCTGTCGCTTTCGGTTGCGGTATCGGGAGGGGCGCTGGCATGAGCGCCCTTGAAACGAACGGCGCGCGTAGCACCGGCAGAAAGCGGGGGCAATCTCCCCACACTGTTGTTCGTTTGAAATCGATGCCTATCTAGGGCATTAGAGACCAAACCCCCTAAAGGGCGCGTCATGTCGCGCTCAGGAGCAAGCTGACAGCGTGATCCTCGAAATCGTAATTCTCGCCATGGTGGCCGCATTTCTCGGCCTGCGTCTGTTCGCCGTGCTGGGCCGCCGTGCCGAACACGAGGAAGAAGCGATCCCTTCCCGATTCGAACGCGCCGAAGAGCCTGGCGCCGAACGCCCCGCGGCCAAGCCCGCCATGCTGCCGCACGATATTCTCAAGCGCCGCGATGCCGCGCTTCCGAACGAGGCGGGTGTGCGCGCCATTGCCCAGGCCGATCCCCGATTCGACATCATCGCCTTCCTGGAAGGCGCCAAGTCCGCCTACGGCATGGTGCTCGAAGCATTCTGGAAGGGCGATCATGAGGCGCTGCGCGAATTGTGCGACGATGACGTATATGCGCAGTTTGCCGCAGCCATCGAAGAGCGCGAAGCCGCTGGCGAGACGATGGACAACCGCCTGATCCGGATCGAAGACGCCGCGATCAAGAGCGCGGAACTGGACGGACGCATCGCGCGAATCGCGGTGCTGTTCGTGGCCGATATCGCCGCTGTCACCCGCGACAAGGATGGCAACGTCGTCGCCGGATCGCTCGACGATGCGATCGAAAGCCGCGACATTTGGACGTTCATGCGCCATGTCGATTCGAGCGCGCCGGACTGGAAACTCGACGAAACCGACGAGGGCTGACGCTCATTCTATCCGGGAAGGCTCGGGACATGCGCTTTTTCGCTGCCATCCTGGGCGCTCTGGCGCTGTCCGCCTGCGCGGCCGTTCCCGGGGGGCATGGCCCCGGCACGGCGCCCCCATCCCCGCCCGAGGCGCAATTGCCGCCACGTATCTCGCGTGGTCCCGATGTTGCGAGCCTTGCGATCAGCGAGGCGCAGGCCGACCGGGCACTCCGATCCTTCGTGGAATCCTGCCCCAAGCTGCTCGCGCGCGAGGACGACAGCGAATTGACGAGAGCGGAAGACTGGCGCGGGGTCTGCGAGGCCGCGACCACGATCGCACCGGGCAATGCGCTCGCGTTCTTCCGTGACCGATTCGAAACCGTAAGGATCGCCGACGGCAAGGCCTTCCTCACCGGCTATTACGAACCCGAAATTCGCGGATCGCGCGAACGGCGCGTCGGATACGATCAACCCGTGTTCGCCATGCCGGGGGATCTGATCCGCGATCCCAACTGGACCGGGGATGGCCGCGCTCCGCTGGGCAAGATGACCGCAGACGGCTTCAAACCCTACGACGATCGGGCCGAGATCGTGGCCGGATCGCTGCTGCCTTCCAACACGCCGCTCGTTTATCGGGACGGGGTCGATTACCCACCCCCCGCCGCCGATGGCCGCGCGCCGGTGATTGCCTGGGCCGCGGACCCGGTGGAATTCTTCTTCCTGCAAATTCAGGGCTCCGGGCTGCTCCGCCTGCCCGACGGCGGCATCATGCGAATCGGGTACGCCGGGCAGAATGGCCGGGGCTACACCGCGATCGGCGCGGTCATGCGTGAACAGGGTTTACTGGGCGATGGGCCAGGCCAGTATCCCGGCTCCATGCAGGGTCTGATGCAATATATTCGCGAGCATCCGGTCGAAGGGGCGGCGCTGATGAATCGCAACCAGAGCTGGATCTTCTTCCGCGAGGTCGTGGGCGATGGCCCCTATGGCGCGCTGAACGTGCCAGTTCGCGCCCGCGCATCGGTTGCCGCCGATCCGGCGTTTACGCCGCTTGGCGCGCCCGTCTGGCTGGATGTCGACCGCGCCGAGGCGGATGGGCTGTGGATCGCGCAGGACACGGGCGGCGCGATCAAGGGGGCCAACAGGTTCGATACCTTCTGGGGCAATGGCGAGGACGCGCGGCGTATCGCCGGAGGCATGACCGCGCGGGGCGATGCGCTGGTGCTGCTGCCCAAGGGAGTGCCCGCGCGCCTGCTGACGCAATGAGGCCGCCGCGCGGCCTGAGTGACGAAGAATCGGACGCCTGGGCCCGGGTCGCCGCGAGCGTTACGCCTCTGCATAATTCTCCGAGCAGTGGGGCCAAGGCGCAGCGCGAAGATGGGGCAAGCGCCGCAAAGCCAGCGCCCTCACGCGCGGCGCTGCTGGATCGCCCTGTGCCTGTCAAATCCGCCCCGAAGCAGATCGTGGCCGTCCGGTCGCCGCCGGTCGCCCCCCCTCCCCGCTCCGGCCAGGACCGTTCGGGCCTGGATGGCCACTGGGAGCGGAAGCTGCGTGCGGGATCGCTTTCGCCGGATTTCACGCTCGACCTTCACGAACACTCGCTGGACGCGGCTTACAACCGGGTGCTCGGCGGGATCGACATCGCCCGCGAAACAGGCGCGCGCGTGATCCTGATCATCGCCGGGCGCGAAAGGCCGACCCATGCCGCGGACCGTGCGGAGAAGCGCGGCGCGATCCGGGCCAAGCTGCTCGACTGGCTGGCCGCCAGCCGCCATGCCTCCGCCATCGCGGCAATCCGCAAGGCGCACCGCCGCCACGGAGGCGAAGGTGCGCTCTACGTGATCCTTAAGCGCGACCGCTGAACGCTCAGCCGAACAGCAGGGCGCCCAGATAGGTGCCCACCAGCTGGCGTTTGTGCCCCACGATGTCGCCGGTGCGCGGTGACGATACTGTCCGTCCGAAAGCTGCAAAATTGATCTACCGGCTTCGAACCGCGATCGGCAGCGATCTGATCGCGCTGGAGATGGAGGACCATTACGTGCGCGCGCACACCGTGCTGGGAAGCGAACTCGTCCTGATGCGAATGCGCGATGCCGTTGCCGAGCTGGACAGCCTGGAGGGGGAACAGGTCCATCGCAGCTGGTGGGTCGCGCGCGATTCGGTCACGGGCGTGAAGCGCGACGGGCGAAACGTCCGCCTGCAACTCGAAGGCGGGCTCGAGGCTCCTGTCGCCCGCGCACGTCTCGCCGAACTCAAGCAGGCCGGTTGGCTTTGAAGGCAACCTGATGCTTGTCATTTTCGATTGCGACGGGGTCCTCGTCGATAGCGAGCTGCTTGTCACGGATGTCCACGTGCGGGCCCTACGCGAGTGCGGCCTCGACATCTCGCACGACGAACTGCACGAGCGCTTCCTCGGGATGACGGACCGCGCCATGTATCGCGAGCTGGCTCGGGATCTGGGGCGCCCCCTGCCCGGCGATTACGACAGGCGGGTAAAGGCGGAAATCATCCGGCGGAGCGAAACGGAATTGAAGCCCGTTGCCGGCGTCGAAACCGCGGTCGCAGCCATCACCGGCCCACGCTGCGTGGCATCCAGCAGTTCGGAATATCTGCTTCATCAGAAGCTGAAGATCACCGGTCTGGCCGGTCTATTCGGAAACGCGATCTTCAGTGCGGATGCGGTGCGCCATGGTAAGCCGGCGCCGGACATCTTTCTCTACGCCGCCGAACGGATGGGTGTGCGCCCTTCCGAATGTATTGTGATCGAAGACAGCGAGAACGGCGTTCGTGCCGGCGTCGCGGCCGGGATGCGCGTGATCGGGTTTGCCGGCGCGAGCCATGTCGGCCCGGGCCACGCAGAGCGCCTGAAAGAAGCGGGCGCCGAGCGGGTCATCACCCGGCTCGACGCCCTGCCGTCTTTAGTCGCGCGAGCCTTTTTGCCCTGAGTGGGGCAAGCTCACGGTATCGCTATCGTCTTCAGTCCTGCTTGACCGACTCCCGATCCCAGAAGCGAAGTTGTCCGCACTTACCGATGAAGCTTTTCGCGGAGTTTTTCCCGTCGGAAACGTCGACGAATCCATCGTCCATCCAGTTCCAGACGCCCGCCGTTTCGAACAACGGTTGCACCGCCGGGACATAAGCCACGAACTTCGCATGGGCAAAGGCGTCATTAACGAAGTCGATGCTCGGCTTGTCGGTGTTGTAACGTTTGGCCGAAGCCTCGCTCATCACCACCGCCACGGCGTCATAAACCACCGACGGACCGCCATCTATTTTCTGATCGGCTTTCATCATGGAGCCATCGGAAAGTTTGGCACCGGAGACATGTGGCGCAATGATTTCGGCCATCCCGCCAGCATCTTTTGCTGCATCCTTCAGAGCCTTGACGACCGCGGCGTCCGCTCCCTCGGCGATATAGATGCCCAGTTTGCGCCCTTTGAACGAATCAGGACCGTTCTTGATGATCGAAAGCGCCGGGCTGGGCTTCAAATCCATGATCGTCTCACGCGCGGCCGGGACCTTGTCGGGGAGTGATTCCATGCCGAGGCCATCGGCAACTTCCTGCGCAAGACCTTCGTCGATGCGCAGCAAATGACCGACCATTCGTTCGCGAATGTCCACTCGTTCGACCTTGGAAAGTTCGAAGGTCAGTGCATTGGCCATATGCGTCTGTTCAACCGGCGTCTGAGACACGTAGAACTGGCGCGCCTGGCTGTAGTGATCGGCAAAGGTCTCTGAGCGATGACGCACCTTGGCACCGGTCACGGGGGCTTCGTAGGTTGTGAAACCATTCATCGGGCACGCACGGGGGCCTCGATCTTGACCAGTCCCTTCGCCCCAGCTGTTCGGCTCGTAATTCACGCGACCCTTGGGATTGGTCATGGCCATGTGCCCATCCTGCTGAAAATGACGCACGGGACATTTGGGGGCATTGATGGGGATATGCGTGAAGTTGGGGCCGCCTAGTCGCTTCAGCTGCGTATCGAGATACGAGAAATTGCGACCCTGAAGCAGCGGATCCTCCGAGAAATCCATGCCGGGAACTATGTTTTGCGTGCAGAACGCCACCTGTTCGGTTTCCGCGAAGAAATTGTCGACGTTGGCATCCAGCGTCAGGGTTCCGATTATTTCTACGGGCACTTGTTCTTCAGGGATGATCTTCGTTGCGTCGAGAACATCGAACTCGAAGTTTTCAGCAAATTCCTCGTCGAAGACCTGGATGCCGAGGTCCCATTGCGGGAAGTCACCTGCGTCGATGGCATCCCACATGTCGCGGCGATGGAAATCGGGATCGGCACCGTTAACCTTGAGCGCTTCATTCCAGATCACCGATTGCAGCCCCAGCTTGGGCTTCCAGTGAAACTTGACGAAGCTGGCTTTGCCTTCGGCGTTCACGAGACGGAAGGTGTGCACGCCGAACCCTTCCATGAAGCGGAACGAACGCGGGATCGTCCTGTCGGACATGATCCACATGATCATGTTCATGGATTCAGGGGTCAGCGAAACGAAGTCCCAGAAGTTGTCGTGGGCGGTCTGGGCCTGAGGAAAACCGCGATCCGGCGCGGGCTTCGCGGCATGGATGAGGTCCGGAAACTTGATAGCATCCTGGATGAAGAAGACCGGGATATTGTTGCCGACCAGGTCCCAATTGCCTTCATTGGTATAGAACTTGGTGGCAAAACCGCGCACGTCGCGCGCGAGATCGGGCGAACCCTTGTTGCCCGCCACGGTGGAAAAGCGCGTAAAAGTCGGGGTCTTTACCCCTTCTTCGTTGAAGATCGCGGCGCGCGAGTACTCGGGGATCGCCTTCTTCAATTCGAAATGGCCGTGAACGCCGTATCCGCGCGCGTGGACCACACGTTCGGGAATGCGCTCGTGATCGAAGTGGAAGATCTTCTCTCGCGCAATGTGATCCTCCAGAAGCTGGGGTCCACGCGGTCCGGCCGTCAACCAGTTCTGGTCATCGGCCACCGGGGCCCCCTGAGCCGTCGTCATGATATCGTCGTCGCCGAGCGGCTTCTGGTGATTGGCGCCGCCCTCGGAAAGCTCGAATTCGTCGGCCATGGGAATCCTTTCAGGTAAAGCGGTGCGCCCCGCCGGCGCAACCACGCTATCCCTACGAACCGCTTACTGCCTCCGTTCCACCCGAGACCTTCGAATCATCATTTATTGCAGCCCGACTGTCTCACTCATGCAAAAAGGGCCACGGCATCGCTGCCGTGGCCCCTCCTTCGCGACCCGGGGGACCGGGCTCTTTATCAGTGGTATTTGGCGTAGGTCAGGTCGAAGCGATCGGCGTCCATCACCTTGGTCCAGGCCTTGACGAAGTCGCGTGCGAATTTCTTCTCGTGCCCGTTTTCCGCATAGACTTCGGAGACGGCGCGAAGCTGCGAGTTGGAGCCGAAAACGAGATCCGTGCGGGTCGCGCGCCATTTTTCGTGGCCCTTGAGGCGGCATTTGCCCACGAACTCCTCGTCACCGCTCTCGTCGACCACTTCCCATACGGTGCCCATATGCAGCAGGTTCACGAACCAGTCGTTGCTGAGCACGCCGGGGCGATCGGTGAACACGCCGATCGAATTGCCATGAGTGGTGTGCGTGGATACCGCGCCCAAGGCGCGCAAGCCGCCGACCAGCACGGTCATTTCCGGTACCGACAGGCCGAGCAGGTGTGCCCGGTCGAGCAGCATGTCTTCCGTCTTCACGCTCGCCTTGGTCTTGAGATAGTTGCGGAAACCGTCCGCGAAGGGTTCGAGCGGCTCCCAGCTTTCGGCATCGAAATCCTCGGGCCGGGCATCGCCGCGACCGGTGGTGACATCGACCTTCACGTCGAAACCGCCATCCTTCGCCGCCTTCTCGACGGCCGCTGCGCCCGCCAGCACGATGGCGTCTGCCATCGACAGGTCGCCGCGCAGTTCATCGAGCTTGGCCAGGACCTTGCCGAGTTCCTCCGGGTCGTTGACCTTCCAGTTCCTGATTGCGTCGAAGCGGATATGCGCGCCATTGGCGCCGCCGCGATGATCCGAATGACGGTAGGTGGAGGCCGAGGCCCAGGCCGCCTTGACCAGTTCGGACACGGTCAGCCCGCTATCGAGAACCTTTGCCTTGAAGTCGGCCACCGCACTGTCCGATGGCTTGGACCCGGCAGGGATCGGATCCTGCCAGATCAGGTCTTCGCTGGGGACATCGGAACCGAGATAGCGGACCTTTGGCCCCATGTCCCGGTGTGTCAGCTTGAACCACGCGCGGGCGAAGGCATCGTCCAGCGCCGCCTGATCGTCACGGAAGCGCTCCGAAATCTTGCGATATTCGGGATCCCGCTTCAGCGCCATGTCAGCGGTGGTCATCATGGTCGGGACCTTCTTGTTCGGGTCCCGGGCGTCGGGCGCCATGTCCGCCTCTTCCTGATCGATCGGTTGCCACTGGTTGGCACCCGCCGGGCTCTGGACGAGCTCATAATCGTATTTGAACAGCAGACGGAAATAGTCGCCGCCCCATGAGGTGGGGGTGTTGGTCCACGCGCCTTCGATGCCACTGGTGGTGATGTGGCCCTTTCCGATCTCCTCGGGGTCGGTCAGCCAGCCGAAGCCCATGGTGTGCAGGTTCTCGCCTTCGGGAGCCTTGCCGAAAGTGTCGGCGGGCTTCGCGCCATGCGCCTTGCCGAAGGCGTGGCCCCCGGCGGTCAGCGCGACGGTTTCCTCGTCATTCATCGCCATGCGGGCGAAGGTTTCGCGCATGTCGCGCGCCATGCCCTCGGCATCGTGGGGATTGCCGCCCGGTCCTTCGGGATTGACGTAGATGAGGCCCATCTGGATCGCCGCGAGCGGGTCTTCCAGCGCCTTGCCCTCGTCGGGGATGATGCGCGTCTCCACGCCTTCATCCACCCACTGTTCCTCGGTGCCCCAATAGGTGTGCTCGGGCTCGAACACATCCTTCCGGCCCCCGCCGAAGCCGAACACCGGGCCGCCCATGCTTTCGATGGCGACATTGCCGGTGAGCACGAACAAATCGGCCCAACTGATGTTCTTTCCATATTTCTGCTTGATCGGCCACAAGAGGCGGCGCGCCTTGTCGAGATTGCCGTTGTCGGGCCAGCTGTTGAGCGGCGCAAAGCGCTGCTGACCGCTGCTCGCCCCGCCGCGACCGTCGCCGGTGCGATAGGTGCCCGCCGCGTGCCAGGCCATGCGGATGAAGAACGGGCCGTAATGTCCGTAATCCGCCGGCCACCATTCCTGGCTGTCGGTCATCAGGGCGGTAAGGTCGGCCTTCAATGCCTGGTAGTCGAGCGCGTTGAACGCTTCGCAGTAATCGTAATCCTCATCCATCGGATCGACCTTGCGGCCTTCCTGAGTGAGAACTTCCAGATCGAGACTGTCGGGCCACCAGTCGCGATTGCGACGGCCCAGAAGGCTTCGGATATCGCCATTGCCGGTAAAGGGGCATCCGCCCGAAATCGAACCTGTCTTCGCGTCCATGTCTCGCTCTCCTGCAAGGTTTCCGTTGATTACCCCACCACCTTGGCTTGCGAACAGTCATTCGTCCAATCGATTGAATGGGTGTATTCGATTGACTGAGGCGATTTGTCGGCAGGGCATTGCCAGTTCGCGCGGACCTGCTGCGAGCAGTTTTGTTGTGCGCCGGGCCGAGCTGGCATAGAACGCGAAAAAAAGGGACTTCTCGATGATTGCAATTCGCCTCGCCACTGCCGGCTTGTCCGCCGCCTATCTCTGCCTGTCCGTGGTCGCCTGGAGCCAGGCCGACGACACTGAACCGACCGAGACGAAGCGAACCCGCATCGCGCTCGGCCCGCAACTGGTGCCAAGTTTCCCCGGGTCCGACGGTGTCAGCATTGCCCCGCTGTTCAACTTCGACCGTGCCAAGGTAGACGAGCCGTTCACCTTCGAAGCCCCTGACGAAAGCTTCGGCTTTTCCCTGTTCCGATCCGGCGGGTTCTCCATCGGCCCATCTGTGGGATTCGAGGGCAAGCGGGAAGACACGGAGACCGGGACGCTGTTGCCCGAAGTCGATTTTTCCGTCGAGATCGGCGGATTCGTGCAGCAGGAGTTCGGCGACAACTTTCGTGCGCGCGCGGAAGTTCGCAAGGGCGTGACCGGGCATGAGGGGCTGATTTCGCTGCTGAGCGCCGATTATATCCTACGCGAAGGATTGGTGCAGGAATTCGCCATCGGCCCTCGCCTGACGATCGCCGACAACAGCTTCCAGGATGCCTATTTCTCGGTTCGCCCCGAGGATGCGGCGGCGGCGGGCCTTCCTGTCTATAATGCGGGCGGCGGCATCCAGGCGGTCGGCGCGACCGCGGGATTTACGCGCCAGTTCGGCAGGCACTGGGGCGTATATGCCTATGCCAAATACGATCGTCTCGTGGGGGATGCGGCGGAATCTCCCATCGTGCGCGTCTATGGATCGCGCGACCAATACTCGGGCGGCGTGGCCCTGACCTACACCTTCTATTCCGATTGACCGACCGGTACCGGTGACCCTTCGGGGGCACCGGTACGTTCGGGTCAGGCCGCCTGCGCTATGGCTTCGGCCGGTTCGGTGCGGATCAGATAGTCGAAGGCCGAAAGGCCTGCGCGCGATCCCTCGCCCATCGCCACGACGATCTGCTTATACGGTGTCGCGGTGGAATCGCCTGCGCCGAAAATGCCGGGAAGGTTCGTGCGACCTTCCGTGTCGGTCACGATCTCGCCGTGCCTGGACAGTTCCAGCCCGCTCGATTGCAGCCACTCGGTGTTGGGCACCAAGCCGATCTGGACGAACACGCCTTCCAGCTCGATGCGGCGCTCTTCACCGGACGCGCGATCCTTGACGATCATTCCGTTGACCTTGCCGCCTTCGCCCGTGATCTCGGTTGTCTGGCCGTTGGTTACGATTTCGACATTCGCCATGCTCTTGAGCTTGGTCTGAAGAACGGCATCGGCGCGCAGCTGGGTGTCGAATTCGACAAGGGTCACATGACCCACGATCTTGGCGAGGTCGATGGCGGCTTCCACGCCGGAATTGCCACCGCCGATCACCGCGATACGCTTGCCCTTGAACAGCGGCCCGTCGCAGTGCGGACAGTACGCCACGCCCTTGTTGCGATATTCGGCTTCGCCCGGCACGCCCAGGTTGCGCCAGCGCGCACCCGTGGCAAGGATCAGGCTGCGCGACTTGAGACTGGCGCCGTTGGCCAGCTTCACCTCGTGCAAGCCGCCCTTCTCTCTGGCGGGGACGAGCTCCACCGCGCGCGCGAGGTTCATCAGGTCGATTTCGTATTCGCCGACATGGCGTTCCAGATCTCCCGCCAGCCTGGGTCCCTCGGTATAAGGGGTGCCGGGCAGGTTCTCGATCCCCAGCGTATCGTGCAGCTGGCCCCCGAACCGCTCCGCCGCGATTCCGGTGCTGAAACCCTTGCGCGCGGTATAGATCGCGGAGGTGGCACCGGCGGGCCCGCCGCCGATCACCAGCACCTCGAAAGGATCTTTCGCGGACAATTTCTCGGCCGCCTTCGCATCGGCGCCGGTGTCGATCTTGGCCAGGATCTCGGCCAGTTCCATCTTGCCGTTGTAGAACGGCTCGCCGTTCAGGAAGGTGGCGGGCACGGCCATCACGTCGCGCGCCTCGATCTCCTCCTGATAGGTGCCGCCTTCGATCAGCGTGGCGGTAATGCGTGGGTTTTCCAGCGCCATCAGCGTCAGCGCCTGCACCACGTCGGGGCAATTGTGGCAGCTGAGCGAGAAATACATCTCGAAGGCGAAATCGCCCTCAAGCCCGCGGACCTGCTCGAGCAGATCGGCATCGACCTTGGGCGGATGGCCGCCCGCCCAGAGCAATGCCAGGACGAGCGAGGTGAATTCATGGCCCATGGGAAGCCCGGCGAAGCGGACCCATTTTTCCGCATCGCTGGCGCGGCGGATAATGAAGCTGGGCTTGCGATCGTCGGTCCCGTCGAAGCTTGCGCCGACATGCTCGTGCAGTTCGGCGATCTGCGTCAACAGCTCGCGTGTCTGGCGCGACTTGTCGTCATCGCCCAGCGAGGCGACCAGTTCGATCGGCTCGCGCAGATTGGCGAGATAGGTCGAAAGCTGCTGCTTCATCGCGGCATCGAGCATGGGGAAACTCCGGGATAGGGATGGCGGAAAGGAAAAAGACCCGGGGCCTGAGGTTGGGGGGAGGTGACCCCGGGTCTTCCAGCGACCCGAGCAGGGCTCGGGCTCTTGTCGCGCCCGCGGTTGGGGGGCGGGCGCGATTATGCGATCAGAGCTTGCCGACGAGGTCGAGCGAGGGAGCCAGCGTCTCGCTGCCTTCTTCCCACGCCGCCGGGCAGACCTGGCCGGGATTGTTGCGCACATACTGTGCGGCCTTGATCTTGCGCGTCAGTTCGTTCGCGTTGCGGCCCACGCCTTCGCACGTGATTTCCATGATCTGGATCACGCCATCCGGATCGACCACGAAGGTCGCACGGTCGGCCAGACCGGCGCCATCGCGCAGCACGCCGAAATTGTTCGACAGCGTGTGGTGCTGATCGCCCAGGAAGGCGAACTTCAGCTTGCCGATCTTGTCCGAGGTGTCGTGCCATGCCTTGTGGCTGAAATGCGTGTCGGTCGAAACGCCGAATACCTCGACGCCCATGCCCTGGAGCATGTCGTATTTCTCGCCCAGGTCCTCAAGCTCCGTCGGGCAGACGAAGGTGAAATCGGCGGGATAGAAGAAGAACACCGCCCACTTGCCTTCGATGTCCTTTTCGCTGACGTCGAAGAATTCCTTGCCAGCCTGGAAGGCGGTGGCGGTGAACGGTTTGATCTGGCTTCCGATGATACCCATGCGTCGTGTCTCCATCTGTGTGGGTTGAATTGTCACGACCCCAGATAGGTCCTGCTGCGACGCAAAAAAGCGATTTTGTGCGAACGCTAAGATTGAAATAATCGATCAGTGGCTCGACACTTTCTTTTATTGCAATGGAAGGCGTTGTGATGTTGCAGTTTGAGCAACTAGTTGCGCGTCGTGAATGGGGTGTTTCTGTTTCCCAACGCTGTGCAACATGGTTCAAGCCATTGTTTCGGCTGGGAAGCTCGCCAGTCAGGGGAGCCATGCGACGCAGGACCCCGTGCAAACTTAGTCGGCGTTCAGCCGCATTGCGCGCGGTGGAGCAGCTTGTGGTCGGCCAGCACCAGCGCCATCATGGCTTCCACCACCGGCGTGCCGCGAATGCCCACGCAGGGATCATGGCGGCCCTTGGTTCGCACTTCGGTCGCCTCACCGTCCCGGGTGATGCTGGGTACGGGGGTCAGGATCGAACTCGTCGGCTTGAACGCAACCCGGCATACGACCGGCTGACCCGTGGAGATACCCCCTGCGATTCCGCCCGCGTGGTTCGCCTCGAACCGGGGACCATTGCCGGGTTCACCGCCAACAGACGGCCGCATCGGGTCCGCGTTCTGCTCCCCGCTAAGCCGCGCCGCGCCGAAACCGTCGCCGATCTCCACGCCCTTGACCGCGTTGATGCCCATCATTCCCGCAGCCAGATCGGCATCGAGTTTGGCGTAGATCGGCGCACCCCAGCCCGCCGGAACGCCGCTCGCCACGCATTCGACCACCGCGCCCAGCGAAGATCCGGCCTTACGGGCATCGTCCACCAAGGCCTCCCAGCGCATGGCCGCCGCCGGGTCCGGGCACCAGAACGGGTTTTTGCCGATCTCGTCCACGTCGAAGCATTCGGGATCGATCGCGTCCCCGCCGATCTCGGCGACATAGGCCAATATCCGCACCTCGGGTATGACCAGCCGCGCCACCGCACCCGCCGCAACCCGTGCCGCCGTTTCGCGCGCACTGCTGCGCCCTCCGCCCCGGTAGTCGCGCAGCCCGTATTTCGCGTCATAGGCATAATCCGCATGGCCCGGACGATAGGCCTGCGATATCTCGGAATAGTCCTTCGACCGCTGATCGGTGTTCTCGATCATCAGGCTGATCGGCGTGCCGGTGGTCAGCCCTTCGAACACGCCGGACAGTATCCGCACCTGGTCGGGTTCCTTGCGCTGGGTGGTGAACTTGTTCTGGCCCGGCTTGCGTGCGTCGAGCCAGGGCTGGATGTCGCCCTCGGCCAAGTCGAGGCCCGGAGGGCACCCGTCCACCACGGCGCCCAGCGCCGGCCCGTGGCTCTCGCCCCAGGTGGTGAAGCGAAACACGCGTCCGAAGCTGTTCCAGCTCATCCGCCGGTCACGCTCATATGGCGCGCCACCGCCGGTTCGGCGCGGGCGATGTCGAAATCGTGCCGGGCCGGCTTGCCCGCCAACAGGGTATCGAGCGCCGCATCGAGCGCGCCGTCCTGCCCGCTGCGCATGATCTCGCGCAGCTCGACATGCTGGTCATGGCCCAGACAACCATACACCGTCCCCGTCGCTGCGATCCGGATACGGTTGCAGGCCGAACAGAAATTGGCGCTGAGCGGGGTGATGAAGCCGACGCGCGTGCCCGTCTCCACTACATCGCAATAGCGCGACGGGCCGGCGGTGCGATGCAGCGAAGGAACCAGCGTGAACTGCCTCTCCAGGGCCGCGCGCGCCTCAGTCAACGAAAGGAAGCTGTCCTCGCGCTGACCCTCGATCTCGCCCAGCGGCATGGTCTCGATAAGCGACAGGTCCAGCCCCCGCTCGCCGCACCACGCCAGCATCCGGGCGAATTCACCATCGTTGGTGCCGCGAAGGGCCACCATGTTGATTTTCACCGCCAGCCCCGCATCGCGCGCGGCTTCGATCCCGGCAAAAACCTCTGCGATCTTTCCGCCGCGGGTAATGGCACAGAAGCGCTCCGCATCCAGCGTATCGAGGCTGACATTTACCCGCCGCACGCCAGCCTCCGCCAATTGCGCGGCAAATTTCGGCAAGGCCGTGCCATTGGTGGTCAGCGTCAGCTCTTCCAGCCCTTCGGACTGCAAGGCGCCAAGCGCCTTAATCAGGTTGCCGAACCCGCGTCGCACCAACGGCTCGCCCCCCGTCAGCCGGATCGTGCGCACGCCCCGCCCGACCAAGTGGCGCGCCAACTCGGCAATTTCCTCCAGCGTCAACAGATCGCGGCGCGGCAGGAAGGTCATGCTCTCCGCCATGCAGTAATGGCATCGCAAATTGCAGCGATCGGTCAGCGACAGCCGCACGTAATCTATGCGGCGGCCACACCCGTCCACCAGTCTGGTTGCTTGCGCGCTGTCATCCATCCCCGCGTGGCTACGCGGCGAGGGCGGCAAGGGCAAGATTGCTCTGCGATAGAAGCTGAGACCCGGCGTCGGGAGAGCTTGCGCTGGGCGCTTGCTTTGGCCGGACGGGCCTGCTTTGCGTTGCGAAACGCAATGGGAGAATGACTGTGGCCGGACCGCTCAAGGGATTGCGGATCATCGAATTCGCGGGGATCGGACCGGGTCCGTTCTGCGGAATGATGCTTGCCGATCACGGCGCGGAGGTGATCCGGATCGACCGTGTCAGCGGTAGCAGGGGCGGATCCATGCCCGTCACCCGCAGCGACGTTCTCGCACGGGGCCGCCAGTCCATTGCCCTCAACCTGAAGAGCGAGGAAGGCGTCGCCCTCGCCCGCCGCCTGTGCGCCAGTGCCGATGGTGTGATCGAGGGCTACCGGCCCGGCGTCATGGAAAAGCTCGGCCTGGGACCCGACGAATTGCTCTCGGACAATCCCAAGCTGGTCTACGGCCGGATGACGGGCTGGGGTCAGAACGGGCCTTACGCCCCCTATGCAGGGCACGACATCAATTACATCGCGCTGGCCGGCGCGCTGGCGCATTTCGGCCGGCAGGGCGGGAAACCCACGCCCCCCATCAATATGGTCGGCGATTTCGGCGGCGGAGGCATGATGCTGGCCTTCGGGATGGCATCTGCCCTGCTGAATGTGGCGCGCGGCGGCGAAGGCCAGGTCATCGATGCGGCGATGACCGATGGAACCGCAGTTCTGATGAGCATGATCCATGGCATGCGGACCATGGGCGTGTGGAACGAGGATCTGGGCAGCAACATGCTGGATACCGGCGCCCATTTCTACGACACCTACGAAACGGCCGATGGCGGCTTCATCTCGCTGGGCAGTATCGAACCGCAGTTTTATGCCGAATTGCGCCGGCTTGCCGGTCTTGAGGATGACAAGGATTTCGACGCCCAGCACGACCGGACGCAATGGCCGGTCCTGAAGGACAAGCTGACCGCCCTGATCAAATCCAGGACACGCTCCGAATGGGACGCGATCATGGAACACACCGACGTGTGTTACGCCCCTGTCCTCACCATGAGCGAGGCGATCGAACATCCGCACAACAAGGCACGCGAGACGTTCGTGACGGTGGGGTCCGATACGCAGCCGGCGCCCGCGCCGCGCTATTCACGCACCGTTGCGGATGTTCCGCAGCCGGCCCCCTTGCCCGGAGAAAACAGCGATCGGGTCCTGCGCCTGCTTGGCATGGATGACGGCGAGATCGCTTCCTTGCGCGAAAGCGGCGCCATCGCCTGAACGGCCGGCGCCAGGACGGAGGGCGAGCCCCCGCCCCAAACAGGGAATGCAGTCCTAGGCGAGCGCGACTTCGGCCATCGCCTCCGACATGATCCTGGCGCCCAGATCGCCCGCTTCCAGCACCTCGGCCCCGCCCACGAGACGGCGGGCGGTGTCATGGCCCGCAACTGCCCCGGTTGCCCGCGGCTTCTGCACGATGACCTTCAGACCCGCGTCGGCGGCCATCTTGAAGCCCTTGGCTCCGTCGCCGGTCGCATTTTCCAGGAGAATGCAGATTGCCTTCTGCAATCCGCGCGCGGCAGTCCCAAACAGCAGATCTCCGGAAGGGCGAACCCCGGCCACCGGGTCGCGGGGGCTCAGTCGGATCGTGTCGGCGCCTTCCATGATGGCATGAGCGCCGCCATTGTTGGCGATGTAAACCACGCCCGGCTCCAGCTTGCACCCGTCGGTAGCCGCCTTGATCTGGCAGGCGACCAACCCGTCCAGCCTCGCGATGAGCCCGGCCCCCTCGGTTTCCGCATCCAAAGTGATAACGGTCGGCGGGCAATTCGCGGGATAGGTGGCCAGCACTTCGCGCACCACGTCGACCGCTCCGCTGCCGCCCGAAATGACCACTGCGGTGCCATTGGGCACCATGCTGGTTTCGGGCTGAGACGCCGGAGCGCTAGGCTTGGCATCCTTCGCGGTGGCGGCCTTGATGACCAGGCTGCCGAGCTTCTGGACAACGGCGTTGAATTCTTCGGGCGAGGTGCGCAGGGGCTTGGGAAAACAGGCGAACGCGCCCAGATCGAGAGCCTTCTGCGCCGTACCCGTCCCGCTTTGAGTCACGCTGGACAGCATCACCACGGGCATGGGCCGTTCCTCCATGATCTCGGTCAGGAATTCCAGGCCGCTCATCCCCGGCATTTCCACGTCGAGCGTCAGCACGTCGGGACGCAGGCTGGTGATCATGTCGCGGGCCTCGTCGGCACCGCGCGCCGCACCAACGACTTCCACGCCCTTGGCCTTTTCCAGGATATCGCAGAACAAGGCGCGCATAGCCGCGCTATCATCGACCACCAAAACCTTAACGGTGTGCATCTTTCCCGGTTTCCTTGCGAAAATTGGTTTGCGGCCGCGACTTGGGCCGCCGGATCACGGGCCCTTCTTAACCATCGCCTCTCAAGCAAAGATTTCTGATCGATAGGTACTTCTGCCTAAGGCCGGGAAAAGCATCCTTCGATCAAAGCTGGTTAACAGGGGCATCGAACTCGCAACCTGCTTTTCGGGGGCCACTGCATGATTCTCACCCGCCTGATCCAGCTCATCGGATCGCCGCTTGTTGTGCCCCACGCTGCTGATCGCGGGTGCGATCGGGCTTGGGCAGGCTCGGCGGGGCTGAGGTGAGCGCGGCAACGCAATAAAAGCCGCCATGGCCGAAGAGCCGGTCGAACTTTACCGGGAATTAATCTGAATACACCGCGGGTTGGAGAGAAATAATGTGTGAAATCAAAATGCCGGCGGTGTGCGATAGCCTCGCATCTGAAGCGCTGAAGACGGAAATGAGCGATGTCTGCGGCATCGGCGTGATCGAAGTCGATGCGTCGGATGTCGAGAAAATTGGCCAGGCCTGTTTTCAGGTACTCGTAGCCGCGGCCCGCACAAGCGGCGGCATCGCCATCAAGAACCCGAGTGAGAATTTCACGTCCGCGGTGGCCCTGACCGGTCTGGCCGGTGTGCTCTCGCTGGAGGCCGCATAATGAACTCCGACGACATCCAGTCAATTTTCTTTGTTGAATGCGAAGAGGCGCTCGAAGCCGCCGAAGCGGGTCTGACGGCCTGCCGCGAAGGCACGCATGACGACGAGACGATCAATGCGGTCTTCCGCGCCGTCCACTCCATCAAGGGCGGTGCGGGCGCGTTCGGCTATATGCCGATGCAAGGTTTCACGCACGAGTTCGAATCGTTGTTGTCCGACGTGCGCGACGGAACGGTGTCGATCGAGCCCGAGCTGGTCGATCTGCTCCTGATCTCGCTCGATACGCTGCGCTATCACGTTGACGCCGCGCAGAATGGCACGGATTCGCCTTCGGACGAGGCTGTGATCGCGCAGATCGTAGCGGCCCAGGCTTCCTCGAAAGCCGCCGCCGAGCCTGCAGAAGGCGCGCCCGCAGCCGATGCGCCAGCGGATGACGGACTCGATCTCGACTTCGATCTCGACGCGCTGCTCGACGATCTGAGCGCTTCCGACGAGCCCGCGCCTTCCGAAGGCGGCGCAGCTACCGATGCCGATGTCGAAACCTACAAGGTATTCGTGCGCCCCCACAGCGGTGCGATGTCGAACGGCAGTGAACCGCTGCTATGGCTGCGCGAGCTCAAGCTGCTGGGCGCGGTTTCGATCAGCTGCGACATTGGCGACATGCCGTCGATCGACGAATGCGATCCCCGGCAAGGCTATCTGGGCTGGGTTTGCGAAATGCCGAAGAGTGTCTCGGAGGATGCGGTACGCGAGATATTCGACTTCGTAGGCGATGACTGCTCGGTTGCGCTGGGCGAGGATGCCGCCATGCCCCCCGCAAAGCTCTCGCAGGCGAAGCTCGTGAGCGCGGAGCCGATTGCCCGGAAGGAATCGGCCGAGCCCGAAGCCGGGCAGGCTCCCGCCAGCCCCCCAGTTCCGGCTGCCTCGCCCGCCCCCGCCCCCGCCGAGGCAGTGAAGTCCACGGCCGATGTGCCTGCCGACGAACAGGCCAAGACGCCCGCCAGCAGCGCACCCGCTGCATCCAACTCAGCCAACGCCAACGCATCGATCCGGATCGAATTGGGCAAACTGGACCGCCTGATCGATGGGGCAGGCGAACTCGTCATTGCGCAGGCAATGCTGGCGCAGCGTCTCGCGGGTTCCGGCCTTGGCGGCATCGACGAACTGGTCGCAGTCGAAGGACTGGTGCGTGAAATCCAGGAACGGGCGATGGCGTTCCGCGCGCAGCCTATCGCCACTGTCTTCAATCGCGTCCCCCGCCTCCTGCGCGAACTGGCCGGCTCCACCGGCAAGCACGTGAAGCTCCTGATCGAGGGCGAGGCGACTGAACTCGACAAGACCGTGATCGAGCGTCTGAGCGAACCGCTCACCCACCTGATCCGCAATGCCGTCGACCACGGGATCGAGGGTCCAGAGGAACGCGTTGCCGCCGGCAAGTCGCACGAGGGGGTACTGACCCTCTCCGCCGAGCAGAGGGCAGGCCGCATTGTGATCCGTATCGGAGACGATGGACGCGGCATCAATCGCGAACGTGTGCTGGCCAAGGCGGTCGAAAAAGGTGTCATCGATGCCCACGCCTCGCTCAGCGACGAAGAGATCTGCAACCTCATCTTCGCCCCCGGTTTCTCGACCGCGCAGCAGGTTTCATCGATCTCGGGACGCGGTGTGGGCATGGACGTGGTCCGCCAGAACGTGAAGGACCTGGGCGGCCGCATCACCATCGAAAGCGAAGAGGGCAAAGGCACCACTTTCGTGCTTGCGCTGCCCCTGACGCTTGCAATTGCCGACGGCATGGTGGTCGTCAGCGACAATCAAACGCTCGTCATCCCGCTCACCCATGTCGTGGAGAGCCTGCGACCTGTTGCGGAGGACATCAAGAAGGTTGGGATGAGCCGCCAGATGCTCAATGTGCGCGGCCGCTACATCCCCATCGTCTCGCTTGCGAAGGTGCTCAATCACGGGGCTCCATCGTGCGATCCGTGCAACGGCGTTCTTGTGATCGTGGAAACCGAAACGTCCAATCAGGCGGCACTTCTGGTCGACAACATCATCGACCAGCGCCAGATGGTCATCAAGAGCCTGGCAACTCACTATCGTTCAATCGAAGGTCTCGCTGGTGCGACCATCCTTGGCGACGGTCGCGTCGCATTGATCACCGATGTCGACAAACTCGTCGAGAACAGCGTCAGCGCCGTTCAGCAGGCCGAGGCGGCCTGACGATGTCGCAAGTTCTGGCAAAAAACCAAGGCGGATCGATCGTTCCAGGCGTGAGTCCAGCGATCTATTCGCAGGCGGATTTTGACCGCATCGCTGCCCTCATCGGGCGTGAATCGGGCATCGTGTTGTCCGACGGCAAGCGTATGCTCGCCTACTCCCGCCTCAGCCCCCTGCTGCGACGCAACCAGTGCATCACCTTCGCCGAATATCTCTCCCTTATCGAAAGCGATGCGGACCTGCTGAACAAGACGGTCGCAGCGCTCACCACCAACCACACCTATTTCAATCGTGAACCCCATCACTTCGATCATTTCCGCGACAATCTTCGCACCGAACTGGTGACGCGCCTTATGGGCGGCGGCAGCGTACGCATCTGGTCGGCAGGTTCCTCGAGCGGCGAGGAAATCTGGACGCTGCTTTCTTACTTTCTCGGCAGCGACAAAGCAGAGGGCCGGCGCATCGCGTCCAAGGATCTAGTCGTGCTCGCCAGCGATCTGGCCGAGCACGCTATCGCGGCGGGCAAGGCCGCGACCTATGCGAGCAAGGCGATCGAACCGATGCCGGAAGACCTGCGGTCGAATTGGACCCGCGCACAGGGGGATGAGCGCGTGATCGTCGATGAGATGCGCAATCTCGTCCGGTTCCGGCAGCTCAACTTGCTGGGCGACTGGCCGCTTCGTTCATTATTCGATGTCATCTTCTGTCGAAATGTCATGATTTACTTTGACAACCCTACCAAGGAACGGCTCGTCGCCCGCTTCGCGCAGCAGCTGCAACCGGGTGGCTACCTTTATATCGGCCACTCCGAACGCGTCTCGGGGCCGGCGACCCGCCTTCTCGAGCCCTGTGGTCCAACCGTTTACCGGAGGGTGGCGCAATGAGCATTCGCGTTCTCATCGTCGATGATTCTCCGACCATGCGCAAGCTGATGCAGCTTGCCCTGTCGCGGGAAGAAGATATCGAAGTCGTCGGCTTGGCCTGCGATGCCAACGAGGCTCGCGGATTGATCAAAGCCCTCAATCCCGATGTCGTCACCCTGGACATCGAAATGCCGGGCATGGATGGTCTGTCCTTCCTGCGGAAGATCATGGAACTGCGCCCCACGCCGGTGGTCGTCGTTTCCAGCCTGGCCGAGAAAGGCACGGAAATCGCCGCCCGCGCACTGGGTCTCGGCGCGATCGGCTGCTTCGGGAAATCCGAGCTGACGGCTGCCGCGAGCGGCGAAGGTTGCGGGTCGCTCGGCAATCTGGTGCGCGAAGCTTCGCAAGCCCGCCCGCAAAGGGCCGTACGCGATCAGAGCCGAGCCCCGAGCCAACCGACACCCATCCATTCTTCAATACCGTCGAGCGGACCGCGCACGGCTGCCAAATTGATCGTGATCGGCGCATCGACCGGCGGCATTGAAGCGCTGCGTCAGGTGCTGCCTGATTTCGGCCCGGATTGCCCGCCGACCATGATCGTTCAGCACGTGAACCCGTCATTCGCTGAAGCTGTCGCCCGTTCGCTGAACGAAACCACGCAGGCCACGGTTGTCCTGGCAGAGGCGGACACCTTCATGCAGCCTGGCCATATCTATTTCGCCCCTGGCGGCGAGCGCCATCTCATGGTCGCCGGGGGAAGTGGTGGGCCGATGCGCACTGTCCTGCGGGCAGGGAATTCCATCAGCGGCCACCGCCCCAGCGTCGATGCCCTGTTTTGTGCCGCAGCGGAAAAGATCGGCAGCGATGTCACCGGGATTCTGATGACGGGCATGGGCCAGGATGGCGCGCGCGGCCTTCTGGCGCTGGCGCAGAAAGGGGCGATGACGATAGCGCAGGATGAGGAGAGCTGCACCGTCTTCGGCATGCCGCGGGCAGCAATCGCTCTTGGTGCCGCACAGCAGGTTCTTCCGCTCAAGTCCATCGCTCGCCGCGCACTCGTAAGGGGATTGGAACGCCATGTTGCCTAATTCATCCTCATCGACCGGGCGCCCTATCGTTCGCGACACCGTTCTCCAGGGAGAAGTGCGCGCAAGCGACGATGCAAACGTCGAATTCAACACCGTACTTGGAAGCTGCATCGCCACCTGTCTCTACGATCCAAAAGCGCGTGTGGGTGGAATGAACCATTTTCTTCTCGCCGAACCGCCCAAGAATTCTTCCGGTTCAGAGGTAGATGAGCATTTTGGCGTGTATCTGATGGAACTGCTCATAAACCAAATGATGGCATTGGGTGCATCCAAACGGCGCATGAAGGCTCGCATCTACGGCGGCGCCAACATGCATGCCGGATGGCGGCCGATCGGCACTGTCAACGCTCAGTTCGCGCGCGATTTCCTCGAACGCGAAGGCATCGAGCTGACATATGCGGACACGGGCGACACCTGCGCGCGCCGCGTCCATTTTCGCCCTGCGTCCGGCCAGGTCAAATGTCGGAAGAACGTTACCGAAGTACCAGTTGTCCAAAAACCAGTCACGACGCGCGATGCTTCGCTCGGTGACGTCGAGCTTTTCTAGTGAGGGAAAACATGTCTCAGTCAACGCGTATCCTTACGGTCGACGACAGCGCCAGCATGCGGGCGTTGCTGCGCCATGCTCTCGCCGCGCATGGCTTCAGCGTCGAACAGGCCGAAGACGGCCAGGAAGCACTGGAGTGGCTGGCCACCAACGAAGTCGACCTCGTTATTACCGATATCAATATGCCTCGCCTCGATGGGTTCGGTTTGATTTCCGAACTGCGCTCAAGCGCGCGGCATGCCGACCGCCCGATCCTGGTTCTCAGCACCGAGAGCAGCGACGAAAAGAAGAAGCGCGCCCGCGATGCCGGCGCCACCGGGTGGATCGTAAAACCGTTCGATCCGGACAAATTGGCAACCGCGGTTCGCCGCGTGGTTCACTGAGATACGGGAGGCAAACGAAATGCGACGCGAATTAATCACCTTCGAGGTCTGTGATCAGCTCTTCGGGCTGGACATCATGGCGATCCGCGAAATCCGCGCCTGGTCGCCGGTCACCCGCCTGCCCAAGGTACCCAGCCATGTCGTTGGCGTGGTGAATCTGCGTGGCGTGGTGCTGCCGGTCGTGGACTTGGCTGCCCGTCTCGGCTGGGAGCCTGTGGAAGCAACGCCGCGCAATCCGATCATCGTGGCGGAATGGGAGGGTCAGCTGCGTGGGCTGATCGTGCATACCGTCAACGATATCGTGACCATCGACGATGAGACACTGCAGCAGCCGGCCGCCGGAGCGGAAGATACCGTTTCCGATTGCATCGAAGGGCTGACCACGATCGACGAGGCGGGCGAGATGCTGATGGTTCTCGAACTGTCCAAGCTGGCCGATGATTCGGCGATGGCGAAGGCGGCATGAGCGCCAGCTCGCATTCCACTCATACCCTGCGCGAGCTTGCCACCATACTCGACGAAACCGCACAAGCGGTGGAAGTGCTCGGGGCAAGCCTGTGCAGCGACTTTGCGTTGATGGAAAAGCACATGGGCTCCCTCCAGGGCTTGGACCTAATCTGCCAGACGGTCCGTCAGGTCGGCCTGGTACTGTGCGAGGAAGGCATGCCGAATAGTTTCGAGCATATTCACCTGGAAAGCCTCCGCGAACGCTTGGAAGAGGCCGACGGACGCAGCCGCGCAGCCGCCTAGTTAGACTAATAGAGAGGGGCCCATCCTGCGAAGGATGGGCCCCTCTTTGATTCCAAGTCTTGGCATTCAGCAGATCATCGGATCGCTCTTCGCCCCGTCTTATAAAGCCGCCCCTTCACTCCATCACCATCGCACGAAGGGCTTGCCGCGTCCGGTGGATCGGCGCGCAAGCGATCGCTGTTGTAGCCCGGTCAGCGATCAGGTCGCGGGATGGCGGCAGCAGAGCCGCACCCTTGTGGACGCGCATTTGGGCCGTCACCAATGGCGGCCAGCTTGATGCACCATCGCACTCCTCGGGCAGCCTAGGGTTCAGGTCGCCTCGCGCTCGCCCGATAGATCGGGACAGAACTTCTTGTTGAGCACGCTAGGGTCAGCTCGGCTAACAGGCGATTGGATACGCCAGGGCGGCTCCATCCGATGCGACGATTGCAGATGATCTTTTGCGGTCGGTAAGAAGACTCACATCGCTACAACGCAAATCGGATCGATGCGGAATCTGCGCCTCGTTACATAAAAACGGGCCAGACATCACCAACGCCTCCGCTACGCGGACGTGAATCACGTCACCCCGGCGACCAATCCTGCGACCCGTTTAAATGGCCCCATACTCAAGGCCGACGTTCTCAGGTCAGTTGTTGAGGATGGTAATCGAAATCCGGCGGTTACGTGGATCCTGAGGATTGTCCGCGATCAAAGGCTCGCGATCAGCGACACCCTCGATCCTGGTGAATCGCCGTTCCGCGATGCCACGGCGTGCGAGTTCCTGATGGGTTGCTTCGGCTCGGCCGGCGGACAAGGACCAGTTGTTGGCCTGCGTTCCCGGTTTCCATGGCAGCGAATCGGTATGGCCACGCACGACCAGCCCGCCCCCGACCGGTCCCACGGCTTGACCGATCGCACTGATCAAAGCCCGCGCATCGGAAGTGAGCACAGTGGTTCCGAGGTGGAACATGGAAAAGTTGGCATCGTCCACGAGATCGAGCCTTACGCCCTCCTTCGTCATCACCATGCGCATGTTGCGGGCGAGCTTGCGCAGCTTGCGATCCTCGGCCATCGCCTTTTCGAGGCGCTCGCGCATCTTGGTGACGTGATTGGCGGCTTCGCGAGGGCCGCCAGAAGCATCCCGCGGGATCGTCAAGGATTTCGTCCCGGTCTGGCCCTGGCGATTTGGGTAATTATCCACGTCGGTGATCGATGCTCCGCCCAGAAGGCCATTGGCCCCGGCGCTTTGCTCCTTGAGCTTCACGAGTGTGGGCGTGAAGTAATCCGCCAGACCCTTTCGCTGCTTCTCCGTCGTCGCACCGAGCAACCACATGAGCAGGAAGAACGCCATCATCGCGGTCACGAAGTCGGCATAGGCAACTTTCCATGCACCGCCGTGGTGCCCGCCTTCGACGATCGTGATCTTCTTGACGATGATAGGCGTTGGCAGCTCGTTCTTGCCGCGCTTAGCAGCCATTTCAACGCTTCCTCAAAGTGTCGAGCAACTCCGACAGGCCAGGGCGGAAAGCATGGCCCAAGCCGGAACGGGCGCTTTCCACCACCAGCGGCTGCGGATGCCCGCGCAGAGACGCGATGATTACCTGTTTGACCGCGTGGAAGATTTGTTCGTCCGCCTCGACAATCTGCTTAAGACGGCCCGCCATCGGACCGACGATGCCATAGGCCAGAAGCACGCCAAGGAACGTTCCGACCAGAGCTGAGCCGATCATCCCGCCTAGAACACTGGGCGGCTTGTCGATCGATCCCATGGTCTTCACGACGCCGAGCACGGCCGCAACGATGCCGAGCGCCGGAAGCGCATCCGCCAGATTCTGCATGATGTGCTGCGGTTCGTGCATTTCGTGGAAATGCGTCTTCAACGCATTGTCCATCACATCTTCCACCGCCTGCGGATCGAGCGTCCCGGAAGACACGACGATCAGGGTCAGTGCGTCTGCAACCAGGCTAATGAGCGGCCCGTTGGCGAGCAGCTTGGGATATTCCGCGAAAATCGGTGATGCCTTTGGATCCTGGAGATGAGATTCAAGCGCCACCGGTCCTTCCGTGCGCATGATCTTCATCAGCCGGGTGGTCAGTGCGATGGCGTCGATGTGGTCCTGCTTGTCATGGCGGGGACCTTTGAACAGCTTTGCAAAGCCTGCTCCCAAAGCCTTGAGCTCATGCATCGAATTGCCCGTGACGACGGCGGCAACCGCCGCGCCTCCGATGATCAACATCTCATGGGGCAGAGCATGCAAAACCGGCCCAAGCGCGCCACCGGCAATCACAAAGCCACCGAAGACAAAAAGGATGAGCAGGACGAATCCGACCGCAACAAACATAACTCAGTGTCCCCAGTAATTTATGGCCGCGCTGATCAGCGCAGGAGGTCGAAGAGCGACAGGTTGGCCAGTTTGACGAAGCTGGCCTGGCTCGCTTCCAGAATGGTCATTGTTTGTTGAAGCTTGGATATGGAGGCTGCGAGATCGGCACCGCCGATCTCGGACTGCTCATTGGCCTCAAGTTCCGAACGATCCAGGCGCCGGTCATTGACCGTATCGATCCACACCAAACGCGTACCCACGACGGTCTGCGTGGTAGTAAGCTTGTCCAAGCCCGTGTCGAATGCGCCAAGCGCGTCCGACGCTGCGGCGCCGGCCCCCGTCCCGCCCGCCGTCAAAGCATCGGCCAGGTTGCCGAGTACAGCAAAGAGGTTGGTCGGCGAACCCTTGTGCGAAAAATCGAAAAGATCGGGGCCCGGTACGCCTTCAATTACCGATTGGCCGGCTCCGAGGTCGGTCGTCGGTGCCACGTTGGTACCGAGATAGGTCGCGCCGGGCGGGGTGGACTGATAAGCTTGGCCACTGGTCAGCCCGCCGAACAACGCATTGTTGTTGGAATCGCGCCCATTGGCCAAAGTCAGCAGGTTTTCGCGCAGCGCAGCAAGCTCGCTGCCAAGCGAGGACCGTTGCGCGTCGCCCAGCGTATCGCTGGCCGCCTGAAGAGCCAACTCCTTGGCTCGAATGACAAGCTTGGCCATTTCACCGATTGCCTTGTCGGCAAGGTCGAGATTGCCCTGCGCCCGGTCAGCGGAGGCTTTGTCCACCGTCGCGAGCGAGCCGCGACGGTCGAGGACGCGTAACCGTGCCGCAGCTACCGGATCATCTGCGGATGTCCCAAGTCGTTGCCCGGTTCCGATTTGCGTCTGAAGTTTTTCGGTTTGCTTACGCAAGCTTGAAAGCTGGAGATTGCTGCGCTCGTAGAATGCCGAAGTGCTGACAGTAGTCATCGTGCGATCCCCAGCAATGTATCGAACAGGTCCGAGGCAACCTGCATAGCTCGGCCGGAAGCCTGGAACGCTTGCTGGTATCGAACCAGGTTGGCCGCTTCCTCATCGAGGTCGACGCCGCTCTGTTGATCGAGTGCGATCCGTGCCTTCGAAGCAATGGTTTCGAGAGCTTCGGTGGCGATACGCTGATTGGCCACCGTGCTGGACACGGAAAAGATCGCATCACTGACGCGTCCGGCCGCAGCGCCGCTGTCGAGAGCGTTTGCCAACGCCTGGATATGCGAGGAGTCCAGACTCCTTGCTGGCGATCCGGCCGGAGCCGTCGCAATTCCCGACGGAGATGCAAGGGTCATCGCGATCCCCGCAGCACCAGAACCTGAGAAAATCGGGTTGCCCGGATTGCCCGCGAGGTCCACGCCCCCAGCTTGTGAGGCATTGACGAGATTTATGATGTTGTCTGCCGCGGCATCGATCTGCGCCTTTGAAGACACGACGCCGCTGAGAGTGGCCGAATGCCCGGCAAGGCCGCCTGTCGCGATGTTCGTGGCCGTTCCGCCGACATCGAACGAAATCGTCCCGTCCCCCGCCGTGGCCATGGCGAGTGTTTGTCGTGTGGAGCCGGTGACCAAAAGCGGGCCCGACGCGCCACCCAGGCGCAGGTCTACCTGGCCATCCGCGTTAAACGACGTCGTTACGCCCGCTTGTTTGGAAATTTTGGCCAGAAGATTGTCGCGCTGGTCAAGAAGCATCGCACGGTCCGAACCACCCGGAGCCGCTCGCGACAGAAAGGTGTTCGTTCGAGCCAGCTGCTCGGCCAACACGTTGACCTCATCCACCCCGCCCTGAGCGGAAAAGCGCGCGCCTTCGCCAACCTGATCGAGGCTCGAAGAGGCCAGATTGAAGCTCTGGGCCATGTGATCTGCCTGGGCCAGCGCAGCAGCACGCAATTCATTGGCTGTCGGATCGGATGCGAGTTGCTTGATCGAAGCCTCGAATGCGACGACGGAGCCATAAAGCCCCGACTGCTCGATCGCTGCTTCGATGTTTTCCATTCCCTGCAGCGCGGCCGAACCCCGTGCGGCATCCGCCCCCGTCCGCCGAACTTCCAACTGGCGAAACATGTCAGCGTTGCGGTTGACTGCAGCGACCCGGACGCCGGACAGCGAGAAGTCGCCGAGCCGCAACATACCGGAAGAGTTCGCTACTTCGGCCGTCTCTATGGACCGGCGAACGTAACCTTCGGTATTGGCATTGGCGATATTTTGTGCGGTAACATCAAGCGCGGAACGAGCTGCTTTGGCACCACTCTTCGCGATCGTCATGAGATCGGACGCCATCTTAGCCTCCCGTCTTGAGGTTGCGCGAAAGCTGCTTAGCCAACGTCGCCGACAAACCGATCATGTCGGTTTGAGAGGCGATGTCGGCAAACTTCGCGTCACGCATTTCCGTGAATGTCGCCGCCGAGCTCCCACCCGAAAGGGGGTTTTCCTCATCGGCGAAAGACGAGGCCCGCGCAGCCGAAAGGACCTGGCGCAGGAACATCGCCTCAACACCCCGCGCAGCATCCACCAACGCCTTGTTGTCGGCGCTGGCTGGGCTGGCGGTTGCGAGGCCGGAAAGAGGCGTGGCTGCTGCGATCATATCACTACCATCTCAGCACGGAGGGAACCGGCCTGTTTTAAGGCCTCCAGGATCGCAACGAGGTCAGACGGGCTGGTCCCCAAAGCGTTCAATGCATCGACAACCGCCGCGAGGCTTGCCCCAGGATTGAACAACTGAACGCGTTTCTCGCCTGGCCCTTCGGCAGTCAGATTGCTTTGATTTTCAACGGCTGTCTGGCCGGGCGACAGAGGATTTGGCTGGATTATCCGCTCGTTCTCCTCGATCCGGAGCACGAGGCTTCCATGGCTGATCGCTGCCGGGGCAAGACGAACCATGTTTGAGATAACCACGGTTCCGCTACGACTGTTCACGATAACCTTTGCCGGAGCTTCCGCTGGATCGACTTCGATCATTTCGACCGCTGCCATCATGCTGGCCCTAGCATCTGTATCGAACGGCATCCTGATCGCGATCGTGACTCCGTCTTCGACACTGGCCAGGCCAGGGAACTGACGGTTGATCGCGTCCCGAACCCGCGAAGCTGTCAAGAAGTCGGCGGATGCGAGATTCCACCGGAGCGTTTCGCCCGTTTCGAAGCCGGTAGCGACGGCACGCTCTACACTAGCACCTTCGGGAATCCGCCCCACGGTCGGAACATTAACGGTGAGTTTGGAGCCATCCTTTCCGGATATCCCCAACCCGGCCACCGCGAGATTGCCCTGCGCCATCGCATAGATCTCGCCGTCGGCGCCGAAAAGTGGGGTGAGGATGAGCGCGCCGCCACGCAGAGATTTGGCTTTCCCCATCGTCGACACGGTCACGTCGATCCGCTGGCCGGGTTTGGCGAAAGCCGGAAGGTCTGCCGTGATGATCACGGCTGCGGCGTTCTTCAGTCCAGGGCTTACGCCTGGCGGAAGCTGCAATCCGAACCGGCCGGTGGTGCCCCGCATCGCCTGCGTCAGGTAAGCAAGGTTATCGTCGCCCGTGCCGTCGAGACCGACCACAATTCCGTAACCGGTCAGCTGATTGGAACGAACCGACTGAAATGTGCCGAGATCCCGGATACGCTCGGCCTGTGCCGGCGCGGTCCAGAAAGCGAAGGCCGCAAGAACGGCGAGTAGGTGGCGCCAGGTCATCAGAAGGGGCTGATCTTGCTGAAGAAGCGAGAAAGCCAGCCTTCCCGCCCCGCTGTCTGAACAGAGCCCTTGCCCCCGTAACGAATTTGGGCATCGGCGATGCGAGGGCTCAGAACCCGATTATCTGCATCGATATCGGCCAAGCGAACGAGGCCGGTGAGCTGCACCCATTCCTGACCCTGGCTGAAATTCATCAGCTTTTCGCCCCGAATACGCACGACACCGTTCCCGAGAACCTCGGCAATGGTGACCGTGATGTCGCCCGCGAGTGTCGAAGATTGGGCAGCATTACCTTTGCCGGTAAAGCTACCAGAGGCGCCCGCGCTCAGTATGTTGGGGTCGATCGCGAAAGGCCCGGCGGTTGGCGGCGTGATGCTTGCGGATCCAGCGCGAGTGGTGTTGCCGCTGGCAGATTTCGCCGTGGTCGTACGCTCGGCGAGAACCACCGTTACGATATCCCCAAGACGATGTGCGCGCTGACCATAATGAAGCGGTGCATAGCCACTGGCGGCCTGGAAAATCGCCCCATTGGATGCGACCGCAGGCGCCACGTGAACGGGCGCCGCCGGAAGCGCAGCCTGAAACCCAGGGGGGGGTCCGGAAGTGCACGCACCAAGGGCAATAATCGCCGGTATGCTGACAAAGTTACGCTTCATATCGTCTCTCACAGCGTTTGGTTGGCGTTGCGCATCATTTCGTCGACTGCGGAGATCATCTTGGAATTGACCTCGTAAGCGCGTTGGCATTCGATCATATCGACGAGTTCCTCGACGACATTTACGTTGGAGGTTTCAAGCATGCCCTGCCGCACACGGCCGCGCCCGGCATCGCCACCTGCGCCCAGCTGAACCGCACCACTCGCCGCTGTCTCTGCAAGGAAGTTATCGCCCAGAGCGCGAAGCCCCGCCGGATTGGCGAAGCTGGCAACCTGTATCTGGCCAAGCTGTGCGGGCTCGGCTTGCCCTTCGATCTGGACGGACACGGTTCCATCTGGAGAGATGGTCATCGCGCCAGCCCCCTCGGGGATGGTTATCGCCGGCTGAACCTCGTAACCCTGTTGGGTAACCAGCGTCCCTTCTGCGGAGCGCGTGAAGTTTCCCGCCCTCGTGTAGGCCAGCTGACCACCGGGCAGCGCAACCTGGAAATACCCATCGCCGTCCAGCGCGAGGTCCAGGGCATTGCCCGTCTGATCGAGCGTTCCCTGCGTCATGATCTGGGTCGTCGATTGAACGGAGACGCCCGTTCCGAGGTTGAGGCCCGTTGCATAGGCGGTCTCGCCGCTCGAAGCCGCGCCCGCTACGCGGGTGTCCTGATATGCAAGGGTGGCAAAATTCGCGCGATCGCGTTTGAAACCGGTCGTCTGAACGTTTGCAAGATTGTTTGCGATGACGCGCATCCGCACATCCTGCGCTTCCAGCCCGGTCCGGGCGACTTGCAGAGCAGAGGTTGGCATTGTTCAAAAGCCCCCGTTGGATCATATGAGGCGCATCAATCGTGCGCCGCTCTCGTCGATGGTTTTGGCGGTAGTTACGAGCTTGGTTCGCATCTCGAACAACCGTTGCTGATCGATCATCTCGACCAGTACTTCGGTCGGTTTCACATTGGATTGCTCAAGGTATCCGGGTTTTAACGTAGCGGCCTCGTCCGTTGGCAGAATTCCGCCACCTACGACCCTAAACAAGCCGTCAACACCTTTCGCGATTTGGCTGCCGTCAGGGCTGGCAAGCTTGAGTTGAGCGACCTCTATCGCAGGCAGGTCCGGGGTCGCCGGATCACTCACCGTGACGGCACCGGAAGGGGTCACCGATATCCGACCGGTAAGCGGAACCGTGATCGGCCCTGCCTCACCGATGACCATCGCTCCATCGCCGTTCACCACCACGCCGTCCGCTCGCACAGAGAGATCGCCTCGCCGCGTGTAGGCTTCGCTGCCGTCATCCGCCTGGACAGCAAGCAGGGCTGAGCCGTCGAGCGCAATATCCAGGGGGCGGCTCGTCATCACGGCCTCCCCCCCCTGCATGTCCGCACTGCGGACGAGCGCCTGTTGCTGCGCCCGAACCTCTGGCTGTTCGCCGGCAATCGTAACGGCGCGCTGATCCATCAGCTCGGCCCGGAAGCCGATCGTCTGCGCGTTCGCCATGTTGCTGGCGATCACGCGCTGGCGATCCATCGAAGCCGACAGGCCCGACAGGGCCGTGTAGATCAGACGATCCATCTCACTTACGTCCGCAGATTGATAACTGTCTGGCCGATCTGCGTTGCCGTATCGATGGCCTTCGCATTCGCCTGGAAGTTACGCTGTGCTGTGATCAGCGCGACGAGTTGCTCGCCGATGTCGACGTTGGAGCGCTCCAGCGATCCCGCCAATAGTTTCCCGTACAGACCTTCGCCCGGACCACCATATTTCGGGGCTCCGGAAATGCCGGTGGACTGCCAGTTCGAGGAACCAACCTGGCGCAGGCCATTTGGCGCAATGAAGCTCGCCAGAGAAACCTTGCCGATGACCTCGTTGCTGCCATCGACGAAAGACGCAGAAATGTTCCCGTTCGACGAGATTGTCAGGCCCGCGAAAGCAGACCCGGCAGCATTCTGCGCAGGTACTTGGGCGTCTTGCGGAGTAGTGGATGTGACGTTTCCAGCGGCGTCGGTGGGAAACATCTGAAGACGGTTGCCGGAGCCGTCTTGAATGAAGCCGCCTTCGTCTGTCTCGAAAGAGCCATTGCGCGTGTAGAAGGTTTCGCCGGTCTCTCCCGATCGCGTGACGAAGAACCCGTCACCGGTGATTGCGGCATCGAGAGCAGAGCCTGTTTGCTCCACTGGGCCTAGCGAGAAATTCTGCGTGATGGATTCGACGTTGGCGCCGATACCGACCATCAGTTTGGGGTTGGAAAAGGCGGAGCCAGCTACAACGTCCGCAAATTGGGTGCGAGACTTCTTGAAGCCGACAGTCTCCGCATTCGCGATATTGTGTGCGATGACCCCCAGATCGGTCTGGGCATTCTTCATGCCGTTTAGCGAAGTGTAGAAAGACATTTCGGATACTCCTGAATATTAGAGGGTCTTGCTCGCAAGCAGATCGATCTTTTCGGAGATCGACTGAAGCGTGGAGTTCACATCGTTGATTCCCGAAAGCGAAGAAAACTGCGCCATCTGCGCGAGCATCTCTTTGTTATCGACCGGGTCGGACGGATCCTGATTTTGGAGCTGGACCGTAAGCAGTCGAATGAAGTCGCCTTGGTTCAAAGACGCCCAGCCGCTCTTCTCAGAAGAGCCTTGAGATATCGGGGCGGCACCGCCCGAAGCAATTGAGGATACGCTCATCATTTCATCCTTACGGTTTCGAGCATCAGCTGTTTTGCGGTAGAAAGCGCCTCAACCATGTTCTGGTACTGCCGGGACGCCTCGAGCATCTCGATCATCTCTTCGTTTTCATCGACAGGAGATGCCCAGACATCTCCGTTTTCGTCGGCAAGTGGATGACCCGGCTCATGGCGACGGACCGGCGCGACATCGGCTCTCGCCACAGACGCGACCTTTACCGTCGCCGCGTTGCCTGTCGCATCGAGTTCCTGCTGAAACACTGGACGAAGCGGGCGATACGCTTCTTCCTTGGACGCAGCGACGGTTCCGGCATTGGCCAGGTTCGACGCCGCGGCATTCATCCTCACCAGCTGGGCCGACATGGCGCGCCCCGCTACATCAAAGAGAGACATCGAATTCGCCACCGTCATTCGCCTCTGATCGCGCGGGTGGTTGTCTCGATGCGACCCTTCAGGAATTCCAGCGTGGTGGCGTACGCCACAGCATTTTCACTGAACGCCATCTGCTCGGTCGACATTTCGACGGTATTCCCATCGAGGCTCGCCATGATCGGCGCACGAAACTGAATGGCCGCAGATCGGCTCGCCTCGATGCTCGCTCCGCCTTCCCGCGCCGCGAGAGCAGACCGGAAGTCAATGTCACGAGCCTTGTAACCAGGAGTCGCCGCATTCGCGATGTTCGATGCTATCAGCGTCATGCGCTCCCCCCTCAAGCGGAGGGCCTCGCCATGCAGACCGAAGAGTGAGTTGGACATTGGCAAATCCAGTTGCTTCATGAATCGTCCCCCACTCAAGCAAGCTGCGTGCCAAATCAGGTTTCAGTCGAGCGAGGCCGGGGTGATTGAGTTCGCTCGGCGCCAGGACCAACTGATCCGGCAAAATATTGCCGCTCCCGGCAAATGTCCGCCGAGCGCTAAAGCACAGTTCCGACACGACGTTCTCTTGATCGTACTGTGTTGGAGGATTGGCGATGATCGAGCTGTTCGATCCTAACTCGCTCGCGGTGGTCGGCGGCGGCACATTGTTGGCAACCTTGGTCCACTGCGGCCCCAAAGCCTGCCGCTTGACGGTTACCGTGCTGCTCAGCGTCGCGACACGCAAGTTCGATTTCATAAAAGCGCGAGCGGAGGTTTCTCGTCAAATCGCCGATATTCAGCAGGACGGTCTGGTACGCAGTGATCCAAACCCGATCGGCGATCAGGAAATCGACGACGCTACGGCGGCCTTGGTCAAATCGCGCTCCCTGGCCGGTTTATCGAGTGAGCATGACAGGCACCGCAGGCAACGTCTGCAACGGTCTCAAATCGCCCAATCCGTTCTCCTGAAGGCTGCCGAGCTTGGGCCGATCCTGGGCCTGGCGGGAACGCTCCTCGCACTTGCGGGTCTCGCCACCCACGACGCGAGCGCTTCCTCATCGATTGCGAATGCGATTGGTACTGCGGTTCTGACCACGCTTTATGGGCTGTTGCTATCCAATTTCGTGTTTGCTCCTCTGGCAAGTCTGGTGGACCGAAAAGCGCGTAATGAGGATCTCGCGCGCGAGGAACTCTTCGCATGGATGGAGGCCAAAATTCTCGAAGCTGATCCACGCACCAGACGTCCGCTGGAAGTGGCGCGATGATCGGTCAGGGAGGGTTGGGTTGGCAAACCGTGATTGCCGACTTGGCCCTGATCCTTTTTCTGGTAACGGCTGGCGCCGCGAAACAGGACGCTGAACTCGGGAAGGCCAAGCCCGTCAGCAATCCTGCGCTCTCGAAATGGGCAGAGGGCGATAGCGAACAGCCTCTCGGACGCTGGCTCGCAGATCAGCCTGCCGATCCCCGCACCACCGTCGTGATGACAGGTCGCTATGCGGAGGGCGACAGGGCTCGCATCTGGAACGAGGCATCTCGCATGGAAAGTGTCGCGAAGCAGCGTTTCGAACGTGTCCGCACGGTCGTCCTGCCATCCGGGCAAACCGGATGGTCGGCGCGCCTGATCTACGACGGACAGGCTACTCGGTAATTGGCATGGTGCTTGCGATACCGATGCATCGACATTTTGGAGACTGATCATGTGGCGCAAGCCCGCTTTTTTGATAACGCCCCTGTTGATGGTTGCCGCACCGGCAGCGTCCCAAAACTTGACGCCCCCGTCTCATATCGATGCCCTGGTCGCCGCCTTCACCGGCAAGGCAATTGGCCAGCCGGGCGGCGCAAGGCAGGCGGTCGATCCTCGGCTGCGGCTTACCGCATGCGATCAGGGAGCGACGGCGGAATGGTATGGCTCACAGGAACAAAGCGTTAAGGTGAGCTGCCCCGTGCCGGGTGGTTGGCGCGTGTTCGTACCGGTGATGGGGTCCGAGAGATCGCAGCCCGTCATCAGCCGCGGCGATCTGGTGCAGGTCCGTGTTTCAGGGGCGGGCTTCTCTATGTCCACAAGAGCGGAAGCCCTTCAGACTGGAGCTGTCGGCGCAACCATTTCCGTGCGCCCTTCATACGGTGACGTCCGCAAATCGCTGTCTGCCAAGGTCCTGGAGGCGGGGGTTGTCGGCATCGATGTGCCGTAACCGGCAAGGGCTTGCCGGAAAAATTTTACGGTACTCTTAAAAGACCCACCCGCGAGACGTTCTATAGGGTGAACTTTTAGGAGAACGACCAATGAAGCCGATCGATAGTGTATCGCCCGGCAGAGTGCCGGGGCAGGTGCGACAGATTGCCAAGACGGACCGGTCCACTCAGGTCGACATCCGCAAGGAGGCCACCGCCTCCAACACGGTTGCCCTGCCAAGTGCCGGCGCGGAAGCTCCGGTGGATAATCAGCGTGTCAGCGAAATCAGGGATGCATTGCGAGAGGGGCGTTATCCTCTGCTGCCCTTCAAGATCGCCGATGCGATGATCGCGGCTAAATTCATGCTCGTTGAGAAGGAATAATTCGTGCAACCGGTTCAACAATTGAAGCAGATGGTGGCCCTCCTGGAAGGTGAGCGGCAAGCTCTTGCCGCCCTGGACCTGGATCGCATTCTCAATTGCGCCCAAGGCAAAGCGGATCTTTGCGACAAGCTGGCCAGCTATGCGCCCGACCAGCTCGATGACGAATGCCTCGGGCTGCTGGATTCGGCCAAGCGGCTGAATGCCATCAACCGGAAACTGCGCAATCTTATCGCCGACAACGTCCAGTCGCGGCTGTCGTTATTGACCGGCGGAAACCCGGCCTATTCCTCGGCACCAGCTTTCGCCTGATCATTCCCGCACCACCAATCGAGAATTTGGCACGATCCTTGAATAAATCCCCGCCAAGAACACCGGGGATTAACCATGCCGACAATTGCGGGGCCGAGCCCCAGCACAGCGCCGAGACCGATCGACGCGATTCAACATGCTTCGCGAAGAACCGGAGTGGACTTCGGTTTTCTCATCGCGGAGGCGCATGTCGAATCCGCAATGAACCCCACCGCCACAGCCCGGACATCAAGTGCGGCAGGTCTGTTCCAGTTCACCAGCGGAACCTGGCTCGACACGCTCGACAAATTCGGCAGTGAACATGGTCTGGGGTGGGCCAGCGCAGCGATCGAACGTCGCAACGGCCGCGCTTTCGTTGCCGACCCTGCGATGCGGCAACAGCTTCTGGACCTGCGTTTCGATCCGGGCGCGGCATCCCTGATGGCAGGCGCGCTCGCCAAATCCAATGCAGCGGTTCTCACCTCCGTTTTGGGCCGCCAGCCGGATCAGACCGAACTCTATCTCGCCCATTTCCTCGGCTCCGCAGGAGCGTCAAAGTTCCTCAAGGCCCATGCGGCAGATCCGGCGCAAAGTGCCGCAGCACTGCTGCCTTCCGCCGCTGAGGCGAACACATCGATCTTCTTCACTGGCGGTCGCGCCCGCAGCCTCGAGGAAGTCCGGGGACTGATGGCAAGCAAGCTGGAGCGCGCACCCGACTTCGCACCGCAATTCGCGCAATCCTCGCCGCCCTCGGGTGCTTCCCCGTTCGGGTCGCCGGGATTCCCATCGATAGCCATGAGGCCGGGGGAACAGGGTGAGCGCCCGCCCATGTCGCAACTGCTTCAATCGACCTTCGGCGCCGGCAACCAATTGCCAGGCAGGGCCGGGCGCCACGTTGCCGCCGCCTATAACAAGATTGCAGGAGCGGGCCTGTGATGAAGAAGTGGCCCGGCGGGGCAAGTTCGGTGGCACTCCCCGGGGCGATCCTGGTGATCATCCTGTTGATGGTGGTCCCGCTGCCCAGCTTCATGCTGGATGTTTTCTTCGTGTTGAACATCGCGCTTTCGATCGCGGTGCTGATGGCCGCGATGAATGTCGCGAAGCCGCTGGACTTTTCGTCCTTTCCTTCGGTCTTGCTGTTCACAACCCTTTTGCGTCTCGCACTCAACGTGGCGTCGACGCGCGTGGTTCTTCTCAAAGGCCATGAAGGTGAGGCTGCGGCAGGCAAGGTGATCGAAGCATTCGGCGCCTTTCTGATCGGTGGCGATTTCGTTGTCGGCATCTTCGTGTTCATGATCCTGATGATCATCAACCTGGTCGTTGTCACGAAGGGCGCTGGGCGCGTATCCGAAGTTTCCGCGCGCTTCACGCTCGATGCTCTTCCTGGCAAGCAGATGGCGATCGATGCTGACCTTGCCGCTGGCCTCGTGACCCCCGAGGAAGCGAAGGACCGGCGGCGCGAGGTCGCGACCGAAGCAGACTTTTACGGCTCGATGGATGGTGCCAGCAAGTTCGTGAAAGGTGATGCGGTTGCATCCCTTCTCATTCTGGCGGTGAACATCATTGCCGGCTTTGCCATTGGCATGGCGTCGCACAACCTTTCCGCCGGCGAAGCGGGGGAGCGCTACATCGTTCTGGCCATCGGCGATGCGCTTGTCGCCTCGGTGCCCGCGTTGCTCCTTTCCATCGCCGCCGCTGTCATCGTGACGCGTGTCACCGATCAGCGCGACCTGACCGGTCAGATCGGTGGTCAGTTCACCGATGCCCGTATCTGGTTGCCGGTAACGGGCATTCTTTTCGCGATCGGCTGTATTCCCGCAATGCCGCAGAGCGTATTCATGCCCTTTGCAGCCGGTGCCTTCTTCATCTGGCGGAGCCTGCGCAAGAAGGCCGCGATGGAAGAGATGCGCAAGGCGCAACCCGTCGACAATGGGCCCGACCCCTCCATTATCACGATCGAGGATGTGGCCGACAATTCGCTCGTTACGCTCGAGCTTGGATACGGGCTGGTCCAGCTCGCGGACGAGCGCAAGGGCGCGCCACTGGTCTCCCGGCTTACGGGCCTGCGCCGCCAGATGAGCGAGCAGCTCGGTTTCGTTGTTCCTGCCTTTCGCCTGAAGGATTCCCTGTCGCTTGCGCCGGACGAATATCGTCTTGTTCTGGGTGGCGCCCCGCTTGGAGGGGGCCGCCTGGTGCCCGGAAGGATGCTGGCGATCGATACCGGCGAAGTCGATGCCTCGGCCGCACTGGTCGGCGAGCGTACGGCAGATCCGAGCTTCGGGTGTCCGGCGGTCTGGATCGATCAGGGGCTTCGAGATCACGCCGTGAGCGAAGGCTATCTTGTGGTCGATGCGGAAAGCGTCGTCGTAACCCACGTAAACCGCCTCCTCATCAGCCGCGCCTCGCGCCTGCTTGGCCACGACGAGGTCAAGGAATGGATCGATGCGGTTCGCGCCCGCGGCGAAGCTCTGGTGGATGCGGTGACCCCGCAGCCGCTGTCACTGGGCGCGCTTACCAAACTTCTGCGCACGCTGCTGGACGATGGAATTACCCTTTCGCACCCACGCGCTCTTCTGAGCAGCATCGCACAGGCCGCACTGTCTACGGTGGAACAGGGTGCTCTCGTCGAACTGGTCAGGGCGGATATGGGACCGCAACTGGTCGGCCGCATCTGCGGCCCGAGCGAGCGCCTTCCCGTGCTCACGCTATCTGCCCGCCTCGAGCAGCTGGTCGTCGGGTCGCTCAGCGACCCTACCAGCGGAGACCTGGTCATCGAGCCCGATCTCTCCCGAGCGATTTGTGAGCAGATCGGCACGCTGGTCGCAGAGCGCGAACCAGGAATGGTGCCGCTTGCTCTCGTTGTTCAGCCGCGTGCGCGCCGCCCTCTTTCGCTGTTGTTGCGCAATCGCGTGCCGACAATCGCGGTTCTCTCGATCACCGAACTTCCCCCCGAACAGCCGATCGATGTGATCGCCGTCGTCGGAGAGGAAACCCAAGCTCCCCAGGTGGCCGCAACTGGCACCGCATTTTCAAGCGACGAAAGGACGTTGCAATCATGATTCACTCCCGGTCCCCGCTGGCTGTAAGCGATGCCTACGGATCGAGCGCGAACGATCGCGTGCGCCGGTTTACGCCGCTGGTGCACAAGCAGGCCTGGCACCTTGCAGCATCGGTCGAGGACTTCATGGAGCCCGAAGATCTGTTTCAGGTAGGGATGATCGCTCTCATCGAATGTTCGCGCCGCCATGACCGGCCGAACGAAGATGGATTCGCCGCCTATGCAAAGCTGCGCGTGCGGGGCGCCATGGTCGATGCGATCAGGGCCAACCGCAAGGGTCTGCGTCGCCGGGGCGAAAAGGATTCCAGCCAACCTCAGGTGCGCCTCGAATCCATCGATGAGGTCTATGCCGACAGTGACGGCGCCTTCGCCAGCGAAGAGCCCGATGCGCTCGCACAGATTATCGAGGTCGAAGACCGTGACGGGCTCGTCGTCGCACTGCGGGTCCTGCCGGAGCGCCTTCAACTGGTGCTTCAGCTATACTTCGTCGAAGAGCTGAACCTGGCTGAGATTGCCGCCGTTCTGGAGGTATCCGTGCCGCGCGTGCACCAGTTGAAGGCGGCGGCTCTCAAGCAATTGAAGGCGACCCTGACCGAATAGATCGGTTGAGGGCTAGGCCGCCCTCACCCGCATGGCCTCGGCTATCTCGGTGAAGTCGGCCTTGACGACTTCCAACGGTTCGGGGCGGAAATCGGTCACGCAATTCAGGACCTGCCTGCGCGCGGCTCCGTAGAGTTGAATGAGGGCATCCGCCAGCGGACCCGACCGGTCGATACCCATTTCCAGCGCAGTGAGCGCTGCATGGGCATGCGTCAGCCCTTCGGCCCGGCGCTGGCGATCGTCCTTGCGATGGGCAGCCAGAGCCTTGCCCAGTCCTTCGGCGACCTGTTCGAGGCAAACGATGACGAGATCTCCGGCGCGCGCCGCGCGAACGCGGGCATCGAAGGCGCTGCGACGATAGGCTTCCGCCGGGTTTTCAACCAGTGCCAGCATCAGTTGTTACTCGAATTCCAGGCATCGATCTGCGACCGAAGAAAGGATAACGTCGACTGGGACGCGGCCACCCGGGCATCGGTCTTGGCGAAGCGAGCCACCATCTGCTGGCGAAGGGTTTCCTGCTTTTCGTCAAGCTTGGCGCTCTCGCTCGTCAGCTTCGAGGACAAATCCTCGTATCTCTTGATCGAGCCTGCCAGGCTGCCCGGATCCGAGATCGCCGAGGCGCTTCTGTTTATCTTATCGAAGGACGAGTAGATGCCGTAAAGCCCCGTCGTAAACATGGCCGACACGGCTTCGGGATTTTCCGAAAGAACCGCACCGAGCTTCGCGCTGTCGATACTATAGGATCCATTGCGCTCAATCTTCACCCCGAGATCGCTGAGAGTCTTCGGCTCTCCGGATGCCGCGTTCGGCATCATCACAAGAGTGGTGATGGAAGAAAGCTGGGACTTGAGAGCCCGCGCTCCCGGATCGGAATTCAACTCGCCACCACCAAGCGGGTTCGTGGCATCGCGGACCAGCGTGGACAGTTCGTTCATCGCCCCCACCAGATCCTGCATGACACTGGAGAGGTTGGCAGTGTTGTCCGAAAAGCTGATCGTGGACGGATTGCCCACATTGGTCCCGGTGAGGTTCAGCGTAAGACCAGGCGCGACCTGACCAGTCTTGTTCGTCGCACTGGTCATTTCCAGGCCATCGAGTTTGAACGCGGCATCGGATGAACCCTGCGTCAAGCGTAGGGGATCTCCGCCAGTCGCTTCCCATGCGAGCTTGGCCAGGCCGGTACCGGGCGCGTCCTCTACCGCTTCTACCACAAACCCGTTGGCGGCGCCTTCGAGACCCTTGAATACGAGCTGAGCGCCGGCGCCGGTATTCGCAATGTAAGCGGTGACGCCTTTGTTCTGCGAATTGATGGAGCTCGCGATCTCCTTCAGGCTGGCGCCCTCGGCAACCGAAATGGTCAACGCCTCTTTTCCGGCATCTTCCGTGAACGCTCCCCCGGAAACCTTGCCGAAACGAAACGTGAGCGATCCCGAGCCTACCGTCGCTGCCGCGTCGCCGAACGCCTGGCTGGCCAATGTCTGCGATTTCGCCAGGGAGGAGACTTCGAGAGAATAGGCCCCCTTGGCGACAACCGACTGGGCGAGGGTCGCGGTTGCTACGCCCGACCCACTGACCGTTGCCTTTTGCGCCAGATCGCCTGTCCTGATCCGGTCGCCGAAGGAGGTAGCAAGCGCCGAGATGCTGCTGCGCAACTGCGAAGCCACCGAGATCTTCGCATCGTTTTGTTCGACACGCGAATCGATCCGCGCCTTTCGCGCTCCGAATTGCGCCGCAGCAAGATCGCTGGCCAGCTGGGCCATGTTGATACCGCTGCCGGCACCGAGCGTAGTTGTGATCGAACTTGCCGTACTCATGTTCAATAGAACGTCACGGCTTGGCCTGCTTTAACCTTCGGGTTTCCCGTTCGCGTCGAAACGGAGTGTCACCGGAACATCCAATTTGGGAAGCGGTGGCGTTTCCCCCCGCCCGAGCGCGAAAACGAATGCCACGACCGCCGCAACCGCACTGTAGAGCTCGCTGCGGATCATCTGCTTTTCGCGGGTGGTGTAATAGATCGAACGCGCCAGGGCAGGAAATTCCAGGGTCGGAAGTTTCCGTTCCCCCGCCAACTCACGGATGACGAGAGCCTTGTCGCCGCGCCCCTTGGCAAGAACGATGGGCGCGGGCGCCTTGTCCGGATCATAAGCGAGCGCTACCGAAAAATGCGTGGGGTTAGTGATGACGAACTGCGCCTCGCGCATGGCCGGACCCAGCGCGCCAGCGGCGATATCCCGTTGACGCTGGCGGCGATGTGACTTTGCTTCTGGCGAGCCCTCGCTTTCCTTGTGCTCGTCGCGCATGTCTTGGTGGGACATCTTCAACCGCTTGTTGCGGCGCATCCACTGGATCGGCATGTCGATCATCGCGATCACGAGCAATCCCACGCCCAGGGCAAAGCCGAGAGAGAGCAGGGCGCTCCACGCAATGGCAATCTGCTGATCCAGATTGGCGCGCGCGAGATCACCCAGCCTTGAGAACCAATGTCGTGCCCATGCGAACGCTATCACGCCCAGCATGGAAACTTTGAGCAGGCCCTTGCCCATCTCGATCCAGCCCTGGGGGCCGAAGACCTTCTGCATACCCTTCAGCGGGTCGAGCCGGCTGCCCTTCATCGCGATATTGCTCGGCACCCAACGCCCACTGGCAATGATCAGCTGGCTGCCAAATGTTAGCAACGTAAGGGCCGACGCCAGAATGAGCACCGGCAGGAAAACGGCAAAGACGTTTGCTGCCAACGCTCTTGCCGAGAAACCCTGGACGAGGTTCTGGTGGTCGAATGTGAAGGATGCGCGCAGCAAATCAGCCATTTCCCGGCCCATCCAGGGCCCCATCATGGAGAGCATGGCAAAGCCGACCAAAATGCCGGCCGCAGCGCCTATGTCGCGACTGCGGGCGACGTCGCCTTTCTTGGCGGCATCCTCCTTGCGCTTTTCCGTTGGCGCAAATTGCTTCTCGCCCTCGCTGCTCATGTCACGAGGCCCGCCGCCTGAGTGAGACCCAGTTCGATCAGCTCTTCCAGTCCGGCAAAGATGATTGGAGCGGTTAAAATAAGGCCACCCAGCCCGGCGAGAACGCCGAGCGGCAGACCGAGCGCAAAGATATTAAGCTGCGGGGCGGAGCGGGAGAGAACACCTGCCATGAGCTGAACCAGGAGAAGCAGAAAAGTGATTGGCAAGGCAATCACCAGACCGGCAAGAAAAACGGTCCCTCCGAAAAACGCGATATCCCTGAATCGATCCGCTTCCATCCATGGGGCGCCCGGGGGGAAAACTGCATAGCTTTCGATGAGCAGTCGGAACCACACGAGGTGCCCCCCGGTGCCAAAGAACAGGATGACCATCACGACCGTCATGAACCTGCCGATTACGGGATGCTGGGCGCCATCCGGCCCCATGCCCACCGCCATGCTGAGGCCCATGCCGCCTCCGATGATTTCGGAAGCGAGAATGGGTGCCGCGAAGATGATCTGGAGAACGAAGCCGAGCGAGAGACCGATCGCGAGTTCGCCGACGATATCGATCATACCGACAAAGCTTTGGACTTGCGGTACCGGCCCGACGGGAACCCAGAGTGCCACAAAGATCGCGATCGCCGCCGCTACGGATACGCGAACAAGAGCCGGAACGCCGGTGGCCATGAAAATCGGCGCAGCCACCAAGGCCCCTCCTGACCGTGCCATCAGAAATACTATTCGCCAGAATTCGGCCTCCAGAGGGACACCGAGAGTTACGACGTTCACCGTCCGATTTCCGCGACCTGCGCGAAGACCTCCTCGGTGAAGTCGGCAAGCAAGCCCACCATGGCGGCCCCCAGAACGACGAGCACCAGCGCGATGGCCGCCAGCTTCGGCACGAAAGTGAGTGTCTGCTCGTTCACCGATGTCGCGGCCTGGATGAGGCCTACGATCAGGCCAACCACGAGGCTGACCAGAAGCACCGGGGCCGCAAGCAGCGCCGTGATCCAAAGCATACGGTCTGCTAGGGAGAGAAGGTCGGCCGCCTGGTTCATTATGCAAAGCTCGCGGCGAGAGAGCCCATGAGAAGCGCCCATCCGTCAACAATCACGAACAAGAGCAGCTTGAACGGCAGCGATACGAGCATGGGGCTCATCATCATCATGCCCAGGCTCATGAGAATGCTGGACACGACGAGATCAATTACCAGGAACGGCAGGAAAATCATGAAACCGATCTGGAAAGCAGTCTCCAGCTCACTCGTCACGAAGGCGGGAAGCAAAATGGAAAATGGAACGTCGTCTGGTGATGCGAACTTGGGCGACTTCGCGATGTCAGCGAACATCGCGAGATTCCGCTCGCGGGTCTGGCGGATCATGAAGCCGTGAAACTCCTCGCCCGCGGCTGTGATCGCCTGTTCCGCGTTGATCGTGCCGGCGGCATAGGGAGCTATCGCTCGCGCGTTGGTTGCGTTGAGCGTCGGCGCCATCACGAAGAGCGAGAGGAAAAGGGCAAGCCCGATCAAAACCTGGTTCGGTGGCGATTGCTGCAAGCCCAGAGCCTGCCGCACCAGAGCTAGAACGATCACTATCCGTGTGAAGCTGGTCATCATCAGGATGAGCGCGGGCAGGATCGTGAGCAGCCCCATGACAAGCAGAAGCTGCAGCGAAAGAGAAAGCGAACCGCTACTTTCAGCCAGATTGCCGAACGCGCGGTCTAGAGCGCCGGGCATAGCCGCGGGCGCACCCTCTACCGATGGTGGGGTTACCGTTTGCGCGGCATTGTCGAGGGCTTGGGCAAACGCGGTTTCGGGCAGGGCAAAAGTTGCCAGGACGCACAGGAGCGCCAGCACAACGGTGAGGGCGCGCATCTCAGTCAACCACGCCGCGCACGGGTGCTTCGGCGAGCCTTGTGAGGCCCTGACGCGAAGTAGAGACCAAAATCTCGCGGCCGCGAAATTCGATCACCGCAAGTTTCAGTCCGGGTGACAGGAAAGTGGTTTCCACGATCCGCGCCGCCCTTTCACCGCCGGGATTGGCGTTCATCCTGTCCTGCATCCGCCTGGCAAGCTTGAGGGAACCCCAGGCAAGCAGACCCACGAGCGGGAGCAGCACCAGTAATTTGGCGATATACCACAACATCAGAATTGAGCTCCCGGAACGCGGGGTTCCTCGGGCGCCGGCAATGCATCGGCACTGTCGCCATCCCCGATCAATTCGATGATCCGGATGCCGAAACGGTTGCGATCCGCGACCACCTCACCCCGGGCCACCGGCGTGCCGTTGGCGAGCAATTCTACAGGCTCGTCTACCAGCTTCTCCAGAAGGATTACGCTTTCCTCGCTCAGTGCGAGCACCTCACGCAAGGGCATCCGCGTCGATCCCAACTCGACGGTCAACTGTACGGAGATATCGTTGATGCGCGACATCGGGAGCGAAAAGGGAGCGGTCATCTTACTGTCCTTGGACCAAGTCGGTAATGCGCAAAGCAATCCGGTCATCCATCTCGCCGACGCTGCCGAATGCGAGGGTGCGGCCTTCACAAGTGAGCGGAACCTTGCGGTTGATCGGCAAAGGAATGACCATGCCCGGAGTTAGCCGAGCGAGTTTGCTCAACGGGAAACGGGTATCCGAGAGGATCGCCTTCACCGACAAAGGCAGGTCTCCCCAAGGGGATGCCGTCGGCGACGACCGCGCCGCGCTCGCGGAAAGGGTTGCGCGCCGTTTGCGGTCCGCAATCAGCAGAACATCGATCCCCTCGGCGGGGAGCGCAATCTTTACCGTGAGAGGGAAAAGGCTTTCCCCGTTGAGCGCAAAACCCACAATGACGAAGTGGCCGCGCCCCGCAGTTTGAAATACTGGCAGCGCACCTGTGTGGACCAGGCGATAGCTTATCCCACAGGGTCCAAGAGTGTTGGTAAGTGCATTGGCCAGCATCCGCGCAACGCGATCCCGCAGAAGTCCACTTGCGCGGCTTATGCCGTTCGTGGGAGCGTCACCGAGGGAAGGGTTCTGGTCTCCACCGAACATATCGCTGAGCGAGTCTTCGAGGCCGTCGACGCTGATCGAGGCATGAATCGTCTGAGCGGCGCGACCGCAGGTATAAGCGGCGAAGCCCGCGGCCCCGCGCCCCAGCTTTTCGCCCAGTGCGCCCTGCTGGATGGTTTCCGCGGAACTTACCTCGGCAGTCAGCTTGCCGCTGGTGAGTTCGCAGAATTCCTTGCAAAGCTGCGTTCCCCAAGCCGAGGCCAGGACGGAAAGGGCACCGAGCCTTTCCTCCTCGCCTTCCTGGCGCGCAAATAATTCACTTGCGTGCATCGCGGCGCGGCCGGCCTTCGGGAACAGATGGTCGCTGATCATTGGACGATCAGTGTGCGGAAATAGACCTGATCGACGCCTCCGAAGCCCTCGTTGTCTTCGAGCACGTCATTGATCGATTTGGTCAAACGCTTCTGCAGGCGTTCTTTCCCTGCTGGGCTGACAAGATCCAGTTCGTCCGTATCGGCAAGATCGACGAGCAACTGGCTCCGGATGGCAAGCTCATGCTCCTTCAGCCACATGAGAACACGCCCGTCGCGACGTGTCGATGCCGCCAACGTCATCTGAACGAGGGCATCGGAATCCCGCAAATTCGAGGTGAACTCGTCCGCGAAGGTGTAATAGGCAACGCGGTATTTGTCCCCGCCTTCGCCGTGAACGAACTGGACACCTTCTCCTTCGCCCTCCTTTGCCACCGGCGCGTAGGGATCTTCACCACCTTTCAGGATGAGCTTGGGTTCGTGATCCTCTTCAACCTCGTGGCTTCCGCCGACGATACCGCTGGCCGCCAAGCCATAAGCCCCGCCGCCAGCTCCGCCCACTACGACCACGGCAAGAATGACGATCTTCATCAAACCGCCCTTCTTTTTCTTGCCGCCTTCTGTCTTGTCCGGTTTGTCACTCATCGGAGAACCCCATGGTCATAGTATGGTTAAGCGAAGACGCCTCTTCGGCGCGCAAGGGGGCGTCCCTCACTGCCTTCCGATCCGTCTCCCGGCGATCTCTGACCCGCCTCGTTGCTCTGTTCGTCTAATCGAAAACGTGGTTCATTTTCCTTTCTCGACGAATAGGTATTTTCCCCAGATCCGCTGGAAGCCATTTGCTGATTGGCATGAGAAGAATGCGCCTGGGTGTTGGGCTGGCGAGCATCCGAACGGTCATCGCGATGTGCCGCCGCAAGCGCGGTATGCAGTTCGGGCGAACCCTCTACGCGGACCTCTAGGCCCGCGACATTGTCACGTGACATCCGAAGTGCCACCGCCCCGAAAAGCTCATGGTTGAGCTTGATCTCGCCTTTTTGCGACCCGGTGTTTTCCAGGGGTTGCATGAGATCCCGGGTAACCTCGGCTATTTGTCGCGCGAGGTCAGCGCCAACTGTCGAGTTGATCGAGTTTCTTTGAGGCGCTCCAGCGACATCAGCGGGTTGCGACCTTGAGGCGAAGTCTGCGAAAGCCACGGTACCGCTGTCCGTCTGGCTCTTGCTCATGGAATCATTTGCCGTGAGCGCGAGCGCGGCCTCTTTGGAACGGTGCGCGGGTGGGTCTTTCAGAAGGTTGGCTGGAGAAAGCTCTATGTCAGTTGTGCGATCGTCTCCTTGAATAGACGAGCCGCTGATCTCGAAGGGCTCTGATACTGCGAGGGCATCGGCGGAGATGGCAATATTGCCGTTCAGATGCCGCGAAGTCGTTCCAGGGTTGGAGATCCCCGGTGCCACCGCCGCTGACGATACCACGGCTTCTGAAAGCATATTCGGGGAGGCATCAATGCTCAGCGATGCCACGCCGGCGTTGGAGGTCCGCGATGCTACCGCGGCTGCTGCTTCAGGGGCCGCCGATACAATTCCCGTAGAGGTTGGCAGCTGCTCCGATGTTACATTGGCCTTGGGTGTCTGCGGTGCGACCGCCGTTGCTTCTATAGGTATGCCCGGAACAGGCCCCGCAGAGGTGGGCGGATGCTGCGATGCCACATCAACCTTGGATGTCTGAGGCCCGACCGCCGCCGTTCCCGACAGCGGGTGCAGTGCAGAGTCGTGATGGATGCTAGCTGCCCCGCCCGCGTTCAATAACGGCGAGCTATCCGCAATGCGCGGGCCCGGCTCTTTCGGGATTGGAGAAATGCGCACGCGCAGCTCATTATTCTGAGGTTCGGCAATAGAAACGGAGCCGTCGAGCGCGTTGACAAATGGTTTGGAGAGTCCCGATCCTTTCAGATCGAGAGTTGCTAGGGACGCCCTCAGCACGGGGACAGAAGCTTCCTCAGTGCCGGCGCGGATCGGAACCGGAACGAGGGCTGGCGATACTGTCAAGCCAAGCGAGGCTGCCGGGTTGAGCGTGGTCTGTTCCTGTCCGATTGCGTAAAGCGGCAGGTTTTTGCCGGTCACCGGCAAAGCTTTTCCTGTTGGATTTTCGAAAAGGACCGCCGCTGGCGCGGAGGGGTGAAACGGGGGCAGTTTCAGGGATCCGAAGGCGACGGCATCGAATCCGCACTCAAACTGTGGATCGATAAATTCCTCAGCATCGCTTAGCGGAGATTCGCCTAGCGCATTTTTGCCGGAATGCTCTTTCTCGCCCGGTTCAGATTCCGAAACGAGAGATGCCAGGGCGGATGTGAAGCCTGCTTCATCACCGGCGCTCTCTCGTTGCGGACCTTGGCCGGAAACGAAGGACGAAATGCTCGTGACTTGACTGGTCTGAATTTGCATTCAAACATCTAATCAAGATTCGTGCCAATCCTTCTTGCGGCATCCAAGGCGTCGACGACCAGGTCGCGTTGCCGGCGCTTGGTATGTTCGACGCTGCGAGCATTCTCGAAGGCCTTGGTGGCGAAGTCGGCACCCTGGCGAGCCTGCTCGGACAACGTCAGCAAATGACTGACCATCCCTCGTTGCGCTCTCAATTGATCCGCGCTCGTCGCATCTGTCTTGTCGCCATACTCCTTCGCCAGACGCGTGGTTTTCAGCGACAATTCGCTCGCTTTGGTCTCACGGGAAAGCGCATGCGACAGCGCCAGGGCAGCATCGCGGTGCTCGACCTCCCTCTTCAGGGATACGAGCTGCAGGAGACGGATCTTGCGGCTGTCAGTCATTGCTCGTGAGGGCAATCAACTGGGCGACCGAATCAGCAGCGGCAACGCATTCATGACGATCCTGGCCAAGAAAGCTTTCCATGCTGTGTTCCAGTCGCAAGGCGCGGTCGAGCGCCGGGTCCGCCCCCGGCTTGTAAGCCCCCATGGTAACCAGATCGCGGTTTGCATTGAGCGTGGCGATGAGCGATCGCAGCACTCGCCCGGCTTCGATATGTTGTGCGGTCGTAATGTCGTTCATGACGCGACTTAGAGATGCCGGAATGTCGATTGCCGGATAACGACCGCGCTGAGCTATATCGCGCGAAAGAATGATATGCCCGTCGAGGATCGATCGCGCAGTATCGACCACCGGGTCATTGGTATCGTCACCATCGGCGAGTACCGTATATAGACCCGTTACCGATCCGCCGCTCCGCACCGAATTGCCTGCCCGTTCCACAAGTTTCGTGATCGTTGCCAAAGCACTGGGCGGGTATCCTCGCGCGGCGCCGCTTTCGCCGAGCATGAAGCCGATCTCGCGGGCTGCGTGAGCAACGCGGGTCAGGCTGTCGAGAATGAGCAGGACGCGCTTGCCCTCATTGCGGAAATATTCCGCCAAGCTGGTTGCGAGCATGGCTCCTCGCAGGCGTAGGTTTGGCGCATGATCGGCAGGCACTGCGATGATGGCCGTCCTCTCGGCGCGCTCGCCTTGCATATGTCGGCCAACGAAGTCCGAAACCTCGCGGGCACGCTCCCCGATGAGGCCCACCACAATGACGTCAGCCTCGGCACCATCTGCGATCATATCGATAAGCACAGATTTGCCCACGCCAGATCCTGCCATGATCCCGACACGCTGACCAATTCCAAGCGTATTGAGCGCATCGATTGCACGCACGCCTGTAGGAAACAGCTCTTTCACGCTGCCGCGCTCCAGCGCTCCCGCCCGCTCGCCATGGGCCGGCCAGTGTCGTTTGGCGCGGACAGCACCGCGGCCATCGATAGGCTGCCCCAATGCATCGACGGCGCGACCGAGATGGGCTGGGCCAACGTTGAGCAAGCCGGCGTGGCCCTCCGGCCTGACGCGTGCGCCCGGCCGTAACATGACGGCATCGCCCAGCAGCGACATGACAGTGCGGCCTTGTCGGAAACCGATGACCTCCCCCCGATATGCCCGCGCTTCCCCTTGCGCGATCGTGCACAGGGTTCCAACCGGAAGAGCCAGGCCAGATGCCTCGACTATCGGACCGTCGCACGTGGTCACCAGGCCGAAGCGGCGCGAGGAAAGATCCAGCGATTCCTCACCCACGGGCGCCATCACCCTATCGAAGAGCTTCAGCATTCTCCGATTGCCTCAAGGAGCCGCTGACGCCACATGGTAGGGCCGTCCTCGACACCACCATCGTCAGTGTCGATCCGCAAACCTCCTCGTTCGACGGTAGGGTCCGCTTCAACATTCAGGTCGGGCGACAAGATCGGAGCCACGAGTACCGCATCGTCGGGATGAAGCTTGATGATCTTCTCGTCACATTCGCGTCGCAGCATCCCAGCGGCCGAACGGCAACGGCGGGCAAGCCCCTCCACATCGATCGCAAGGGGCAAAACAGCTGATTCGCATAGCGTGAGGACTGTCTGGTGAAAGCGTTCGGCAAGGGCGTCCGCATCACTCCGCGTCAGTACCTCCAAGGCACCGACGAGCTTTGCGAATTCCTTTTCACGTTGGGCAATTATCGACAGCCATTCGGCCTCTGCTGCCGCCTTCCCTTCCGCAAATCCGTGCTCGAACGCGATCTCGGCGGGATCGCGCTCGGAACTCTCGTATGTGTTTTCGTCATCAACGGGTGCGGAAAACAAGTCGAAGCGTGCATCAGCTTTGAAAGCCGACTGTTCGGCAAGACGCGAGATCAGGAGGCTAGACATAATCGTCGTCACCGCCGAGGCTCAGCGTACCTTCCGCTGCGAGGCGACGCGCGACATCGATCATGCTGCGTTGCGCCTTATCCACCTCGTCGCGCCTGAGTCTGCCGCGCGCTTCGATCTCGTCCCGCACGCCGTCCGCCGCGCGCGATGACATCGCGGCGAAGAAAAGCTCGCGTTGATCTTCCTCGATCCCCTTGAGCGCGTCGATAAGGACCTCGCTTTCGACTTCGCGAAGCAGTGTCCCCATGGATTTGGGATCGAAGGTAAACAGAAGGTCGAAGCTGAACATCGCCTCTTCAATCTTGCGGGCAATGATTTTGTCGCGCTTCGCAAGCTTGGGCATCAGCTTCTTGCTGATTTCCTTCGCCGCGGAATTCACGATATCTGCTGCCTGCGGAAGCCCAGCCAGAGTGATGGGGAGCTTGCCGTATGTGGCGGCCAGACCCTTCTCCACCAGCTCGGCAAGAAACGCGATCGCATCGAGTGAGATCGGTTTGATCGTTGCGACGCGATGCACGAGATCGGCCTGCAAATCTTCGGGCAACGCCGCCAAGATATGCGCGGCTGTCTCCGGATTCATCTGCATGAGCAAGGCAGTCACAACTTGAGGATGTTCGTCGATAACTATCGGCAGGATTGCGTCGCGATCCAGCCATTTCAGCAACTCCAGAGACGCGTACTTGGGCGTGGGCTGCTCTTCCGGCTTGCAATCCCGCATCAGGCTGTCGGCCTTCATTGGGCCGACCGCTTCGGTGAAAAGGTGGCGGACCTTCTCCGACCCCATGTTTGCCGGAACGGGGCTCGGCGTAGCTTCATTGGCGAATGCCGCAATAGCGTGGGATATTTTGGTCGGATCGACCTCCCCCATGGAGACCATTTCCTTGCCTAGGGCCTTTAGCTCTTCGGCGGATAATTGGGCGAGAAGCGAGGACGCAACATCTTCCTCCAGAAGAAGCACCATCAGCGCAGCGTGGCTGAGCCCGGACGCGGCGCCCTGCTCAATGACGTTCTCCAGGCCCATCACGCCGCTTCCTTACGATCTGCCGCCAGGAGGCTGCGCAAGGCGCCCAGCGCATCGTCGGGCTGCTCCCGCGCGATGCGCCGTGCCAATTCGACCTGTTCAAGCACCTGGGCATTCGGCTTGTCGCCGCTGGACTGGACTGGTGATCCCGCAACATCAGCGATCTCGTCGTCGGAAGCACTCTCACCTTCGCGGTCATCTGCTCCCTCCTGGCTCGCCTCATCCATTTGCGTCAGGGCACGATTGCGTTCGCGAACCGCCTTGATCATCGGGCGTACGCCCAGGAGCAGAACCAGCAAGGTGCCCAGCACTGCCGCTCCGTAACGAACCAGCGTTAAAAACCACGATTCCTCGTAAATCGGGGTCTCGACCTCGGGAGTCGCTTCGAAGCTGCGCGCGATGACTTTCACGACGTCGCCACGCTGAGGGTTGGCGCCCACAGCTGCCGAGATAAGTTCCTCCAGGCGCGTGAGATCAGCGGGCTTTGCATTCTTCAGAACGGCTTCATCGATCGCCACCGCGACGGTCAGCCTCTTCAAATCGCCTGGCTGAGTGGACGCCACGGCGACTTCCCTTCCCAGCTCGTAGGTCCGATTCATCTGACTCTGCCCGTTCTGGACACCGGCATTTCCGTTTTCACCACCCACGGGCGCACGTTCTTCGGCTTGAGGGTCTGCCGGAGCAATGTTGGTTGTCGCGCCCGGAACGCCGCCAGCCTGTTCCTGCGAGTTGGTAGATTGGCTCTGGCTTTCGGTGCGAACCACGCCGTCCTTATCGTAACTCTCACGAGCAGAGGTCGTCTCGCTCATGTCGATTTCAACTTGGGCTTCCGCTGAGAACTTGCCCGCTCCAAACATCGGCGTAAGCAGTTGAGAGACCTGTCCCCTGAGCTTTGCCTCCATATCACTCTGATACTGAAGTCGCTCTCCAGACTCTCCCGACGCTTCGGATAATAGCTTCCCGTGCTGATCGACGATGCGCACCTGATCTGTGCTGAGGCCGGGCACCGACGCGGCGACCAGATTTGCAATGGCCCCTACTTGAGCCTCGCTTACCGATCGCCCGTTACGCAGACGGAGCATGACCGACGCGCTGGGAGGTGACGTGTCCCTCACAAACACCGAACGCTCCGGTTGCGCCAAGTGAACGCGGACGGACTCCACACTGTCGATCTCCGCGATCGTCATCTCCAGATCGCGCTCGCGTGCGGCGCGAAGGCGGTCGCCTTCAAGCGTACGGCTGGCGCCCAGGGGGAGGTTTTCGAGCATGGTGGATCCGCTTTCCGGCGCGGCCAGCGCTCCGTTAGAGGCCACGACCATGCGCGCCTTGTATACGTCATCCTCCGCAACGCTGATCGCGCCGCTCCCGTTGTCAATCTCGTAGCCGATCCCTGCCTGATCGAGGGCGGCGACCACGCCGGCGCGATCCTGATCGTCTATCGAAGAATAAAGGATGCGCTGCGGTGCTGGCGACAGCATCGCAAAAGTCAATGCGGCGAGACCCAGCCCCCCCGCACCGACGAACCACGGCAAAATCTTGCGCATGGCTGGCTCACGCATGATCATGCCCACTCGTTCTAACGCCGGGCGGCCCGCGCCCGGCAGTCGCGCCGGAGACATTGCGGGAGATGCATGGTTAGCGGGAAGGATTTCACCAGCCATCTATTATAGCCCCAATCTCATGATTTCCTGGTAGGCACCAAGAAGCTTGTTACGCGTCTGGAGCGCGCCTTCGAAGGCGATACCCGCTTCGGCGCGCGCCATCATGACAGAGGCGACGTCCGTGGTTTCACCGCGCTCATACGCATTGGAAAGTTGCTGGGAGCGCTTTTGACTCTCATTGACGGACTGGATGGAATCCTTGAGCGCACTGGCAAAATCTCCGGAAGGTGCCGCTTCCTGAGTGCCTACCGGCTTGCTTTCTCCGCCGTTGTCGAGCGCGCGAATGAATTGTTGCTGCTCCAGGATCCTGGAGCGCAAAGCCATGATATCACCGACGCCCGAGGCGCCACCGATGCCCGAAATGCCGCTCATAATGCTGCCTCCAGCGGGACGCCTGCGTCTCTGTAGGATGCAAGGCGATAGCGCAGCGTGCGTTCACTGATGCCCAGACGTTTGGCAGCGTCGACGCGCCGCCCGCCGCAGGCCCTCAGCGTTTCGATGATTGCCTTTGCCTCGCTGCGCTTTACGACGCTGCTCAGCGGATCCGTGGCGTCATCTTCCGCGGGCAGATCAAAAGATGACTTGCTTTCGTCCACTTGGGCCACTGAAGAAAGCTGATCGAAAACGATGTGGTCGATCCCGATCGTCTTTCCTTTGCCAGCGAGAACGACAGCGCGCCGGATGACGTTCTCAAGCTCTCTGACGTTGCCTGGCCAACGGTGCCGACACAGGGCAGTAAATGCTGCCATCTCGATCCAGCGGGGTCCGCCAGCAGTCATCGTGTGCTTCAACAGCAGCGATGCAGCCAGCGGAGCAATGTCGCCCGGCCGCTGAGAAATAGGCGGCATGGCGATCGGGAACACGTTGAGCCGGTAGAAAAGGTCCTCGCGGAAGCGCCCTGCCGCGACTTCATCCGGCAGATGACGGTTGGCGCAGGCAAGAATTCGAACGTCGACCTTGATGGGTCGCGTGGCGCCTACCGGAGTGACCTCGCCTTCCTGCAGAGCACGCAGGAGCTTGGCCTGCAGTGGCAGCGGCATCTCAGCGATTTCGTCAAGGAGCAGGGTCCCGCCGTCGGCCTCGCGGAAGTGGCCCAGGCTCGCGGCAGTCGCACCGGTAAAGGCGCCCTTGATGTGGCCGAACAGCATGGCTTCGAGCATGGCTTCAGGAATGGCGGCGCAATTAAGAGCCACGAACGGCCCCTTGGCCCGATTGCTGAGGCGGTGAATATGGCGCGACAGTACCTCCTTGCCCGCCCCGGTCGGCCCGGTGATCAGCACGGGTACGTCGGTAGCTGCAAGGCGGCCAGCCAGGGCATAGACCGTCAGGCTTTCGGGATCGGCGCCAATGGGACCTTCGCCGCCTTCTGCACCAATGCGCGCGATCAACGCTGCGAGCGCCATCTCCGGATGCCCGCCGTCATAGACAAGCTCTCGCAGCGGATTGCCGGCCATGATCGTGGGCGCTTCCGGTTCATGGCGCACAGGCACGAACCCCGCACGATGAGTGTCATGCTCACTCGCATCACAAATGATGACCTCTCGGGTCACCTCGAGCGAACCAACGACACCGGCCAAGCGCGCGGCCAGCCCGGGATGGTTCTGCTGAAATTTTTTTGTCGTTGCGATTTTCGTCATTTACCCCTCACCGTTAACCACGGCTGATGGAGCGTTTATCGCGGGGACGGCCAAACAAGCCTCAAATTTAGCCCCCGTATTAACCCCTATACGTTTTTCTGCCTTGCACGCAGCCCCGGTTTAAAAAACGTCGGCAATCTCCGGTCTTATGGTTGGCTGCCGCACGGCAAGGGGTTGAGCGAGCGGCTTGTTTTTTGGACACCTAGGGAGTTACACATGGCTGTCATCAACACCAACATCGGCGCACTCAAAGCGTCGAACGCGTCGAACAATGCCGCCAAGATGCTCGGCACCTCGATGGAGCGCCTGTCCACCGGCAAGCGCATCAACTCTGCAAAGGACGACGCCGCCGGCCTCGCCATTGCAACCACGATGACCTCGCAGGTTCGCGGCATGAACCAGGGCATCCGCAACGCGAACGACGGCATTTCGATGGCGCAAACCGCTGAAGGTGCGCTGGGCGAAGTCACCAACATGCTGCAGCGCGTTCGCGAACTGGCTGTCCAAGCGGCTTCTGAAACCTACTCATCGAGCGACCGCACCAACCTGCAAACGGAAATCGACGCTCTGAAGACCCAGATGACGAACGTCCTGTCCAACACCGAATTCAACGGCAACAAGCTGTTCACGGGTACGGCAGGTTCGTCCGGCACGGTGAAGGTACAGACCGGTGCAAATACGACCGACACGGTGACCATGACCTTCGCAAACCTTTCGGCCGTTTCGGGCGCTACCTACAGCGTGGCCGGTGCGGACGGTACGGCGGCTACCACCACCATGGGCACCGTCGACACTCAGCTTAAAACCATCAGCAGCGCCCGCGCCAAGCTGGGTGCGTCGCAGAACCAGCTCGAATCCGCCGTCAACACCATGACGACCGGTGCGACCAACCTGTCCGATGCGCGCTCGCGGATCGAAGACACCGACTATTCGGCCGAAACCACCGCCCTGTCGAAGGCCCAGATCCTCAGCCAGGCTTCGACCGCCATGCTGAGCCAGGCCAACCAGAGCCAGCAGAGCGTCCTGTCACTTCTCCGTTAAGTCGGGAAAGTCTTCTGACTTGATCTGAATTGGCCCGCCGCTTGCACCCCGAGCGGCGGGCCTCTTCTCGTCTGAAATTGACCAGGGACCACGTACCATGCTTTCCGCCGCCTACACCCTTCCGGAAACCCGCGCAGATTGCGGACGAACCGAAGTTCGAACGAATATGTTCGTTCTGGCGATGCTGGTCGCAGAAGGCGTGTCCAACAAGGTCAAGATCCGGAACATGTCGCCGAGCGGCGCTCTTATCGAAGGTCCGCTATTGCCACGGCCCGGCAATGCCATCAAACTCTGCCGCGCCGAAACGACGCTGACCGGGCATGTCGTCTGGTCGGTCGGCAAGCATGCCGGCCTTCGTTTCCGGGAAAGGGCAGTCGTCTCCGACTGGTTGCCCGCCACCAATGGCGGCCAGCGCGCAGTCGACCAAGCAGTGGCCCTTGCCAAGGCGGAGAAGGATGCTGGCCTACTGCCCTCTTCAAGCGCCCCCCTGCCTTCCAGCGCAATCTCGGCCGCGGATGTGATGGCGATCGCAGCCGCCGTAGATCAACTGGCGGACGAACTGGCTTCGGACCCTGCCGTCATCGCAAAGTTCATGAACAAGCTTCAGATCCTCGACATCGCAGGGCAGACCCTGAAAAAATTCGCGTCGCAATAATTGTCTGGTCTGCCGGGGTCGGACCGAAATTAGCTACCCGGGCTATTCAAGGCAAAAGGGCCCTGGCGATCGTGTCCAGCCGCGGTGATACCGTCGCGCGGTTTCCCGTTTTACGTTCGCCATCGAATGAATGACACCATCGGTCCGTGCTTATCTAACGACGACGGGTTGGGCGTCGCGCGTCGTCCCGTGCATGCTTTCGTTTGCAGGTGCAGGTTCGCGCGCCACGATGGGGCGGAACACACATGCCAATAGCATGGGTTCGGTGATATCTGCGCGGGGTGGCGGTACCATGACGAAACCATCCGTGGTTTCGCATTGCATCAATCCCTTCGCTGCCTCCGCAATTCCTTCCAATTGTACCACCGCGTCCCAGCGCTCGCGGCGATCCTCCGGCAGGGCGGAGAGGAATTCATCGACCTTATAGAATGTAAGGCTGTCGAGCTGAAACCAATCGAACAGCGCACCGAAATGGAGCGCGATTGAGAACTGCGCATTTCCAACTGGAATGGCTGCGAGGAAATACCCGTCGTGCGTGCCCGACGCGTGAATGACCTGCGTTATCGCATCGTGGCTGTTGGCAAAGATCACCGGGAGATCGATTGCCGCATCGGTGCTGTCTGCGAATGTGAGCGGCAAGCCGAAGCGGCGCTGGGTCAGAAGGCTGAGCCGCGTCGCCATGCCTTGACCGTGCAATTCGGCCGGCAAATACATCCGCTCCGATGCGTCCATGTAAAATAGACCACGTTCGCGTAGTGCCCGCTCGGAATGAGCCTTGTCGAACATCCCGGTCGTCTGGGCGGTGCCAAGGTTGATGTCGTGTTCGAACGCCTCGATTACGGCAAGCTCCTCGGGCATAGGGAGGAACATCAACCGCATGAGGGCAATCGCGGTGCCTTTCCGCCAGAGTTGCGCCTCGTTCGTCGTATCAACGCGTGAACTTGCGCCTGGGGCCTCGGCCTGAAAACGCAGGCAGCCTCGTTGCACACGTTTTCTAACCTCGGCTTGCGCTGGCACAATCTCGTTCGCAAGATGGATTGGCGAACCGTCTTTCTCGTAGTCGATGACCGATCCGCTCGAACTGGTCGCGAGCTGTTCGATCACCGCGACATTCCCGCACATCGCTTCGAGGGTGAAGGGATCATAGTGCTCCGACCCGATGAACCCACGCTTGTCGAGACCGGGACGCGACATCTCGCGTAACAGCAAATAACGTCCGGCAACATGCACGCCCAGCTGCTCCTGAAGCAAAGGGGCGATGGCGTCTTGAACCGTGCCATTGTAGCCGAGATCGATCATCATCAACGTATCGCCCGGCGCCGGCTCAACCTTTGCCCGCACATGCTCGACCAGGCGGTCTGCAAAGGCGCGCGAGGCGCGGATGACCGACTTGCGCGATTTGCCCGCCTTCATCGTGGCGAGGATCACGTTCCTTGCCTCCAGCGGGTCGAGACCGGCGCACAGGCCGTTGATCTCATCTTGCGACAAGAGCAATTGGCGCGCCAGCATGTCGCCCGGAGTTCCGTCATCTGTCTCAAGAAATCGGGTCAGGGCTGCGTTGTCGCAGAAGGAGGCGGCCACAGCCGTAAATCGGCTTATCTCGATATCGTAGCCGGGTTGATCGGGGCGTGACTGCGCATGGAGGAGGCGCGGCAGATGCCCGTCTCGCATCATGAACAGCCAGTGGACGTTCCCTCCGCGCTCGCGCTCAAGCTCCTCCGCCTCGCCTTGAAGCCATCCGTCGAACCCTCGGAAGATCGGGCCCAGCGCCGTTGCACCGAAACGCTCGGCTTCATCTTCGATCTGCGGTTCGATATGGGAAACTGCCGCCCGGTGGGGAAGCATCTGGGCGGCAGTTGCGGGAGCAAACGGGTGCAGCAAACCATCGATCGACGCCTCAAGCCGGAAGCGCTGCTCGGCCGTTTCGGAAAACTGCTTAAAATGTATGGCATTCACACCGAACGGTGTGACTCCGTTGACGTCCGCGTTCTCGTTGTCACCGATATGCACAATCGTTGCTGGGGGCAGCTTCAGTTTACGCAGGACCTCGCCATAGAGCCCCTGCGCTTTGGCCCTGCCAAAATGGCTTGAGCAAAAGATTTCATCGATAAGCCCAGCGACATTCTCTCCGGCCGCATCGGTGATCAGTCCGCGCAACTGGGCTTTATCGAAATAGGTGTCGCTGACAACGATGACCTTGAGCCCACGCGCTTTGGCATCCCGCATCAGTGTGACAATGGGTTCAAATGCGAAGCAATGGAGAGCTTCGGCCGCAAGTTCAGCCTTCACCGCCGCATTGATTACGGCGCGGTCGGCGTTTGGAAGGAGTTGCTCATAGATCTGTGTGATCGACACCTCGTTGCCGCGCCCGCTGCTTTCCACCGCCCTGCGCGCGCGCGCTTCAGCGGCAATGCGCTGCACGATTGTCGTATCGGGTAGCGCATGGAAAAGGTCGCGCGGTTTATGCACGTCGCGCCACAGCAGCGTATCGAAGCAGTCGAGCGACAAACAGCGAAGTTCTGGCCATTGGTCGAGCACCTGCGCGAGTTCGTGCGGGGCGGCGGATAGGGACATGAGAAGGCTCCTGTACGGTCTTCGGGAGCTGCGGCGCGTCATCGCGGCAACGGCTTCAAGCTCCCTTCTCGCGGCCATCTTAGGTCGGTATGGTTAATGATGAGTAAGCGAAGCGCAGGGACGATGATGGGACTTTCGGTCACGCGGCAACGAAGCCCGTCCACCTTGCCTATCGATCATGCTGAAACTGCAGGGAATAGAAACGCGGAGCGCGCAGCGTGCACGGATGGCACTCCTCGCGATTGCATTTCAATCCTGAAGATATCCTTTGCGAAAGCTACGGCTTTTACGTTTGAGACAGGACTTTATTTGCCAGAGGCAGACTGCGCCAAACATCTTCGGCGCTAGTGGTGCGCGTGAGCTTCCATACCGGCCGCGGCCTGCGCGTCGCTCCTGCCTTTAGCGCTTGCGGTCAGTGGATCGGTCACGGCTGGGCCGTCGCTGTCGCGGTACTTTCGCCGCAGGTCCACCAAAGCGTCCTTCAAATGCGCGATCGTTGCCTGCACCGTTGGATCGTCTATCCGGTTGTGCATCTCGTCGGGATCGGTCGAGAGGTCGTAGAATTCCCACTGGTCGATGTCGCCATAGAAGCGGATCAGCTTGTAAGGTCCGGATTTGACCCCGTAATGCGCGCGCACCGAGTGGAAACCGGGATATTCGTAATAATGATAATAGATGTCCTTGCGCCAGTCGGCGGGCGGCATCTCGTCCACCACCTCTCGCAAGCTCCGGCCCTGGATGGCGGGGCGTTCCTTTAGCCCGGCATAATCGAGGAAGGTCGGCGCGTAGTCCACATTCTGAACGGGCACGCTCACCCGCGTCCCGGGGGCGATATGGCCGGGATACTGCATCACCAGAGGGGTACGCAGGCTCTCTTCATACATGAATCGCTTGTCGAACCAGCCATGCTCGCCAAGGTAGAAGCCCTGATCGGAGGTGTAGATCACGATCGTGTTGTCGGCTTCCCCCGACGCCTCCAGCCAGTCGAGCAGGCGGCCGACGCTGTCGTCCACCGCAGCAACCGTCCCGAGATACTCGCTCATGTAGCGCTGATATTTCCACACAGCCATCTCGCGCTCAGACATGTTAGCGGCATTCATCGCGTCATTGCTGGGCTGGAGCGCGCCGAAATAGGCCTCACGTTGCTCTGGCGTCATCCGCGCGAAATCGTCCTTCCAAGGGTTAAAGCGCAGCTCGCGGCTGCCGACCTCGGTCGTCATTTTGAGGTCGTGACCCTCGTACATATCACGATAGATGTTCATCTCCTGCGCTTCGGCGGCAGGACGCCCGTCGTAATGGTCGAAATAATTGGTCGGCACGGGAAACTCGGTGCCGAGATAATCCTGGATATGCCGGATCGCCGGCATGAAATTGCGGTGGGGCGCCTTGTGGTGGACCAACAGGGCGAAGGGCTTGTCCGGGTCGCGCCCATGTTGAAGCCAGTCGACACTGAAATCGGTCACCAAATCGGTGGCATAGCCTTCCACCACGCTGCGCCCGGCGGGGGTTATGATGTCGGGATTGTAGTATTTGCCCTGATCGTCCAGCACTTTCCAGGTGCTAATGCCCGCGCCTTCGGGCGAATAATTGAGGTGCCATTTGCCAAACAGCGCGGTGTCGTAGCCGGACTGTCCCAGAGCGCGCACCCAGTTCCACATGCCGTTGTCGAACTTCTGCCCATTCTTGGTGAAGCCGTGCATGTGGCTGAACATGCCGGTCAACATCGTCGCCCGGCTCGGCCCGCATAGCGAGTTCACGACATAGCTGTTTTCGAACAGCGCGCCATTTTTCGCGATGCGGTCGATATTTGGAGTGGGCGCGAGTTTGGAGATCTTGGAGCCGTAGGCGGAGATTGCCGACTGAGCGTGATCGTCCGACATGATGAAGATGATGTTGGGGCGCCGCTGCTCGACCTTGGCCATTGTCTTCGGCTCGGCCACGACAGGGTCGGATGCGATGGTCGAGCAACCTGGAAGCGCGAGCGCGAACGTGGTGACAAGACAGGCAAGAACGGCGCGGCCAGTCATGGCTTACTCCGTCAATGTGAAGGTGACCGGCGTCGCCGCCTTGGGCCCCGAACTGGGCGCGATCCAGAGGCGGAATTCGCCCGGCTCCCACCCATGTGACATATCCGCCCGGGTGAACGCGAGATCTTCGGGACGTATCGTGAAGGTGACCGAGCGGCTTTCTCCCGGTTGCAGCATGATCTTCTCGAAGCCTTTCAGCTCCTGAACGGGACGGGTGACGGAGCCGACCAGGTCCCGCACGTATAGCTGCACGACCTCTTCACCAGCGCGACGGCCGGTATTGGTAATGGTCGCGCTGGCCGTGATCGATCCATCGGGCCCCATGCTGGATGCGTTCAGAGTGACCGGCGAGTAGCTGAAACTGGTGTAGCTCAAGCCATAGCCGAACCGGTACAAGGGATCGTTGGACGTGTTGAGATAACGCGAGACATATTTCGCACCCGGGGCACCCAGCTCGATGGGTCGGCCGGTATTCTTCATGTCGTAATGGATCGGCACCTGGCCGACGGTCCGCGGAAAGGTCACCGGCAGCTTGCCCGAAGGGTTGTAGTCACCGAAGAGCACGTCTGCGACCGCTTTGCCCCCCTGCGTGCCGGGGTACCAGGCATGCAGGATCGCGGACACGTTCTCATCCGCCCAGGCAATCGAATTAGGGCGTCCGCTCATCATCACCAGGACCACCGGTTTTCCGGTTGCCACCAATCTTTCCAGCAACGCCTCTTGGTTGCCGGGCAGATCGAGCGAAGTGCGGCTCGCCGCCTCGCCCGTCATGTCCCACTTTTCCCCCATTACCGCGACGATCACGTCTGACCGCTCGGCCAGAGCGAGCGCTTCGGAGAAGCCTTCGGTCGATCCGGAGGCATCGAAATCGTAGCTCGCCCCCTTGGCATATTCGACCGTGGTGCCGTTTCCGGCGCGCGCGCGCATGCCTTCCAGCACGGTGACGGGCCGCGTGCCCCGATCACCCGCAGCAGCCCAGCTGCCGATCATATCCGGCTTGCTGTCGGCGAGCGGTCCGATCAGTGCAATCCGGCGCGCGGAAGCGGCAAGCGGGAGCGTGTCGCCCTCATTCTTGAGCAGCACCATGGATTTGCGCGCCACGTCACGTGCGGCTTCGAGAAATTCGGGCCGGTAAAGCGTCGCCTTTTCGCGGGCTTCGTTAGCATAGCGATAGGGATCGTCGAACAGGCCGAGCCGGTACTTCGCCTCGAGCACCCGGCGCACCGAACGGTCGATCGCATCCATGCTGACGCGACCTTCTTCGACCGATTTGGCGAGGTGCTCCATGTAGACGGCGCCCTGCATGTCCATGTCGACACCGGCGTTCAGCGCTTGCTCTCCGGCCTGCGCGAGATCCTTGGAAAATCCGTGCGGCACCATCTCGTTGATGGAGGTGTAATCGGTCACCACGAAGCCGTCGAAGCCCCATCGGTCGCGCAGGACATCGGTCAGCAGGTATTCGCTGCCGCTCGCGGGGATGCCATCGATTTCGTTGAAGGACGTCATGACGCTCGCCGCGCCGGCATCGATCGCTGCCTTGAACGGCGGCAGATAGGTGTCCCACAGCGTCCGCTCCGAGATATCGACCGTGTGATAATCGCGGCCCGCTTGCGCCGCGCCATAGGCGGCGAAGTGCTTGACGGTGGCAAGCACCGTGTCGGTCGCGGAAAGGTCGTCCCCCTGATATCCGTGCACGCGCGCAGCGGCGACTTTGCTGCCAAGATAGACATCCTCGCCCGCACCTTCGGAGATGCGACCCCAGCGCGGATCGCGCGCGATGTCCACCATCGGCGAGAAGGTCCAATGAATGCCTTCCGCCGCGGCTTCCTGCGCGGAAACCCGTGCGGATTTTTCGACAGCCTTCATGTCCCAGCTGGCCGCCTCGCCGAGCGACACGGGGAAGATCGTGCGGTGTCCGTGAATGACGTCGTAACCGAACAGCAGCGGTATCTTGAGGCGCGTGCCCTCCACCGCCATTCGCTGCAGTTCGCGCGTGTATTTGGCGGTATAGGCGTTGAAAATCGCACCCACCCGGCCAGCGGCGATGTCTTGCCGGTAAGTATCGCGCATCGTGGGACCGGTCGATTCCCAATCGCTGGTCAGCAGGTTGAGCTGCCCAACCTTTTCCTGCAGCGTCATCCGCGCCATCAGATCGGCGATGAAGCGATCCATTTCGGGGGCGCTCTGCGACCACGTGGGTTGCGCCTTGGATATAGCGACGGCAGTTGGGGACGCGGCTACGGAAGCATCGGCTAGTCCCCTGGGCTCCTCGACCTGCGTGGTGGTGCATCCCACTGCCCCGAGCGCAAAGATCCCCGTCCACAGGGAATTGCCGATACGGCCCATCCTCATCTCTCCTTTATCCGCAGCCTGAAGAATCGCCGCTGCCGGGATGAGCTATACAGAGATTATGGAACCGGTTACAAGGCCGCCGCAGAGACCGAGAATGATTCGGGCCGCCGGGGAGAACCGGGGTTCGATGTAACGGGGAGAGAATTGATGAACGGCAATCGCCTATCGAAGGGCGCGCTAATTTCGCGCAAATTGGCTGCGGCACTCGCCGTGGGAGTTGCCGGCGGCGCCATGAGCATGGCCCTGGCAGTACCCGCACACGCCCAGGAATCGAATGCTTCATTGCGCGGTACAGTAACGGGCGCGACCGAGATAACCGCTGTCGATATCGCAACCGGCTTCCGTCGCACGGTATCGGTGTCGCAAGACGGCCGCTACAATTTCCCGCAACTGAGGCCAGCCACCTATTACCTCGAGATCACCGGGATCGACGGAGTCATCCGCCGGACCGATGAATTTACGCTTTTGATCGCGCAAGATTCGGTGCTTAACTTCGATGACATCGCCCAGGAACCGGCAGTGGCTGACCCTTCAGGCGTGGCTGGCACGGGCGATGTGATCATCGTCACAGGTGGGCGCATTTCCGTGCTGGAAGGCGGCGAAGTGGGCGCCAATATTACGCAGCGCCAGATCGAGACTTTGCCGCAGGACAACCGCAACTTCTTGGCCTTCGCGGACCTTGCGCCCGGCGTTCAATTCGTCAATCCGGACGGCCAATCACGCATTCAGGGCGGGGCGCAGGACAGTCGCACTGTCAATGTTTTCATCGATGGTGTCGGCCAGAAGGATTACGTCCTCAAGAACGGCATTACCGGTCAGGACAGTTCGGAAGGCAACCCATTCCCTCAGCTGGCGGTTGGTGAATATCGAGTCATCAGTTCCAACTACAAGGCCGAGTTTGACCAAGTGAGCTCGGTCGCGATCACGGCGGGCACCAAATCCGGCACTAACGAATTCCGGGGTGAGTTTTTTGTTGATTATACGAACCAAAACCTGCGTCAGAAGACTCCGCTGGAAAAGTACAGCAATCCCCCGCGTGACAAGGTAGAAACGCGCATCTTCCAGTTCGGCGGCGCACTCGGTGGTCCGATCGTCAAAGACGTCGCGCATTTCTTTGTTACATACGAAGGAAAGCGGCGTGAAAATCCGATTCAGATTACACCCGGCAATGGCCTGCCGATCAGTTTCTTCCCGTCCGAATATCAGGATGTCTTCGGTCCGGCGAACTCGACGTTCAACGAAGACCTGTATTTTGGAAAACTTTCGCTCGAGCCGGCGAACGGGCACCTCGTCGAGGCAACGTTCAAGTTTCGCGACGAGAGCGGCGAGTTCCTGGGTGACGGCAGCAATGCGCGCTCGACCATAAGTTCGCAGGACGTGAAGGAGTATCGCGGGCTGCTGCGCTACGAATTCAGCTCCGACAATTTCGTCAACGACCTCAAACTGACGTACGAGGACGTGAAGTGGGCACCAACCCCGCTCGAGTTTGGAAACGCTCAGCAATTCGACTACGTGACGCCGACTATTCTCGCTAACGGACGACCGGGCGTATTCCGGTCAAACAATATCTTACGTATCGGTGGCGGGTCGAACTACCAGGACAAGGGTCAGAAGGGTTTTGCGATCCAGAACGACTTCACCTGGATCGGCTTCGAACGTCATACCATCAAGGCAGGCTTCAAGTACAAGCAGGTCGAACTGCGCGCCACGCAGCTCAATAATTTCAACCCACTTTATCAATACAATGCGGTTTTCAATCCGGTCACGCGCCAATTCGTCACCGATGGCAGCTTCTTCAATGATGATGTCCCCTATCGCGTCCAATTTGGGTTCCAGGACGGTACAGGCGATGACGAAATCACAACGGATGCCTGGCAATTTGGCGTCTATGTCCAGGACGACTGGGACGTTACCGATCGTCTGACGCTCAACCTCGGCATTCGTTGGGATTACGAGGAGATTCCGGCGTTTCTTGACTTCGTCACACCGCAAGCCTTCATCGACGCAGTTTCTCCGGCGAAGTACCCCAACCTCGTTAACGCCAATTACGACATCAACCAATTTATATCCGATGGCACGCAACGCGAAGCATTCACCGGCGCCTTCCAGCCGCGACTGGGCTTTAGCTATGCCCTCGACGAGGATCGTCGGTTCGTGGTGTTCGGAGGATTTGGTCGATCCTACGACCGCAACCAGTTTGATTTCCTCGGTCAGGAACTGCGTGTCGCGCAGGGCTTCACCACCCGAACATTTAACTTCCAGACGGGTGATTCCACCAATCCCTGCACACTGTCACCAACCTGCGTGCAGTTCGATCCATTTTTTCTGACGCCCGAAGGTCGCGCTCAATTGGTGGCCAATGCCGGGGCGGGAGGCGGGCGTGAGCTTCGCTTTTTCGACAACGATCTCAAGACACCGTATTCCGATCAATTCAGTCTCGGCCTGCGCAGCCAGTTGGCTCCGAATTTCGAGGCGGAGATCGGGTACCAGCATATCGAGAGCAAGGACGGGTTCGTCCTGCTCCTTGGCAATCGCCTGCCGAATGGTAACTTTTTCCCCGATCCGCCAGCCAACCCAAGCTCGCCCTTCGGTGCGACGCCTCCGGGATTCGGGTCAATCATAATCGGAACAAACGGGCTCGAGACACGCAACGATAGTGCCTATCTCAAGCTTACGAAGCGCTATACCCAGTCATCCCCGTGGAACCTAACCGGGACTTATACTTACAGCGATGCTATCGAGAACCGGCAGTTTGGCCAGACCTTCGCTCTCGATTTTCCATCGGTCGAAGATTATCCTTTTGCACGCTCGAGCGGGCTGCGACGCCATCGCATTGTAATTGCCGGTGCGGTCGACCTTCCGATCGCGGCAGTGCTCTCTGGCAAATTTCAGATCGCATCGCCACAAAACGTGACCAGCTTCATAAATGAGATCGGGGCCAACGATCAAATTCAGCGTACCGTCATCTCCAACACGGTGGAATCCAACGGCGACCGGTGGGGCTTCCGCCAACTGGACTTGGCGATTACCAAGTATATCCCCTTTGGTTTCCTTTCCGACCGTGCGCGATTCAGGCTTCGGGCGGACATTGTCAACGCATTGAACGATCGCAACTACAGTAATTTCAACACGAACCCATTGTCTGCCAACTATCTACAGCGGACCGGATTCGGAACTGCCGGCCCGCCGCGGACGCTCAAGATATCGGCAGGCTTCGAATTTTAGACCCCTCCCGCGCCGCCGCCGCGATGAAGGGGCGGTGGCGCTTTCCCTTGCCAACGGGTGACCACCATTTCTCTACGCCTCGTTCCGCTAATCGTAACCTTGGTTCTCGGGGGGTGTGTAAACTACCTCCCCGCGGATAATGCGACCGTTGACGGTCCTCTGAGCGGCACCCAGCCTTCGACCACCGATCAGGCCGCCTTCTCCGAAGATCTAACCCGAAAAACCTTCGCCTATTTCTGGGAAACCACTGATACCCAACGGTGCCTCGCGCCCGATCGGTGGCCGAGTAATCCATTCTCCTCCATTGCGGCGACCGGTTTCGCGCTGACCGCCTTCGGCATCGGGGCGGAGCGTGGCTATGTCTCCCGCGATCAGGCGGCTGCGCGCACGCGCGATTGTCTGGAGTTCTATTGGAACGCGCCTCAAGGTCCTGCTGTAGAGGGCGTTTCCGGTTACAAGGGTTTCTTCTACCACTTCCTCAACAACGAAGACGGCGCGCGGCGCGGGCGTACGGAACTCTCCACCGTGGACACCAGCCTTCTGCTGGGCGGCGTTCTGTTCGCACAAAGCTATTTCGATCGTGACGACCCGACCGAAGCGGCAATCCGCGACCTCGCCGAAAAAATCTACGCCCGTGTCGACTGGACCTTCGTCCAACGCGAAAACAGTTCCATTCCGTCCGCCAATGGCGGCAGCGGAAAGGCGATCGCCATGGGGTGGTATCCCGAGCGCGGAGAAAACGGCGATTTCGGCACGCACGACTGGGTCGGCTACAACGAAGGCATGCTAATTTATATTCTGGCTGCCGGATCGCCGACACATCCGGTCACGAAAGAGGCATGGGACACCGGCTGGGCGGCCGATCTGGAGAAGGACTGGGCCCCCTATTACGGCTATGAGCACCTTCAGTTCGAGCCGCTTTTCGGCCATCAGTACAGCCATGTCTGGATCGACTTTCGCGGCATCCAGGATTCCTTCATGGCGTCGAAGGGGATCGATTATTTTGAGAACAGCCGCCGCGCCACGCTGAGCCAACGGGCCTATGGCATCGACAATCCCAACGATTGGGTCGGTTATTCCGGCGATCTCTGGGGCTGGACCGCGTCCGACGGGCCGACCGGTGCCGCCAATGGCCGGATCGTGAATGGCAAGCCCCGCCAATTTCAGGGCTATTCCGCGCGCGGGGTAAGCAGCGAGCGAGTGGTCGACGATGGCACGATCGTACCCACCGCTGCCGGCGGTTCGGTCCCCTTCGCTCCCGAAGTGACCATTCCCGCGCTGATGGCCATGCGCGAGACCTATGGCGCGTCGCTCTACACGAAGTATGGGTTCAAGGACGCCTTCAACCCGAGTTACACCTTCACCGATGTAGGCAGCGCCAGCGGCACGGTGGACGCTCAAAAGGGATGGGTGGCGCGCGACCATCTTGGTATCGATCAGGGCCCGATCCTTGCGATGATGGAGAACCATCGCACTGGCCTCGTCTGGAATACGCTACGCAAGAACCCCCATATTCGGCGTGGACTGGAGCGGTTGGGCTTCAAGGGCGGATGGCTCGAGAAGACCGCCAAATGATGGCCGGGCCGGTGTTCAGCAGGCGCGCCCTGTTGCTTGCCGCCGGTACGTTTCCGCTCACCAGTTGTGTCGCTCACATTACAGAGCCCCGCACGGTCCAGCTCGTGACATTCAATATTTGGCACGATGCCGGGGATTGGCCACAAAGGTTGCCGCTGCTGGTGCAATCGCTGAAGCAGGCTGGGGCGGACATCATCATTTTGCAGGAAGTGCTGCAGGACAAAACCAGGGCTTTGCCCAACCAAGCCCAGACGATCGCGGATATGCTAGGGGAATACTCGGTCCACTTCTTTGCCACCGAACCCCCAGGATCGCTTAAACGTTATGGCAATGCCATTCTCACCCGCTTCCCAGTGATGGATGAGGTCGGGAAAAAGCTTGAACCATTGAACGATTATCGCACCGCCTTGCGCTTACGGATGTCGGTTGCCGGCTCTGCGATCGATGTGGTTGGCACCCACTTGGCCTCGCAGCCTGACGCAGGCGCAGTGCGGACCTTACAGGTCAACGACCTCATGGATTGGCTTCCTCGCGACCATACACCCCTGATCGTTGCGGGCGATTTCAACGCCACCGTCGACGAGAAAGCCCTTGCGCCGCTGACTGGCCCCCGCTTCTTCAGTACGCTGCCGCAAGATCCCTCCACGACCACGTTGAACCCGGCCATGGGTCATCGGGAAAGGGTAATCGACCACATCTTTGCCGAGCGTAAGCGCTTCGAGCCGGTCGCAGCCCGTCGGATCGGGGATGTTCCGGAGGACGGAAAATATCCATCCGATCACTTCGGCGTCCGCGCCACCCTGCGCGTGGTCTAGAGACAGGCCCGATTAGCGATCGGGCAATTGAAGCTCCACGATCACCGGATAATGGTCCGAAGGAAGCCAACCACCCCAATGCTGGGTTACAACTGAATAACCGCGTACGCGGATGCCGCTCGACACGAAAATATGATCGATCGGCTCGCCTGCATCCTTCGAGATATCGAAACCGGTGAAGGTTCCAGAAGGTCCATAAGGAGGCGTTGTACTGAGCGTCTTCGCATCCTTCAGCCCGCTGTGCTCGGCGTCCGCGAGCAGTGCGTGCGGCCGGCTGCCGGGGGGAACATTGAAATCTCCCATCACCACGGTCGCAGCCGAAAGGTCACTCCCCTGCCCCTCTCGCGCCCAGCGAACGATCATTTCGGCGGCACGTTCGCGCGCGACCTCGCCGACATTGTCGAAATGCGTGTTGAGGACGCGAAGGGGCCTACCGCTTCCGCGCTCGCGCAGGAGCGCCCAAGTCGCGATCCGAGGATAGGCCGCATCCCATCCCTTCCCCGGATTGGCCGGTGTTTCCGAAAGCCAGAAATTTCCCCAATCCACCAGGACGAAGCGGTCGTTGCGCCATGCCAGGGGAGAGAACTCACCCTTATCGCCTCCATCGTCCCGGCCGACACCGATGAACCGGTAAGATGGCAGCGCCTCCTCCAGATCATGCTTCTGACCGGCCAGCACCTCCTGCATGCCCAAGATATCCGGCGCTTCGTGACCGATGAGAGCGGCGACCATATCTTTTCGCTTCGGCCACGCGTTGGCACCGTCGGACGCCAGATCGAGCCTGACATTGTAGGTCATGACAACGAGGGGGCTGCTGTTAAGGGGTATTCGCTCTGCCACGTGCGCGCATGCGGCAAGCAGGAGCGCGCACGCCAGAATCGCGGTGCCGCGCAAAATCCTCACTCCGATCTCTTGGGCCACGCCTTGTTCCGATCGTTGTTAGAAGGAGGCCTTGCCGGTGGTCGATCCCCGGACCGCAAGGGTAGGCGCGATGACGAGGCCGCGCTCCTCACCAAGATCCTCGCCCCTCAGCATGCGAAGCAATAGCCGCGCCCCGGTCGAGCCGAGACGCGTTATATCCGAATGAACCGTCGTGAGTTCGGGCGTTACATAGCGGGCGAGCGGAATGTCGTCGAAGCCCGCAACCAGCACATCCTTGCCAATCTCCAGGCCTGCCTTGCGCAGTTCGGTTATCAGATCGACCGCCATGACATCGTTCCCAGCGAAGACTGCATCGAAGGGCGTTCCGCCGGACAGCAACGCGTGCGCCGCATCCCGCCCCGCATCTTCGCGAAAGTCGCCAGGCAAGACAACCGGATTGGCTTCGCCCAGCTTTTCCTTGATCACGTCGCGAAATCCACGCTCCCGTTCGCTTGCATCACGATTGTTTTGAGGCCCGGCGATATGGATAATCCGTTTGGCGCCGCAGCCGACGAGATGTTCGGCGACCAGCCGTGCGCCGGCGTAATTATCGACGGTGACATACGGCATGTCCGCATCGCGTGCAGGAGCATTGAGAAGAACCGTCGGAATATTCCAATTGTTCGAACCACCGATCGTATCGACGCTGGAGTTGGGGGGCATGACCAGCAGACCGTCTACCCGCCCCCGCATCGCACGTATCGCCTGAACGGTTTCGGCCGGACTGCCGTGCATGTTGCCAAGCAGAATGTTCTTGCCCGCAGCGTGGACCACCATGTCGATGCCGCGGATGATTTCGGAAAAGAACTCACCGAACAGGTCCGGCAGGATAATCCCGATGGTGTCGGTCTGGCGGCGGGTGAGACTGCGGGCGCCACTATGAGGGACATAGTCGAGACGCAGGGCAGCAGCCTCGATCTTCTCGCGGGTTGCGCGTGTCACATTCTTCAAGCCGTTGAGCGCACGCGATGCGGTCGCCACGGAAACGCCCGCTTCTTTCGCGACTTCCCTGATCGTTACCATGCGCTTGCCACCAGCGAAGCCTAAACCATCGGCGAGTGATCGCCAATCAATTCGACAGTCGCTGCGCTTCTCTTCGATGGCGGCGACGTCGAGAAGCTGCAATAAGCCCGGCAGCTGATAATCGCGATGAGCGAGAGGGAGATAACATGCGGTTGATCGCTTCATTGTTCGCCATTGCAGGTTTGGGCGTGCCGGCTGCAGCGGAGCCGACGATCGATGCGCCGGTAGTGCGTATCGAAACCGGCGCGGTTCGCGGCACCGTCGAGGACGGTATTGCGAGTTGGAAGGGCATCCCGTTCGCCGCGCCGCCGGTCGGTCCGCTGCGCTGGCGCGCCCCGCAACCGCCCGGCGCATGGGACGGCGTGAGAGAGGCGACGGGTTATGCGCCCGATTGCATGCAGAAGCCCTTTCCGAGCGACGCCGCGCCGCTCGGCACGGAGCCAGCCGAAGACTGCCTTTACATCAACTTGTGGAAGCCTGTCGGCGCAGAGGGAAAGCTGCCCGTGGTCGTATGGATTTATGGCGGAGGCTTCGTCAACGGTGGCTCCTCGCCGCCCACGTATTCGGGGGCGAAGCTCGCTTCGAGAGACGTGGTTTTCGTCAGTTTCAATTACCGCGTGGGGCGTTTTGGCACATTCGCGCATCCAGCCCTCACCCGCGCGAACCCGGACAATGGCTTGCTCGGCAATTACGGATATATGGATCAGCTCGCCGCTCTGCGCTGGGTAGAGCGCAATATCGCGGCGTTCGGTGGTGACCCCGAGAATGTTACCATTGTGGGGGAATCGGCGGGCGGAATGTCAGTTCACTTTCTGGTTACCTCACCGATGGCCGAAGGACTGTTCGACAAGGCGGTGGTGATGTCCGGCGGAAATGGCGGCTCCATGCGCGCAGCCGATTTCGCTGCCACCGAGGCCATCGGAGTGAACTTCGCGCGCACGAACGGAATCGCGACCAATGACCCGGAAGCGCTCGAGAAACTGCGCGCGCTTCCGGCTGCAAAGGTGACCGACGGGCTCAATCTTGCCACCATGTCCGCCGTCAATGATGCCGGGGAGCGAACCTTCGCCAGCCCCTTCCCCGATGGCTTGATCGCGGTCGATGCCGAGGCGGCCTATGAGGACGGCGATTTCGCCAAAGCGCCTATGATGATAGGCGCCACAAGTGCGGACATCGGCGGGCCGACAGGAATTATGGTGGCTGGCGCCCGCGAGATCGCAGGCGAAGTGGCCGAGCACGGCGTTCCGGTCTGGCAATACCGCTTCTCGTATGTCGCGGAATCGGTGGATTCCGAGGGCGCGCAACACGCGACCGACATTCCGTTCTTTTTCGACACCGCAGAAATCAAGTATGGCGACCAAACGACAGCCAGGGATCGTCAAATCGCCCGGTTGATGGGCGATTATCTGACCAACTTCGCAAAGACCGGTAATCCAAATGGGGACGAACTGCCGCAGTGGCTGTCGTATGATCCCACCGGCGATCAGATCATGGATTTCGAGGCTTCAGGCGAGGCGGTGCTGAAAGAAGATCCTTTGGGAGCAAGGCTAGACGCAGCGGCAGCGGAGCGCGACTAGTTAGACGAGTCGGTTTCGCGGCCCGTTCAGCGTTCCCGTGGCTTTACGGACTACGCGCGTAACCCTCCCGAGGGTTTGGTTGCGCGCGGGGGCAGTCACCACAGCAGCTCCATTAATTCGGAGGCGTGATCGATGCCCCCCGATTACTGCCTCAAGTGTTCGATGGGGCGAGGGAGCAGACCGGCCCCCCTCAGGAAGAGATCCGTCCGCTGGCTGAATTGCTCCGTGGTCAGCCGCTCGATCGAACCGTGGCTGATCGCCGCGTGATGCATGTCGCTCACAATCAGCCCCATAAACGTATCGGCCAACATCTGCGGATCACCTTGCAAACCGAGATCTGCCTTGCGCCAGATCTCAAACAAATCCTCGAGCCCGGCGCGCGTGCGCATGGCCGTACGGTCATAGAATTCCTTCGCAAACTGTGCGTCTTCGATGCTGCGGGCCATCACGATGCGAACAAGCGCCAAGAAATCGGCATTCAGCAAATGCGCTTCCAGTTCGGCGGCGATACGGTGAAGGGTCTCTGCCGGCTCTTCCGAACAATTTCTCGCGGCCAGAATAGCTGTTACGCTCGATAACTCCCTCTCGAAGACCATGGCCTTGAGGAGACCGTCCTTGTTGCCGAAGAGCTTGTAAACCGTCGCGAGCGACCCCCCCGCACGATCCACAATCATTCCCAAGGTCGTTCCCTCGTATCCGAATTCAATGAAAAGCGCGCGAGCGGCGTCGAGAATGGCCGCCCGCCGCCGGTTTAGCCGACAAGTTTCCGTTTCTTTTCCGAACACAGGCAAAAGCTTCACCAAAGGCGCTTGTATGGCAACACTGTAATTCCTATTACACCTTCGCATCTGCACAAATACTGAACCGAAAGTTTCGACGATGACGCGCTTGTTTGCCGCCCTGATGGGAGGCCTGTTCCTCGTTTCCTGTTCCGGATCCGAAGCGCCCCCACAGCCGGCCGCTGTTCCGGTCCAGACGATCACCATGCGCGCGGTTTCGGTTCCCAACGTCATGGAACTGCCGGGCCGGGTCGAGGCATTCAAAACCGCCGAGGTCCGGGCGCGTGTTACCGGCATCATCCAGTCGAGGCTTTACGACGAAGGCACCGACGTAGGCGCCGGGCAGCTCTTGTTCCGGATCGACCCCAGCGAGTTGCGGGCCAGTTATGCTCAAGCGCAGGCCGCCCTTGCCCGTGCACGCGCCAGCGCATCCAATGCGAGGGCCGTGGTTGAACGATACCGCCCGCTGGTCAGCGAAAATGCGATCAGCCGCCAGGAGTACGACGCCGCCGTCGCGGCCGCGCGAGAAGCCGATGCGAATGTAAACCAACTCGCCGCGCAGCTCAGGGCGGCGGACCTCCAACTGGGCTATACCACCGTCCGCGCGCCGATCGCCGGTCGAGCGGGTCGCGCGGAAACAACCGAGGGGGCGCTGGTCTCTCAGGCGGAAGGCACGCTGCTCACGCGGATAGAGCAGATTTCCAGGGTCTATGTTCGGTTCTCGCAATCGTCGGACGAGCTGATGGCGCTTCGCCGGCAGGCATCGACCGGGGAGATCTCGCTGGGGCCCAACGACCGGATGGAGGTGCTGCTCAGCTTCAAGGACGGCAGTGAATATCCCGTCCCCGGATATATCGATTTTCAAGGTCGTTCGGTGGACGCCGAAACCGGGACCGTCGAACTGCGAGCGATCTTTCCGAACCCCAGCGGCCTCTTGCTGCCGGGAGAATTCGTCCGGGCGAAAATTATTGCCGGCCAAATCAGCAACGGGATCGCGGTCCCGCAACGCGCTGTGTCGCTCAGCGAGCAGGGCGGCTCCGTGTTCATCGTGAGCAAGGATGGGAAAGCGGCGGTACGTCCGGTTACCTTGGGCGCGATGATCGATGGAAAGTGGATCGTCGAGAGTGGCCTGAAAGCGGGTGACGTCGTGATCGTCAGCAATCTTCAAAAGCTGCGGCCGGGGGTCCCGGTCCAGCGGATTGGCAGTGCTCGTAAAGCGCAAGCAAACACACCGGCCCCCGCCAAGGAGGGCTGACCGATGGCGCGTTTTTTCATCGATCGCCCCATTTTCGCCTGGGTCGTTTCGCTGGCAATATTGCTGGCGGGCATCATCGCCCTGCGGGCCCTTCCGATCGAACAATATCCCGAGGTTGCGCCGCCCTCGCTGACCATCAGCGTCGTCTATCCGGGTGCGAATGCCGAGACGCTCGAACAGAACGTAACCCAGGTCATCGAGCAGCAAATCAATGGCGTCGAAGGCTTCTTGTACATGGCGTCCTCCAGTGCCTCCAACGGCACTGCGAGCATCACGCTGACCTTCGAGGCGGGGACCGACATCAACATAGCGCAGACGGAGGTTCAGAACCGCCTTAGCACCGTGGAGGCGCGCCTGCCCGAGGAAGTCAGGCGACAAGGCATTACGGTGCGCAAGGCAAACGCCGGTTTCCTGATGATCGTGGCCGTGACGTCCGACACGACCGCATTCGACAGCACCGATCTCGGCAATATCGCGGCTACGCGGGTGATCGATGAATTGCGGCGGGTTCCGGGTGTCGGGGACGTGACCCTTTTCGGATCGCAATACGCCATGCGTATCTGGCTGGATCCGGAAGCTCTCGCTTCCTACGGTCTTTCGCCCAGCGAAGTGCTCGCCGCCGTGCGCGAACAGAATGCCCAGACAGCGGGCGGGGCCATCGGTGAGCAGCCGATCGCATCCGGGCAGCAGATATCCGCGACCATCACGACCGAGGGCCGGTTCACGACTGCGGAGGAATTCAGAAACATCATTCTTCGCGCCGACACCGGTGCCGCCGTGGTCCGGCTGAGCGACGTGGCCCGGGTAGAGGTGGGGGCGCAGAACTATTCGACCTCCACCACGCTGAATCGCAGCCCGATGGCGGGTATGGCCGTGCAACTCGCGACCGGCGCGAACGCGCTGGCCGCCGCGGAGGGCGTAAAGTCCAGAATGGCGGAGATCGAGTCGAGCCTGCCCGAGGGCGTGAGTCTATCGATCCCATACGATACCACGCCCTTCGTTCAGGCCTCGGTCGAGGAAGTGGTGAAGACGCTGGTCGAAGCGATGATCCTGGTCTTCCTGGTCATCCTGCTGTTCCTTCAAAGCTGGCGCGCAACTCTGATACCCGCTCTTGTCGTCCCGATAGCGCTGGCCGGTGCCTGTCTTGGCTTGTGGCTCTTTGGGTTCTCCATCAACGTGCTGTCGCTATTCGGGATGGTGCTGGCGATCGGCATCCTCGTCGACGATGCCATCGTCGTGATCGAGAATGTGGAACGCATCATGCGCGAGGAAGGCCTGCCGCCTGCACAGGCTACGCGCAAGGCGATGGGTCAGATCACCGGCGCCATTATCGGCATAACGCTCGTGCTGATCGCGGTGTTCATCCCGATGGCCTTCTTCCCGGGCTCCACCGGGGGCATCTATCGCCAGTTCTCGGTGACGCTGGCGATTGCGATCTTCTTCTCCGCCGTGCTGGCCCTATCGCTGACGCCTGCGCTCTGCGCCACTTTCCTCAAGCCGATTGACCAGGGAACCGACCACGATTCCGCGCCGCCCGAACGTGGGCCCGTGGAGCCCGGACTTCGCGGGAAATTGACGCAGGCGCGATGGAAACTTGCGGATTTCTCCGGCAGCTTCAATAGCTGGTTCGCGCGAATGCAGGAGAAGTACGGCCGCGCAAACGACCGTATTCTCTCGCGGCCGTTCAGGGCCCTCGCGGTATTTCTCGTGCTTGCCGCGATCACCGTGCTGCTGTTCTTCCGCTTGCCTACCGCCTTCCTTCCGAATGAGGATCAAGGGTTCCTGATCACGGTAGTCCAGGCGCCTCCCGGGGCGACGCAGGAGCGGACAGATGAAGCGCTGAAACCGATCGTGGACTTCTGGCTATCGCAGGACGAAGTGAAAGACCTCGTCGTCGTAAGAGGCTTCAGCTTCTTCGGGCAAGGCCAGAACAACGCCATGATGTTCTCTTCCTTCAAGCCGTGGGACGAAAGATCCGCATCCGAAAGCAGCGCCGAAGCCTTGCTTGGACGCGCGATGGGGACATTCTCCCAGATCGAAGGGGCATTCGCCTTTGTGATCCAACCGCCCGCAATCCAGTCGTTGGGACAGGCGAGCGGCTTCACGCTGAAGCTACAGGACCGGGTGGGCCTGGGACGCACGGCCCTGACGGCCGCGCGCGATCAACTCCTCGGCATGGCATCGCAGAGCGAAGTCATAACCGGCCTGAGGCCTGAGGATCAGGGCCTCAGCCCCGAACTCGCCGTCGATATCGACAGGCTGCAGGCGCGGGCTCTTGGCCTCTCCATGAACGATGTGAATGCGGCGCTTTCGATCACCTTCGGCTCCGCTTACGCCAACGACTTCAACCGCGAGGGGCGGGTGCTGCAGGTGCTGGTCCAAGCCGACGCCGAGGACCGGATGTCGCCCGAGGACCTGCTTGCCTTGCGCATTCCCAACCAGAGCGGCCAACTCGTGCCGTTTTCGTCCTTCGCGACCGCGCGATGGTCCGCCGCACCTGCCAGCCTGGCGCGCTACAACGGGTATCCCGCCATGACCCTGTCGGGAATGGCAGCGCCGGGCGAATCTTCGGGGGCTGCGCTTGCGGAAATGGAAAGACTGGCGGGCCAACTCCCCGCAGGGATCGGGTACGAGTGGACCGGCGTTTCCTTCGAGGAGAAGCAGGCAAGCGGACAGATCGGGGCGTTGCTGGGCCTGTCCGTCATCGTCGTGTTCCTGGTGCTCGCCGCGCTGTACGAAAGCTGGGCGGTGCCGGTCGCGGTGCTTCTCATCGTGCCGATGGGTGTGCTGGGATCGGTGCTCTTTTCGATGCTGCGCGGGCTGTCGGCCGATGTGTATTTCAACGTGGGGCTGATCACCATCATCGGTCTCGCGGCGAAGAACGCGATCCTCGTGGTGGAATTCGCTATCGAGGAGGAGGAAACCGGCAAGTCGCGTATCGAAGCGGTAAAATCCGCGGCACGGCTGAGGTTGCGCCCGATCATCATGACCTCGCTGGCATTCACCCTGGGCATGGTGCCGCTCGTTTTGGCCAGCGGCGCAGGAGCGGCCAGCCGGATCGCGGTGGGCACGGGCGTGATGGGCGGCATGATCACCGCGACGGTGATCGGCATCTTCGTCATTCCGATCCTGTATCTGCTTGTCCGCCGCAAGCTCAGCCGCAAGCAACCCGTGGCCACCGGGCATATCGAGAACGACGAAGCCGCCGCCCCCACGACCCCGCGAGAGCCCAATACCGGAACGCCCCGATGAACCGACTGCTTCTTGCCACCGCGGCCAGCCTGGCCTTGGCAGGCTGCGCCAATTTCGCGCCAGACCATGTCAGGCCCGAGCCTGCGACCCCTCCCGTCTATGACCAAAGCCTGAGGCAAGACGGCAGTGTGATCGCCAGCAGGCTATCTTACAAAGAGTGGTTTCGCGATCCACGCCTCAATGCGCTGATCGCTACCGCGCTGGCGAACAATCGCGATCTCGTGATCGCGACGGCCCGGATCGAGCAAGCCAGGGCCCGCTATCGCATTCAGGATTCCCGAAGGCTTCCCAATCTCGTCGCGCAGGCGAGTGGAACACGCACACGGCAGTCTCTCGCGGCCAATCCGGTTATCATTCCGCCAGGAGATGCCGACGGCGCGCCCGCGTCCGTAACTTACGACAGGTTCGACGTTGGGGTCGGGGTAAGCGCATTCGAATTGGACTTCTGGGGACGCATCGCCAATCTGAGCGAAGCCGCCCGCGCGCGGTATCTCGCGTCCGCGGCGGCGCAGCGCGCCTTCTATCTCTCGCTCATCGCGGATACCGCCAATTCCTATATTGCGGCCTTGGAAACCCGCGAACAGATCAAGCTCGCCCAAGCCACAGCCGACGGGCGCGTCGAAGGGCTGAGGATCGCGAAGCTTCGCTTCGATCAGGGCGTGACCTCCGAACTGCCCTATCGTCAGGCCGAAACCCTGCTGACACAGGCCCAGCAGCAGCTGGCGTCGCAGAAACTGAGCCTGGCGCAGATCGAGAACCAGCTGACCGTGCTCGTCGGAGGCCGCATTCCCGACGATCTTCCACCGGGCCTCGACCTGCTCGACCAGCAAGACGAACGACGCCTCGATCCCGGCCTGCCCTCCGATTTGCTTCTCGTCCGGCCCGATATCATCGCCGCCGAAGAGCAACTGCGCGCCGCGCGTGCGGACATCGGGGCGGCACGCGCCGCCTTCTTCCCCACGATCTCCTTGACTGGCAATGCCGGTTTTTCGTCGAGCAGCCTCGACGGGCTGTTCTCTTCCGACACCCTGGGATGGAGCTTTGGCCCGTCCATCAGCCTCCCGATCTTCGATTGGGGCGCCCGCCAGGGCGATCTCGATCTGGCTCGCGCGCTGGAAGTCGAGGAAGTCGCCAACTACGACAAGACGGTCCAGGTCGCGTTCCGCGAAGTCTCCGACGCGCTTGCGGGCAGGCGATATCTGGACGATCAGATCGCGGCGCTGGAGCGAGGCGTCACGGCGCAACAGCGGATCGCGCGGATCGCCAATCTGCGATATCGTGAAGGCGTTGCCGACTATCTCGAAGTCCTGGACGCCGAACGCAGCCTGTTCGAAGCACAACAGCGCCTTCTCGCCACCCGCCGGGCCTGGATTCAGAACAGCGCCACCCTGTTCGTTGCACTCGGAGGCGGGATTGGCGACGCGGAGCCAATGGCGTCGGGCGGATGAAAACGGGCAAGCGGCTTGCCAGGCGCAGCCAGTCTGTTTGCGCCCGCGCCTCCTGAGAACGGAATGACCGGTGCGACGGCGTGACGTCGCGCAACCACGGTGGTAGCAGGGCGCCATGAATTTTGACGATCTTTTCTACCGGTATTTCGGCACCAGTTCGGCAGAATCGCTTTCCTCAGGCGCGCGGGCGGCGGGGATCGAAAAGATGCAGGTCGACCTCGGCCTGTCGCGTGATCGAGGGCAACGATTTGCCTTGTGGGCGGTGCTCTACATGCCGGGTGCCGCGCCCGACCTCGACGTCTCATTCCCCGATCCGGACGATCGGAACGCTGCTCGCAACCTGATGGACCTGATGGCCGAGGCCGACGAACAGCTGCCGCGCTAGTGCCTGCATTGCAGAATTTCGACGCGGCGGCGTTTCTTCGGGATTGCTGGCAGAAGCAACCTCTCCTGATCCGCAACCCGTGGGGATGTTGGACCAACCCGCTCGAACCCGACGAACTGGCGGGTCTCGCCTGCCAGGCCGAGGTCGAAAGCCGCCTGGTTCGCCAAGTCGCGCAGGGCGGGTGGACGGTCCAACATGGCCCTTTTGGGCCTGAGAGTTTTGGCGATCTTGGCGCAACTCCTTGGACCTTGCTCGTTCATGCGGTGGATCACCATATCGATGAGGTGGCTGCGCTGATCGAGCCGTTCCGGTTCATCCCCGATTGGCGTATCGACGATGTGATGGTCAGCTATGCCGTCGAGGGCGGCGGCGTAGGGCCACATTTCGACCAGTATGACGTCTTCCTTGTTCAGGGTCTGGGTCAACGGCGCTGGCGGATTGGAAAGCGCCATGACAGCAGTGCAAGGCTGCTGCCGCACGATGATCTGCGCCTCCTGGCGGATTTCGAACCCCTGGAGGAATGGGTGCTCGATCCGGGCGACATCTTGTACGTGCCGCCCGGTTACGCGCACGACGGGGTGGCAGTGGGCGACGATTGCATGACCTATTCGGTCGGTTTCCGCGCGCCGTCACGCGGCGATCTCGTTTCCGCCTGGGCTGACCACCTGCTGGATACGCTGGACGAGGACGATCGCTACACCGACCCGAATCTTTCGGTCGGGGCGCCTCCCGGCGAGATTTCTTCGGCGGCCCTGGCGCGTCTGCAGGCTATGGTTTCGGACGCGCTGACGGACCGGACCGCGTTCGCCGCATGGTTCGGCCGCTATGTCACACGGCCGAAGGAAGATGGGCTGGACTGGGCGCCGGAGCAGCATGTGACCGCCGCCGACCTGACCAGAGAGAGAGCGCCGCTCGATCTTGCACGCAATCCGGCCAGCCGGTTCTCCTTCGTCCGGGAGAGCACCGAAAGACTCGTGCTGTTCGTCGACGGCGAGGCTTACGTCTGTCAGGGCACGGTGGCGCGAATGGCCGAGCGGCTTTGCGCCGAACCGCGCATCATCGCGCCCTCAAACGAGCTCGCCTCGCAAGACGTCGCCGGGCTGATCATCGATCTTCTGAATCGCGGTTGTCTGGCGATTATCGATTCCGACTGAGCGGCGCCGTCACAGCTTGCGCCATTCGCCGGGCGCAAGCCCGTCGAGCGTCCATTCCCCTACTTCCCAACGGACAAGGCGCAGCGTCGGATGTCCGACCGCTGCCGTCATCCGGCGAACCTGCCGGTTGCGGCCTTCGGTAATGGTCAGGCGCAGCCAGCTGTCGGGAACGGACTTGCGGAACCGGATCGGCGGATCGCGCGGCCAAAATGCGGGCGCACAGATACGCTCGGCTTTCGCAGGGCGGGACCGGCCATCCTTAAGCCGGACACCGCTTCGCAATGCCTCCATCGCAGCAGCGTCGGGCTCCCCTTCAACCTGTGCGAGATAGGTCTTGGCTAGTTTGAAACGCGGGTCGGCGATGCGCGCCTGCAACCGGCCATCGTCGCAAAGGATCAGCAGGCCTTCGCTGTCGAAATCGAGCCGCCCGGCGGGATAGAACCCCGGTGCGTCGATGAACTGCGCAAGCGTCGGGCGCGGCACACCTTGCCGCTCGTCGGTGAACTGCGAGAGCACGCCGTAGGGCTTGTTGAAGAGAATCACGCCGCTCACGCGCTTCGGCCTCCCGTCACGCCTCGGCCTTCTCCAGCGATTCCTGCGCTTCGAGCCATTGTAACTCGGCCGTTTCCAGCTCCGCCGCAACCTCCGCGCGCTCCCGCAGGAGATCGCTGGGGGCGACACCGGCATGCGACGGGTCTGCCAGGGAAGTGTCGAGCGCCGAGAGCCTGTGTTGCAAGCGTGCCATCGCCTTTTCGCTTGCGGTCACATTGCTTCGCGCGAGCCGGACGGCCTCGCGGCTCCTAGCCGCGGCGCGCTTGTCTTTCTTCGGTTTGGCGGCACCGCCGCTTCCGCCCGCACGCGGCTGGTTCCGGCCCAGAATGAAATCGATGTAGTCCTCGATACTACCCGGGTATTCCTTGGCCGTTCCGCCATCCACCAGAACAAGCCGGTCGGCGGTCAGTTCGACCACGTGCCGATCATGGCTGATGAGAATGACCGCTCCCTCGAACGCGTTCAGCGCCTGGACCAGCGCTTCGCGCGCATCCACGTCGAGATGGTTGGTCGGCTCGTCCAGGATCAGGAGATGTGGGGCGTCACGGGTAATGAGCGCCAGCGCCAGCCGCGCACGCTCGCCGCCGGAGAGCGTCCCGATCCGCGCGGTGGCGCGGTGCCCGGAAAATCCGAACCGGCCAAGCTGAGCGCGCACCGCGCCGGGCGAGGCGCCTTCCATCGCCCGGGTCATGTGGTCCAGCGGCGTGCCGTCCGCTTCCAGTTCTTCCACCTGGTATTGGGTGAAATAGCCTACGCGCATCCGGCCCGATGCCTGCATCGCCCCGTCCATCGGCGCGAGCTGGGCCGCCAGCAGGCGAGCCATCGTGGTTTTGCCGTTGCCGTTGCGACCGAGCAGGGCGATGCGGTCGTCCGGGTCGATCCGCAGGTTGAGCCGCTGGAGGATCGGCACATCGCCGTAACCCACCGCCGCAAGATCGAGAGTGATCAGCGGGGGCCGCATCTCGTCTGGGCTGGGGAAGTCGAAACTGAGGCTCGGGTCTTCCATCACGGCCGTGATCGGCTGCATCTTCGCGAGCATCTTTGCGCGCGATTGTGCTTGCTTGGCGGTGGAAGCTCTTGCGCTGTTGCGAGCGACGTAATCCTCCAGCCGCGCCCGCTGGGCATCCTGTGCCGCCTTCATGGCCGCGAGCTGCGCGGCTCGCTCGGCCCGCTGCTTCTCGAATGCATCATAGCCGCCCGGGTAAAGGGACAGTTTGCCATCCTGGAGGTGCAGTATCGCGGTGACGACGTTGTTCAGCAGATCGCGTTCGTGACTGATGACGATCAGCGTGCCTTGATAGGTCTTGAGGAAGCTCTCCAGCCACAGTGTCGCTTCGAGATCGAGGTGGTTGGACGGTTCGTCGAGAAGCAGGATATCGGGATTGGATAGCAAGAGGGTGCCCAGCGCGACCCGCATTTTCCAGCCACCGGAAAAGGAGTCGAGCGGACGAGCCTGCATCTCTTCGTCGAACCCCAGCCCGGTCAGGATGATCGCCGCACGGGACGGGGCCGCATAGGCATCGATCGCGAGAAGCCGCTCGTGGATGTCGCCCAGTCGCTCCATGTCGGGGCAATTTTCCGCTTCCTCGAGGAGCTGAGCGCGCTCCGTATCTCCGGCAAGCACCGCCTCGAAAGGCGTGATCGAACCGCTGGGAGCCTCCTGCGCGATATACCCCAGACGCGCGCGCCTCGGCATTTCGATCGCACCCTCATCGGGTTCGATGTGGCCGATCAGCGTCTTCATCAGGGTCGACTTTCCCGCCCCGTTGCATCCGATAAGGCCGATTCTCGCGCCGGTGGGAATGGCAGCGCTGGCATCCTGCATGATAGCCCGTCCGCCGAGCCGGACTGTAAGGTTGTCGATGGTGATCATTGCGGCGCGCCCCTAGCAGGTCGAGCGGCCAACCCAAACGACTGATCGGATATACGGCCCCCCGCGCTCGCAATGAACCCGTTGCGGTTCGTAAGATCTGCGGCGGATAACCATCGGATCGAAAGGCGGCTCCAACTCCCGCCTGAAACATTTGGCGGCTAGCCCTCGCCGCAGAATGCAATTGCGAACTGTTATCATTGACGGCGCCCAAGGACCCGCCTAGCCATCCGGCCATGACGCGGCGCAGCATCAGATTCTGGTTTGTGGTCCATAAATGGTCGAGCCTGGTGGCCACGGCTTTCCTGCTCATGCTCTGCGTGACGGGGCTTCCGCTCATTTTCCACGACGAGATCGATGGGGCTCTGGGCGAAGATTACGAGGCATCGCTCCAAGGTTCTCCGTCCGCCGAGGCCGGCTTGCCGCTCGATACAATGATGCAAACCGCGCTGGCGGAGCGTCCCGGGGAGGTGCCGCTGTTCATGGCATAGATCACCATCGCAATCAGCAGTACGAACAGCAGTGGCATCAGCATGTTCACGGCTTTCTCAAGCCCGGAACGAATACCCCGACCAACGATAAACACAACGATGGCCATGAACACGGTGTGCCACATCAACAGTTCCCAGGGATTGGCCAACAGCCCGCCGAACTGGCCGCCAATGGCTTCGGCGTCCGCGCCGGTAAACAGGCCGGTTGCGGCTTTGCCGAT